>NZ_WNII01000001.1:0-146825 GCF_009725775.1 Commensalibacter sp. ESL0382
ATGACAAAAGAAGAAAATTTACACACCAATACAGAAAATAGCTCTGTTCCTGATCAGGAACAAGATTCACGGGGTCATGAAACTATTTTCCCACAAGAGGAAAACGGCACGGAATCTTCAGATTCCTCTTCCAACCAGAATAGTGAAGTTGACAAGTTGAAAAATGAACTGCAAGCCATGAAAGATCAGTGGATGCGTTCAGAAGCCGAAAATCAGAATCTACGCAATCGCCATAAAAAAGAGCTTGAAGATACACGCCTGTATACTGTACAGAAATTTGCTCGTGACATCGTAGAGACAGCCGAAAACCTGCGTCGCGGCATTGATAGCTTGCCAAAACCAGCTGAGAATGAAGATCCAATGATTACAAAAATGCGTGAAGGTTTTGAAAGTACTGAACGTTCATTTTTAAAAATTCTGGAAAAAAATGGTATCAAATGCGAAGATCCGACAGGCAGTCCATTTGATGCAAATAAACATCAAGCAATGGCAGAACAACCATCTGATGAACACCCTCAGGGAACCATTATTCAAAGCTGGACACCAACATGGACCCTAAACGACCGTCTGTTAAAACCAGCCATGGTTGTCGTGGCCAAATCTCCTGAAAACACATAATGCAGATATTAAATAACTAAATTAATTAGCTGACTTCCATTAATTAAATGTGTATAATGGAGCTGTTCAAAAGGTTTCTTGAAGATTTCACTAAAGAAACTTATATAATGGTAACAAGTCATAACTGTAACCTCGCCATTATTGGGGGTTAATGTTTAATGACCATGATTTTTAAAAAAGGACTTTTAGAAGGCGCTTCGGGTCTTGTGAAAGTTGCTATTAGGAGATGAATTAAATGAGTAAAGTTATTGGTATTGACCTTGGTACAACAAACTCCTGTGTTGCTATCCGTGAAGGTAATGAAACCAAAGTAATAGAAAATAGTGAGGGGGCCCGTACTACCCCTTCAATGGTTGCTTTCACTGAAAACAATGAAATGCTTGTTGGTCAATCAGCAAAAAGACAAGCTGTTACCAATCCAACAAATACATTTTACGCCGTAAAACGGTTAATTGGTCGTCGGTTTGACGATCCGACTGTAAGCCGTGACAAGGGGTTGGTTCCCTATTCTATTGTCAAAGGTGAAAATGGCGATGCATGGGTTGAAGCCAGAGATAAAAAATACGCCCCTTCACAAATCTCTGCATTCATTTTAGGTAAAATGAAAGAAACAGCAGAAGCATATCTGGGCGAAAAAGTAACACAAGCTGTCATTACTGTTCCAGCTTATTTTAATGACGCGCAACGTCAGGCAACCAAGGATGCCGGTAAAATTGCTGGACTTGATGTTCTTCGTATTATCAACGAACCAACAGCCGCCGCGCTGGCCTACGGTTTGGAAAAGAAAAATAGCGGCACCATTGCTGTATATGACCTGGGTGGTGGTACTTTTGATATTTCTGTTCTAGAAATATCTGATGGTGTAATTGAAGTTAAATCAACCAACGGTGATACTTTTCTTGGTGGTGAGGATTTTGATGCTCGAATCATTGATTTCTTGGCTGATGAATTCAAAAAAGAACAAGGAATTGACCTTCGCAGTGATAAACTCGCCTTACAACGTTTGAAAGAGGCGGCTGAAAAAGCAAAAATCGAACTTTCCTCTTCAAAAGAAACGGAAATTAACCTTCCATTTATAACCGCTGATGCTTCCGGTCCAAAACACTTGGTCATTAAATTAAGTCGTGCAAAACTGGAAAGCTTGGTTGATGATCTAATCACCAAAACCCTAGAACCTTGTAAGGCAGCGATCAAGGATGCCGGATTATCAGCAAATAATATTGATGAGGTTATTTTGGTAGGTGGAATGACCCGTATGCCAAAAGTCATCGAGGTCGTCAAAAGCTTCTTTGGCAAGGAACCCGCCCGTAACGTTAACCCTGATGAAGTCGTTGCAATTGGTGCTGCCATTCAAGGTGCTGTTCTTAAGGGGGATGTTAAAGACGTACTGTTGCTTGACGTTACTCCTTTATCCCTTGGAATTGAAACACTCGGAGGTGTTTTCACACGTTTAATCGATAGAAACACAACCATTCCTACAAAGAAAAGCCAAACCTTTTCTACAGCAGAAGACAACCAAAGTGCTGTTACCATCAAGGTTTACCAAGGTGAACGTGAAATGGCGGCAGACAACAAGTTGCTTGGCAACTTTGATCTAACAGGAATCGCACCTGCACCACGTGGAGTCCCACAAATTGAAGTAACATTCGATATTGATGCAAACGGTATCGTTTCTGTATCCGCCAAGGATAAAGCAACCGGTAAAGAGCAGCAAATTCGTATTCAGGCTTCTGGTGGTCTGTCTGATGCCGATATCGAAAAAATGGTTAAAGATGCTGAAGCGAATGCTGAGGCAGACAAGCAGAAGAAAGAAATGGTTGAAAGCAGAAATCAGGCAGATATGATGGTCGCCCAGGTAGAGAAAAACCTGCAAGAGCATGGTGACAAGATTGATGCTTCAACAAAATCAGATATTGAAGCTGCCGTAGCCGATGTTAAAAGCAAAAAAGAAGGTGATGATTTGGAAGCCCTAAAATCATCAACTGAAAAACTTTCCCAGCTTTTAATGAAAATCGGTGAAACCATTTACAAAGCAACCAATGATGCAAATGCAGCCGCAGGGGCTGCTGGAGCAGAAACTGCAGATCAAGCGGGTTCCTCTGCAAAGCCAGAAGAAGACATTGTTGATGCTGATTTTGAAGATGTCAATCATAATGACAAAAAATCTAGCTAATGGGTCAATGCCTATTAAATAAGATATATTAACCAATTTGATATGTCATAAGAAGTCAAGCCCGTCCTTTCAACAAAGGCGGGCTGCTTTTTGTTACGATACCTATTTGAAGATAATTTGAGGACATCAATGTCTAAACGAGATTATTATGAAATTCTAGAGATTAGTCGCACGTCAAGTAGCGAAGAAATTAAAAAAGCCTATCGCAAGAAAGCAATGCAATACCATCCTGATCGTAATCCTGGCGATCAGGAGGCGGAAGCCAAATTTAAAGAAATCAATGAGGCCTATGATGTTCTAAAAGATGAACAGAAAAAAGCCGCTTATGACCGTTTTGGTCACGATGCTTTCCAAAATGGCGGGGCCGGTAATGGTTTCGGTGGTGGTTTTGGAGCTGGTGGCTTCAGCGATATCTTTGACATGTTCGGCGATATGATGGGTATGAACCGTGGCGGTAACAGTCGCAAACGTTCTGGTGCTGATATCCAAATTCAAACCGAAATCCAGTTAACTGAAGCTTTTACAGGCATTAAGAAAAAGGTAAAATATAAAACAAAAAAACCTTGCCAAAGCTGTGATGGATCAGGATCAACAGACAAAACCAATGGAAATAAAACCTGTCCGACCTGTCATGGTTCTGGAAAAATCCGTGCTCAACAGGGATTTTTTCTGGTAGAACGCCCTTGTAATACCTGTCATGGAACAGGCCAGGTCATCAGTAACCCATGTAAAAAATGTCATGGTACCGGGCTTGAAAATCAAGATAAAGAGTTGGAAATCGATATACCTGCCGGAATTGAAGATGGAACCCGTATAAGGATTTCGGGGGAAGGGGAGGCCGGCAGCAATGGAAATCCACCTGGGGATTTATACGTATATGTTTCTGTTTTACCCCATGATCTATTTCACAGAGAAGGGGCAAATATATTCTGTCGTATCCCCATTCGAATCACGCAGGCTGCTTTGGGAACAGAGCTTGAAGTGCCTATCATAGATGGTGGCAGATCAAAAGTGAAAATTCCTGCCGGTACCCAAACAGGTAAACAATTCCGTTTACGGGGTAAGGGGTTTTCTGTTCTACGCTCTTCATCACGTGGTGATATGTATATTGAAGTCAAAGTCGAGATTCCTCAACATTTGACAAAACGCCAGAAAGAGCTGCTTGAAGAATTTGAGGCAGAAGCGCAAAATAAAGAAAATGAGGGAAATCCGGAAACAACAAGTTTTTTTAAGAAAGTCAAAGATTTCTTTGAAGGAAAATCCTGATTAATCTATATCTTTGATAAATGAAAGTGTTTAGAATGAATACATCTGTTTTACGTATTGGTATTGCTGGCATAACCGGACGTGTTGGACGTCTTTTGATGGAAGAAATTACCTCTAGAGATAATGCTGTTTTATCTGGAGGTACATCACTTTCAAAAGACATTCATGATATACCAGATTCTGTTCAAATCTTCTCTGACATTGCAAGTCTGGTCGAAAAAAGTGATGTAATTATCGATTTTACAAATGCTACAGCAACGGAAACACATGCAAAAGCATTAAACAATAGTAAAACAGCATGGATTTTAGGAACAACAGGCATATCTGAATCCGTCCAAAAACTTATCAAAGAAACCGCAAAAACCATTCCCGTTGTTCAGGCGGCTAATTTTTCACCTGGTGTAACCTTGATAACCCGACTGGCTTTTGAACTGGCGAAAGCTTTGCCTGCCGATCAGTATGATGCTGAGATTGTGGAAACACACCATCGTCAAAAAATTGATGCTCCATCTGGAACAGCTTTGGCAATCGGGGAATCCATTGCAAAAGCAAGAAAGGTGGATTTAGGATCTGTTGCAGAAATTGGCAGAAAAGGGTTTACAGGGGCCCGGAAAAAAGATGCCATCGGATTTGCTTCCTTAAGGGGCGGACAAATTGTTGGTGAACATAGTGCCATATTTCTCTCCGATGTTGAGGAAATTGTTCTTACACATAAAGCTTTTGATCGTCGCATTTTTGCAAAAGGTGCCGTTCGATCAGCTTTTTGGTGTATCAATAAACCCGCAGGTTTATATGACATGAACCATGTTTTGGGACTGGATCCGGTCAAATAATAATTTTTTTTAAATTAATACTTGACGGATAGACCACAAAAGGGTCTGTTTACAATACTTGTGTTTTTTTATTTATTAGTGAGATAGCAGAAAAATTATGCGAAACAATAGCGATTTTCTGTTCGCTTCGGAATCGGTATCAGAGGGTCATCCAGATAAAGTTGCCGATCGTATCAGCGACACCATTTTGGATACCTACCTTGCCGCAGATCCAGAAGCGCGCGTAGCTTGTGAGACTCTTGTTACAACCAATCAGGTAATTTTGGCTGGAGAACTGCGTGGCCCGAAAAGCATTACCAAAGAAATGCTTAATGAAAAAGCCCGTGAAACCATACGTGAAATTGGATACGACCAGGACGGTTTTTCTTGGAAAACCGCAAATATATTAAACCTGTTACATGCACAGTCTCCCCATATCGCAGTCGGGGTTGACAGTAATGAAAGTAAAGATGAAGGCGCTGGCGATCAGGGAATCATGTTCGGTTTTGCAACGTCTGAAACCGAAACCTTAATGCCTGCCCCAATTTATTATGCTCATAAGATCCTAAAAAATCTCAATGACCTACGTAAATCAAGTGACCCTAAGGGTAAAGGATTTCTTCCGGACGCAAAAAGTCAGGTAACCTTGCGTTATGTTCACGGTAAACCTGTTGGCGCAACCTCTGTTGTTTTATCAACCCAACATGAGGAATCCATGCCACAGGGAAATATTCGTGACGTTTTAAAAGAACTGATTACGAATACATTGCCAGAAGGCTGGATGTGTCCAGACAAAGAATTTTATGTCAATCCTACAGGAATTTTTGTTATTGGAGGTCCTGATGGCGATTGTGGCCTGACAGGTCGTAAAATCATCGTCGATACTTATGGTGGGGCTGCCCCTCATGGTGGGGGAGCTTTCTCGGGTAAGGATCCAACCAAAGTTGATCGCTCAGCAGCATATGCCTGTCGTTATCTTGCCAAAAATATTGTAGCTTCCGGTCTTGCTGATCTTTGTACCCTGCAAATTTCATATGCGATTGGAGTTTCCCATCCTCTCTCTGTTTATGTTGATTTACATGGAACAGGCAAAGACATTGATGAAGCAAAACTTGAAAAAGTCTTACGTGAATTAATGGATCTTTCTCCAAGAGGCATCCGTAAACATTTACGATTAAATCGTCCCATATACAAACAAACTTCAGCCTACGGTCATTTTGGACGCCATCCAGACCCGGTAAAAGATGATTTTACATGGGAAAAAACTGATCTTGTTGATGCTTTGCAAAATGCTTTTAATCGTTAAAACTTAAGTATATGACCATAATTCAAAAAGGTTCTTGTGGAGAAAGTGCTCAAGAGCCTTTTTCCAAAACAGATTCATCCCTACCCAAAGACCGTTTGTACGGGCGTCGTCGTGGTCATCCTTTACGCGACAGACAAAAACGGCTTCTTTCAGACTATCTTCCCCGAATCAAATTCCCAACCAGAAATATCAAACACCCCTTTGAGGCTTTTGAAAGTCAGCCCAGGGCATTATGGCTGGAAATTGGGTTTGGGGGAGGTGAGCACAGCCTTGCCCAGCACCAAATACATTCTGATATTGGTTATATTGCATGTGAGGTATTTGAAAACGGAATTTGTTCCCTATTATCCAATCTTGTTCAGGAAGATGTTAAGGAAACAGAAGCAACTGTTCCAAATATGCTTCGGATATGGAATGAAGATGCACGTATCTTGATCCGTGCATTACCGGAAAATTCAATTGAAAAGGTTTTTCTGCTTTTTCCTGACCCTTGGCCAAAAACGAGACATGCAAAAAGACGGTTTGTCCATCCAGAACGTCTGCCTTTGCTTCATCGTATTCTAACTCTCAAAGGACAATGGCATATTGCAAGTGATGATCCAACCTATCAGGCATGGGTTGAAGAAACCATGGAGAATCAACCCTATTTCAAGAAAATCATGCAAACGAACAAACGTCCTGAAAACTGGCCATCAACCCGTTACGAACAAAAAGCCTACAAGGCTGGAAGATCACCAATTTTCTGGATATTTGAAAAATCATGATTTTTTATTATTATCAACTTTTAGTTCCTGTTCTGCACGCTTAACAAGCCTATGTTCGTTATTACGTAAAAATATAAACACCAGAACAGCAACTACAACAAAGATAATCCCTATAACAAGGCCTATAGTCCCTTTTAGTCTAAGAAATTCCTGACCCAGGAAATATGCGGTATATGTAAAGGCACCTGCCCAACACATACCCCCCAAAGCGTTATAGATTAAAAAATCCTTCCAATGCATATGTGTTGCACCTGCCAATAAAGCCGTAAAAAACCTTAAAATGGCAACAAAACGTCCAAAAAAAACAGCTTTACCCCCATGATGCCTAAACAAATATTGTCCTAATAATAGACGATCTGGGGTCAATTTGAATTTAGGACCATATTTTTTCAATACTGGATATCCAACAATACGACCAATAAGATATCCAAAATTATCCCCCATAATCGCACCGACAATCGCGGATAAGGCAATATAATTAATATTGAGGCTACTGTAATGAGAGGCACAGTAAATGGATATGGTAATCAGCAAGCTTTCAGCTGGTAGGATTAATCCCATACTTTCCAACATAATGATAAGACCAACAATATAATAGGCATGGGATTCATAATGATGAACAAATTGTAAAATATAATCTAACAGTGTTTAAAATCCATATTGTTTCATTTCTAAAAATCTTACTATCTTTATGACCGATTCTAACCAATTAAGAAAGATTTAATTTTTATCGAGTTTGTTATGAATATGTTCAAAAAAAATGGCCCTTGTGGAAGTTGGCCCTCCCCTTTCACAACGGAAACTGTTGCAGGAAAGAACGTTATTTTTTCCGAATTACAAATAGATGAGGAAAACATATATTGGCTTGAAAGACGTCCACAGGAACAAAACAGAACCGTTCTTGTCCAATGGAATAAAAACAAGGGTATAAAGGATATAACCACACCATCATTTTCTGTTGGAAATAAGGTACATGAATATGGTGGAGGATCCTATAGCGTTCATAAAAACAGTATTGTTTTTAGCGATCTTTATACAGGTGGGATTTGGACTGTTTCACAAGATCGGCAGGCTACTTGTCTGTATCAGGACAAAACCTTGCGTTTTGCCAGCTTTAACTTGATTGATAAACATGTTTTCTGTGTTTGTGAAGATCATTCAACAAATAATGTTAAAAACAGTCTTGTTCTATTTTCATTGGATAATCCAAATATAATGATAACACTGGATGAAAAGGCTGATTTTTATAGCACACCAACATTATCAAAGGATCAAGCGAAGCTCGCCTGGATTGAATGGTATCATCCTTTCATGCCATGGGAATCAACGTATTTATGTTGTGCAGATTTTGATATTAAGGATAAAGCGATTAAAAATAAAAGGATCTTGGCTGGTAATAAACAAATTGAATCTCTGATTGAACCAGGCTGGACAGAAAATAATCAGCTCTATGTTTGCAGTGACCGTGAAAATTGGTGGAATCTTTACCATGTAAACTTGCACACTGACGAAGCTGATAACTTAAGAGCCATTACCCAGATGAATGCCGAAATTGGTAAACCACATTGGATTTTTGGCCAAAAAAACTGGTATCCGGTTTCAAATAATAATTTTGTTGTCCAGGCTATTCATCAGGGATTTCCTGAAACATTTGTCATAAGTCATAATAAAATCAAAAAAATTTCCCTAGATCAACCTGAATACTGTCCTGTTCCCATAAAAAATAATGAATTTGCCTGGATAAACTGCTCAACTTCCCGACCAACGGAAATCATTTACCAGGATAATCATCACAATAAACAGGTTATTCAAATATCAAGTCTAGTTCATATACACAAGGAAGACATTTCCATTGGACATACTATATGTTTCCCAACACAGGACCATCAATATGCTTATGGTTTTTTCTATCCACCAACCAATCGGTATTTTCAACCAAATAAAAATGAATTACCTCCCTTGATGGTCATTGCTCATGGTGGACCAACAGGTCAAACTGTTAACAGTTACAATCCAAAGATACAATTCTGGACCAGTCGAGGTTTCGCGGTTGTTGATGTTAATTATCGAGGATCTACGGGTTTTGGAAAAACCTACCGGAATGCATTACAAAAAAAATGGGGAATCCTGGATGTCCAGGATTGTATTGATGCCTGTAACTATCTAATCAAGCAACAAAAGGTTGACCCAAAAAAAATCGTCATAAAAGGCAGTAGCGCAGGAGGCTTTACCGTATTATCAGCCCTAGTCAAGTCCAAGATTTTTGCTGCAGGATCATGTTTATATGGTGTGGGGGATTTAACAGCCCTAGCCGAGGAAACACATAAATTTGAATCCAACTATTTAAATGGTCTTATCGGATCTTATCCAGAAGAAAAAGAGCTTTATCATGAACGCTCCCCTTTGACCCATATTCATCAAATTGCATGTCCCCTTATTCTTTTTCAAGGCCTTAAAGATATGGTGGTCCCTCCATCACAGGCAGAAAATATTATTAAAGTTTTAAAAAACAACCATATTTTCCATGCATATTATACATTTAAAGAAGAAGGACATGGATTTAAACAAGAGGCAACCGTAAAAAGGGTTCTTGAGCTGGAGCTAGCTTTTTTCGGTAAAATTCTTGGGTTTAAACCGGATAGTATTTCTGAAAAGGTAACATTACACACTTAGATAAAAAAGCAAATCCTTTTTTGGATTTGTTTTAATGGGTTACAAACATTTACAATAATTCAAAAAGCAATATTTCAGCAGCTTTAACTGTTGTGATCTGAATATTTTCCTCATCAAAAACAGCAACGCCATCACTTGTTTGAATCAATTGTCCATTTACTCTCAATTCACCAGTAACAACTTGAATCCATACATTTCCGTATCTTTTTAAAATTGTATATTCATGATCTTCTTGTGCCTTAAATCGCCAACGCCAAAGATTCATGTCTTGGTAAATCTTTAGGGAATTTTCACGTGCGTCTGATGATAAAATGAGTTGCCTACCCTCAACCTCAGGAAAATATCTTGTTTCATACCGTGGCTTAATATTTATTTCATTTGGTTTAATCCATATCTGATAAAAATGTAACGTTTCCTGATCAGAGGGATTATATTCTGAATGATGAATTCCGGTACCGGCACTCATGATCTGAAACTCGCCGGCTTTTACCCGCTCCCTAAAACCCATACTATCTTGATGTTCAATGGTTCCTTCCAATACATAGGAAAGAATTTCCATATTCTTGTGTGGGTGCTGACCAAACCCTTTACCCACCTGTACCCGATCTTCATTAATTACCCTTACATCTGAAAACCCCATAAAATCCGGATCATAGTAATTTGCAAACGAAAAACTGTGATAGGTTTCAAGCCAGCCATGGTTGGCATGCCCTCTTGCATTTGCCTTACGTACATAAATCATTCTATAGACTTTCAAATATTCAAGATAATGGAATCGATATTAATCAAGAATGTTTCATAAATACCATTGGTTTCCTAATTCTTAACGGAATGGTCTCTGCGAAATAATGTCCATTCCTCAATAACCTGTCCACCAGGTAAAAGACAATCATTATATTCTCCAAGATTATTTTGTTTTTTGATCAGCTTTCCCTTCAACTTTAGACAATAAACAGAGGCGGGATTGGGCATCCCTATTTTTTGGGCGGGAAATGAGATTTTATGATTACTTTTATTGGCCGCCTGGCAATTGGACAGGGTAAAAACCGATAATAATATTCCAATATTAACAAAATATTTATTCAAGTTTTACCCCTTTTGAATGTATTTACTGTTTTATAATACTATGTTTCAGATAATTTCAGAACAAATTATTTACCTCCATTCTCTCATCAAATATCAAATAAAAAAACCTAACCTCAAACAAGGTTAGGCTCCATATCAGAATTTAAACCCAATTTGTAGCTAGACTCTTCTTTTGCCTGCAATCCAAACCTGTTCAACCTGCATATTGGCATTCATCACAACAAAATCTGCCCTTTTTCCAAGTGCGATCTCACCACGATCAGTCAATCCCTGATATTGGGCTGCATTTGTACTTACCAAACGTGTCGCTTCCGGTAGTGTTGCCCCATGAACCAAAGCGTTACGAAAGGCTTGATCAAGCGTTAGGACACTTCCTGCAAGATGTCCATTCATTCCCATCACACAACCATTTTTAATGATCACTTTCTGTCCACCCAATTCACTTTCACCCTCAGGCATTCCAGCTCCACGCATCGCATCTGTCACAAACAGCAAATGATCGGGTTTTTGACGATGTGCCAATCGAAAATTGACAGGATGAACATGATGGGTATCAAAAATCATCTCAGCGTATGCCTTATCATCATCTAATATGGCCCCGGCAAGACCTGGAGCGCGTCCTTCAATCCCACCCATTGCATTAAATAAATGGGTTCCCCCCACAACACCATGATGTGTATGAGTTATTTGCAAAGCATGTTGGGCTTGGCTATAGCTGCATGCCGTATGTCCCAAACTGACACGAATTCCAGCCTTGGTTAATAAAGGAACAGCCTGTTCAATATATTCAACTTCAGGGGCAATGGTAATGACTCTGACAATATCCAGATCTATCATTTCCTGAAGCACTTCTGCCTTTGGCATGATATTAAATGGAGGCTGGGCACCCAGTTTTTTACTACTGATAAAAGGACCTTCCAAATGGGCACCTCGAATATCGGGAAGATCCGCCAATCCCTTTTGTCGCACCTCTTTAACTGCCCGAAGTGAATCAAGAATTTCTTTCCATGGCCGTGTTATGGTTGTTGGTAGAATGGTTGTCGTGCCATGATGCATATGAAATCTTGAAAGCCTTTCAATTGCCTCCGCACCATCCATTGTATCCGCGCCATCTCCACCATGAACATGACCATCAACAAAACCCGGCAGAATATAATATTGTGGATCTTTATTGGATAAATTTCCAGCCTCTATATCAGAAATTATCTCACCAAAAGATATATTACCTGTAACAACCCGATCACGTAATACAATACGTCCTTGTAAATTGGTCATCCCTATGCACCCTCATTAATAATGACAGGTCGAGATGCTTTGCCTCTTTTCAGGTCAAAATAACCATAAATGCCATATAAACCCATAATCGTGTAACAAATAATGGCTATACTTGCAAAAACCGTTTGAAAATCAATAAATTTCGTATAATAACTGTAAATTTGCGGAATAACAGCACCTCCACAAATCCCCATTACCATTAAAGCTGCACCACTAGCTGTTCGTTCACCCAAACCACGTATGGCAATTGGAAAAATAGCGGGCCACATCATTGAATTGGCAAATCCCAATAGAGCGATAAAAGTAATTGAAATATATCCGGTGGTCAACCATGCACCAATAGCAAAAATAATGCCTAAAACATTGGATACAACCAGATAACTTTCTTGGGAAAGAATTTTAGGGGTAATAATAATTCCTGCAAAATAACCGGCCAACATTGCAGAAAGGGTAAAAGAAGAAAAAAACTTGGTAATATCGAGAGAAATATGAAAATCTGATCCATAAGTACCGATGGCACTTCCAGCCAAAACTTCCATACCTACATAGGTGAAGATACACAAAACACCAAACCATAAACGAGGAGAGGTAGGAATTCCACCACTGTTTCCTTTTTGCTGTCCATCATCTTCATTGTTGATTTCTGGTAAAGTCGAACGATAAATTCCAAAAGCAACCAAAAGCAAAATCAATGCCATTCCCATATATGGATAATAAACTTTATCAGCAAAAACAGATATAATTTGCGTTTTCTCACTAATGGATTTGGCGGCATCAATACGTTCCTGGATGCCACTGATATTTGTAACAAACATTCCAAAGATTACAGGGGCAAGAATACCAGCACCCTTATTGCAAATACCCATTATTGCCTGCCTTTGGGCACCTTTTTCAATAGGCCCCAAAATACTAACATAAGGATTTACAGCGGTTTGTAGACACGACAATCCAACCCCAATAATAAATAAACCTATTAAAACCCCAGTATACCAATGAGATTTTATAAACTGGCCAAAAATTAATGCACCTATTGCCATGACAATCAATGCAATACACAAGCCATTTTTCATGCCTGTCTTTTTTAACACCCATGAGGCGGGAAGTGAAAAAACAAAAAAGGATATGTAAAAAGCAGATAAAACAAAAAAAGCATTGAAATCATCAAGCGAAAAAGCAACTTTTACAAAAGGGATTAGAGGGCTATTAATCCAAGTAAAAAATCCAATAACAAAAAAAAGAACACCTACAATAATAAGAGGTTTTGTCGTATTCTGAGGAACATTAGGCGATATCTGATTAGACATATATTTTCCTTTTATCCACGCCTTGAATTGTTATTTTTAATGATATTGGGCATATTCAGGTTCGTTTTGGAAAACCCAATCATAATATTGGCGACCTGACAATTGAGAGGCTGCCGCTTCATCAACCAGAATCCTACATGCAGAATGAAGCTGTAGTGCAGACGCACTAATCATCGAAGTGATAGGTCCCTCAACTGCCTTTGCCAAAATTGATGCTTTGCTTTCTCCTAAGGCAACCAATAGGATTGACCGCGCTTCCAAAATCGTACCAACACCCATGGTCATTGCACGACTGGGAACCTTTTCCGGATCTCCTCCAAACATTTCTGCATTTTGTTGACGTGTATGAGGGGTTAAGCTTTTATCCCTGGTTCGTGACATTAACGCGGACAAGGGTTCATTAAAACCAATATGACCGGTTTCACCAATACCTAACAATTGAAGATCTATTCCGCCCACTTTACGAATTTCTTTTTCATAACGTTTACCTTCAGAATGCACATCCTGTGCCATACCGTTTGGAACATGTGTATTTTTCAAATCAATATTCACATGCCTGAATAAATGATAATCCATATAGCTACGATAAGAATTGGGGTCTTCTGCGGACAAACCAATATATTCATCTAGATTGAAAGAATGACATCCGGAAAAGTCCAGCCCTTCATTTTTATGCATCTGGACCAAAATTGCATAAATCCGTTCCATGGTTCGACCCGTTGCCAGTCCTAAAACAATCTTTTGTTTTTCTTTGATTTTCTGGGCAATAAAAGTTGCCGCCAACTGTGCTGTTTTCTCTGCATCTGGGCGAATAATGACTTCCATTAATGTACTTCCTTATTTTTATATGCTTGAAGCGCCAGATAATAGGCACCATCTAAAGATTGACCTTGAGCAGGAATAATATGTTCACGCACTTTTGGAGATAATCGAGATAAGAAAATATTTGCCAGTCCCCCTAATAAACACAGAGGAAGATCCGCATATTCGTCTTTTAGTAATGCCAAAGCCAAATCAGATATAATTTCCGCTGCTTTATCCAAGAATAAACTTGCGTCAGAACATCCAGTTTCCGCTTGCTCAATCAGCCATGGAACCAAAGAACCAAATTTTTGTGGTTGCGCTCTTACTGCCCACAACATTGGATCCTCTCCCTGCCGCTTTAAATGGTTATATAATTTTCTGCTTAAATCGGTTTCCGGCTTACGTCCCTCTATACGTTGCAACATGTCAGATATCAATTGCAATCCCAGCCAGGCTCCACCTCCCTGATCATCCTGCGGAAAACCCCAGCCGCTTAATTTTTTATGTTTATCATTGAAAATGGCATAGGCCACTGTCCCTGTTCCAATGGCAATAACCGCGCCATTTTTACCTTTATGCGCACCTAGACATGATGTATGAGCATCTGTTTCAAAAATAAATTTTTCAAAACCTGTGCATAATTTCCTAAAATTTTCACGGGCAACAGGAACCTCTGCACCGGCCAGACCAGCACCTCCATATAAATTAACATCCTCTGGTGTAATATCCAATTGTTTTAAACTGTTATCCAGAGTTTCTTTAATAGAAAACCAGCTTTCTTGCGTGTTACTCGCAATATTCGCTGGCCCCCCTTTATTTTCTAATAAAAATTTTCCATCAGCTGTAAAAATTTGTATGATGGATTTAGTGGCTCCACCATCAATACTGATTAATAAATCTTGTTTTTTTTTCATAGTCACCCAATCTAGATTATTCGTCGATTAAGCAAATAAAAAATTTAACAAATAAAAAAAATTTATTTACTTTATAAGCACCTCATTTATTAATTAATTATTAACTTTTAAAATTCCAATAGAAGATAATAAATACGTTTCATTATTCTGGTTTAATTTTTCGATTTTCTTTACATCCATAAAGAATATAATGCTGAACAGGGTTAATACCTGCCGCTTTCACATCAGGATAGGTTTCCAGATAAAAATCCTGATCAAATTCACGAATAATGTCCCATTCTTTTAAATGAACTATTTGACTTTTATCTTTTAAATCATTCAGGAATTCCTGTTTTTGATTTCGTGAAAACCAGGGGTACCGGAAAAGCGGCTCCTCTTTTAGGTCATTTAACGTTTTTTCATTATTTCTTGCTTCTTCTGGGGAACCTGTTGAGGGAATGGGCATCAATTTTAATCCACTATCCATAACCGCATAAACGATGGAATTATCTTCCCTGATAATTCCCCCAAATCCAGATTTAACATATCTTGTTGAATAATCCGTATGTTCATGTCCATAACGCCCAAAACGGTTATCCATATAACCGACCAGGGGAAAAGCCTCCCTGCTGACCGTGATACATGAACCCGCAATTAGTGGGGATATGCCCGGATTCTGCGCATTACAATCACCATAAAGCAATTTGTCCTTCCATTCTGGAACGACAAAGGTGACATGTCCATGAATTTGGGCTGCCTTTGCCCATTCCACATCCCATCCATACATCGTTGGGAAAATATCATCATCCAGTAAAATAAACATATCGGCTTGCGTATAGTTGGCCAAGTAGTAAATCCCCCTGTTTTTATTCCAGGCGATACCCTTGTTCTTTCCCGTGATGTAATTTATTTTTTCCCTGTTTAAAACATCAACCGTTTCATCTGTTGAACCATCGTCACATACAATCAGTTCATATTCATTCAAGGAAAACTTTTGGATCAGGCGTATTTGTTCTATTAAATATTCAATCCGGTTAAATGTAGTTATTGCAATACCAATTTTCATAAAATTATCAACTTCACAAAATTAAATTCATTAAAATAACCCTCAATTCTGGTGTAATTGACACTCAACAGGCTTTAATGCTGGTTAAGGGTTTCATAACTAATTATTAACTTTTTTCTGCCAACCTCTCAAATAATTAATTTTGTTGTGTAATAATTTTACAAATTCTGGTTTGCCTGCCAATTTCCCGAACAGCATTTTGTCTCCCGCATATTCCGCAACGGGGTCCCCTGCCTTGAACATTTCGTGAACAGCTTGCTGATCCATAATACCATCTTGATATTGATAGGGAATTAGATCCTTTACATAATTTTCCAGGAAAACAAAAAATAATGCCGGTAAAACGGCAGTTGCATCAGGTGTTTTACCCCGATCGTAACATTCGGTTAAGGTGGGTGTAATAAACCCCGGGATTTTGGAAAAACTGTCTGCAGCCACGCGTTGATTCGTATCTTTTATATACGGATTACTAAAACGATCCAATACAACATCCCTGTATCTGGCCAAATCAAGGGGACTTGGTGTCAGACAAGGGATAACGTCCTCTGTAACATAATTCCATGCCATTTTCCTGATCTCAGCATTGGCCACATCCTCATGAATAAAGGAGAGCCCTGCCAAGGTTCCCGCCCAAGCGACACAACTGTGACTTGAATTCAGGATACGAATTTTTGCCTCTTCCCATGGATCAACCGATTTTACCATTTCAACCCCGACTTTCTCAAGTTCGGGGCGACCATCGATAAAATGATCCTCGATAACCCATTGAATGAATGATTCCGCCATAACGGGGGCGGCATCCCTGAAATGCGTGGCCCCATATACCCGTTCCGGTAAATCGGCTGAGGGACGGGGGGTGATACGATCCACCATAGTATTTGGAGAGGAAGTGTTTTTCCTTACCCATTCCAGCAACTGGTCTTCCCGAGACAGTTTCAGGAATTCGATAAACCCGTTTCTGAAACGTTCCCCATTGTGACGTAAATTATCACAACTTAACAGGGTGACAGGTTGGCCACCCTTTCTAATTCTTTCCTTTAGAATTGCCTTTAAGGCACCATAAATCGTGCAGATTTCACCCTTGAGTTCAGACTGGATATCCCTGCTGCTCTTATCAAGCTGATGATTGGTATCCAGGTAATATCCACCTTCTGTAACGGTAAAAGCAATAATTTTTGTTTCAGGCCTGATCCCCTGTTCAACAAGGCCTTGCATTTTATCATCATAGGGCAGGATTTTTTGAATAGATGTGATTTTTTCATAATCTCGTTCACCTTTTGGGGTGACGGTTTCCAATATATACTGACCATCCTGTTTTGACAGGGCGTCCAACAACGGAGCCGTATCCTTGCGTATCCCCCCAGCCGCCACAATCCATTTTTCCCTGGTATTTTCCTGTAACAAACGATGAAGATACCATGCCTGATGGGCACGCTGAAAAGAACCAATACCAATATGCATCCATATATTTGTCATGACTGAACCCCTTGAGATGATTGTACCTAATATTGCAGGATCATTGTGAATGAAATTATGTTCTGTATTAAAACATATTATATAACCAATTGAAATAATTAATAAATATTTTAGACAATGCGAATCATAATCAATTGACCGATTATTAATAAATTAATTGATTTATCAAAATAATTTGATGGAATGGAACGATATTTACCAACAATGTTATTTCAAAAAGGTAAGAAAATTTAATAATTTTGATTATTTGTTAATTTCTTTTTAGTATTCATCATTTAAAATGACCTCGGCATTACAGAATTTACTGGAACAATTCCGTCATGCAACGCAAACGGAACGGGATAAGGGAACCAGTTTTGAAAACCTGATGATCAAGTATTTCAAAACTGAACCGGCTTATAAAAATAAATACAAAGATATTTTACCCTATTCTGACTGGGTGTCCTGTTATGGAAAGATCCTGAACATCACAGATAAAAAGGACACGGGTATTGATTTGGTCGGGGTCACTTTGAATAATGAACTTCATGCCTTTCAATGCAAAAACTATGATCCGGACAGGACAATCAGCAAAAATGACATAGACAGCTTCTTTACCGCTTCGGGCAAGAAATATTTTACCTATCGCTATATCATATCCACGACTGACAAATGGACAGAAAATGCTGAAAATGCCCTGGAAAATCAGAATCCCCCGGTCAGCAAGATCGATCTGCATCACTTGGAACAGAGTGTTATTGACTGGTCAAAATACTTGCATGAAGAAAAACCGGTTTTAAAACCCAAGAAAAAGCTGCTTGATCATCAGGCGTCCGCCCTGGAAGCCGTGCAACATGGCCTGAAAACCGCGGATCGCGGCAAACTGATCATGGCATGTGGTACAGGAAAAACATTTACCTCGCTAAAAATTGCCGAAACCATGGCAGGTAAGGGGAAAACCGTATTATTTCTGGTTCCAAGCCTTTCCCTGCTCAGTCAGAGCCTTACAGAATGGACGCAAGAGAGTGCCATTGGAATAAACAGTTTCGCGGTATGTTCAGACAGTGATGTAGGCAAGAAACATGCCAGGGAGGATGACCGTGTCATTGCGGGAATCAGTGATTTGCAATATCCGGCAACAACCCATGCCGAAAGTTTGAAAAAAGCGTTTCACGTGGCCCTTGATAATAATCCCGAAGCCATGACGGTCATTTTTTCAACCTATCATTCCATCGAGGTTCTTAACCAGGCGCAACAGGATGAAAACGCCATTCCGGCATTCGATCTGGTCATCTGTGATGAAGCACACCGTACGACGGGTGCAACATATGAGGGGGATGATGAATCCGCATTTGTCAGAATTCATGACAATGAATATATTCTTGGAAAAAAACGTTTATACATGACCGCAACCCCCCGGATTTATGCCGAAGCCAGCAAGAAAAAGGCCAGGGATGAATCTATTGTCGTCTATTCAATGGATGATCCGGCTATCTATGGTGAGGATTTATATGTCATCACATTTTCCCAGGCCGTATCACGGAGCTTGCTGGTTGATTACAAAGTCATCGTTCTGGCCGTGGAGGAAAGCCACATCAACAGACGCCTGCAAGAATTGCTGAAGGATCAGGATAATGCCTTGAAGGTTGATGATGCGGCAAAAATCGTTGGTTGCTGGAAAGCCCTGTCTAAACAGGGTCTGTATGAAAATCCCGATAATTCGGCGGATCCCATGCAACGCGCCGTTGCCTTTTGCCAGGTCATTGAGGCAACCTATAAAGGCAGGACACACAAAGTCAGTTCCAAACTAATCGCCGAGATGTTTGGCAAGGTTGTTGAACAATATCAACATCACGAAACCGAAGAACGTTCAAAAGAAAATCCTGACGCACTTCCGGACAGGGCCTTGAGCATGACTTGCGAGGCAGAACATATTGATGGGGGAATGAACGCGGGGGAAAAGGAAACGAAACTGGAATGGCTGAAATCCGAAATACCAGAAAATACCTGTCGCATACTGTCAAATGTCCGATGCCTGTCCGAAGGGGTAGATGTTCCGGCACTGGATGCCGTTCTTTTCCTGACATCCCGTTCATCCCAGGTGGACGTGGTTCAATCCGTTGGCCGGGTTATGCGCAAGGCACCCGGAAAAAAGTTGGGATATGTCATACTGCCCATTGTCATACCGGCAGGAATTGAGCCTGAAAAGGCACTGGATGACAATCAGACCTATCGTGTTGTATGGCAGGTTCTTAATGCCCTCCGTTCCCATGATGACCGTTTTGACGCAACCATCAACAAGCTGGAATTCAATGGAAAGGCCCCCTCAAGAATAGAGGTGATCGCTGTTGCCGACAAGATCAGCCCCAAAAGACAAAAGCAAACCAGATCTCAGGAATTAGTGGCCAGGGCGAGAAAAAGCCATATTATTGGCCAGGCTTCCCAACCCGCATCGAACCGGCAGGGAGACCTGGTCTTTGAGGTTGGGGAAATTGAACGGGCCCTCTATGCCAAAATCGTTAAAAAATGTGGAAACCGGCATCACTGGGAGGACTGGGCAAATGATGTCGCCAAAATTGCCCAAACCCATATCGATCGCATCCAGCACATTCTGGACAACCCGAAAAATCATCAGGCCATTCATCTTTTCAACGAATTTGCCAACGAGTTGCGGGACGATATCAACCCAAATCTCGATGATCATGAAATCATTGAAATGCTGGCCCAGCATATGGTCACAAAACCTGTCTTTGACGCCCTGTTCGGACATTACCGGTTTACCGAGCACAATCCCATTTCAAAGGCAATGCAGAAAATCCTTGAACAGCTGGACAGGGAGAAACTGGACAAGGAACGTGCAACCCTGCAGGCCTTTTACGAATCCGTAAAAATGCGTGCCACGGGCATTGACAGCGCACAGGGCAGACAGCGCATCATCATCGAGCTATATGACAAATTCTTTCGCAATGCCTTTCCACGCATGACCGAAAGGCTGGGAATTGTCTACACACCGGTTGAGGTGGTGGATTTCATCATCCACAGCATCGAGCATGTCCTGAAAACCGAATTTGGCAGCAGTCTCGCCGAACCCAATGTCCATATTCTTGAGCCCTTTGCAGGTACCGGAACCTTCATCACAAGGATGCTGCAAAGCGGCATTATCACAAAGGACAAACTACCCCACAAATATAAACGTGAAATCCATGCCAATGAGATTGTCCTGCTGGCCTATTATATCGCCACGATCAATATTGAATCAACCTATCACAGTATAATGACGCAACAAAACGATACTGACAAAACAGAAAAGAAAGAAGGGGGATATACATCCTTTGCCGGAATCTGTCTGGCCGACACGTTCGAAATGGCGAAAGGCAGGCAAAAGGATATCGGGAAGGATATCCTGCTAAAGGAAAACAATGAACGGGTTTCCCGTCAGCAGGCGCTTGACATTCAGGTTATCATGAGCAATCCGCCCTATTCCGCTGGGCAGGAATCCGCCAATGACAATAATGCCAATCTTTCCTATCCAGACCTGGATGAAAGAATTCGTGAAACCTATGCCAAATATTCAACGGCAACCAATAAAAACGCGTTGTATGACAGTTACATAAGGGCCATCCGCTGGGCATCGGATCGAATCATGGAATGCGGTGTTCTCGGATTTGTCAGCAATGCCAGCTTTATCGACAGCAACACTGGTGATGGTTTGAGAAAATGTCTGGCTGAAGAATTCACCAGCCTTTATATTTTTCATTTACGCGGTAATACAAGAACTGCAAGTGAAACAGCACGAAAAGAAGGGGGACAAATTTTTGGTTCAGGCAGTCGTGCCCCCATTGCCATTTCAATTCTGGTTAAAAACCCCAATAAAAACCAGAGGGGACAAATATATTTCCATGATATTGGAGATTACCTCACCCGTCAGCAAAAACTGGAAACAATACGGAAATTCGGCAATATCGATGGAATCACCCGACACAATGGCTGGATCAATATTGTTCCTGACCGGTTCAATGACTGGATCAATCAGCGTGATCCCGATTTCAATACCCATATCTCCATGGGTGATAAAAAGGATAGGCAGACAATAAGCATATTTGACAACTATTCTCGTGGCGTTGCAACAAGTAGAGATGCCTGGGTTTATAATGCCTCATCCAAAAAATTGATTGCCAATATCCAAAATTCCATTCAGTTCTACAATGACGAGGTTGATCGCTATCTTGCCCAACCCCAATCCACCAAAATTATAAAGGCTGAAGATTTCGTCATTTTTGATTCAACCAGGTTTTCATGGGGAGTTGATAATAAAAAAAATTTAGAAAAAGGAAAAAAATATAAATTTGATTCTTCCTCCCTGTATAAATCCCTATATCGTCCCTTCACGAAATCTTATTTGTATTTTAATAAATATTTCAATGAAAGACGTTATCAAATGCCACAGATTTTTCCAACTGCACAGACTGATAATCGAGTTATCAGTATTACAGGTTTGGGAGTTACAAAAAAATTCAGCTGTATAATATGCAATGTTATTCCAGATGTACAATTACAAGCCAACGGCCAGTGTTTTCCCCTATATCTCTATGACATTTCCCCCCGTGAAAATGATTTGTTGGAAAAGGAAACACCCAAAAGACGGGACGCCATCACCAATGATGCCCTAAAACATTTTCAGGCCGCCTATCCCGATCAGGCCATTACCAGGGAGGATATTTTCTATTACATTTACGGCCTGCTTCACAGTGAAGATTACCGCAGCCGTTATGAGGACAATCTGACCAAGGAGCTTCCCCGTATTCCCCGTGTCAAGTCATTTGATGATTTTACCGCCTTCACACAGGCGGGACGCATGCTTGCCGACCTGCACCTGAATTATGAAACTGTTGACTGTTACACCAGGGTTGAAATTGATGGGTTAACCCTTACCCCATCAGGAATTGTCGGGGGGAAAGACCATGAATTTCACGTTAACAAAATGAGATTTCCCCAAAGAAACCAGAAAACGGAAGTCATTTACAATGACTGTTTCACCATCAGAAACATACCTGAGGAGGCCTATGACTATATCGTAAATGGAAAATCGGCCCTGGAATGGGTTATGGAACGCCAATCCGTTACAACAGACAAAAAAACAGGCATTGCCAATGATGCCAACGACTGGGCCATTGAAACCATGCATGATCCAAAATATCCGCTTGAACTATTTCTTCGTGTCATCACTGTCAGTCTGGCAACAAGCAAAATTGTCAATGCCTTGCCTAAACTGAAACTGTAACAGTCAACAGAAATGATATTCAAGGAACTATCCTCATATATCATTCCGAAACCAATTGTAATGCGGATAGAATGTTATCGTTGAAACTTGTTTCTTAAGAAAGCGAATTTAATAATTCAAAATATTGTACCCACTTTTTATCACATAGTCTGTCATGAACTGGCAAGAACATGATAGGTAAATATGGATTTTTTTAGGAAAAACAAGGTATCTGTCAGGAATTGGCAATATCCAACCCGTTTAAATGGTGGAGCCAAGGGGAATCGAACCCCTGACCTTCTGAATGCCATTCAGACGCTCTCCCAACTGAGCTATGGCCCCTTTTGAAAAAAATATATAACGGTTAAACCTGTAGATGGCAAGTTAAAAATGGTAACTTTTAATTTTTATCAAATGATGAAAAATTCAGACAATATTCCGGCTTTCTTTGATTAATCTCCACTTCAGGAAAGATATTCAAAACAAAATCCGAACATATCTATCATCCGAACAGCAATTATTGATTGAACCAACAACAAACATCCCGGATTTCATCAATTATTCAGGTTTGGTCGCAAAAGCGATCGCAAAACGGTTCCAGGCATTGATAACATTAATGGTAACCGTCAACTCGACAATTTCCTGATCATCAAAATGTTTTCTGACCTGACTGTAAATTTCATCAGGAGCATGTTTTTCCGATACAAGCGTCAGTGTTTCCGTCCATAATAAGGCAGCCTGTTCCCGTTCATTGAAATAGGATGTCTCCCGCCAGGCACTGAGGGTCAAGATCCGTTTCAAATCCTCGCCCGCAGCCAGGGCATCCTTGGTATGGATATCAATGCAGAAAGCGCAGCCATTAATCTGGGAAGCCCTTATCTTTACCAATTCCCTCAATGAAACGGGAAGGATTGACTTTTTTGAAGCCTCTTCCAAATTCCACATGGCCTTCATCATTTCAGGAGCAGCCTTAAAATAATTCAGTCGTTTTTCTACCATCTCAAATTCTCTTTCTAAAATAAATTTTGGTTTCCCATAATAAAGAATACCTATTATAAGATGTATTTACAATGAATTTTATTCTCGGTTTTTCCAAATCGATTCTGACAATTTTTCATCTGATTTTATGATTGGGGTACAATGAGGTACATGGGGATTAAATTTCAAGAAAAACAGTTAGGTACTGAGTACCGGGGATTGTACCCTTTTTTATTTTTCAGTGAGTTGTACACAGGATTGGTTTAACAATATCTGGATAACCTAAATTTATTTAATGAATTCAACCTGTTAAAAACTGTACACTCTGTTGGAAAAATGGGGTACATTTTTTAAATAACGGGTACCACAGTACTAACAGGATTTATAAACAAACATTAAAAAATTTAAATTTTCTTTTTATTTTAAAGGACATGAAAAAGAAAAAAAATTTTGATACTGTTTTATCAAGACGAAAAAGAAAGAATATGAATGTTAAAATCTGAAAAAAAATTGATGAAAGTTCTGAAAGGGGAAAAAATATGGCCACCCCCTTTATGGATGATGCGACAGGCAGGAAGATTTTTACCTGAATTTCGAAAATTAAGGGAACAGGCTGATTTTCTTACACGTTGTCTGACACCTGATCTTGCCGCTGAAATAACATTGCAACCCATAAGACGTTTTGCTTTTGACACCGCCATCCTTTTTTCAGATATTTTAATCCTGCCATGGGCGATGGGACAAAAATTACAGTTTGTTGAAGGAAAAGGCCCCATTTTACACCCTATTCATTCGGAGGAGGATCTGAAAAAACTCCATCCGGAACAGATTGATAAAAAAATTGAACCGGTCCTGATCACCCTGCAAAATCTGAATAAATTGCTTAATAGCGGTGAATCGATTGGAAAAGCCTTACCTGGATCGGTAACCCTGATGGGATTTACAGGATCGCCTTTTACAGTTGCCTGTTACATGGTTGAAGGTAAATCCTCGAAAGATTTTTCAACTGTGTTTAAAATGATTTATCAAAATCCTGACTTGTTTGATAAGATCATTGATCTTCTTGCAGAAACAACAGCAACCTATCTTTGTCATCAAGTAAGGGCCGGTGCCGAAGCCATTATGCTTTTTGACAGTTGGGCAGGTCTGCTCCCTTCAACCCTGTTTCAGCGTTATGTCATTGATCCCACCCGACAAATCATTGACAGAATCAGACAGGTCTATCCTCTGGTCCCGATTATCGGTTTTCCGCGGTTGGCCGGGGCACAACTGCTAACCTATATTGAACGGACAGGTTTAAATACGGTTGGAGTGGATCAGTATAACGATATATCCTTTTTAAACCGTCAGGTATCCCCCACAGTTGGATTCCAGGGTAATCTTGATCCCTTGTGTCTGTTATATGGCGGGAACATGCTTCAGAAGGAAATTTATCGCTTATGTCATGAATTGAAAAACAGGCCACATATTTTTAACCTAGGTCATGGAATATTACCTGCAACCCCTATTGAACATGTCGAAGAATTGGTTAACACTGTACATAATTTGAAATAATTGGGAGATTGGGAATGGACGATAGAATAAAACAGGTCATTCAACAGGCACCGCAGGCAGTTCATACTAATGGATCTTTAAAACTGGTTATTTTTGATTGCGATGGTGTTCTGGTTGAAAGTGAGCATATTGTGGCAGAAATTATGGGAAAGGAAGCTCGTCAATACGGATGGAACATAACCGATAAACAGGCCCGTGAAGAATTTACCGGAGTGCAAATGGTGGATATCGGAAAAAAGATAGCCAAGCATGCAAAAAGGAATTTACCGGATAACTGGGCTGAGGAAGCACATAAAAAGGTTGTCGAGGGCATGTTCGGCAATGTGGAAAAAATTCCTGGCGTTGAATCAATTCTGCAAACCCTACATGATTTGAAAATACCTTATCGTGTCGGCTCGAATTCCTCACAGGAGGAAATGAAAACAAAATTTGAGAAAACCGGATTGATGAAGTGGTTTCCCAAGGATCGTATTCATTCTGCTTATGAGGTTAGAAATTCAAAGCCTTTTCCTGACCTTTATTTGTATGCTGCTGAAAAAGAGGGGGTTAACCCTGATGAATGTCTGGTTATCGAAGATTCTGATACAGGTTTAAAAGCTGCCTATGATGCGGGGATGGCCTGTATGTTATTGAGGGATTTAAATAAAGCAGCACCAAATTATAAAGGGGTCATCCGTGTTGATTCTCTTCAGAAAGCTACTGATATCATAAAGGAAATTGTTCAATCTCAGCATAACAGGGAACATTAGTAATGATGTCCTCTCTATTGCCTTATGTCCTGTGGATAAAAGCTTTGCATGTCATTTCAGTTATTGCCTGGATGGCAGGTCAGTTTTACTTGCCCCGGTTATTTGTCTATCATTGTCAGGTAAACAAAGAAACAGATGAAAATGAAAGATTTAAAATAATGGAGTATAAATTGCTTCGTTATATTATTAATCCTGCAATGATGGCGGCTTTTTTATTTGGAATTTTATTGGCCTTGACTCCTGGGATCATTGATTGGCATGCAAAATGGTGGGTGGTTAAGCTGGTGGCTTTATTGATCTTAACAGGATATCATGGGTTTTGTTCACGTTGGCGTCGGCAATTTGCTGCAAATAACAATCATCATTCTGAAAAATTTTATCGCTGGATGAATGAGATTCCTACAATATTAATGATTATTATTGTTATCATGGTTATTGTGCAGCCTTTTTAATATTTTAAAAATATTTTTAATTACAGCAATTGTTACAAATATAAATTGTAACAATTGCTGTTCATACAGGATCAGTCCTTAATCATTATCTTTCTGGGAAGCGTTACAACTGACCCATTGATAGGATTTTGGAGAGGATTTGTTATAGGATAACATGAACTGATTTTTTTCTTTTTGACAGATATTGTTTTGTTTTAGCAAACCAAGAACAGTTGAATATTCTTTCTCGCAGGTTTCCCTATCATTTTTTTCCTCTTTGCATTTTCTAGCCAGTGCAGCCTGTTGTCTGAATAAGGGATATAGATCTGGAGGAACGATATTGGGTATATCCATTGTCGTGAATTCGTCAATTTTTGAGGAAAATGGAGGGGGAAGAATAATGTAATGATCTTTGGCGAAATTTTCCATTTCATTTATTGCCTTATTGATTCCCTTCAGGGGAATAGTGTAATTTTTTTGTTCATCAACAATTAATGTGAATATTTTTTGTTGTTTCAGATTATTGATAAATTGAACGGTACTAATAGGTTCCAGGACAGTTTTGTAAGTGCCTGTTTCCTCTTTCTTTAGTTCACAGGTAAAATCACCAACATCTAGTTCAATAACGGGTTGATTGCTCCGTAATTTGTTAAGGGTAATGGAAATTCTTAATGAATAGCTGTAAGGATGCAATCTTATTGCAAGATCATTATTCTGTCCGGTATAAGTTAACCAGGTTCGAGTGTAATTTCTGGTTAGCGACCAGTTTTCATAATGATCTTCTTGAATAAAAAAAGGATCCTTTGCATTGGTTTTTGCAATGAAGCTATTGCAAATAATCATAAGAAATATAAAAATGTATAAAAATTTTTTTAACATAGAATTTCCTTTAAAAAATAACAAAAAGAATGAAATATATCAGGATTTTAATAATATTATAAAAAATATAGAGTAATTAATCTTTATATTTTAAAAAATATTTGTTAATTAAAGTTATTATTGTAATATAAATTAATGTTATTAATTGTTTTTTCTTTCCTTCGTAAATATATAAAGGTGAATACTACGATACAATTCTAAACTTATTATTGAGAAAGTTGCAAAATGACCAATACACGAATTCCCACATATTTACATATTGTAAGCACAATCGGAATTCTTACGGCATGTTTTATGTATGTATCTTATATTCCTCAAATTATCAATAATCTTAATGGTCATCCAACTCCACCTTATCAGCCCGCTGTGGCTGCCTTAAACTGTATACTGTGGGTATGGTATGCTGTACGTGTCAAAAACTGGCCCGTAGCGATCGCGAATGCTCCTGGAATTTTATTTGGAATTATCGCTGCGATTACTGCATTGTTTTATCAATAAAATAATTTTTCGAACTAATTTTCGTAATAGAAAACTTGCAATAATTCTAAGGTAAAGAATAAAAATGTTAGAAAAAGATCAAATTCCCAAATACATTCATATTGTGGGTTGGATAGCCACCATAACAGCATGTTGTATGTATGTTTCATATGTTTTTCAGATTATTGATAATCTTCATGGTCAAATTACACCTCCTTATCAACCGGCTGTGGCTGCTGTAAATGGTGCATTATGGGTTTGGTACGCTGTTAAAATCAAAGACTGGCCCGTGGCAATCTCAAACGCTCCAGGTATTGTTTTTGGTGCGATTGCTTGTATAACTGCAATACAATTCTGATCATCACATGAATTCTTGATTATATTGCTTTGTATATCTATTAAACAGCAAAGCAATATAACGTTTAAATATTAAAATTATTATAAAAAAGTATTGGCAAATATATATGGAAAATTACGAAAGTAAATCTATAATAACAATAAATTGAATTGATAATAATTCTTTAACCTTATGGATAAAGGATTATTTTTATGAATACAGAAAAGCCTTTATTTGGTTTTATGATGGTTCCTTTGATTTGGGGATATATTGCAATTGCGATATTTATGGCCGGGGATGGATTTGAGGCCGCTTTTTTATCGAAATATATAACTGATATAGGATTTTCTGAAGCACAGTCAGGTTTTGTCTTTACTGTCTATGGGTTAATGGTTGCCTTGTCCGCATGGTGTTCTGGGGTTGTTGCGGAAATTATTACTCCACAAAAAGCGATGTTTGCAGGATTTGCCATTTGGGCAGCCATGCATATATTCTTCATGATATTTGGCCTCACCTATCACAATTATTGGATGATGGTGATTTTTTATGGCATTCGAGGACTTGGCTATCCTTTGTTTCTATATTCTTTTGTTGTGCTTGTTATTTACAATGTTGATAAATTGCAAATTTCTAATGCAATGGGATGGTTTTGGGCGGCATATTCTGTTGGGTTTGGTGTTATAGGTGGTTTTTTGCCAGGATTTATAAATCCGGTGATTGGGGAATACAATACTTTATGGATGTCTCTGGGTTGGGTTATTGTCGGTGGACTGATTGCATTAATTACGTTGCATAATGCAAGGACCAACAAGGAAAAAGCCAATCTGACTTTTAAAGAGAAAACAGCTGAATTAGGTCAGGCAATTACCATCTTATTCAGAAACAAGAATATATTTATGGCTGCGCTGGTTCGTATCATTAATACGACACCTTTATTTGGATTTTCTGTTGTAATGCCTTGGTTTTTAGTTGGAAAAACATCCCAGGATCATGGATTGGGATTTTCTAAAACTGAATGGCAAAATATCTGGACACTATTTTTGTTTGTTACGATTTTTACAAATATTTTATGGGGTATTTTGGCAGATTATATTGGTTGGTTACGGCAATTACGCTGGGTTGGTTGTATTGGTGGTGTTTTTGCCTGTTTCAGTTTTTATTACATTCCAATAACATATGGTCATAATATTTGGATGGCAATGATACCGGCAACTTTGTTTGGAATTACGGTTGCTTCTTTTATGCCTATGACTGCTATTTTTACAACTCTGGAACCGCATCATAAAGGGGCGGCTGTTTCAATATATAATTTGTCAGCCGGATTGAGCAATTTTCTTGGTCCGGCTATTGCCACTACAGCGGTACCTTTCTTGGGGGTTGGGGGAGCAATCGGAATTTATATGGGACTATATGTTTTTGCCGCCTTATTAACGTTATTGATTAAAGTGAAACAGCCTTCAAAAGAGGAAAGAGTCAAATTTCAAGAAAATGGAACTGAACCAGAATATGATCAGATTATTTTGGAAAATTAGATTATGATAAAACAAAACTGTCAGTAATATTTATTTTGACAGTTTTTGTAATTAATTTATATAATTCTCGTTATCAATATTTAATGTCTGGCCAGATATATAATTTGAGTCAGAAGATGCCAGAAATAAGGTCGCTCCCATAAAATTTTCTGGCAATTCCATTCGTCCCAGGGGGAGCAGCCTGAAATGACAGATTGATAATTTTTCCATCTTCATTTTGTTCTACCATTTGTTTGGCAACAGTTTGCATAAGAAAAAAATGATTCTTTTACATTAACGGTAAATAATTGATCAAAGACATCCCATGATTCATCCAATAAAGGTCGCATGTCAAAAATTCCTGTGCCATTAAATAAAATATCAACTTTATTAAGGTTTTGGAAAGTGGTTGACAGAATTTGTTGTATATCTTCTTTTTTTACTGACACCGCTACTTGTTCCTGTAATAGTGGCTGTTTTGCCTTTGAGTTTCGTAAAACTACCTTTTTTTGAAATAGATATTTTATTTATAGGCAATATAATAGTGTTTTAGTTTATTTTTATTTGATTTTATAAATAAGGATTTACAAAATCAATTATATTTAATTGATACCAATAGTCTGACCACCATCCACAATCATGGCATGACCAGTAGTAAAGGCAGCTTCTTTGGAACTAAGCCATAATACAGCAGCAGCGATTTCCTCAGGTCTACCAAGACGGCCAATAGGTTCTTGAGCAATTACACGAGCTTTTCCTTCAGGCGTACCACCACTGAATCGCTCAATCATTGGCGTGTCAATAATACCAGGACAAATGGCATTGATCCGAATGTTTGATTTTGCATAATCAAGTGCGGCACATTTGGTAAGACCGATAATACCAAATTTAGTCGCGGCATAAGCAGCTTGCCCTTTAATACCAATAATGCCTGCACTGGAAGAAGTATTAACGATTGATCCCCCATCATTCCTAAGCATAACTGGAATAAGATATTTCATACATAAGAAAACACCATTTAGGTTTATATTAATATAATGGTACCAATCGTCTTCTGTAACTTCACCAATCGGTCCAACAGGTTGTTCAACACCAGCATTATTAAATGCTAGATCAATATGACCAAACGTGGCAACTGCACGATCGACAGTATTTTTTATCTGTTTGCTATTTCTTACATCAGCAGTAATAGCCAAGGCATGTTGCCCAATTTTTTCAATAAGGTTTACGGTTTCCTCCAACCTAAATTCGTCCAGATCCACTAAAATTATATTTGCTCCTTCTCTTGCAAAAGCAAGGGCTGTGGCCTTACCAATACCTCCTGCTGCACCTGTAATAAAGGCAACTTTATCAGTAAAACGTTTATTTTGATTTATAGTCATTTTTTAATTCCTTTTTCCTAGTAGCAATTTAATGAAAATTATTATTTATTCTTTTGTTTAGGGAATCAGTACAGTGGCTTTTGTGAGTTTGCGTGATTCAAGTCGCTGATGGGCTTCAGCAGCGTGTGCCAAAGATAACTGAAAAGGTGATTGAATTTTTACAATATTATTCGAAACAATATCAAAAAACTCTTTACTCATGGAAAGCACGTCGGAACGTTTGGAAAGATATGTTGTTAAGCCAGGCCAAGTTGCATAAAGCGATCCTTTTTCTAATAAAGTTAGAATATCAAAAGGCGGAATAAGTCCTGAAGAAAAGCCAAAACTAACAAAACAACCAAAAGGACGCAGGCAATCCAGTGAACCAGGAAAGGTTTTTTTACCAATACTATCATAAACAACATGACATCCCTGACCATGAGTGATGGTTTTAACTTGTGTCACAAAATCACATTCATTATAGTTTATTACATAGTCACAACCATTTTGTTTGGCAATTCTGATTTTTTCCGAAGAACCAACGGTACCGATAATAATTGCTCCAAGATGTTTGGCCCATTGTGTAAGGATACGTCCAACACCACCTGCCGCCGCATGCACTAAAAGAATATGGTTGGCCTTAACTTGAAAGGTTTGTCGGATTAAAAACCGGGCTGTTAATCCTTTGAGTAAGGATGCGGCTGCGGTTTCATAAGAGATGTTATCAGGCAAGGGTACAAGAAAATGTACAGGAACAATTGTTTGTTCTGCATAAGCACCCAAGGTTTCGATATAAGCTACTCGATCCCCAACAGAAAAATCTTTTACTCCCTCACCAATGGCAATAATATCGCCAGCCCCCTCTTTACCTGGAATAAATGGAAGTGGTGTATTGAAAATCCCTTTTCTTAAATAAATATCGACAAAATTGACTCCAATTGCTCGATTACGGATAAGAACCTCTCCAGCTTTGGGGTGAATAATAGGTATCTCTTCATAATTTAAAACATTTGGATCACCATAATTATGAATTTGTATGGCTTTCATTATCTGTATTCCTAGATTTGTAAATGTATTTTCAATTCGTGTCGTAGATTTTTTAATAAAATCAATAGAATGGATGATTTAAAAATTGCGGATGGATTTAATTATAAAGGGAATAGATTAACGTGATTAGATTTAATAAATTTTATGTGGTTATGAGAAAAAATCACAAATAAAAATATTGAATTTCAAGATCATCTGTATGAATTTCTTGATATTGATTCAAATTTTTCAAGTAAACTGTTAATAGAAATTGATTTAATCTCTATATCGAATAGCTTGGATAAAATTAGAAAAGGCTAACGACATATTTCTACGATTGGGATAATATAGGTGAAATCCTTGGAAAACAGGGCACCAATCATTCAATGTCTCTTGTAATTGACCATTGTGTAAATAAGGTGCAGCAAGTGGTTGGGGAATAAAGGCCAAACCTATTCCATCAAGGGCACTATTCAACATTTGTAAACTGCTATTTAAAATGAGAGGCCCATTAACTTTGACCGTGAATTTTTCATTATGTTTTCTGAATTCCCAGGCATAAATGTTTCCGGAATTATTATGTCGAATATTGATGCATTTATGATGGATCAATTCATATGGGGTTGTTGGAAATGAATTTTGTTGAAAATAATCAGGAGACCCGACTACAGCCATGCGCCAATTGGTTCCTATACGAACAGCAATCATATCTTTGTCTATGGAATTTACAAGACGAATACCGGCATCAAATTTATGTTCTATAATATTTATAAATTCATAATTGATATGTAATTCTAAGATAATATCAGGGTATTGTATAAAAAAATCTTTTAAAAGAGGTCTTAGACACATTTCAATAGAATCATCAGTACAAGTTATTCTTATAGTACCTACTGGTTTACCACGTAATTCATTGAGCTTTTCAAGTTCCAAATTTATTTGATTTAAATGAAATCCAACCGATGTTATTAATTGTTCACCAATTTTGGTTGGAGAAACATTGCGTGTCGTTCTGGCGAGTAATCGTAAACCAAGTTGTTCTTCAAGATCTTTGATTATATGGCTTAAAGCTGATGGAGTTATTCCTAATTCAGCTGCAGCTTTTGTAAAGCTTTTATTTCGTGCTACGGCCAAAAATGATTGCAATGCATTAAGTGTCGTTTTTTTCATTTTATTGTCATAGGTTTGAAAAAATAAGAATATTAAATTGAAGAATAAATTTTAAAGTTTGGTTAGAAATTAAAGAATTATTTCATATATATAGTGTATTCGAATTTCCATTCGAAACAATTTCAAATTTTGTATACAAGGAAAACCTGTAATAAATTTTATCTTTAAAAGATAAAAAATTATATGGTACTAGAATACTTCATTGATTGTTTGAACAGTTTTGAAATTAAGATAATGAGCTATGCAGTAAAAGAAATTTTTCTTACCTTGCAGGGAGAAGGCTATTTTGCAGGCAGGACAGCGGTTTTTTGCCGTTTCTCCGGTTGTAACTTGTGGTCCGGACAGGAAAAAGACCGAGCTACTGCGATTTGTCAGTTTTGTGATACAGATTTTGTCGGAATGGATGGTTCTGGTGGTGGACGATTTGAAGATGCAAATTCGTTGGCCATAGCTATTGAAAAACATTGGGGAGAAAGGGACACTTCCTATCGTTTTGTTGTTTTTACCGGAGGGGAACCTTTGTTGCAGCTAGATAAATCCTTGATTGATGTTCTGAAGAAAAAAGGTTTTTTTATTGCTGTTGAGACAAATGGAACGATGCCTGTACCAAAAGGGGTGGATTGGATTTGTGTAAGTCCCAAACAAGGGGCTGCCCTAATGCAAATGCATGGGGATGAATTGAAATTAGTGTATCCACAAGAAGCGATGAATCCCCAGAAATTTGAATCATTATCTTTTAAGAGTTTTCGTTTGCAGCCTAGGGATGATGAGCAGAGAGATAAACATTTGCGTCAGGCAATCCAATACTGTCAGGATAATCCAAAATGGTACCTTTCATTGCAAACACATAAATTAATAGGAATTCCATAATGAAAAAAACAGCAGATTTTTCAGAAGGGGCCCTGGTTTTATTTTCGGGAGGCCAGGATTCAACAACCTGTTTGGCCTGGGCTTTGACACATTTCCCAATTGTCGAGACGCTAGGATTTGATTATGGACAACGTCATTTTGTGGAAATGGAATGCCGTTCGGTAATTCGCGAAAAGATCTTGAATATTCAACCGGAATGGAAAGAGCGTCTTGGAGAGGATCATATTTTGAAATTATCAGATTTGGGAGCGATTTCTGATACATCCTTAACGCGGGAAACCGAAATTGAATGGAATAAGCAGGGATTACCTTCGACCTTTGTTCCTGGAAGGAATTTACTTTTTTTAACTTATGCCGCGATTATTGCAAACAGAAGAAATTTGCGGCATTTGGTTGGTGGCATGTGTGAAACAGATTTTTCAGGATATCCTGATTGTCGGGACGATACGTTAAAAGCTTTGCAGGTTGCGCTTAATCTGGGAATGAATACGCGATTTGTTTTGCATACACCATTAATGTGGCTTGACAAGGCTGCAGAATGGAAATTGGCTGAAACTTTGGGAAATGATTCACTTATTGAATTAATCAATAAGGAAACGCATAGTTGTTATTTGGGCGATCGTACCCATTATCATGAATGGGGATATGGTTGTGGTCATTGTCCTGCCTGCGAATTACGTCAGGCTGGATGGGAGACCTATTTGCGGCAAAAGGAAATGTTTGGTGTTTGATTTGGTTTTTACTCGTCGTTATTCTATGGGGCATCGTTTGATTCACGGGGCTGGAGATATTTGTGCCACACCGCATGGGCATAATGAAGAGGTGAGCGTTTATTTAAAGGCTCATGAAGCGGAAAGACTGGATGGTTCTGCAAATATGGTCCTTCCTTTCTATTATGCAAAAAAGAAATGGCATCAATTTGTGGATGGTTCCATAGATCATTCTTTTCAGCTTTCAGAAGATGATCCCCTTTTGCCCTGGTTTATCAAAAATGAACCAAAACGTGTAAGGCATTTAGTCGTGACACCAGGTGATCCAACAACTGAATTAATGGCTTGTTTATTAATGATCAAGGTCAATAAAATTTTGGATGCAGAAAAAACCGGCTTATATTGTTTTAAAATCGATATCAAGGAAACCCCGACAAATACGGTCAGTTTTTCGGGCAATCCTTTTGATTTTGTTCCCCAATCGGAAAATGGACAAGGTCATTGGTGGGAACGGCCGGATATGTCAATTTCTGATTTGGAAATCTAGAGGGTGAGTTGATATAATATCGTGTGACGACTGGTACAATCTTCCAGTTCCATTGTTGTCGGAATATTATATTCATGAATAGGGAAAAGTTCTTCTTTGGGTAAATAATTACGTCCAGGATCTGCAATAATGACCTGTGCACCGGTGGCGGCACATTTTTTTAGCCAGGGCCAGATATGCCTGGTCATCGGGGCTTCATAACAAACGTCACCACAAAGAATTAGATCCCATTGACAGGGTAGTCCAACAATATTTTTGGAATTTTTATCTAGAAGAATATGATTGGCCTTTGCATTTGATGCACATGCTTGCTGTGCCAGAGGGTCAATATCTGCGACTTCAATAAATTGCGCGTTGTTTTTGCCCGCTGCAATGGCGGCAATTCCACATCCTGCTGCAAAATCCAGGACTTTTTTCTGTTTAACAAATCGAGGATGATCTATAATATACCGTGCGAGTGCTTTTCCTCCAGGCCAGGCAAAAGCCCAGAAAGGCGGTTCAATATTTTGCTCGGCAAGCCAGTTTTCAGTCGCTTGCCAAATAGGTGTAATATCACTGGCTTGATAAAGTGAAATTTCCGGAACAAAATCAACTTCTTTTAAAATGGTATAATCGGAAATAAATTTTTGGAATAGTGCCGGATTCATTGAAAAATATTTCCCATTAATAAAGCCAAGGCGATCAATATACCGGCATCACGATTGGATTTGAACAATATTAGGCAACAGGTTGGGTTGCATAAGTCAAAGTTTTTAAGCTGCCATATAAAATGGCTCAAGGGTAAGAGAAGGGCACAGAAAGAAACCCAGCTATTCTGATTTAAAATCATGGCAATCAATAACATTATGATACAAAAGCCATAATTTGTACCCACGAAAATCTTTCCTGCCTCCCCGGCCCATCGGGCGGTTGATTTGACACCAATTCGTTGATCATCTTCTATATCCTGATATCCGTAAATAGTATCAAAACCGATTTGCCAAAAAATAGTTGCGGTATATAACGCAAATTGGGACCAGGATAAACAGCCTGTAGCGGCGGTATATCCAAGGGGGGCACCAAATCCAAATGTAAATCCCAGAACAAGTTGTGGCCAGGCAAAAATTCTTTTTGCACCAGGATAGAGAGCAACAAGAATTAGGGAGGAAGCGCCCAAAAGCCATGAAAGCGGATTTAGCTGTAATAGAATGAGAAAACCAAGAGCCAAGAGAACAAGTAAAAAACAAACTGCTCTTTTTAGGGAAATTGTATTATTTGCAAGGGGCCTTTGTTGTGTTCTGGTAACCTGACGGTCAAAATCACGATCCCATATATCATTTACAACACAACCGGCGCTGCGCATGATGATACTGCCCAGCGCAAAAAGAAATATGAGTTTTAAGCGTATTGCCCAATTGATTTGATGGGGTAATAGGATTCCCCATAACCCCGGGATAAAGAGAAGCCAGTTTCCAATCGGGCGATCCAGTCTGGATAAGATGGCATAAGGTTTTAAGGAAGACGGTAAAAAATTAATCCAACTTGATACATTGATATCAGAATATGATGATTTTTGATTCACAGTTAATTCCAAAAGGTAAATTTGTGCCTGAATATCGAGGATGGTGTAAAAGCTTTATGGATTTTATAGTATAAAACTGTTTTTTTACTAGAAAAAGATTGTTTGAATATTTTGTTACAGAATGGTGGAATGAATGTCTTTTGTACCGCGTATCTATATTGATTTAGATCAATCTATAACATTGGTTGCAAATGAACCTTGTTATTTATCCGCTACAATTGTTCATTATCTAGGAAATGTTTTACGATTGAAAAAAGGTGGCAGAGTTATTTTGTTTAATAACCGAGATGGAGAGTGGATTGGTGAAATAGAGCATATATCCAAAAACAAAGGGGTTGTTCATCTGTTGGAGCAGGTAAGGTTACCCATTCTTGCTCATGGACCAACCTTGCTTTTTGCACCCTTGAAACGAGATGCAACAGATTTGGCTGTTCGTATGGCGACTGAATTGGGGGTCAGAATTATTCAGCCTGTTCAGACATTGCGAACAAACAGTCAAAGAATTAAAGATGAAAGGTTACTGGCTATCGCCAAAGAGGCTGCAGAACAAAGTAACCGTTTGACCATTCCCGAAATAAGGTCACTTTGTTCCCTATTCGAAATTTGTGATGTTTGGCCACAGGACAAGCCTTTGCTGATAGCGCTAGAGCGTGGAAATGAAAGAAAGATTGATGCAACTTTTCAACCATTATATAATGGAAACGAAGGGCTCCTTATTGGTCCCGAAGGAGGGTTTGATGAATGTGAAATCGAAAAATTACTTTCTTATAAATTTATACTTCCTATATCCTTGGGAAATCTTGTTTTAAAAGCGGAAACAGCTATTGCTGCAGGACTTGCAAAATTATTTCCTTATGTAAAAGCTTAATATAGTATAATAATTACTTCTTTTTTAAAAATGTAAATGTAGATAGATTGTATATGTCCAGTTTAATTGATCATGATCAGACTCTAGTAACTTCCGTAAAACAATTGGCTGATTATTTGGCCGGTGGATGTAAACCTGTTCAAAATTGGCGTATTGGTACTGAGCATGAAAAATTTGGATTCATTAATTCTCAGAATGATCGTGATTATTTATTCCCTCCCGCTTATAAACCGGATGGAATAGAGGATGTTTTAAAAAATATTCAAGATCAGCATGAAAGCTGGCAGCCGCTTTACGATATGAATAACCTTATCGGATTTAATGGTGACAGGGGTGCGATTTCCCTTGAACCGGCTGGACAATTTGAGCTATCTGGGGCGCCTGTTGAAACTCTGCATGAAACGCGCCGGGAAATGGATTTGCATTTTCAGGATATGCATCGTGCTGCTGACTCTTTGGCATTGGGATTTTCTCCTTTGGGATTTCATCCGTTTGCACGACGTGACCAAATGCCCTGGATGCCCAAAAAGCGATATGAAATTATGAAAGCCTATATGCCAAAGGTTGGAAAACTTGGCCTGGATATGATGACAAGAACTTGTACAGTTCAGGTCAACCTGGATTTTTCTTCAGAAAAAGACATGGCACGTAAAATGCGTGTATCTTTGGCTTTACAGCCCATATTTACCGCTCTATTTGCAAATTCACCCTTTTATGAAGGAAAACCGAGCGGGTTGCAGTCAATGCGTGCATATATCTGGACAGATACGGATAATCAGCGTGCAGGTATGCCCGATGTTTTTTTTGACGATCATTTTGGTTTTGAACACTATATCGAGTGGCTGTTGGATGTGCCGATGTATTTTGTCATTCGTCATGGTAAGATGATTGATGTTTCCGGGGCATCTTTTCGGGCATGGATACAGGGTAGAACACCTGCGGGTTTGGAGCATGAGAAACTGACCATGGGAGATTTTAAAAACCATATAACAGTTGCCTTTCCTGATGTCCGTTTGAAACAATATCTTGAAATGCGGGGTGCGGATGCAGGATCAAGGGAAATGATGATTGCAATGTCGGCTTTCTGGACGGGATTATTGTATGATTCTTCAACGTTGCTGGCTGTGGAAAAACTGGTCAGGGAACAGGAATGGTCTTTCTATAAAGCTTTAAGAAATAAAGTGATCGGACAGGGATTGTCAGCATCAATCGGTAGAGAAAACCTTAGGGAATTTATGAGGCGTCTTCTTCAGTTGGCTCAACAAGGATTGAAAAATCGCAATTTTAAGGATGAGAATGGTGATGATGAAACCAAGTATCTGATTCCCCTATTTGAAATTGCTGAGGGAGGTCCAACCCAGTCTGAATATTGGTTACACCGTTATGAAACGGTTTGGGGGGGAGATGTAAGGCGAATTATGAAAGAGTCTATGATTTAGGGAAGATAAAAAATTAATTTTATTGTTCTTTGAGTCATTAAGGTTGAATATTGTAAATTAATAAATTGATTTTATAAAAGGAATTTAGTCATGTCGATTCAAAATTTTGAATTTTATAATCCAACACGTATCGTTTTCGGACAAAATACAATTGAAAAATTGAACAGCTTAATTCCTAAAAATGCAAAAGTACTAATTACTATAGGAGGGGGCAGTGTTCGCAAAAATGGAACCCTTGCTGAGGTACAAAAGGCATTGGGTGGTCGTCATGTCGAGATTTTTGAAGGAATAGAAGCCAATCCTATTTTTGAAACTCTCATGAAAGCTGTTGAGAAAATTCGTCAGGAAAATTTTGATTTTATATTGGGCGTTGGCGGAGGATCTGTCATGGACGGGACCAAATTTATCGCCGGGGCAGTACATTGCAAGGATGATCCTTGGAAATTGGTACTTGATGGTGGAAAAGATATTCAGCAGATTGTTCCTTTCGGATTTGTTTTGACCTTACCGGCAACAGGTTCGGAAATGAACAGTAATGCTGTTATCTCACGGAAGACAACAGAAGATAAATTGCCGATTAAAAACGAGCTTTTATATCCTGTATTTTCTATTCTGGATCCAACGAAAACATTCAGTTTACCGAAAAAGCAAGTTGCAAACGGAATTATTGATGCTTTTGTCCATACTACAGAACAATATTTGACTTATCCAGTTAATGGATCCATTCAAGATCGTTTTGCTGAAGGGATTTTGTTAACTTTAATTGAAGAGGGTCCAAAGACCTATAATAATCCAGAGGATTATGAATCTCGCGCAAATTTTGTATGGGCAGCAACAATGGCTCTAAATGGCTTGATTGCCGCAGGGGTTCCGGAAGATTGGGCCACTCATATGATTGGACATGAACTGACAATTTTGTATGGTCTTGATCATGGGCAGACTTTGGCGATTGTACTTCCATCCTTATTAGAGGAAATGCGTCAAGATAAACGTGAAAAACTTCTTCAATATGGTAAGAGAGTATGGGGATTAACAGGATATAGTGATGAAAAGATTATTGATGAAGCAATCAGGAAAACAAGGGAATTTTTTGAAAGTTTTGGTGTAAAAACCTATTTACACGAATATGATATTGATAATAATGCTGCGGAAAAGGTAATTGAGCAATTAAAGAGACATCATATGACCGCATTGGGGGAAAGAAAAAATATTACACCTGATGTAAGTTATCGTATTGTGCAGGCAAGTCTGTAACAATAATTACATTTCTGCTAAAAGGGTTTTGCCATGCGATTGTTGAAAGTTGTTTCCATTTGCTGTTTTATTGCCGTTTTGGAAATGATGGGTTTAAGAAATCTTGCTTTTGCTCAGGATAAGACTGGGAATGCAATGACGGGTGTGACACTGACGTCCAAGCAGCTAAATAATATTCAGCAGTTGGAAAATTGGATTGATAATCTGACAATAATGAAAGCCAATTTTCAGCAGATTGCCCCGAATGGTCAACGAAGCACTGGACAGGTTTGGATCAAGCGTCCAGGGCGGATCAGGTTTGAATATGATAAACCCAGTCAATTATTGTTGGTAGCGAATGAAGGGAAAATGGTTTTTCATGATGGAGCTGTTGGTCAAACAACCACTATTCCAATTGATCAAAATCCATTAGGACTGTTATTAAAGCCGGATCTTCATTTTTCCGGAGATGTCACGATTGTTAAATATGAAAAGGAAAATGGTTTAATTCAGGTCACGGTTGTCAGGACGGCCTCTCCTTCAGAAGGAAGCTTGACGTTGATATTCAATCAAAATTATATGGTTTTAAGAGGATGGGAGGTCGTTGATGCGCAGGGTCAGGTTACCAAAGTTGACTTGTATGACCTTCATCCTAAAAAATCTGTTTCTGATGAGTTATTTAACATTCATTTTAAGGATGATGAATAGGGATTATATTTTTTGCAGTTCAAGCGCACGTTTATAAACAATTTTTTTGGGCAAGTGAAGAGCGGTGGACACAACTTGGGCAGCGTCTTTAATGGACATTGTTTTTAAGGCCTCAATAAGATTTGCATCAAGATCTATCATATCATGGTTATTTTTTTCTGAAGATGGAGGGGCCAATAATACAATCATTTCACCTTTTGGTGAGATTTGGGAAAATTGATCAAGCAAAGATTTTAAATTACCACGTTGAATTTCTTCGAATTTTTTTGTCAATTCTCTAGCTACGGCTGCCTCACGATTTTCGCCAAAAACCTCTTTCAAATCTTTTAGCATATCGATCAATCGATGGGGTGCTTCATGCCAGATATAGGTTGGGGTTAGTCCTATATTTTCTACTGCCTTTAAGATAGCAAAAGAATTTTGCCGAGCTGTTGATTTTGGTGGCGGAAAACCAATAAATAAATAGGGATGTGGTGGAAGTCCTGATAAAGTTAATGCCATTAAAGCTGCATTTGCGCCGGGAATGGCTGTAATTTTAATATTTTCTTTTATGACAGCATGGGTTAGTTGATATCCTGGATCAGATACCAAAGGGGTGCCTGCATCAGAAATCAATGCAATTTTTTTACCTTGGTGAAGTAAATTTAAAACATGATGGATACGATGGGTTTCATTATGTTGATGCAGGCATTCGGTTGGGGTTGTAATACCATAGGTTGATAGAAGTTTTGCACTGACCCGTGTATCTTCACATAAAATCAAATCGCATTCCTGTAAAATCATTTTGGCACGAAAACTTAGGTCACCAAGATTGCCAATTGGTGTCGAAACCAGAAAAAATCGAGCATTATTTTCAATGGTACGATTATGTAAAAGCCTGTTTGATTGGATTGTGTTAATATTTGATTGAATATTTTGTTTTTGCATTTTAATAATAACTGATAATCAGATTTTGATTAAATCAAAGGAGAATACTATTGATAGAGCAGAAAATACCTTTTAAACAAAATTGTTTGGGATTGAATTCTTTTATGGCAAATTTGTTAAAGGTCACTATCCCTGTATGCTTGCTGGCAGCTTGTTCTTCTAGTCATAGTGATAATAATACTCCTATTACGACACCTACTCAAAATTTGCAACAACCTTCCAAAAAACAAATTGGGCTTCTTCTTCCCTTGACGGGGAGAAATGGCGGATTGGGAAACAATATGTTAAAAGCCGCCCGGCTCGCCATTGATGAACCCTCTGCACTCGACGTTCATGATACGGCAGAAACGGGTGGGGCTTCTGCAGCAGCCCATAAAGCCATTGAGGCAGGTGATGGCATTATTCTTGGTCCCTTGACAGCTAAGGATACAACAGAGGTTGCAGCAGTGACTGGTGCGGTCAATATTCCGGTTCTTTCTTATAGCAGTAATGCTTCAATTGCATCTTCAAATGTGTGGATTTTTGGAATTACGCAAAATCAGCAAATTGAAACTTTGGTAAAAGCAGCCAAAAATGAAGGGCGAATGAAATTTGCGGCTTTTTTACCTGATAACAGTTTTGGTCGGGCAATGGCAGATGGATTAATTAAAAGCTGCTCTGATCAGGGATTGATGCAACCCACAATCGTGTATCATGCGGCTGACCTGTCTGACATCACACAAAAATTGAAATCAATGTCAAATTTTGATGAAAGAACGGAAGCGGCTAAAATAAACTCTCAAAACCAGAATTCAACTGATACCACTGCAGCGAATGGACCCAAGGAAGATGGAGATAGTTTACAAAATGAACTTATTCCTTCAAAACCTGAAAAAAAGGTCGAGACAAAAAAACTGAAACTGGATAAACCTCCGTTTGACGCCTTGCTTTTGGCTGATACAGGATTACAGTTGCAGTCTGTTATCAATGCGATGAATGAAGTGCAGGTTTCTACAAGCCAGGTCAGGATTATGGGACCTACTTTATGGTCATCTTTTGCCGGTAAATTGGGAAAATTAAAAGGGGCCTGGTATGTCGCGCCCAATCCGGTTAAACGTCAGGAATTTATCCGGCAATATATGGCAAGATATGGACAAACTCCAAAACCCCTAGCGGACTTCACCTATGATTCAGCTGCATTGGCAAACAGTTTGAGAAAACGTCTAGGTGGTTTCTCAATAGAAAATCTAACGCGACCGGATGGATTTAATGGTATTGATGGCTTTTTTGCCCTGCATCCCGATGGAACAGTAAAACGTGATTTACAGATTTTTGAAATTCAGTCCTTTGGTGGAGGAAAAATGATTTCAACTCCAAAAGATAATACATCGGGCAGTATGACACATTAGGGTTTATAGTATTCTTTTGGCCATCTTTTATGCAGCCAGAGCCATTGCTCTGGTTGTTTCCTTATCCATTCTTCAATTTTGTCATTTATGCGTTGGGTTAATATTCGAACATTTTCTATATTGTTTTCGACCAGATCCGAATAATCAATGGGTGTTTCGACAATAATGCGCAGTCTTGCAGGTCCTAGTCGTTTTACATAACCGGGAATGATGGGACAACGTAATTTCAGGGCCAGGTTTGCAACAGCGGAAGAGGTCATTGCAGGTTTTCCAAAAAAATTAACCCGAATGCCATCATTCATCTTCTGATCACTTAGAACACCAAGTCTTTTTCCTTGTAAAAGGTGTCTTAATGCTTGTTTTGCCCCTTTTGCTCCCTTTGCAAACATGGGAATTTTTTGTTGCATGGCTTGATATCGTAATTGAAGGATAAGCTCATTTACATAGGGATTGCTAGCTGCACGGAAAAAAGAAGAAAAAGGAACCCCATATTGTGCAACCCCCGGTGGCAACATTTCCCAGTTTCCAAGATGACCTGATACAAATAAAACCGGTCCTTTATGCTTTGCCTGTCCAATTAAATAATTTTCCCCAATGATTTCCCAGCCCGCACCTTGTTTGGTATTTTGTTCAAGATTAGCAAGATGTGGAAATTCTCCAACCGTTCTTCCAAGATTTTCCCATACGCCTGCTATAATTTTTTGTCTTTGCTGCAAGGACAGATCAGGCATGACAAATTTTAGATTTCTATCAGCTATTTTGGAAACGGGAAGTTTCGTGCCAATTTTTTGACAAATCCATCCACCTAGATTGGAGGCTTGTTCTGGAGAAAGTTTTTGTAACAGGTTTATACAAATTTCAGCGATCAGATATTCACCGTAATATGAACATTGTTTCAACCAATTGGAAATAATCTGACGGGATGGTAAGGGCAAGGACATGAAGGAAATTTTTATTGAATGGATTTTACTAAAACGGAATGGATGACAGTCTAAAAGATTACATAGAAAAGATATAGAGAAATCTTGAAAAGTAAACTGGTTAGAAATGAATCATATGAAATAGCTTTTGTAAAGATGCGGGATCGTGCCATGTCAAACAAACCTCTAGTGGGGTGGCCAAAGGTCTGAATTGATCTGGTAACCTAACATAGTCCTTGGGTGTTGTTACCAGGGGCAATTGATAATGGCGATGAAGTGATAAAAGCTTGTTTAGGTCTTTGTTTGAGTAATGATGATGATCTGGAAATGAAATTGTTTTTGAAAGGATAAGTTGGTTATCTTTTAAGGTTTGAAAAAATTTTTCAGGTCGTCCAATGCCTGCAAAGGCGATAACAGATTGATTAGAAAACCGTCGAATGGCAGGATTCATTGTTAGATTTGCCCTGAAAACAGGTACATGGGATGTAATCATGGGTAAAAGCCCTGTTTTATCTTTGCCAATAAAAATACAGGTTTTGACTGTTTTAAGCCCTTGTATAACAGGTTGTCGTAAAGGGCCGGCAGGCAAAAGTCTTTGATTTCCAAAACCTGTTACACCATCAACAACTAGGATGGATAGATCTTTATACAGGGTAGGGTTTTGCAAACCATCATCCATGATTAGTAATTTTACAGGACTTTTCTTTATTGCTGCTTTGGCCGATGCGGCTCGATTGCCACCAATCCACGTTGGTGCAAGTCGGGCCAATAAAAGGGCTTCATCACCAACATCTTTGGCATTATGCTGATTGAGATCAACCATAAATGGTTCTGCAATTCTGCTTTTTCTTTTATAGCCACGTGTCAAAAATGCAAAAGGAATTGATTGTTGTTGGCAATAATGACCCATTTCCAGCGCTACGGTAGTTTTTCCTGTGCCACCAATAGTCAAATTTCCACAACAGAGAACAGGAATAGGGGCATGCCAGCCTGGTTTGTTTATTTGATAACGGGTGATAAGTGAGGTTATGAACGAAAAGGGGGTTAAAATTTTTGCTGTTGGTGTGGGAGGATATTGTTGCCAGAAAAAGGGAGCCTTCATATGGATTGCCTTGCTAATTTTAGAAGATGAGTACCTATATCCGTAGCAAGATTGCTTTTTTGTTCCATGATTTCCAAGGCCAGACAGGCTTGTTTTTTTCTCAATTGTGGGTCGGACAGCATTTTATCAACCCAGTTTGTCAGATCGTCTATGGTGTGAATTATTGTAACCGCTTTCTGCAAATGATAATAAGCCTGTCTGAAATTATGTATTTTGGGTCCAGTTGCAATGGTACAATTTAATCGCGCAGCTTCAAATGGATTATGACCACCCCCTTTATGAACAACATCAAGACTGTTGCCTATAAATACAATGTCAGCCAATCTGTAAAATAGTCCAAGCTCTCCTAAAGTGTCACAGAGCCATAAACCGTTTTCAAAAGGAAGCTCATGTTTACTGCGTTGGGCAACCATTCCTATCTCATTAATGATTTCCTGTCCTCGTTCAGGATGGCGTGGTACAATGATTGTAATAAGGTTGGGCCATTTTTTTCTTAATACAGCATGCGTTTTGGCAATAAGGGTTTCTTCGTTAGGATGGGTTGATGCTGCCAGCCAGATTGGAGAATTATTAAAATAGTTTTCTAACTCGACCAATTCTTGAGAATTAAAGTGGAGTTTTTGTGCTGTTTGTTTTAAATTGCCTAAATAATCGGTTGTAATCTGTAGATGTGCAAAATTATTTTGGTCATGTTCAGATTGGGAAACGATCCATTGAAAACGTGATAGAATGTTTTGGATAAGGGATGGACAAATTTTCCAGTTTTTTAATGAGCGATCGGAAAGGCGTCCGTTGATTAAAGCAAGCGGTATTTTTTTTTGGCAGGCCTCTTTGATAAGATTGGGCCAGATTTCACTTTCTGCCAGAACAATAAGGGATGGATGCCAATAAGTTAAAAAACGACTGATCCATTGTGGAATATCGAGGGGTATAAATTGATGAATAATATGTCTGGCTAATATTGGATGATGCGACATGAAATTTTCTAAGATACGAAAGGAGGTAACTGTTCCTGTTGTAATCAAAAAACTCTGGCTGGAATCCTGAAAATGAATGGCTTGAATGACCGAAAAAATGGAAACAAGTTCTCCAACACTTGCGGCATGAAACTGTATGATTGAACCGGCAGGTCTGGATTGGGTAGGATAACCTTGCCTTTCTTTAAGGCGGTTGGGAATTTCTTTACCCTTTTTGCAACGGTTTTGAAGATAAAATGGTAAAAAGGGAGACAAACAATTCGTTAATGCTGTCCAGGCTGATAAAAGAAAATGATCCTCAATTATGGTTTTCATGATTGTGCCAGCTGGTTGGCTTGATGTAGTTGGTTAATGATTTCTGTTTCAATTGTATCATAATTTTTCTTTGTGACCTCGATAGGTGTGCGACAAACCATTTTTCCTTTACCGAACGGTAAGGGGACGATCAATTTATCCCAGTTGTTTAGGCGTATTGAGCTGCAATAAGCTCCGACAGGTACGATTTTAGTTTTGGCAAGTAAGGCAAGCTTGATCAATCCCGGATGTAAATGATGGCGTGGGCCTCTTGGCCCATCGGGCATGATGGCGATCAGATGACCTGCTTTGGATAATTTTAGAAGTTTGCGGAAAGCGGTCGCTCCACCTTTATCTTGTCCGTTTTTATTGGCAGATCCTTGTACTGTCCATATTCGCCAGGGATTAACAATTTTGCTGATGAGGCGTCCGTCATTATTTTTACTAATAAGTACATATAGGGTCAGATAAGGGTTCTGAGGTAAGGCCCACCACCATAAACGTGGTGAAAGGATCAGGGTTTCATGCCAAAAAATGACAAGGGCGGGTTGACCATCCCTACAAGTAAGTAAAGAGCGTGCTTGCGGGTCAATATCAAATTGCCAACATGTTGTTTGTAAGGCCAGTTTCAAATAACCTCTTAAAATAAAGATTAAACTATTTTGAATTATTTTTTTTATGGAGGCAAACATTTGAAAATGGATAAAATGCTGTTTGAAACTGATGGTGATAAAGATTTACATATGATTGATATAGGAAGCTATTGTACAATTTGAACAAGATTTTATTTTATTAGTTAGATAACAGTATATTTTAAAATATATCGTTACTTGTAAGAGACCTAAAGCTTTCTTACCAAACCCTGTTTGGGCTCTTTTAAAACGGAAGACTGAAAACCGATTGTAAAATGCTGTCTATTTTCTTTCCAACTCGCTATATTGGCATTATCTGGGATCAAGATGGTTGTAAAACCAACCCTGGTTAGAAATTGATATTGATCGGGAAGAATATGCCCAATTGCCCGTAGTTCTCCTGTAAATTTTAGATGCTCTCTGATTTGACGAGCTTGTGAAAAAGCCCTGCCATCTTTAAAAGAGGGAAAATCCAGGACAATAAGGGAGAGCTTTTCAAGATAAGGTCTTAAGTGTTTAATATCTTGATCGCATGGCAATAAAACACCAAGTGGTTGATGAATTTTATCGATATTGTCAAGCGTGGATAAAAGCGTTTGCGACAGGATCGGATAATCAGGTAACGATGTTGGTAAATTATTTTCAATTACAATCCAGGGATTATCAATAATTTCACCATCTTTAAGCAGTAGCATAGACAATTTCCTTGAATGGGCTGATACCTAGGCGATTGTAAGTATCAATAAAATATTCATTTTCATGACGTTGCTCAAGATAAAAATCGATTAGCCTGCGAACGGCATCAACCGCTTCCTCCGCAGTAAGTGCCGCTCCTAGTATGGAACCTATTGCGGCTCTGTCTTTATAGGAAGATCCGCCAAGTTTTATTTGATAGAATTCCTCCCCCTTTTTATTAACCCCCAAAACACCAATATTCATGATATGATGATGGGCACAGGAATTGATACATCCATCGACTCCAATATGTATGGGACCTATTTTTTCCTGTAAACGGATATCCTGAAATAGAGACATTATTTCCTTGGCGACAGAGATTGACCGCGCATTTGCCAAGGAGCAGTAATCAAGTCCGGGACAGCAGACAATATCTGTAATTAATCCCTGATTTGGCATTGCCAGCCGATATTTTTGCAAAGCCTGCCATAGAAAAAATAATTGGTCTTTTCTGACATGTCCCAAGACAAGATTTTGTAAATGAGTCACACGAATTTCCCCGAAGGAATATTCCTCCGCCAGATTGGCCAGAGCATTCATTTGATCTGCTGTCATGTCACCAGGTGTTTCCCCGATGTTTTTAAGGGAAATGACGGTTGCTATATAATCTTTATGAAAATGAGGGTGGCTGTTATGTTTTACCCATCGGTCAAATTCCGGATTGTTTTGCTGATGTTTTTTCATGGTTTCAGAAGCGTTTGGGATATCGGCAAGATTGGGATGACCAAAACGTTTGTGAATCGAATTTATGATATCGTCAGACAAACGGTATTGTTCTAAATCCATGGTATCAAATTCTTTATCAACCTGTTTGCGATAAGCATCTATACCAAGATTCTCTACAAGAATTTTGATTCTCGATTTATATAAATTATTTCGACTTCCATGCAGATTATAAACACGGATAATGGCTTCAAGATAAGCAAGCAAATGTTCAGGGGGCAAGTCATTACGGATGATTTTGCCTTTAACCGGAATGCGGCCCAGGCCACCACCAACCCAGATTTCAAAAACGGGTTTATTCTGTTCATTGCGACGGGTTAATATGCCAATATCATAAAAACAAGCAGCGATACGATCATTTGAAGAGCCACTTATAGCAATCTTGAACTTTCGGGGCAAAAATGAAAATTCAGGGTGAAGCGTTGACCATTGACGCATAATTTCTGCATAAATACGGGGATCCAAGATCTCATCTTGCGCCACACCAGCAAATTCATCACTGGTGATATTACGGATACAATTTCCACTGGTTTGGATGGTATGGATTTCAACAGATGCCAGATACGTTAGAATATCGGGGACCTCCTCTAGTTTTGTCCAATGAAATTGTATGTTCTGACGGGTAGTGAAATGACCATATCCACGATCGTAGTAACGGGCAATATATGCCAAACCACGCAACATTCTTGATGATAAAATACCATATGGGATGGCGACACGAAGCATATAGGAATGTAATTGAAGGTATACACCATTCATCAATCGTAAAGGTTTAAATTCATCTTCAGAAAGTTCACCATTCAGCCGTCTTTCAATCTGTGACCTGAATTGATTGATTCTTTCTTTTAAAAAATCAAAATCAATTTCGTCATAGTTATAACGACCAATGACTTTTATGGTGTTTGAATCGGTATCATGGGATGGAAACTGTTTCATTGATAATCATCTTATTATAGAGCGTGGATTAAATTCAGGATGTGTACTGGGACCAAACGCTCTAATATTTTCACGTGCTGATGCTGGATGGAAAGGGTTTATTAATTCTACATAATGTAAATCAATTAAAAAATGGGCAGTATTGGACTGGATGATTTCCTGCAATTTTTTTTCGGCATTTTCCTTATTGGAAAAAAGTTGGGCGTCTTCCAGCATTATCCCCCAATATTCTTGCGGGGTGAACCACACAACCCGCCCATCCAGAAGACGATTTGCGGTTAAAACATAATAATCAGATTGATCGGCCTGCCTGTCTTGAGAAACCACAATAGGTAATTCCTTTTTATAACTATACAAGTATGTATATATAACATTATTTTTTATAATTACACAAAAAAATAGTAAAAGGAAAAATTATCCTTTTACCATAAGGATAAATGAAGATGATGTTTTATCGATTCATCAAGACAGATATATTGGCGTTTTCAAGCATGTAACGTGTGACCCCTCCCAGAATCAGCTGCTGCCAACGTGGGTGGGAATAGGCACCCATGCATAACATGTCCGCTCCTATCTCATTACAGGTTGAAAGGATTGTATTTCCAACATCCCTGTCATTGCCCAATTGATGGGGAGTTGCTTGAATGTTATGGAATTTGAGATAGTTAACAACATCTTGAATTTTCTTATCATGATTTTCATAATCATTCGTATATAGGATATAGACCTGTTCAGCATAATGAAGCCATCTCAAACTTGCATGCAGGGCGGCGGCTGATTCTGCGCTGCCATTCCAGCAGATACAGATTTTTTTGCCGGTTGTAAGGGGTTTTTGTTTGGGGGCAATAATGATGGGGCGGCCACTATCGAATAATAGGGTATGAAGTGCTTCGGAAGAGGAAATTTCACTGTCTGAATCGGGGTGAGAAATCACCGTTATGTCGGACAAGCGTGCCCAGTAGGTAATTAATTCATTTTCCCGCCCAACCATATTGGTGAAACTGGCCGTAATTTTTTCCTTAGCAGGTTCAGTAAGGTCTGGGTCGGTTAATTCGATATTGTATTTATCGATAAAATTATCGAAAATTTCTCGGGCAAGTTTTAACCGTTTTTGATTTTCTGAGGCGGCAACATTCATGACCTCTTCAATCATGGATCCGGACAATCCCTCACTAGTAAGCGGAATAAGGTCTTTTCTATCGGGTTGAATATGGATAACGGCAAGATGAGCATTATAGTTTTTTGAGAGGTAATAGGCAGTGGTTAGAGTAGATTCAGATAAAGGGGTGCCTTGAATAGGAATGAGTATTTTCTTGACGCTAAGCATTGTTTATTCCCTTTCCTTAAAATAAACGGGGTATAATCTTGGATATTAATCGCTTATTTGATTTTTTAATAGATAAAATGAATTCTAGGCTGAAATAGAGCGCTGAAAAGAATCACATTTTTGTGACAGGAATGCTGGAGCTTAATTAAAACAAAAAGTTGAGGGGTATTATTTGATAATGTTTGGGTTTAATCTCTAAAGATTGTATCCATAATGAAAATGATTTCTTTTCTTTTTTTTTTGTTTTAAAATGAACGCCAATTTAGGAATTGTTCTGGCTACTTTTTAATTGTCAAAAGACATACAAAAACAAAAAATCTATTAAGGGGTGTTATGATAACGAAAAATGATGTTTTGCCTGTAAAGGGAAATTTGATGCAAGGAAAACGCGGTTTGATTATGGGTTTGGCCAATAATCATTCGATAGCATGGGGAATATCGCGTGCTTGTGCGTTACAAGGGGCAGAGCTTGTTTTTACTTATCAGGGAGATGCCTTGAAAAAAAGGGTCGCCCCTTTGGCCGAAAGTTTGGGATCAACCTATCTTTTGCCTTGTGATGTCAGTAAAGATGAGGATATCAGCAACGTATTTGAAGATATTGCCCAAAAATGGGGAAAACTAGATTTTGTTGTTCATGCGATTGGATGGGCTGATAAACAATATTTGCGTGGACGTTATGTTGATACTCCTAGAGAGGCATTTTTAACAGCCATGGATATCTCATGCTATTCTTTTACTGCTGTTGCAAAAGAGGCCGCAAGATTAATGCCAGATGGTGGATCACTTCTTACCTTGACATATCTGGGATCTGAACGTGTGATGCCTCATTATAACGTTATGGGTGTAGCCAAGGCAGCTTTGGAGGCTTCTGTGCAGTATATGGCAGCAGATCTTGGACCTGATAATATTCGTGTCAATGCGGTTTCCGCTGGTCCTATCAAAACATTGGCGGCAAGTGGAATAGGCGATTTCCGTTATATCCTGAAATGGAATCAGCTTAATTCTCCTTTACAACGTAATGTTACCATTGATGAAGTTGGCGGGGCGGGTTTATATTTCCTTTCTGATTTATCTAGAGGGGTCACAGGTGAAATACATCATGTTGATTGTGGTTATCATCTGGTTGGAATGAAAAATCCTGATGCACCTGATATTGCCTTGTCAGATAATTAATCAATTTTACAGTGAGTGAACAGTAACGTGTCGTGTAATAGTTTTGGAAGCTTGTTCAGGGTTACGACATGGGGGGAAAGTCATGGGCCTGCAATCGGTTGTGTTGTTGACGGGTGTCCTCCCTTGATTCCGCTTTCTGAGAAATTGATTCAACCTTGGCTGGATTTACGCAGACCTGGACAATCCTCATTTACAACCACGCGTCATGAGCCCGATCAGGTGAAGATATTATCAGGTGTGTTTGAAGGTAAAACGACAGGCACTCCTATATCATTATTGATTGAAAACACCAATCAGCGTTCCAAGGATTATTCCAATATCGCTCAGTCCTACCGTCCAGGTCATGCAGATATTACCTATGATTTGAAATATGGTATACGGGATTATCGAGGGGGAGGAAGATCTTCAGCCAGGGAAACAGCCATGCGTGTTGCTGCTGGAGCGATTGCCCGTTTGATTTTGGGAAATTCAATTTTTATTCGTGGGGCCCTAATTCAGATTGGGGATAAAAAAATCAATCGTGACCGATGGTCATGGGACGAGGTTAAAAAAAATGATTTTTTTTGTCCCGATGCACAAATGGTCGAGATCTGGAGGAATGAATTATCCATAATCCGTAAGGCTGGGTCATCCATCGGTGCGGTGATTGAAGTGGTGGCCGAAGGGGTTCCCGCAGGATTGGGGGCGCCAATTTATGGAAAACTGGACGCTGATATTGCCCAGGCCATGATGAGTATCAATGCCGTAAAAGCTGTTGAAATCGGTGAAGGCTTTGCCGCTGCAACCCTACGGGGTGAAGAGAATGCTGATCCTATATATCTTGAAAATGGCAAGCTTTCATTTGCCTCTAATCATGCGGGCGGTATTCTGGGCGGTATTTCCAGCGGTCAACCAATTGTGGTTCGTTTTGCAGTTAAACCGACAAGCTCAATTCTTGTCCCTCAACCCTCAATTAATTCAGAAGGTGAATCTGTTGAAGTAATTACCAAAGGTCGACATGATCCTTGTGTCGGTATACGGGCTGTTCCAGTTGGAGAGGCCATGCTTGCCTGTGTCTTGGCAGATCATTGGTTAAGGCATCGCGGTCAAATCGGAAAATTTGGGGAGATAATTCATAAATAATAGAACATTATATTGATGAACTGTATTTTATAAATAATCAGCTATTTTGATTTCAAGTTTAATGAAAATGTGGTTATACTTTTAAAAAATAAATTTTGGTTTCAAAGTTTATTGGGACTGCCAGACTATGGATGATAATAAAAAACAGAATACTGATTTTGAAAAAGAATTTGTAAGGGATCAATTAATTAAGGTGGCAAGAAACTCTGCTGCAAAAGGCATTCCAGCAGATGTGTTTGAGGCGTTGTTGATTACTTTATCCGATGAAATCGATTTCAAAGCCATAATGATAGAAAATTAAGAGAAAAGTGCAGTGAGTTTAGATCCTTATACCATTTTGGGAATATCGAAAACAGCCAGTCAGGATGAGATACGTAAAGCGTATCGAAAATTGGCCAAAAAATATCATCCTGACCTAAATCCCGGAAATAAAGAGGCTGAGGATAAATTTAAAGCGATTAGCGTTGCGAATGAATTGCTTTCAGATCCAGAAAAGAGGGCCCGTTTTGATCGTGGTGAGATTGACATTCATGGTCAGGAACAGGGCTTTCCGGGGGGAGGTGCCGGATATCGTCATTATGCTGATGGAGCGCAAGGATTTCGGTACAGTCAGGGTGAAGGAATGCACGGTAATCAATTTTCCGAGGATGATTTGCAGGATATATTGAACCGGTTTGGCGGTGGTGGCTGGGGTGGTTTCTCTGGTCGGGGTTTTTCTCAAGGAAGATCCAGTAGAGGTCCACAGAAAGGGCAGGATCGACGCTATAGTCTGAAAATTAGTTTTCTGGATGCAGTTAATGGTACAACATCGAGAATTACCTTACCTGAAGGGGGAACACTTGATGTTAAAATCCCTCCTGGAATTGATGATGGTCAGACCTTAAGGTTGCGCGGAAAAGGGGATCCTGGCTTTCAAAATGGTCCTGCCGGGGATGCCTTGATTACCATTCAGGTAATGCCTCATGCCTATTTTAAAAGAGATGGTCAGGATATAAGAATGACGTGGCCTGTTGATCTAAAGACAGCGGTTTTGGGCGGTAAGCTGACTGTTCCAACTCCTACCGGCGAGGTTGCGTTAAATGTGCCGGCTCATTCAGATAGCGGAACTGTACTAAGGTTACGTGGACGGGGTATTCCACCCCGTAAAAATCTTGAGGCTGGGAATCTGTATGTAACTTTACAAATTACGATTGGTAAAGTCGATCCCGCTTTGGAAGAGTTTTTACGTAAATCCATTGATCAATCCAATTAAATCTAAAAAATGTAAAAGGGAAAGAAAATGATAACCCTTGAAATGTTATGCTATAATTTACCTGAAATAACAGCCAATGATGTCTATCACTGGATAAACAATCAATGGTTGAGGCCAGAAAAGAAAGAGGGAAATTATTTATTTAAGGAGATTGATGAGGCAAGGGCCAAATTAATTCTTGAATTAAGGGATCATTTAGGAGTGGCAGAAGATTCAATGTCTTTGGTTCTGCAACTTTTGGATCAGCTTTATACGACGCGACGACAAATGCGTTATTTATGTGAAGTGATTTCCACGGAGAAATATCCTGATGTTCAACAAATTTTACGTCGTATTCTAGATGATCATTCAACGATTGAGATCAATTAGTTACATAAATGAAACAGAACGATTTAATAAAGCTGAAAGTTCTGCTCTTGCATTTTGATCCTGTTGGAAAACACCAAGCAATTTTGATGTAACCATAGATACACTTGGGTTATGCACACCTCTGGTTGTCATGCATTGATGAGTGGCCTCAATGATTACAGCGACCCCTCTAGGTTGTAATACCTCTTGGATTATATTGGCGATTTCCGCTGTCATTCTTTCTTGAATTTGTAATCTTTTGGCAAAAACCTCTACAATCCTGGCCAGTTTGGAAATGCCGACGACATAGTTATTGGGTAAATAGGCAACATGAGCCTTTCCAATAATTGGAACCATATGGTGTTCGCAATGACTTTCAAAGCGAATGTCACGTAAAAGGACAATTTCCTTATATCCACCGACCTCTTCAAATGTTCGGCCAAGGATTTCTTTCGGGTTTTCTTTATAGCCAGAAAAAAATTCGGCATAGGCATTTATAACACGGCTTGGCGTATCTATTAACCCCTCACGATCCGGATCATCACCAGCCCAGCGAATAAGGGTACGCACCGCTTCTTCAGCTTCTGAACGAGAGGGGGCGGAAGTTTTTTTATCAGTCATATTCTATAAATCTTTTAAACCAGTAAAACTGTTCAATGTTTCTGTTTGGTATGAAGTAATTTTGGACAATATAAAAAGATATATATTAATTTTGTAAAGGGAAAATTAAACGGTTTTGTTTAAAATGAAACTACACGATTTTATTATATTTTCCTTCAGTATTAAAATATATGGAAAAAATTAATATATTTTCAATTTAAAAGATTACTTATTTATTGTTTGTTTTTGCAAAAAAATTGTTAATTTATCAAATCCTTTTTGCAGATCCTCAAGTAAATCCTGTGGATCCTCCATTCCTACTGAAAAGCGGATAATGCCATCAGTAATTCCGAGTTTTAAACGATCCTCTGGACTGACCTTCATATGTGTTGTTGTTGCCGGGTGCGTTACAATACTCCGACTATCACCAAGATTATTACAAATTAATATGAGCTGTAAGGCATTCATGAATGTAAATGCACCTTTTTTCCCCCCATTGACTTCAAAGGCGATCATGGCACATGGCGCATCCATTTGTTTGCAGGCAAGGCCATATTGAGGATGTGAGTGTAATCCGGGATATCGAATAAGATTAACAACATCAGATTTTTCAATAAATTCTGCACAGATTTTCGCATTTTCGGTCATTTTTTCCATACGAAGTGGAAAAGTTTCCAGACCTTTCAGCAATATCCACGCATCAAAAGCTGAAATTGTAAGTCCTGTATTATGAACAAAAGGTATAATATCGGCTTCAAGCAAGTCTTTACTACCTAGAATAGCACCTCCTAGGACACGCCCCTGTCCATCCATATGTTTTGTACAAGAATAGACAACAAGATCAGCCCCTACTTTCAAAGGTTTTTGATATAATGGAGTGGCAAAAACATTGTCAATAATCAATATTCCGCCTGCCTGATGGGTCAAGTCAGCAATTTGCCGAATATCCAAAATGTCTAGCATTGGATTGGAAGGGCTTTCAATCAAAACAGCTGCTGCAGGTTTGGATAATGCTTTTTTCCATTCCTGAATATTCGTGCCTTCAACAAAAGCGGTTTCGATTCCTAATTTTGGTAAAAAATTTTCAACAATCCAGTAACTTGACCCAAAAAGCGCCTTAGATGCGATAACACGATCCCCATGTTTCAAATTGGAAAATAAGGCAGCAAAAATTGCGCTCATTCCTGTTGAGGTGGCAACACAACATTCAGCCTCTTCCAAATGAATAAGTCGATTTTCAAGGTTGGTAATGGTAGGGTTATTAACACGGCTATATTGATAATGCCTTTCTTTTTTTTGGAAAGTGCGTTCTGCTTGTTCTGCACTTTCATAAATGAACCCAGATGTTAAAAAAAGAGCTTCACATGTTTCAGCAAAGGAAGAACGTTCAATATTATCATGAAGTAAACGAGTGGCTAGGCGATGGGAAGAGGTTTTGTTCATAATATTTCTCTTTGATAACCATAAGGAGCGTTCATGATAGAGGAATGCAAGAAAAGTGGTTAGTAATTTCTTTATTTTTTAAAAATTATCAAAAAAGATATATTTTTCTATTCAATTTGGTTATTTTAATGTGAAATATTATTTTTCATATTTTGGCGGGTGTAATTCAATGGTAGAATGACAGCTTCCCAAGCTGTTCATGAGGGTTCGATTCCCTTCATCCGCTCCAAGAAATATTATTTATTTTAAACTATATAATATCTATAAAATTGATTGTTTAGATATTCAACCTAATTTAGTACTATTGTTTTATCTTAATCATAAATAAAACAATTAATTACTTTAATATTAAGTTGAGGGATATAGTGAAAAATTATGATGTGGTTATAATTGGGGGTGGACTTGCCGGATTGACATTGGCCAGTCAATTGCTGCGTGATATACCTGATATTTCCATTTGTCTTATTCATGATGCAAAATTTCCCAATGAAGAGACAGCTTTCAAAGTTGGAGAGGCAACAATTGATTTGGGTGGGTATTATCTTAGGGAATTGCTGGGAGATGAATATCTAGGTCGGGAACATTTTATAAAAATGGGAATGCGGTTTATTTATACAAATGATGAACTCTATAAAGAAATGGGAATTAGAAATTTTCCCCAAAAAAATTCCTATCAATTTAAACGTGGCAAACTGGAAAATCATTTTTTTTCATTATTACAAGATAAAATTGATATTTTACAAAATACGCGTTTTCTTGATGTTGAGGATGAGGGGCATTTTAAAAGAATCCACGTAGTTGAATTGAGCAAAGTCCAGAAAATCATTAATTCTCGTTGGATTGTTGATGCATCCGGACGGAAAAAAGTTATTTCCAGGAAGTATAATTTATCAAGCAAAGGTAATTTACCCAATTCTTCAGTCTGGTTTAGAGTCAAGGGGGCTGTTCTGGTAGATGAAATCTATCCGGCAGAAGAAGATAACCCTTTTTATGGCATGGATAGAAGCTACAGTTCCTTACATATTGATGGAAAGGGATATTGGATCTGGGTGCTTCGGCTTTCTGATCATACGACCAGTGTGGGAATATGTTTTAGTGAGAATATTCATCAATTTGACAGTTTATCGGATTTGGAAAAAACCTTTGAATGGTTAAAAACGCATGAAAGGGTTTTTTATGATTATTTGCTGAAGAAACAATTTTCCATCCTTGATTTTAAATATTTGAGAAAATACGCATCTATTGCGCAGCCCTGTATCTCTGAAAATCATTGGGCATTAACAGGGGATGCATGCATTTTTTTGGATCCAGTTTATTCAAGTGGTATAGATTTGATGTGCATTGAAAACACGTTTATAGTTGATGTCCTTGCACAGGAAAAAAATGGTCAAGACATAAAAGAACGTATGGCATTTTATAATTCGGTCATATCAGATCTGGTAGTTGCTTATAGTAACGTATTTGATAAAATGTACGAACAAAAAGATAATTGGTATTATATTTTTGTTAAATATGTTGTTGATTCCGTATTTTATTTTGGATCAATTTGCCCCTGTTTCATGAATAAGGGAATGAGAGATTTTAAAAACGCAAAGATTATATGGGATAAAATTCATAAAATTTATATGGAATATGATAAGGTGAATTCCATACTCAAAACCAAGAAATTTTCTGAAAACAATAGGCAGAATAATTTGGACTTACCAAGATTTATCAATCTTTCTGAAAGTCTATTTGCCAAAATAAACAGTTATTTGACGGAACCTGATAATGACCTGGAGAAATTGATTAATCTGTTACAGGATAATTACCAGGTCATGTGTAAAATATGTGAATATATTTCTTCCGATAGGAATTTATATGATTTGTATATTAGAAGGGATGGACAGCCAGAAATCTTTCATACTTCATGGCGTTATGGTGAATTTTTTCCCAATCCAGAAATGGTGAATAGAAATTAATTATTTTCTGATATAGATATTTATATTTTATTGTTCTGAAAGTGGCATTTTTATAGAAAAAGCGTTTACGTATTGATTCTGTGAATATTTTTAATTATAAATTATTAGTTTTTGTTACTAGATTGATTGATTTTAAAACTAAATTCTTATTGTTTTGTTGAATCGGAATGTTTGTTTTAACGCCGCCCTAAGTTAGCACTGTGTAACTAATTTTATTATTTCTGTTTTTTTAAAAAAAACAGAAACAGGATTGATGCGATCAGTCTGTTATTGATTAATTTTTCAATTTAAAAATATTTATAGGATTATAATATGTTGCTGTCTTGTAATCGACAAGAATGGCTTGGAAATATTCGTGCGGATATTCTATCTGGTATTGTGGTTGCATTGGCCCTGATACCAGAGTCAATTGCTTTTTCCATTATTGCTGGGGTTGATCCGAGTGTAGGACTTTATTCGGCTTTTGCCATTCCTTGTGTCATTTCGTTATTTGGCGGACGTCCTGGAATGATATCCTCATCGACGGGTTCAATGGCTTTACTGATGGGGCCTTTGGTAAAGACTTATGGATTGAGTTATTTACTCGCTGCATCAATTCTTGCAGGTATTTTTCAGATCATTGCCGGATATTTGAAACTTGGTGAATTAATGCGTTTTGTTTCCCATTCTGTCGTGACTGGTTTTGTAAATGCGTTGGCAATTTTGATTTTTATGGCACAGCTTCCGCAATTAGTGCATGTGACATGGCATGTTTACGTGATTGTTGGTGGTGGATTGGCAATTATTTACCTTTTCCCTTATTTAACGAAATTAATACCGTCTCCCTTGATATGTATTATTATAATGACCGCCATTTCAATAGGTTATGGTTTAAATATTCCAACGGTGGGTGATATGGGTAAATTGCCAGGTTCTTTACCAATTTTGGCTATTCCAGATATTCCTTTGGACTTTCATACCCTCATGATCATTTTACCATATTCTGCTGGACTGGCAGCGGTAGGATTACTTGAAACCATGATGACAGCAACGATCGTTGATGAATTCACGGATACTTCAAGTGATAAAAATCGTGAGTGTAAGGGGCAGGGAATTGCCAATATCTGTACTGCTTTTCTGGGCGGTATGGCTGGATGTGCCATGATTGGTCAATCGGTTATTAATATCAAGTCCGGGGGAAGGGGACGATTATCTACCTTGGTGGCTGGTATTTTCTTGCTCATTCTTGTTGTTTTTTTAAAGGAATGGGTGGCCCGGATTCCTATGGCCGCCTTGGTGGCTGTGATGATCATGGTTTCTATTAGTACTTTTTCCTGGCGTTCAATTCTTGATTTAAAAAAATATCCGCTTTCTACCAATATTGTCATGATTCTAACGGTCTGTGTTGTGGTTGGAACAAATAATCTGGCCTATGGAGTATTAACAGGCGTGCTGGTTGCCTCTCTTGTTTTCGCAAGCAAGGTTTCACATTTCATGCTGATTAAATCAGAAAAAAAAGATCAGTCCCGTATTTATAAAGTGAATGGTCATATATTCTTTGTAACGGTTGATCGTTTTATAAATAATTTTGATCTCAAGGAAGAGATTAAGAATGTTACAGTCGATCTAACCCATGCGCATTTTTGGGATGTAAGTTCAGTGATGGCATTGGATAAGGTTGTCATTCATTTTCGCCAACGTGGTATAAAAGTGGAGGTTCAGGGAATGAATGATGCCACGGCGACTATCATTGACCGTTTTGGCATCCATGATAAACCAGAGGAAATTGAAAAGGTTATCGGGAGTTATTAATCAGGATCATTCTTGGCGATATATATAGTTAATGTGTTTATATCGCTTATTTAGGTCTATTTTTTTGATATTTATGAATGGATTTTTTTAATTCATTTAGATTGGGTCCCTGTTGGGTTTCAACATAAGTTGTTTTATTCCATATCCAGATATCTGAACCTTCAACTATCAAATCATGCATCCCCTTGTGGGATGTTTTTTTTATTTCAATATTGCCAGTAACAGAATCGAGTATTTTTACCCAATGATTGTTACGGTTAAGATAGGCTGTGGTGGTACAGCCTCCAGACCCACAAAGACTGGCGGATTGTAACTGGGTAAATAGAACAGTTTGCGGTTTTTTTGTGCTGGAGAGGTTTGCATTGCCAATAAGGATAAGCGGTTTCTCACCATGTTGAACAGCAAAATTAATATCGGTTTTATTCAAGTTATATGCAATTGTTGAAAAATTGTTCGCAGGTTGGGGGGTTAAAACGACTCTTCCTGATTTTGGATTTTGATAATTTCTGTTTTTTTTCGTATGATGGGAAACTGCGTAAGAGGATTGGACAGTAAAAGCAAAGGCACTGATTATACAAAATACAACAAGTTTTTTATTCATAATTATTAAGGCCTTTTTCTAAACAAGAATATTTGATATTAATAGATGAACTTTTAAAAAAACCTAACTTATACAGAGATAACATTTTTAATTTCAAATGATTATATAAGATAGTGCAGTTTATGGCAAAGAGATGATTTTTGGGATGGATTTTCATATTTTATAGTAAAAAGGATACCTGTATTATTTATGGTAACTTCAGGGATTAAACAGGTTGCAGCTGACGAAACACAAAATGAATCTATTCAGAAATTACTTTTTGCTGAAGGACTTGTTTTGGAAAATGGTCAAAAACTAAACCACTTGGAAATTGCATATCAGACTTATGGAAAGTTGTCATCAGCCAAGGATAATGCAATTTTGATTTGTCATGCTTTAACTGGCGATCAGTATGTTACAGGTATTAATCCAATCAGTAAGAAACCTGGTTGGTGGAGCAGAATGGTTGGTCCTGGGCTACCTATTGATACAGACAAATATTTTATAATTTGTAGTAATGTTTTAGGAAGCTGCATGGGAACGACAGGACCACGTTCCATACGAACAGATCATCAGAAAATAGGCTATTGGGGAATAGACTTTCCTGCAATTACCATTGGGGATATGGTCAATGCCCAAAAACTTCTAATCGATCATTTCAAAATTGATCAGTTATTTGCCGTTATCGGTGGTTCAATGGGAGGAATGCAGGCATTGCAATGGGCGGTAAGCTATCCAGATCAAGTTTATGCAGCTATACCAATTGCCACCTCGTCTTTTCATTCGGCACAGAATATTGCATTTAATGAAGTGGGAAGACAGGCCATATTTTCAGACCCCGATTGGCAAAATGGAGATTATTGGCGATATGGTGTTATTCCATCCAGAGGGTTGGCTGTAGCACGTATGATGGCACATATTACCTATTTGTCAGAAGATGCATTAAACCGAAAATTTGGACGGAGATTGCAAGAAACAATGATAGATTCTTCGTCACCAATTTTCGGGGAAATGTTTCAGGTAGAAAGCTATTTGCATTATCAGGGATCGAATTTTGTGAGACGTTTTGATGCAAATTCTTATGTGACAATCTCCCGGGCAATGGATTGGTTTGATTTGTCCCAAGCTTATGATGGGGATCTGGTCAAGGCATTTTCACAGGTTAAATCCAGATTTTGTGTTATCAGTTTTTCTTCTGACTGGCTTTTTCCCACTTCACGGTCAAGAGTGATAGTCAAGGCATTAAATCGTGTTGGAGCCAAGGTTTCTTTTGTTGAAATTGTAAGTGATAAAGGGCATGATGCCTTCTTGTTGGATGAACCGGATCTTGATCATGTAATCAGCGGTTTTCTGGCAGGAATTAAAAGACAGAGGCAATTGGAAAATAATGCGTCTTGATCAATGTTGTATTGTTGACATGATTCAGCAAAATTCAACAATACTGGATATTGGATGTGGTGATGGTACATTAATTGATTATCTGTGCTGTAATCATCAATGTGATGCACGAGGAATAGAGTTGGATATGTCCTGTGTTACCAAGGCGGTAAGTAAAGGCTTATCTGTAATTCAGGGAAACGCAGATTTTGACTTGCAGAATTATCCCACGGATGGTTTTGATTATGTCGTATTATCGAGGACTCTACAGGCGGTTAATCGCCCACGTGAAGTTTTGCAACAAATGTTGCGAATAGGACGGTATGCTATTGTTTCATTTCCAAATTTTGGCCATTGGACTGTAAGAATGCAACTGCTTCTTAAAGGACATATGCCCATGACAAAAGTATGGGGAACCCATTGGTTTGAGACGCCGAATATTCATCCCTGTACCTTAACAGATTTTGTATCACTATGTAAACAAGAGGGATATCATATTAGTCAGTGGATGGCTATTGATGATCATGGCGAGGGGGAAAAGGCCCCCTGGCGACGTTCAATACGTTTGGCCAATTTTTTTGGGGAACAGGCCTTATTTTTGCTGACACGTTGATTAAATGAGACAATCAATGCAACTGTTACATATCTGATATTATATTGATTATATATAAACAAAATTGATATTCATTGGATTAGTTAACAGAGTATTTTAGATTTTTATTTTTATGTCATGAATTGGTTAATAGAATTGACGGGGTTGGATAATATTACTCTATCATTTACATTACATTATGGTTTTGTAGAGTCATATTTCTTATGGGTACGAATAAAATTTTTAGAATAATTTTTTAATATTTGATTGAGGTTTAAAAGAAGTAATGCGAGACTTGGATCGGTCTTCTGAAAGTCATATTTTTGTTGAAAAACATCATTCCCCTTTAAAGATATCATTTCATGGATGGATAAAAATTATAATGGCGACCATTCATACACTAATTGATGGTCCATATATGCTGGTTGCAGCTGGTTGCGCATTTTTTTCTACCTTGTCGCTATTTCCTTCTATAAGTAGCTTGATTTCCATTTATGGGCTGGTTTTTGATCCACAAACGGTTGAGCCACAACTGGAATTTCTACAACATTTTTTCCCCCCGAATGTTTATGTTTTTTTACAGGAAATGATTAACAGTATTGTCGAGCAAACCCATTCCACTTTAACAATACAATTGGTTGTTTCCATTTTGTTCGCTCTTTGGTCTGCATCCATTGGGACAAAGGGTTTGGTTACGGGGCTAAACGTTGCCTATAATACGCATGAGACACGGAGTTTCTTGAAATTTCAGGTTCTATCTGTTGTTTTGACATTCTGCGCTATTTTGGGAACGATTATGACCCTTGCGGTTATTGTTGCTTTACCGGCAATTTTGAATATTTTGCCATATCAATTTCTAAATATTCTTACAGATTACTTTCCTGCTTACAATATGGTGAGAATAAGTAGTAACATTATTGTTTTTCTTTTTGCAACGTGGACTTTTGCTTTATTTTACCGTTTTGGGCCCTGCCGTTCCAACGTGCATTGGCGTTGGACATGTCCAGGCGCTTTTATCGCCACAATTTTATGGTTGTTGGCTGCCTTTTCTTTTTCTTATTACGTTGCCCATTTTGCAAATTTTACAAGTACTTACGGCCCATTGGGAACCGTGGTTGCTGTTATGATGTGGTTTCTGGTTTCCTGCTATGTTGTTCTGGTTGGCGCTCAGTTCAATGCCCAGATAGAAGGATATATCTTGGATAGAAGCGAGGCTTCTAACAAGATACCATAGTCATAGAAAATTATTGGGGAGTTTCAGCAACTTCGATATTATTCAGGGGTTTAATTGTTACATGGGCAGTTCCCCGGCTTAACATGCCAATTTTTGCTGCAGCAGCTTTTGATAGATCAATAATGCGATGTTTTACGAAAGGGCCACGATCGTTAATGGTGACGATGACTGAGTGCCCTGTATCTTCTGATTTAACCAACACTTTGCTTCCCAAAGGAAGGGTAGGATGAGCTGCGGTAAAATTCTGGTTGTTGAATGTTGAGCCAGAGGCTGTTTTACGTCTTTGCGTATGTCGCCCACCGTACCAGCTGGCAATACCGCTTTGAAAAGCTGTTTCATCTGTACTGATGATCATGTCTGCAGGATGTCTATTTTTGTGAAGAGTGTAGGGCATCACTCTTTTCTTTAATTTTCGAATCCGGTGAGAGGTGATCTTATGAGAACCGGAGTTAGCATATACTTGCATGGATTGAACATTTAATCCGATAACAAGTGACAAAGCCAGTAATTTATTTCGACGTTTCATATACCCTGTTTATTATAGCGTTTTTTAATCATAATGATTAAGAAAACTACCATAATTCCTTTAAGTTAATATAAACCATGTTAAAAGCTAGAGAAAAAAAATGGCAAAAAAATGAAAAGATTTGCTTTTGTAACTTTACGCTAATACAATTGACGCACATATGGCAAATAATTTGTTTAATCTATTGTTTCTGGCTGAAATGATATAAATAGACATAGTTTATCAAAAAATTAAGAGAAAATTTAATTAATTTGTTGACTGTTTATAAGAGAGGCTTTTTAAATTCATATAGTGTTAAACCTGATTAAAGGCATGAATAACTAGTGATGGAATTGCCCCTCGTATATGTTTTGAATGGTCCTAACTTAAATATGTTAGGAATGCGTCAGCCAAATGTGTATGGTCATGCAACCTTGGATGATGTAGAACAAATCTGTATTCAAAATGCAGAACAGCTCGAAATAGCAATTGATTTTCGCCAATCCAATGATGAGGGGGAACTTGTTTCCTGGATTCAGGAGTGTAGGGGAAAAGCAAAGGGAATTATCATTAATGCAGGAGCATATAGTCATACTTCTATAGCAATTTTAGATGCTTTACTGGCAGTTGATTTACCTGTTATAGAGGTACATATATCAAATATTTACCGCCGGGAATCATTTCGGCATCATTCTTATGTTTCTCATGCGGCGACAGGGGTAATCTGTGGATTGGGTATTCAGGGTTATGCCTTGGCTTTGGCTGCGTTGGCAAATCTTATATTGGAAGAGGATAGTTGATGAGCAAAATGCTCGTAGATGTAGAAGTTATTCGTAAATTGGCTGATATTTTAACTGAAACAGGGTTAACAGAAATCGAGGTTTCCGAAAAGGATCAGCATATTCGCGTCGTAAAGAATATTACCGTTAACGCAAGTCCAGTAACAGCTCCCGTTTCCATGGCTCCTGTCATGAATTCCGCGCCTGTGCCTGTAACGGTTAATAATGATGATGCCAAACAGGAAGAAGATCTCTCTAAACATCCTGGCGCGCTGCTAAGTCCAATGATTGGTGTTGCCTATTTAACGCCGGAACCTTCTGCCCCCCCTTTTGTAACTGTTGGACAAGAGGTTCAGTCTGGACAGATCATCATGCTTATTGAAGCGATGAAAACGTTTAATCAAATTCGTGCCCATAAATCAGGAAAATTGACGCGTATGCTTGTTAATTCCGGTGATCCAGTAGAATATGGTGAGGTTCTGGCGGTAATTGAATAAAATGTTTTCAAAGATTTTAATCGCGAATCGTGGAGAAATTGCTCTTCGTATTTTACGGGCATGTCGTGAAATGGGCATTAAAACCGTTGCTGTGCATTCAACTGCGGATACAGATGCAATGCATGTGCGTTTGGCAGATGAAAGCGTATGTATTGGTCCCCCTTCAGTCACAGACAGTTATTTGAATAAGAGGGCAATTTTATCTGCAGCAGCCATCACAGGAGCCGAAGCAATTCATCCTGGTTATGGTTTTCTTTCCGAGAATGCAGATTTTGCCGAACTGGTTGAAGAGCATGGGTTTGTTTTTATTGGTCCTTCTGCCCAGCATATTCGTATGATGGGTGATAAGATCCAGGCCAAAACAACCATGAAGAAATTCAATGTTCCTCTGGTTCCAGGTTCAGATGGGGCCCTGTCAGATCTTGCTACAGCAAAAGAGGTTGCAAATAAGATTGGTTATCCAGTTTTGATCAAGGCTTCTGCTGGGGGTGGAGGTCGCGGCATGAAAGTTGCCTCTACAGAAACAGAGCTGGAAGAGGCGTGGCAGGTTGCAAGGGCTGAAGCAAAAATGGCTTTTGGTAATGACGAAGTTTATATGGAAAAATATTTGGATAAACCTCGTCATATAGAAGTTCAGATTATTGGCGATCAACATGGTAATGTCTTATTTTTGGGTGAGCGGGACTGTTCTTTGCAGAGACGGCATCAAAAAGTGTTGGAAGAAGCTTTGTCTCCTTGTCTAACTGTAAAGGAACGTGATTTTATTGGTAAAGTTGCCACTCATGCCATGCAGCAATTGGGATATAAAAATGCCGGTACGCTTGAATTTCTTTATCAGGATGGACAATTTTGTTTTATTGAGATGAATACGCGTTTACAGGTTGAACATCCTGTTACCGAACTGGTTACCGATGTTGATCTTGTTGCAGAGCAAATTCGTGTGGCTGCAGGAGAAAAATTAAAATTAAGCCAAAAAGACATTCAGTTTAAAGGACATGCAATAGAATGCCGTATTAATGCCGAGGACCCTGAAAATTTTGTACCCAATCCTGGAAAAATCAAAGTTTTTCATTCTCCAGGTGGACTGGGGGTTCGTTTGGATAGCGCTTTATATGTTGGTTATACTATTCCACCATATTATGATAGTATGATTGCCAAATTAATTGCCTATGGACATGACAGGGCAACCGCAATTGCAAGAATGCAAAGAGCATTGGAGGAAATGGTTGTGACAGGTGTAAAAACAACCATTCCATTACAGCAGAAAATATTGGCAGATAAAGAGTTCCAGAAAGGTGACTATACCATTCATTGGCTGGAACATTTTATTGAGAAAAACAAAGCCGAAAATAATTGAAACTTTATTCATTATAAGTGATTGCTGAAAATAAGGGGACGTCAATTTTTTCGCGTCCCTTTAAATTTTTTAGTTCAATTAAGGCAGCTGCTCCGATGATATTGGCACCAGTTTTACGTAAAAGTTTAATAGCGGCCTGCAACGTTCCACCAGTTGCGAGCAAGTCGTCAATAATAACAACGCGCTGTCCGGGCTTGATTGCATCTTCCTGAATATGGATACAATTTTGTCCATATTCCAAATCGTAATCAATTGAAATCGTTTTCCCAGGTAATTTCCCGGGTTTACGAATCATTATCATTCCACAGCCTAATGCTGTTGCAAGGGGTGATGCACTAACAAATCCTCTTGATTCAATTCCGGCAATTAGATCGGGTTGCCAAGCTGCAATTCCATGTGCCATACGTGCAGAAGCAATCTGCCAGGCATCAGCATTGCGTAGAAGTGTGGAGATATCGTAAAATAATATGCCTTCATGAGGATAGTTAGGAATAGTACGAATATATTTTTTTAAATCTATATTGTTGGGCGGTGTGAAATCTGTTTGATTAGGTGCGTTGCTCATTTCTAACAATCATTAATAAATTTAACATAAACCATTCATGTTTTAAAAGGTTCAAATACGTCACGCAATAAATTTATTGATCTTATGAATGTAGGTTATTTTTCTGCCAGTTTTTTTTTCTTTTTTCACAAAACTTTTCCACAAAAGGCATTAATCGTAGGATAAAATATGGTTTTAGCATCAAAAGTTTAGTTTGCAATCCTGACCATTTGGGAATGTAATATTCCAATCCTTTTTTCTTGAGGGCTTTCATAATTGTTTTACAGACAATTTCAGGTTCAAGAGGTGGAGAGCAGAAATTAAGCAAAGACCCTCCATTTTGCATTTCATTATGAAGCATTTGCGTGTTAATGGCGCCAGGAAAAATGGATGAAACATATATTTTCCGGGGACGGAGCTCCATGGCCAACGCCAAGGCAAATCCACGTAAACCATATTTACTGGCAGAATATAATGCGCTGTCTTTTAGGGGGAAAATACCTCCCAATGAATTTACAAAAATAATTGAGCTTTTTTTACGCATAAGCGGAAGTAAGCCCTTGGTCAAAAAAATGGCTCCATTAAGATTTACCTGAAGTTGGTTAAGTATTAATTGATCACTTAAATTTGAAAACGAACCTGGATAAATATTTCCTGCACAATGGATTAAAGCATTAATATGATGGAATTGTTTTTTAATATCCTCACATAAATACTGTATTTCATTAAGATGAGAAATATCGCAAATACGAATAATGACTTTATCTCCATAATGGAGAGAAATTTGTTCTAATTGCGCAAGATTTCTTGCAATCATAATAATTTTGTAATGTTCTTCTAAAAGGTAAGAAACAAGTTTTTTGCCCAACCCCCCGGTTGCTCCAGTAAGAACAGCGATTTTATTAGATTGTTTAAAAATATTTAAATTCATTTAGATAAATCTCAAACTTAAAAGGTCATTATACTAAGTTATAGAATACTATTTAATTAAGTATAACATAATATTTTAAAATATAAGATATTTAGGTTTATATAGCGTAATTAATCAAACTTGTTTATTTTTACCATAAAATAATTTTATGAATTAAATGTTATAAGAAGTATCGAGCAATGAATAAAATTGTTGTTTTAACTGGAGCCGGGTTCAGTCAGGAATCGGGTCTTGATACGTTTCGTGATGCTAATGGCATCTGGGCGAAATATAATATGGAAGAAGTTTGCACCTTGGAAGGATTTAAGAAAAATCCTGAAAAATTACATGAATTTTATAATCAGTTACGTTCGAATTTGCCTAAATATTTACCCAATGCCGCTCATATTGCCTTGGCGAAACTTGAACAGGCTGTCTTGAAAAAAGAAATTGAAGCTGAATTGGTTTTGATAACGCAAAATATTGATGATTTACATGAACGTGCCGGGAGCCGTTTTCTTTATCATATGCATGGAGAATTGTACAAGATAAGATGCACAACATGTGATCGACGTATGGAATGGCATAAGTCATGTTTTCCATATACATCTTGTCCATATTGTCATGCTGTGACATTACGGCCAGATATTGTATGGTTTGGGGAAATGCCTTATTATATGCAAGAAATTGGAAGGGCATTATCAGATTGTAACTTATTTGTAGCCATTGGTACTTCCGGTGTAGTCTATCCTGCTGCTGGGTTTGTAAACGAAGTACAGGGGCGAGCGAAAACAATCGAGTTAAATCTGGAACATTCTATGGGCACATCAAATTTTGATGAATCCTGGCAAGGTTCAGCAACAGAATTGGTTCCCGAATTTGTCAATTATTTATTAAACGCCTATCAGAAATAAGGGAAAAGAATGACTGACTCTTTAAACCGTCTTTTGAAAGAGGTTCGGGCTTGTCATATCTGCAGGGATTTACCTTTGGGTCCAAAACCCATTTTGCAGGTAGGTTCGTCTAAAGTGCGGTTGTTAATCACTGGACAGGCTCCGGGTACACGTGCACATGAAACGGGAATAACGTTTAATGATCCTTCGGGGGATCGTTTGCGTGAATGGATGGGAATTAACCGATCCTTATTTTATAATGATCAATTGATTTCAATTATTCCAATGGGATTTTGTTATCCAGGCAGTTATGAAAGGGGTGGGGATTTACCTCCTCGTAAAGAATGTGCGCCACAATGGAGAGCCAAACTTTTGAAATTATTGCCTGATATTGAATTAACCCTTCTGGTTGGATCTTATGCACAAAATTATGTCTTGGGAAAAGGAAGCCTAACAGAACGAGTTAAGAATTTTCGGGATTATTTACCTAATTTTTTGCCTCTTCCTCATCCTTCATGGCGGACAAGAATTTGGGCAAAAAAGAACCCTTTTTTTGAAACGGAAGTTTTACCAGAGTTGAAAAAAAGGGTCTGCGATATTTTGAATTTAGACATGAAATCTTAAATAATTATTTAATAACTTATTATATTAAATATAAGGAAACTATATATTGGCTGAAGTTGAAAATAATTATTTTATAGCCAACTTATAATTTTTCCAACATTATGTATATGTATTTTAGATTGTTCTTTTTTGGATAAAAGATTATATGCCAAGATAAAATCTGCATAGGTTATATCTTCACTATTTTGATATAAGTAATTATAAAAACTGTATAGATCATGTACAGAATCAGGTGAAACATTGAAATTAATTTCTAAATCCTTTGATTTCAGTTGAAGGTATTCCCATTCCTTACAAATGTTTTTGTTGACATCTACATCTCCAAAAAAACCTGTATCAGGATTTAACGACATAAATTTTTTAGAATAAGGTGTTTGTAATGAATGGTAAGGTGTATTATCAATTGAGCAAACTGAAAATTGATAGGTTGATGAAAATTTATTTAAAAATTTAATAATGAAAGGAATAGTAGATATGGAATTGCTTTCTTTATAGAAAAGATAAATCAAATTTGGTTTATGATTGTATATAACGCCATATATTGGTATCATATTTTGTATATTTTCAAAATTAAATAAATATCCTTCACGCATATGTAAAGCTAGATACCGTTCTTTTGTTGAGCAAAGTTTGAAACAATTTGATTGCTTGTTGTTGGATTTTTTCTTGTTAAAAGATCCCGTAATTTCAAATATATAACGATATACACATTCCTGTTTAAGGGTTACTAAGATTTCATTGGCTTTTATGATGAAATCTTTTCTTTCTTCGTGTTGTATATCATTTCTATTGAAATGCTTCCATCGACCTTCTGAATTTATCAAATCTGTATTTAGGCGGTATTGAATTCTAATTATATAATCTTCCATCGATCGGTTAATATAATGGTTGATACATGCATTATCCCATATAACAGTATCACTATCAGCACGTTTGTTTGAAACAGGTAATCCACACGCATTTGCATAATTTTGAGGGATTGTTTTGAAATAATGAGGATTCTCATATTCAAACGAGTAATTTCTAGGCCTTATAAAACATTTTGTTAATAAAGTATCGGAAAAATTTTTATCACAGTGCTTAGTATAAGCTTCATAGGTTGGAATTTTGCTCTTTAAAACTCTATCTGAATTTCCATAAATTCTCCAATTTAAAGAAACACCATTATAGTGTAAGAATCTTTTAAAAAAATCCTGTATAGATAGATCGTGTTCTAGTGATACATATTCATCGGCATCCAAAAATCCAATCCAGTCATATTCTTGATTCAATGCTTTTCGACAAGCGCTTTCAAATGCATTAGCTTGTCGATCATAAAAATAAGGAATACTGACAGGATTTGTTAGTTCAATTTCAATATTATATATATTAGAAACAGTTTTTAATATTTCATATGTTCCATCTGTTGAGTGATCATCATAAATAAAAAATTTATCGATACCGATAGCAAGATGCCAAGAAATCCATGATAAAATGTTTGGATTTTCATTTTTAAGAAATAAAGCGAGACAAATTTTCATACTTAAATAACTTTTTAGAAAAATAACAATAATACGTATTTAAAATTATAAATATATCGAAATAATAATATAAAAATAGCAAAAAATTAATTATTTTTTAATTTTTCTTAATGTTAAGTTATTAATATTTATGTATATTGTCTATTTGTCACCCTTTTCTGAGGAGGGTTTGTTATTGGATAGCTGACTTATATTATTTAGATATTCAGATAAGATGTTATTTCTTACTGCATCTGTATTTGCCAGATAATTTGTATAACAAACAATGGTCATGACTAAAGAGCTTTCTGTAATGTTATCAACCCATATATAGGGTTTCGGATCATCTAGAACATCTTTTTGTTTTTCCATGATTTTCATGATTAACGTGCGTGCTTGATCCAATTGTTGAATGGTAATTACAGGTAATTTAAATGAAACCAGACCCATATGACGTCCACGGGTGGCATTCTGAACAGAAGATGTGATAATTTGTGAATTTGGAACAATTAGGGTTGAAAAATCTGACAAACGAATTTCGGTAGCTCTTACTTTGATGCTCATTACCACTCCTTTAACACCATTTATGATAACCGTATCCCCTATGCGGACGGGTCTTTCAGCGAGAAGGATAAGACCGGAAACAAAATTCTGGACAATGGCTTGTAAACCGAAACCAATACCGACAGAAAGAGCGCTGACAATCCAGGTAATGTTTTGAGTTGTTACACCAAGGATGGATAAATCAATAATGGCGACAACGACCCAACAGCAATAATTGAAAATTGTATCAATTGAATTACAGGTTGCATTATCCAGACTGGTTTTTGGGAAGAAGTTTTTATTTAACCAGTTTCTGACAATTCTTATACAATATATACCAATGAAAAATACCAAGATTGCCTCGGCGATTGTTGAAAAGGAAAATGTAAAGTTACCTATTTTTTGGTTGGTTAGGGTGGTTGTTAAATGTTGGATGAAGACGACCAGATCAAAATTGCCGGGGGAAATAATGGAAACAATTGTCAGAATGACAGTTGTTAGTGTGATGACACCGGTAATGATGGTTGATAATTGTTCCATGCTTTGAGGTTTTATGCCTAAAAGCTGTATTTTTTTACCCAGCCAGCGATCCGGATCAAAGATGAGGTTTGTTATATCATTCAAAAGTATTCTTAAAAGACTTAAAGTACTGAAAACCAGAATTACCCAGTTAAGCCATACACACATTGAATAACCCAAATGGATGTATCCTGTTAGGATGGCAACAATAGAGATGATACAGAATAATGGGAGCCCGATTGCAACCACAAGAAGTGTGATATCCGGACTTTGATTATTTTGTGCTGAATGAAGTTTGATTCTTTTCTGACCCACTTCGCGAAGCTTTATGGGAATGGATAAAAAAAGGATTGAGGCGATACAGGCAAAAAAACCATTGCATAATTGCTGTGCTATAATACTTACACCACTAACATTATTGATATAACGGACAATTCCAAGAAGCAGGATAATGGCCATATAAATATTGGGTAGAATATTGATTGAATGCGCAACTTCATCACCAATGGGCAATAACCGCCATTGTGGATTTTTTACAGCAAGAAAACCTCGATAAAGTCCAAAGATGAAACCGCAAAAATAAAGTTGGTGAATTATGTTTTGTGCAAAAGCATAGGCTTGTGGGCTGATCGTATTGTGGTTATTAATGGTTACCAAAATGAGTGTGGCAGATAATCCTGCGGTAAGAGAGGCTATTATTGCTGAACACAGCGTCATTAAACTGCGTCTAAGACGTGTGGGGGGAATGAATTTTTCTGTGAACTGTACCAGTCCTTTTTCAATAAGAGGACGCAGGATGAAAATTAACAGAATAGCGCCAAGAAAACCTGCAAGCATTGTAAGACGGCTTCCCCAGCCATCTTGCCATGTTTTGGTGAATAAACTGCCAAAATCAGAATATAGTTTATTTATGCGGGAACTGTCATCATCGTAATGAATGGCAATTTCATGCCAAAAATTATAACCTAGGGGAGAGGATATGCGGGTAAATAACTGCACCTGTTGAATCTTGGATAAAGCCTGCTGAATTTGTGCAACCTGACTATTGGCTTCCAAGGATATGATTGTTGCCTGCTGAATTTTTGCGCTAAGATCATTTCTATTTTGAATAAAGGATTTTTGTCGATCATTTAAATTTTTAATATCATCTTTATTTTTATCACTTCCTGTATTTTGGATAACGTTATCCAGTAGCTTTAAAGCCTGATTATATCCCTTCAGACGAGGGGTCAAATCAGTTACAATCGCATCGGCCGAGGTGGATATCGATCGTGCTTGATTCAGCAGATTTTTGAATTGTGTAAAATCTTCAGAATGCTGAAGGTTTTGTAAGCTTTTATTAATATTTCCCAATTGTTTTATAAGCTTATTTAAAATTGGTTGAGTTGTTGTATCGGGAATATTGAGAAAAACAGGTGTATTTGAAGGGGTTGATGAGGAAATAAGAGAGTTGGCTGCTTCTTGCGCGTGGGTATTTTGTATAGATATTATTCCAAAGGAAAGGAAAAGATTAAATAATAGGTATTGCACTATTTTCATAGAAGCAGCTCCAAGTTTAAAGGCAAATTTGTTTTATTTTATAACGACTTGGTAAAGTAAACTATAAAAATATGTAAAAATATTGTTTTTTTGTACAAAATAAGGCGAAAATGATTTTTTTGGAATGAATTATATGGGAATTGTTAGTAAAATGTATTCTCAAACATTGCTTTATTACATAAAAACATAATTTCTGAATGAATTAATGATAGCAAACAATCTGATTTATACGTTAACCGCCCCTTATCAGTTTCAGCAAGAAATTCGAAAAAGTATATTTTTGGCACATGCTGTGCCCGTCTATACAGAAATGCAGGTTGGGGAATGGTTGCAACGATTAAAAATACCAGAGGCAACACATAATTGCTGGGCTTATCGTATAGGACAAAATTATAAAAGCAATGATGATGGTGAACCTTCCGGAACAGCGGGGCGACCCATTTTACAAGTTATAGAAAGACAGAATTTTGATTGTACACTAGTAATAGTTATTCGATGGTTTGGTGGTATTAAGCTAGGCGCAGGCGGTCTTATTCGGGCCTATAGTGGAACTGCGGCTGAATGTTTACGTCAGTCTTCCTCCAAATTATATATTCCTAAAAAAGAAATTATAATTGTCTGTTCTTTTTCAGATTATGCTTTGGTAAAAGCCCGTATTGGAGAATATCAAGCAGAAATTGCCATGGAAAATTTTGAATCCATGGATGTGGAGTGTCATCTTGTCGTGCCTGAAGAACAGTATTTGGCTTTAAAGCGGCGTTTACTTGATCTGACAAGGGGACAGATATTGATAGAGGATATTATATAGATAAAGATCGGTGATAAAATACAGGAGGAGAGATGATTTCCTGATCCTTGGGGTATAAGGATCAGTTACGTTTGTATTGACAAAAATTAGAAATCTGTTCCCCCGACGGTCAGGCCGGAAAGTTTAAGGGATGGCTGTCCAACTCCAACCGGTACGCCTTGACCAGCCTTTCCGCAAGTTCCCACCCCTTTATCTAATTCAACTTTATTGCCAATCATTGTGATTTTGGTAAGGGCATCTGGACCATTTCCAATCAGGGTGGCCCCTTTAACTGGATGGGTGACCTTTCCATTTTCTATCAGATACGCCTCTGAAGTAGAGAAGACAAATTTACCAGAGGTAATATCAACCTGACCACCGCCAAAATTGACAGCGTAAAGACCTTTTTTGGTGCTTTTAATCATATCGTCCAACGTATCTTTTCCAGCCAGCATAAATGTATTGGTCATACGAGGAATTGGCGCACAGGCAAAAGATTCTCTGCGTCCATTTCCCGTTGATGGTTTATTCATCAGACGGGCGTTCAAACGGTCATAAAGTAATCCTGTCAAAATGCCATCCTCGATCAGGTTTGTCCGTTGAGTTGGAGTTCCCTCATCATCAATATTAAGACTTCCCCGTCGTTCAGAGAGGGTGCCGTCATCAACGACATTAACCCCTGGAGCTGCAATTCTTTTACCCATTAAACCGGCAAAAGCAGAGGTTCCCTTGCGATTGAAATCACCTTCTAATCCGTGGCCGATAGCCTCATGTAACAAAATACCAGGCCATCCAGACCCGAGAACGACATCCATTTCACCGGCAGGTGCAGATTTACTTTCCTGATTGATTAGGGATTGATGCAAGGCTTCATGAACAGCATTTTTCCAAATATTTTCCTGTGTAATATGATCGTAACCATGGCGTCCACCACACCCATAGGAACCTATTTCTCGACGTCCATTTTTTTCTGTTATGATGGTAACATTAAGTCGAACCAGGGGACGGATGTCAGCAACACGGAACTGACTGGTCCGGATAATTTGAATTGCCTGCCATTCTGCCGATAGGGATGCGCTTACCTGAACGACATGAGGACTTTTTGAACGGGCATAAGCATCAATTTCATGAAGCAAATGAGCCCGATCGGCAAATTTACCTTGATGAAGTGGGTTGTCAGGGTGATAAAGCTGATGATTGGTCAGGACAGGTTTATCACTGATTATAGATTCATGATCTGATTTCAGTTGGCTGACAGTTTCACTGGCACGTTTTAAGGCTTTATCACTTAATTCATTGGAAAAAGCAAATCCTGTTTGAGTATCCAAGACTGATCGTAGGCCAAATCCAGAAGTGATATCTGTTGTCGCGGTTCGGATGGTTCCATCATCAATACTTATCATTTCACTTTCACGATATTCAAGAAACAGTTCTCCATCATCCATGGAAGAAAGGGTCTGATGAATGGATTTTTCTGTCTTATCCCGATCCAGCTGGGTTTTCTGTGGATTAAAAAATATAGAATCTGTCAGGGTCAAGGCATTGATGGGGTCAGTCATAAATGATAGCTTTCAAGAGGATCAAAATAAAAAATGTTAGTCATGATAATGATTTATTTTTACGCATATGATGTAGGGCAATCGTAACTGTTGTCAATAAAACGATTGCAAAGGCTTGATGAACGGTGCCTGCCCAGACGGGAACAACAAGCAATAATGTTGTAACCCCCAGGGCGTATTGGATAAGGACAGCCCATCCCATTGCCATAAAGCTGTCCTTGGTCGCCTTGTCCAATGAGGATTTCAGACCTGTCATAACGGTTATTAGAATCATTATGCCCGTAAATGTTGCCAGGAGCCTATGATTGAATTGAATGGTTGAAATATTTTCAAACCAGTTTAACCAGAAAGGGGATAGTCTGTTATAATCAGCAGGAATCAGGTGGCCGTTCATTAGGGGAAAACTGTTAAAGGAATGACCCGCATGGGTTCCTGCAGTAAAACCACCGGCAACAATGGTGACTAGCAATAAAATGAAATCAGTTCTCAATAGGGTTTTAATAAATTTTACGGCTGGATTTTGGGTCAGTGGATTGGGAACAGGATGGCGTAATGAAAGGGCTGTCCATAAAATAGCGATATAGAGAATAATGGCGCAGGCTAGATGCAAAACGAGACGGACCGGTTCAACCGCGGTGCTGTTTGCTCTGAATCCAGAATGAACCATGAACCAGCCAATACCGCCCTGTAATCCACCGAGAATAAAAAAAATGAACAGGCGCAGAGCCAGTTGTTTTGTGATCATTTTTTTATAAATAAACCAGATTAAGGGTAAAATGAGAACCAGACCTATTAATCTTCCCAGAAAACGATGGCTCCATTCAGCCCAGAAAATCTGTTTAAATCCATCCAGTCCAAACCCATTGTTAAGAATTTGATATTGTGGAATGGTTTTATAAAGATCGAATTCCCGAACCCATTCTGCGTGGCTTAGAGGGGGGATGATACCAGTGATTGGACGCCAATCCATAATGGACAGACCGGAACCCGTTAGTCGTGTATATCCCCCAAGGGCTATCATGCAAAGAAGCATAAAGCAGATGAGGAACAGCCACGTTGAAATTGATTTATTGTTTTGCATGAGTAAAGAAATTCTAAATAAATGATAAAGGGTATCGTTTTAAAGAAAAGTGAGATATTGTGTTTTTTTTAGTCCTATAAGAAGGTTTTTGCAAGTCAAGCCTTTCATAAGGTCAATAATTTAGTTGTGTTATGAAAAGAAATAAAAATTTAACTCAATACAAAACACTAATTGGTCAAGTAATAAAACCATTATGTATGGTTTTTGGAATTGTTATTGTTCTTTTACTTGCTCGTTATTTTCACGGCTTTGATTTGTTTTTAAATGATCATACGTTATTAAGGCGCGGGATAAAAGGTCCCCTGATTTTCTTATCCATTGCCATCATTATGTGCATGGTCGGTTTTCCAAGACAGCTTGTCTGTCTGACGGCTGGGGTGGTATACGGTTTTTGGTTGGGTATTTTTTACGCCACGATTGCGACTGTCATAGGAGCGTTATTGGCTTATAACTGGGCCCGGTGGCTGGGACGTGAATGGGGGAAAAAATATCTTTCCCATGCAAAACTAAAAAAAATTCATCATTTTATTCAAACAAACCCTTTTCATACCGTTCTTATCTGCCGTTTGATGCCTGTGGGCTCTTCCGTTCTGCTGAATACCATGGCTGGTATAGTTGGTATTTCCGTTATGCCTTTTATCTGTGCGACTTTTCTGGGAAGCTTTCCACAAACGGTTGTTTTTGTTTTACTCGGCGGCGGAATTCGGATTGGCCATTTTGGGCAAATTACGTTAAGTTTACTTTTATTGGCTGTTTCAATACTTGCTGGTTTGATTTTAATGAAACGTTCTTTTAACAAAAAAGATGATTTATTATTGCCTGAATAATTATAAAAGCATTATAATTTTCTCAGGATATTTCAAGGAGGCTATTGATGTTAAAGCTTTATACAATTCCAGGCGCTTGCTCAACAGGATGTCATATTGCCCTATATTGGTGCAAAGCTGATTTTGACTTTGAAATTGTTGATCATGATGGTTTAAAAAAGGATGAATTTCTTAAATTGAATCCATCAGGTAAGGTGCCCGTATTGGTTGATGATCGTTTTGTGCTGACTGAAAATGTCGCCATCATGAATTATATTGCGGATTCTTTTCCACAAGGGAAGCTACTCGGAGATGGTAGTAAGCAACAAAGGGCAGAGGCTTTGCGTTGGTTGGCTTTCGTAAATTCCGATATTCATCCTGTATTCGGTTTGATTTTTGGAGGACAACAAATCAGCGGCGATCAAAAAGTGATTGAAATCCTTGATACTGCCGCTCGTAAAAAACTTCATAAATTATACGGTCAGGTTGATAAACAACTGGCGGAAAAGGAATGGATCGCGGGTTTCCGTAGTGTGGCAGATCCATATTTATTCATGACCTTGACCTGGGTTCAAAATCTAAAAATAGATATTTCGAGTTATAAGAATCTGTTGCAGTTTTATATGAAAATGCAAAAAGATGATGGGGTTCTTGCTGTTTTCAAGGCGGAAGGTATTCCGAATTTCGTTTGATGTCCAAATAAGGTATGATGAAAATGAAATTTCATTTTCATCATTTTGGAAAATTATTTTATCCATTATTTGACAAGATTAATTTTTGCATATTTTATAATCTTTTCATCGTTCAATAGATAAAGCTCGTCAATTAATCCGATTTGCAGACTGCCGGGGGCGTTGATATGTTGCATAGCGATATCGGCGGCAATGCCAATAAAAGCCATTGCCGCGGAACAAGCATATAGGGTGTTTTTTTCAACAGACAGGCATGCTGCGGTGATGGCGGTTGCTGCACAACCAGATCCTGTTACTTTGGTTAAGAGAGGGTGGCTGTTTCTTACGGAGACAATCTCTTTTCCGTTGGTGATATAATCTGTTTGGCCACTGATTGACACAGTGGTTTTATAAGATAAGGCCAGTTGTTTAGCGGCTTCCAGTGCATCATGAGAGGAATCAAGACTATCCACTCCATGGCCCTGTGTTCGAGGAGATGTATTTTGATGATAATGGTAAAGACTGATAATTTCTGACGCATTTCCCCGAATGGCATTGGGGAAATTCTGTAAAAGACTGAGCGTTGTTTTGGCTCGATAAAGAGAGGCACTAATGCCCACCGGATCGAGTATCCATGGAATGTTTTGCTGGTATGCGGTACGACTGGCCAACTGCATGGAGCGTAATTGGGGTGTTGATAAAGTCCCGATATTGATAACCAGAGCGTTGGATTTTTGAACGAATTCCTCAACTTCCTCCTCCGCATTGGCCATGGCGGGTGATGCGCCAAGCCCAAGTAAAATATTTGCGGTAAATTGGGTTGCAACCTGATTGGTTATATTGAGGATAAGTGGATTTTTTGCGCGTATGGCATGAAGAGTGGAAATTAGGATATTGGGTTCGATCATGATAATACAAAGTTTTTGTTTTATAGGTTATGGTTTATGAATGGAGATTATAGACTATTTCGTTGCAAAAGATATCTGCCTTACGTATTCTAGAAATAATAATGTCTTTTAAAATTTGAGAGAATAATAAAGTGGATCTTGGTCTAAAAAATAAAAAAGTGCTTATTAGTGGCGGTTCCAAAGGAATTGGATTGGCGATTGCCCAAAAATTTATTGATGAAGGTGCGTTTGTCAGTATTTGTGCCAGAAATCAGCAAGGTATCGATAAGGCTATTCTGCAATTGGGTGACCGGGCCATGGGCATGACTGTTGATATTAACAAGGCGGATGAAGTTGAAAGATGGATCAAGGAAAGTCACAAAAAGATGGGTGGGCTTGATCATGTGGTGGCGAATGTAAGCGCTCTTGCCTCGGGACGGGATCTGCAAACCTGGAAAAAGGCGGTTGATACAGACCTGTTAGGTACCGTTGCCCTAGTTAACGAGACATTGCCTTATTTAACCAAACAGAAAAACGGATCAATTGTTATCATATCCAGTGTTTCCGCTTCTGAAATAGACGTATTTGCTGAACCATATGGCGCCTTAAAGGCTGCCTTGAATCATTATGGCAAATCGGTTGCACTAAGAGTTGCAGAACACAATGTAAGGGTTAATCTTGTTTCTCCAGGAACAATTTATTTTAAGGGAGGGATATGGGATCAAATTGAACGGGAGCAGCCTGAACTTTATAATACAGCCTTGAAGAATAACCCGTTAGGTCGTATGGGAACACCAGAGGATGTGGCCTCAACAGTTGTTTTTCTGACAAGTGAACAGGCAAGTTTTATTACAGGAAGCAACCTTGTTGTTGATGGTGGCATGACAAAACGCGTGTAAAATTATTGATAAATTGCCTGTCCCAAGCCTTTTTAAAATCAAATAGGCGGTATCGGGCAATTTAACCGGTTATATATATTATGTTCTTTAAATAAGGTTAACCAATTATTTTAATATCATATGATAGAAATAATGAATTTATCTGAACAATTTATAATATTATGAAAAATTATACATTAATTCAGCAAGTTGTTTTATTTTTAAAAGATAATCCGCATAAACGATTTACCGCGCGTGAAATTGCAATCCAATTAGTTAAAATTTATCCTGATTATTATAAACAAAAAAGACTAAATAGCCAGCAGCGTTTTACCTCGGAAAATTCTTTTATTTCTCAAATTGTTGCTGAAATTGGTTCACGTATTAAAAGGTTGAAACAATCAAATGCAGGAATATTGATTCAGGACCAACCTCGACCAAGAGTTTACGAATGGAAAGGTAATTCCAGGCTCAAGAGCAATTTTATAGATAAACTGAAAGATGAAGAAAATGCAGGTAAAGACATTTTAAATTTGCCATTAAAAAAGATAAATTATACGGAAGCTGATCTTTATCCTTTATTGATTGAGTATCTTGGTACGGAATATAATTTAAAATGTGATAGGATCAATGAAAAATTTTCAAAAAAAGGTAAAGGGGAAAATGGCAATAAATGGTTGCATCCGGATATTGTTGCTTTGCAGGCAGTGACTGAAGACTGGAATAGTTTGGTTAAAACTTGTGTACAGTCAGGGGATGCTAAAATGGCTTATCTATGGTCTTTTGAAGTAAAAAAACAGATTTCCCGCTCAACGGTTCGTCAATATTTTTTTCAGGCCGTTAGTAATTCCAGTTGGGCAAATTACGGTTATCTTGTGAGTGCAAGCATTCCAGATGATGGAACGATGAATGAGCTGAGAATGTTGTCGGCTTTACATGGTATTGGGTTAATTATACTTAAAACAGATAATGTAATTGATAGTCAGATAATGATTCCGGCGGCATTTAGAGCAGAGGTGGATTGGTGCTCGGTAAACCGGTTGGTTGAAGAAAATCCGGATATGAGATTGTTTATTCAAAAAGTTGCAAGTTATTATAAAAGCGGTTTGTTACAAAAAACTGGATGGAGTAATGATTTACTGAAAGTTGAGAGTAATTAAATATAAATTATTAATATATATTAATTTAACTATAAAAAACTGATTTGATTAAAATAATTCTTAAATAAATATATAAATATTTTCCAATATGTTATAATTTGTAGAGTAAAAATGAATTTATTCAGTGTGTTATTCATATAAGAGATTTTTCATGAATTTTTATATGTTGGTTTTTGTAAAATTTATTATCGGCTTTGCTGTTGTAATTTTTTATTTTAATCAGTCCGGAAAAACTCAGCTTTCCCAAATGACCCCTATTGATCTGATTGGAAATTTTATATTGGGTGGAATAATTGGGGGGGTTATTTATACAGATAGTATTTCTCTGTCTCGTTATATTGTTGTCTTGATAATTGGCACTCTATTAATGCATTTTCTAAATTATATTGCCAAGAAATTTGATGTTTTCCGTGCCTTGGCCTTGGGTAACACGATTGTTTTTATTAAAAACGGTTCCTTATTAATGGATAATATCCAGGATAAAAAAAATAAAATTGATATTATCAATATTATGTCCAGTTTACATTCCAGAGGCATTGGTTCAATGCAGGAAATATATTATGCCCAAATTGAGCCTAATGGATCGTTGACTGTTAAAAACAAAGAGGAAAAGGATCCTTCCGTCATTTTAATCCTTGATAGCGAGATCAAGGATTGTCCATCCCATTTGTTGGATATAAGTCAAGATACGGTCCAGCATTTACTTGATAAATATTCCTTGAAACTGGAGGATGTTTATCTAGCCGAATACTACGATAAAAAGATCATGTTTGCTTTATATGACGGTAAAAGAATAACTATTCCATTTTATTGAGCATCTATAGTGCTATATAAATTAATTTGAATATTTAAGTTTTTGTTTTTTAGTTTGTTTTTGAAAAATGTTTTATTTTATTGGATTTTTAGATGTTTGAAAAACAAAGGTTCTTTGCCTTTTTTATATGTTTATTTATATGTAGTTTTTTTTTAAATTCATTATCTGTCAAAACTGTTTATGGAAATTCAAATGTTCAGAATTCGGGTAATGAACAAATTTTAAAGGTTGTTGACGTATCTGAAATAGACAGGGATGGTTGGGACTGTCTTGCGGTTACTTTTTCATCCCCCCTGAATGAAAACCAGAACTTTGAAGAGATATTGCATCTTTTTGATGCAAAAAAAGGAAAGGTGGATGGCGCCTGGATTTTATCTGAAGACCATCAGGAACTTATTTTTAATCATCTTGAGCCTAACCGGAAACTGGTTTTAACTGTTGATGCTGGATTAAAGGGTAAAGACGCAAAAATTCTCAGAAAAGAATATACGGCCAAAATCACAACAAACGATTTAAGTCCCAATATCAGCTTTGCCAGTCAGGGTTCTTTGTTTCCCGTAAGATTGGCCGAGGGTTTGCCTGTTATAACATTGAATGTAAATCAGGCAAATGTTGAATTCTTCAGAATAAAAAATGACCAGCTTGTCAATTTTTTTGAAGATAAGGAATCTTCCTCAATCTTGTCAAATGACATGATCTCGGCTTTGGTTGATAAGGCGGATCTGATATATACGGGTTCTTTTAAGCTAAATGTAGATAAAAATCATCGTCAGAAAATTTTACTGCCGATTTCTTCCATCAAACCTTTACAAAAAAAGGGTGTTTATTTTGCGGTTATGCGTTCCGCGGGAATGTATAATTACAGTTATCCTGTTACAGTGTTTACGATTTCTGATATTGGCATTTCCGTACATCGTTATCAGGATAATGATCAGGTCAGCGTTTTTACACAGTCTCTAGAAACGGGTGATGTCTTACCAAACGTAAATATCAGTGCTTTGGATAAAAAAGGGCATATCATTGCGACAGCTTTTTCAGATAAGGACGGTTATGCAAATTTGACAAATATGTCAAAAGCTAGAATTTTGCTGGCAACACAAAATGGTCAAACATCCTTTATCCAATTAAAGTCTCCAGCTTTGGATTTATCAGATTTTAAAATTGATGGAGATATCCAGCATGATTTACAGTTTTTCGTTTTTGGCCCCCGTGATTTGTATCGTCCGGGAGAAACCGTAATATTGAACGCTTTATTGAGGGATGCGGATGGGCAACCTGTTCAAAATATTCCAGTCAATGCTATTGTTTATAATGCAGAGGGAAAAAAGGCCCAAAATTTTGTTTGGAAAGCCTTAGAGACAGGATTTTATCAATATCAGTTAAAATTACCCGCCAATGCTGTAACAGGCAAATGGTCTGTCGTTGTGAAAGCGGGAAGGAAAGAATTGAATCAGTATCGATTTGCAGTTGAGGATTTTTTGCCTGAACGTATGGGTCTTACTTTACAATCGGAAAATCTGGAAAATTCGAAAAATAATGTGCCTCTGACCTCTCGGCAAGATTTGCATGTCAAGGCTAATGGCTGGTATTTGTATGGGGCGCCGGCCAGTCATAATCTTTTATCAGGTTCAATTACCATGCACTCATTGAGAAAAGCGGTTCCTCAATTAAGGGGATTTGAATTTGGTGATAGTCAAGAAAAAGGCCTTGATAAACGGATGGATTTTGACGAGATTCATCTGGATCAGCTAGGTTATGGCCAAATTAAAATGGCCAATCAATGGCAAGGGATCAGATCACCTGTTCAATTGATTACCGAGGCCAGCCTGTTTGAAACCGGAGGACGTCCAGTGGTGAGACATTTGACGCAATTTGTATGGCCAGCCAAGCAATTGGTTGGTATCCGGCCCCTTTTTGATTCGGTTACCTCGCATGACAAGCCAATTCGATTTGAGGTTGTCATGGCTGATTTCGAAGGGCATAAATTACCGGCAAAAAATTTAAAAGCAAGATTTGTTTATGAACGTCATGATTATTATTGGACATATTCTGATGATACAGGGTGGGACAGCCATTTTAATAAGAAAGATGTTATAGAGGATGAACAGCTTTTAAACATAGGCCAAAACAAAACAGCGATGCTGACATTTCCTTCCAAAGATTGGGGATCCTATCGATTGGAAGTGTTCAATCCAGATACCGGTTTGACATCCAGTTATTCTTTTGAAACGGGGGCAGTTGAAGAAGCGGGTTCAGAAGAGAATTTGCGTCCCGATCAGGTTAAGGTCATGCTGGATAAAACGGCTTACAAAGTTGGCGATATTGCCCGAATCACTTTGACCCCTCCTTCTGATGGCAAGGGTTATTTGGCGGTAGAATCATCAGGTCAGCTATTATGGCGGCAATCTATTCAGGCTTCTGCCAAAGGTTCAAGTTTTACCCTTCCCATTAATTCAAAATGGTTACGTCATGATGTATATATTACAACTTTGATTATTCGACCCGGTGACCGTAAGGTTGGCGCCACTCCAAAACGATCTGTGGGAATATTACACTTACCTCTTGATCGGCAGGATCGTAAGTTAAAACTTCAAATGAAAATGAATTCAAAAATCGAGCCTTTAACGGATCAGAAAGTTAAGGTCAAAGTTACGGATGCATATGGGAAACCTGTAAAGGATGCCGAGGTTTTGTTATCCGCCGTGGATACAGGTGTCTTAAATATTACGGATTACAAAACTCCAGATCCTTTCAGGGCTTTCTTTGATCGCAAAGCTTATAATGTTGATCAGTTAGATGTTTATGGCAAGTTAATCGAGGCAGGTCAAAACCCTTCGGCAAGTTTGGCTTTTGGTGGGGATGCAATGGTGAAGGGGGGGAAACTGCCTGATACCAAGATCAAGATTGTTACGTTACAACCCAAGCCTATTCATGTGAATGATCAGGGTGAAGCCGAGATTTCAATTACTGTTCCAGATTTTAACGGCGAATTAAGAATTATGGGGCAAGTTTGGACAGCTGGTCAATTTGGTATGGCAGAAAATAAAATAACAGTTGCCGCACCTATTGTTGCCGAGATGTCCACACCACGTTTCCTGGCAGGGGGTGATGAAACGGTTCTGGCACTTGATCTTACTAACATGACCAGACAGTCACAGGAATTATCTGTGCGTTTCAAGACAGAAGGATTTATTTTTGCAACGCATTCTGGGGATCAAGCTGTTATATTGGCACCAAATGAACGGAAAACATTAAAAATTACTGTCCAGGCAAAAACAGGATCAGGAGAAGGAAAAATCAGGGTTGATGTTTCAGGAATTGTCTCCAACGGTAAAAAGCAAGTATTGAGCCGTTCATGGTCAATTGGAACACGCCCGCCTTATGCTGCTCAATTTATAATAGAACAGACTAAACTAAATAAAAAAAGTTGGCAGATATCACCATCGGTCTTGCATAATATCGGGATTTCAGGTCGTGAGGGGAGACTGAACATAAGTCCTTATCCACCCTTGAATTTATCCAGACAGATTGAGGATTTACAAACTTATCCCTATGAATGTGCCGAACAAACAACAAGTGGAATTTATCCTTTCCTCTATGTAAACGAGGATGTCTTAAAACAGCTTAACATTAAAAACAAGCTAACCGATCAACAGCGTCATGATGCGATTAATGCAGCGATTTTCCATATACTAACGATGCAGCGTTCAAATGGGGGATTTGGGTTATGGAGCAGTGACAGCCCAGAAGAATATTGGTTAACCGTTTATATCACGGATTTCCTTATTCAGGCACGGGACCGGGGTTATATGATTCCTGAAGATGCCTTGCAAAATGCCTTAAAACGTTTGTTAATATATGTTCAAAACGGCAATGAGATTGACCCTTATTACAGTCGTGACTTTAATGAATCGCGTTTTACGGTTCAAGCCTATGCTGGATATGTATTGGCACGAACAAAACAGGTACCTTTAGCCGCATTAAGAAATCTTTACAATCATCGTAAACAGGCACCATCAGGACTTTCTTTAATTCAGTTGTCAGCAGCATTAAAGCTAATGGGAGATGAGGGACGTTCTGCACAGACCTTAAATGAAGGTTTACATTATGGGCAACGTGTTCATGATTGGTGGATAGGAGATTATGGAAGTGATATTCGTGATAATGCGTTAATTCTTGCACTTTTACAGGATAATCATTTGGTCAGTGATGACGTTGTTATACAAAGGCTGTTTGCTTTAAGTCACCAAATTGAAGATAAAATATATTTGTCTACACAGGAAAAGAATGCAATTTTTCTGGCAGGATATCGCTATGTTTCAAAATCTGCTAAAAACTGGAAGGTTGAGGTCGACGTGGCAGGGAATCATTATAACCTGACAAACCAAAAATCTTTTTTGCAATTCAATGATCAGGAAATGAGACAGATCAATACGCTTCGCCTTGCCAGCAAAACGGGAGATGTTGATCTATATCCAAATCTCGGTTTATCTGGTTATCCGTTACAGGCTCCTGTACAGGTTCAGAAGAAGGAACTGAACATAGAAAGAGAATTTCTTGATATTTACGGTAATCCAGTGGATTTGAAAAATGTCAAAACGGGTGATCTTATATTGGTTAGAATTAAGATATTTTCGTTTTCAAGAATGCATGATGCCCTGGTGGTTGATTTCCTGCCCGCTGGATTTGAGCTGGAAAATCAAGATCTTTCAAATGTTTCTGTCAATTTGGAAAATGCAGGGGAGGTAATTAAAAAATCGCTTGAAAAAATGCAGGAAGCATCCATTCAACATCAAGAATATCGCGATGACCGTTATGTAGCCCAATTGAATCTTACAAATAAAACTGAACTGGTTTATTTGGCCCGTGCGGTGACACCTGGAAGGTATCACATACCATCGGCAACATTACAGTCGATGTATCAGCCAGGCCGGTTTGCAAGGACCAGTGGCAATATGACATTAATAGTTAAAGCACGTTAAAAAATTAATAAAAAGGTCATAATCAGGTGTGCATCAATATATGATGGTGTACGCCTTTTTTTTATTAGAATAAATGGTGTGTATAGTGCGTGTGATAGGTCAGATTTACCGAAAAGGGGTAATATTCTGTTTATTTATTTGCATTGGGTTATTTATAGCGGATAAAACCAACCCTCTTCCTTTACCAAATATCAGTTCTTCTCGTGTCGTTTTGGCAGAGGATGGAACGCCATTATGGCGTTTTACCAATCAAAAAGGGGTCTGGCGTTATCCTGTTACCATCCAACAGGTTTCTCCATATTATATTCAGGCTTTGTTAGCCTATGAAGATCGGTGGTTTTATCATCATCCCGGCATTAATCCTGTCGCTTTGGGCAGGGCTTTTGGACAAGATATTTATCATCATCATATCGTATCGGGTGGTAGTACGCTCTCAATGCAGGTTGCCCGTATTGTTGATCCCTGTCCCCATACTTATTTGGGAAAAATTGGGCAGATTTTCCGTGCGTTGCAACTTGAATGGCATTTGAATAAAGAACAGATTCTAACCATTTATCTAAATCATGTATCTTATGGGGGAATGGTAGAGGGTATTGCGGCGGCAAGTTGGACATATCTTGGTAAACCACCGGATCAACTTACCAAAGGAGAGGCAGCCTTGCTGGCTGTTCTACCACAAGCGCCCAGCCGTTTACGACCAGATCGTTATCCTGAGCGTGCCAAGAAGGCCCGTGACAAAGTTCTGGAGCGGCTGGCTCAATTCAAGGTATGGTCAAAGAGGGATATTGAGGAAATTAAAGGGGAAAATGTTTTATTAAGTGAACGTCAGATACCACAATTGGCTCCCTTATTGGCGAGACGATTATCATTTCAGAACAAAGATGCAGTCATCCATAGCACTATCAATATAGATATGCAACGTCATTTGGAGGAACTTCTTGAAAATTGGAAAAACCGTTTGCCACCGCATAATTCCGCTGCCATTTTGGTGGTGGATTCAGCGACAATGCAGGTTAAGGCCTATCTCGGCTCTGTAGATTTACAGGATAAACAGCGTTTTGGTTATGTGGACATGGTAACCGCTATCCGTTCACCCGGTTCAATATTAAAGCCTTTTCTTTATGGGTTGGCCATGGATGAAGGGCTTATCCATTCTGAATCCTTATTGCAGGATGTACCAAGACAATCTGGTCATTATAGGCCAGAGGATTTTTCTTCTTCATTTGTTGGACCCGTTTCAGTAAGCCAGGCATTGCGAAGGTCACTTAATTTACCAGCTGTACAAGTGTTGGAAGTTTATGGAGCCAGAAAATTCTATGGCAAATTAACAGGTGCCGGCATTGGATTAAAACTACCTCAAATGGTTGAACCAAATTTGGCAATTATTCTTGGCGGGATTGGCACGTCTTTGGAAAATGTTGTTACAGCTTATAGCGCGTTCGCAAGAAAGGGGAAGGTTGCAATGTTACGTTTCAAGAATAATGGATCCATGAGTGAACGGCCATTATTGTCTGAAGGTTCAGCCTGGGTTATTCGGAAAATTCTGGAAGGTGAAAGTCCATTGGACAGTAATTTTGATCGGCAGATTTTTCAGCAGGATCATTTGGCATGGAAAACAGGGACAAGTTACGGATATAGGGATGCTTGGGCTGTTGGCGTTGGCGGACATCATATAATGGGGGTCTGGATTGGAAGACCTGATGGAACACCTGTGGCAGGCCAATATGGAATAGCTTCCGCAACCCCCTTATTATTTCAAGTATATGATATGGTCAGAAACCAAGCTTCACAGACGTTTTCATATAGTATTAAAGATCATGAGCCGGCAACAGTAAGCGTTGCACAGATATGTTGGCCATCTGGACAGATATTGCCTGATAGGGATCAAAATTGCCGACAAAAAAGGACCGCATGGATTATAAACCATATAGTTCCACCCACTTTGGAAATGGCCGATCAACCGTTAGGAACGGGTATCAGCCAAACGGTATGGATCAATGAACGAGGATTCCAAGTATCGTCTGATTGTCCAGGAGCCATTGAAAAAAAAATTGATCTGTGGCCAATCGCACTTGAACCTTGGTTGCCCCTTACAGAACAGCGTCACAATCGTCTGCCCACACAGGATTTATCCTGTCCCTCCTTATCTTTGATGGAATCTTCTTCCTTGTCCATTATAGGTGTAAAAAACGGAGACCATTTACAGTTGCCTCCCAGCAATATGCATCCGTTAACTTTAAAATTATCTGCCCTTGGGGGTACAAAGAAAAAATGGTGGTTCCTAAATGGTTATCTTATTCAGGAAACTGATGGAAATCAAAGCTTTGATCATGTTTTTCATAATCATGGAAAGCAACAATTGACGGTAATGGATGAAATGGGAAAAACGGCTCTTGCTGAATTTACGTTGAATTAAAGGCATGAATTCATAGGATATACTATCAGGTAAAAAATAAATGGATTCATTGACAATTTGAAATCATATTTATGGCCTTGGTATAGATCATCTTCATTCAAGAAAATATCTTGTATCTTTTTCTATAATCGTGGAAAACAATTGTTATACACAAGTAATAATTTCAAAGAGAATTATTGGATATGTATCCGAATCATTTTAAAAAAAACAAGGCATCCATTATTTCATTCCTGTTTTTAATTTTATGTTTTGTATTATTTTTATATGAAAATATAAAGGGTTTAGGTTTTTTAAGATTTACAGACGAATCAGGTCATTTTGTAGGTGCACAAGCCATTCATAGAGAGGACAAACTTTACAGGGACTATATAGATTATCATGGTCCCGTAATTTATATGCTGACATGGATGATGGGATTAATTGTTGGTTTCTCAGAAGTATGGCTGTTGAGACTTATTTCTTCGTTTAGCGCAATGCTAGTTGCCCTGTGTTTATTTTTTTCCCCAATTTTTCATCATTTTTGGCAACGTTATCTTGTAACCGCTTTGTGGTTTGGTTTCATTTCAAGTGTCTGGCTTATACAGGGTTTATATCTTGATAATTATTGGACATTAGGTGGGTGTTTTGCAGCTATTGGTTTGGTCACTCTTGTTATTCCCATTATTTATGACATAAAGCCGTCACGGATACAGGCCTTTACAGGAGGATTTTTTATCACGCTTTTGCCTTTTATTGCCTATCCTTTTGTAATAACCGCCTTTATTTTATTTCTTGTTGTTATCAATGGAATTTGTATAGATCATAGAAAATATGTTTCGATATTCGCGACAAGTTTGTCGGGGTGTTTGACATCTATCATTATGATGCTTGTCTGGTTAGGTATATATGGGGATATAGGTGGAATGGTTGCCTTTCATTTCATCACCAACCAAATGAATTATGCACGATACATTCCCTTCAATTTAAGCAATTTTTTTCTAAGTTTGATCCCATCTTTTTCCTCTAATCATATTGTTGAAACATTTGCTTTATTTTCGTTTTGTTTTGGGGGGATTATCCTGGTTGCAAAAGGAAAATATAAAATAAGTGCATGTCTTGTATTGTGCGGGATTCTGGGTTTGCAGGCTCGAGGAAGTATCCTGTTTCAAAATGGTGCTTTCCTTATTGCTTCTGTAACCTTAATAATCGTTGCTTTTGTAAAATCAACGGAAGTTAAGCCGGATATTTCCCTGTTTTTCTCTGTCATTTCAACTTTTTGCATCTTTTTTATCATTGATCAATATGCAGTAACCTCTCCCAATATTTTAGACAAGCGACAACGTAATGCCTATCAATGGCATGCCTTTCGTGAAGGATATAATGAAGACACGAAAGCAATTTGGTTTTACGTTGATAAAAACGAAAGAATATTATCTATACCTTATAATCCAGATATTTATATTTTGGCTAACCGTTTGCCCATAAAAAAATATCACGCTTATTTACCATGGGAGACAGACTACGCTTCACATCCTTGGCACCATTATGAACGGGACCTTTGTAAAGATTTGCCTAAAAATAAGCCACCACTTATTTATTATGATCCATCAATAATATGGGGCAAATATATGCCAGATCAGTTCTTGAGTTGCGTATTGATAGTTTTGAAAAATGATTATACCCATATTGCAACGGATTCTTACATTTATGTTCGTAATGATCGTTATAGGGAAAAAGGTAAAATAAATTAGTCGTGTATTGTTTAACCATATTAGGGGTATTAACCTAATATGGTTATATTGTTATATAGCGTCCGGGTGATTGCTGATTGTTGTTACGTTAATTGTAATTAAAAAGGTTTATCAACACCGGGTTGTTTGAGGCGGATAAAATAGGTCATGATTGCCGCACAATAATATAAGAAACCAAAAATTATGAAGACGCTAAAATGTCCCAATCCTGTAAAAAGAATGAGAGAAACCAAAGCGGGTCCGCCAAAATTGCTTAGACCACCACCAAGATTTTGGATGGATACGGCTGCCCCTTTATGTTCAGGTGTTAACATTGGAAAAATGGCTCCCATTGGAACAAAGGCTGTAATGGTCAGGGCAAAAAACAGGATTCCGCATATGCTAGCCCATATATTTCCGGGAAACCAGACCGGAATAAAATAAAGCAGGATGGTTGCCGTTCCACATCCTATAAATCCCGCCCATCGCATTTGCTTTAACCAACCAATACGATCGCCGATAATGCCCCATAGAACATTGGTAAAAGGTTGGATTGGATATATACTAAGGCTGATAATTTTCCATTGTTCATCCGTAAAATGTCCACCATGTTCAGACGTGTAGAAAATAGGCATTACGACCGCAAGAATACCAAAAAGGGAAAAGTTACAGATTGCACGGGTTATGAGTGCAATTGACAGATCACGATTATAAAAAACGAGTGAGAGATCTTGGATAATACCTTTAAATTTGTGTTTGAATGAATGAATCTGATGATTTTTCTTTTCTATAACGGGCGCCTTGAGAAGGAAAAAGGCGATTGCACCACCTGCAGTTGCCCAGCCTATGGATTGCCATAAAGTGTTGATCTCGCCAAAGTAACGGACAGAATAAATCGGTAACAAATTTCCGAGAATGCCAAACCCTATGGTGAACATGGACCAGATCCACCCCACCGCCGAGGCAAGCTGGCTATCAGGGGTTTCTTTTACAACCCAATAGAAAAATGCATAAAAGAATAAGGGATAAGCAAAACCGCGTAGACCATAGAATAGCAACATCATGTAATAGTTATGAGGTATAACTCCGAAAAGCATAAAGGCTGCGTGAAAAACAATCCATGTAATGGCACCAACCATCATGATTTTTTTTGCACCAAATGTTTCAGCTAGAACGCCAGAAAGCCAGCTTGAAATTGCAGCGGTTAACCCATAAGCAGCAAAAATAAGGCTGACTTTTTTTTCTGCGAATCCCAGTGTAACAATGTATTTGGAAAGGAAATTCAGTTCAAGACCGTCGCCAATCATGAAAAGGGCAATGGCAATATACCCCCAAAACAGAGAGACTGGCATTCCCATCATCATACGTGATTTTGTTTGGATATTATTCATAAGTAATCTTTGAGCATGATAAGTTTATAAAAAAAGCCCGAATTGAATTGATTTCGGGCTTTGTATCGGAATAAAATTCAGAAGAATCTTATTCGGGCATTTCAATTTGCAATTTTACATCAGCAGGTTGTGCTGATGCGGCCCGTTCAAAAGCCTCGATACTTTTTGAGAATGGATAAACTCCAGAAATTAATGGCTTGATATCAATCTTTCCAGAAGCAATCAGATTAATGGTCCGGTCATAAACATGTGCATATCGAAATATTGTTTCCATATGTATTTCCTTTGCTTGTGCAGTAACAAGATCAAAGGGGATCTTGTCAACGGGCATCCCTACAAATACTATGGTTCCACCAGGGCGGACACAGGCCAATACGGTATCATAAGCGGAGGGATGTCCTGAAGCCTCAAAAACGACATCTGCCCCCCAGTCTTTACCGCATTCCGCCTTGACTCTTTCCTCTACGGATTCATTTTTCAAATTAATTGGGATAATGCCATGATATTGTTTGGCAATATCCAGTTTGGGTTGAGCAAGATCAGAGATGAAAACCTTGCTTGCGCCAGAGGCAAGTGCGGCAAGTGCGGTCAGAATGCCAATTGGACCACATCCTGTCACTAAACAGATATCGCCAGGTTTTAATCGGGCTTTTACGGCAGCCTGAACGCCAATGGCAAGAGGTTCAACAAAGGCACCTTCCTCGAAAGATACGTTGTCGGGCAGTTTAAATGTAAAAGCAGCGGGATGTACTACCGTTTCCGTTAAGCATCCATGAACGGGTGGGGTTGCCCAGAACACGACGTCAGGATCAACATTGTAAATACCGAGTTTTGTTGCGCGTGAGTGTGGATTGGGTATGCCGGGCTCCATACATACACGATCCCCAACCTTTAAATTTTCAACATTTTTGCCTGTCTTAATAACAATACCGGAAGCCTCGTGCCCGAGCACCATTGGTTGATTTATGATAAAAGGGCCAATTTTTCCATGTGTGTAGTAATGTACATCACTTCCACAAATACCAACATTACGTATTTTTATTTTAACGTCATTATCCCCTACTGTAGAGGGTAAATCAATGTTACGGATACTTAATTTGCCTTTTTCTTCAAGTACAAGAGCTTGAGCCATGAAATGTTCCTTACTGGAATAAATATATAAAATACACAATTATGTTACCAATATTCCGTAAGTATGAAAAATAACAAATGTGTTATTTCAAAGTAATTTCATTCTATTTATAAAAGATTGAAATAGCAATTTTTAATAAAAAAATATTTGTTCGTAATTATAAATAGTTTTATTGTTATTACAGTTCAGTAGTTTATATAACTATTACATTTAATTGGATAATGACAGAAATATTTTATTTATTTTTTTGTCATTTTGTTTAAATAAAAAATCCAAGAAAAGAGTTCGATGATGATTAAACAAATATCAGGTAACAAAACGTTAAAGATTGGAATCATTGGTACTGGAGCTATTGGTCAGGATCATATCAAACGATGTACGAACTTTTTATCAGGAGTCGAGGTTGTTGCTGTCAGTGACATTGATAAAAAATCTGCACAGAATGCCATTTCCACATATGGATTGGATGCTAAAGCATATGAATCAGGGAACGATTTGATTCAAGCGAAAGAGGTGGATGCAATTATCATTGCCTCTTCAGGTAAAACCCATGCGGAATATATATTGTCTGGCATTGAGGCAAAAAAATTCATTTTTTGTGAAAAGCCGCTGGCAACGACAATCGAGGAATGTCAAGCGATCATCGAGACTGAGCAAACATATGGAAAACGTTTAGTTCAGGTTGGATTTATGCGCTCTTATGATCGGCGATATCAAGAACTGAAAAAAATCATTCAAGATAAAAAATTAGGCCAGATCCTGATGATACATGCGGCACATAGGAATCAGGAGTGTCCAGAGAATTTTACATCTGAAATGGTTATAACGGATACCTTAATTCATGAACTGGATATATTTCGTTGGTTGTTGAACGATGAATTTGTTACCGTAAGTATGATTCCAATCCGTAAAACATTAAAAGCGCCAAAAGGCTTGCAGGATCCTCAGTTTGCACTTTTGGAAACCCAATCAGGAATCAGAATTAATGTGGAATTATTTGTAAACTGTCAATATGGTTACGATATCAAATGTGAAATTGTGGGTGAAGAAGGTGTGGCCAGCTTACCCGCTCCTGCTGCTGTTTCAATATGCCAGCATGAAAAACGGTATGATCAAATTTTGGCAAATTGGCAGGATTGGTTTTTGGAAGCCTATAATATTGAAATACAGGAATTCATTAATGAATGTCTGGTTGGAAAATTACAAGGTCCGGATGCATGGCGGGGATATATGGCGACTTATGTGGCCGAATTCTGTATTGAATCTCAGAAAAAAGGTCAGGAAATTGCAATACCCGTCTTGAAATGTCCCGATTTTTATAGGTCTGATAATAAAATTGAGTAAATTTGTAACAAATTGGAATATATTTAAGTATAGAATCTAAATCATGATTATTTTTAATAGATAATGAGGAAATGATGAATGCTGTAAAACAGAATTATGGGGATGGTAAATTGGTTTGCTATAAAACTTTGCCAATATGGAATGTAAAAACTTTACCAAAATCTTTCAAGGAATGCCATAATACAAAAGAGGGTGTCTGGGCAAAATTAAAGATATTATCAGGATCTTTGGTAATGGAATTTTTGAATGATAAAAAAGAAATTGAGAAAGAAAGTGAATATTCAGTTGTGCATCAACCTGAAATGATAAAGCCACGCCAATATCATAAAATCGCTTCCTGCAGTGAGGATATGACCTGTCAGTTATCTTTTTATACAGTTTCGTCAAATGATTGATACGAGGATCTCCTGTTCCATAGACTTTTAATCGATACCAATTAATAGTCTATGGAATTATGTAGGATTACTCGGAAATTGCTTTATCTTCGTAATACGCAATTCTTTTTACCTTAGGCTCTGATCTACCTTTTTCATATTCAGAATCAAGCCAGGCCTGAAGGATTGTTTTTGCCAGTTCTTCACCGATAACACGGGCACCCAATGTGATGATTTGTGCATCATTGCTTTTTCTGGCCCGTTCGGCGGAATAGGTATCATGGCATTGAGCCGCACGAATGCCGGGTATCTTATTTGCAACAATTGCCATTCCTATTCCAGTGCCACAAATCAAAATCCCTCTTTCATGTTTGCCGGACTTGATTGCCTGTCCTACAGACCAGGCAATATCCGGATACAGATTTGAATCGCGATTGGAATCGCTACTGTAGTCTGTCACTTCAATATTGTTGGATTGAAGCCAGTCTACGATTTTATTTTTTAAGTCAACAGCAGCATCATCGCAGCCGATAGCAATAGAAGGCATTTTTATATTCCTTAAAATTTTTTAAAATATTTCATTGTATTGGTGTATTAAAATATTTTTAAAGATTCCCATTTATGGCATGTATTTTATAAAGTTTTTCACCAATAAATATACAAGTAATTTAGATTAAAAGATCACAAGAAGTTTATTTGTTTTTGAATATATTCTGGCTGATCATCATAGTAAACATTACAGATGAGCAGAGAAAAATGATGGAAAAAAACGGTAAATCTTCTATTACGAAAATAGATAATATTCCCAAGACAATGAAAGCAATTGTTGCTTATGCGCCACATGATTACCGTTTGGAAGAGGTTCCTGTACCACAAATTGGTTCTGAAGAAATTCTTGTTAAAGTAGAGGCATGTGGAATTTGCGCTGGGGATACCAAAGCATTTGATGGGGCGCCAAGTTTTTGGGGGGATGAAAAGCAACCTGCCTATATTAAGGCTCCTATGATACCCGGTCATGAATTTATTGGGCATGTTGTTGCCTATGGCGATAAAATCAAAGATTTCAAACTGAATGACCGTATTATTTCCGAACAAATTGTTCCTTGTTGGGAATGCCGTTTCTGTAAACGTGGTGAATACTGGATGTGTGAAAAACACGATCTTTACGGTTTTCAAAACAACGTTAATGGCGGCATGGCAGAATATATAAAATTGCCTAAAGAAGCGATTAACTATCATTTGCCAGATGATCTTCCCATGAAACAGGCTGTTCTGGTTGAACCATATGCCTGTTCATTACATGCCGTGCAACGTGCAAGCGTTAAGTTGGGAGATTTTGTGGTACTATCTGGTGCGGGCACTCTGGGTTTAGGTATGATTGGTGCATTGAAAAAATCCGGTCCCGACAAACTGGTTGTTCTTGATTTGAATGATGATCGTTTAGCATTGGCTAAGAAATTCGGTGCTGATATCGTGATGAATCCAGCCCGTGAAGATGTCGTTAAGAAAATCAAGGATATGACCGAAGGATATGGTTGCGATATTTATATTGAAGCTACGGGTGCAGGCAAATCAGTAGAACAGGGTCTGTCAATGATTCGCAAACTTGGTCGTTTTGTTGAATTTTCTGTATTCAAAGATCCGGTATCGGTTGACTGGAGTATCATTAGCGATCGTAAGGAGTTGGATGTCTTGGGATCACATTTGGGTCCTTATTGCTATCCCATGGTGATCAAGGGAATACAAAATGGCGATTTTCCAACGGAGGGCGTTGTAACGCATGTTTTCCCATTAAAGGATTTTAAGGAAGCTTTTGACATAATGAAAAAAGGAGTGGGTTCTTTAAAGGTCGTACTCGATCCAAATTTATAATTTATTGAATTTTAGCCATCTAATTATTTGAAAGTAATTTATTTACTAAGAGGGAGGCCTGCGCGTGAACAAAGTCATAGAGAGACTTTTCATTTCTCCAAAATTGATGTTGGGTTATTTTGGAGTATTAATTTTCATGGCTGGTGAAGGGCTGGAACAGAACTGGTTGTCTCCCTTTTTACAACAGCATGGTCTAACTGCACATCAGGCTTCTACCATTTTCACGGTTTATGGATTGATGGTTGCCATTTCATCATGGCTTTCAGGTGTTTTGGCAGAGATTTTCGGGGTTCGGAAAGTAATGACCATTGGACTTGTCCTTTTTTTTGTAGGGTCATTTCTTTTTTTGGTTTTTGGTATTCCAACTTATAATTTTAGCGTTATATTGCCTACCTATGCAGTGCGGGGACTTGCTTATCCTCTATTCGCTTATGGTTTTCTAGTTTCAGTTGCATATGAGGCTCCCCGTGAACGGTTGGGAGGTGCTGTCGGTATGTTCTGGCTTGTTTATGCAGGTGGGATTTCCGTTCTGGGAACTGGCTATTCAAATATTATGCTTTATTATTTCCACATGGAAAACCTTCATTTATTGTGGACGGCATTGATTTTTGTTGCTGTAGGTGCTGTTATTGCACTGAGTCTAAGTGGAAAAAAATCTGCACAAAATAATTATCCAGAAGATGATGAAACCCATTCATTAAAACATTTGTTAAAAGGTTTAACGATTGTTTATGAAAAACCAAAAGTGGGGATTGGTGGTCTTGTTCGGATGATTAATACAAGTGCCGCATACGGTTTTTCAGTTTTTATGCCAACTTTTTTATTCGGTATGGGATATGCTGAAAATGCGTGGCTTGAGGTTGCCGTGTATTTATGGATGGGTAATGTTGTATTCAATCTTATCTTTGGGGCCGCAAGTGACAAATTGGGGTGGCGTAACGTTGTTATGTGGTTTGGCTGTATAGGCTGTGCATTGAGCGTTATGGCATATACCTATTGCATTTCTATTCATGCGGATCTTTTCACCATAAAAATATGCGCCGCTGTATATGGTGCATTGCTTGCAGCATTTGTTCCGTTATCAGCCATTATGCCAAATCTTGCCCCTGAAAATAAGGGTGCGGCCATGTCAATTCTTAATTTTGGTGCAGGAATGAGTTACTTTTTTGGTTATGCAATTGTCATGCTTTTTCAAGGGATCATTGGTAATTTCGGGGTGATGTATATTTATATCGGGCTCTATTTTGTTGCTGCAGCATTAATGATTTTTGTCAAGGTTCAACAATATAAAAATGAAACAATTGATCGAGAAGTTGGTGTGGCAATAGAAGAAACATTATAGCCTATTAAGGAGAGATTTATGTCAACAAATCAAATGTTTGATTTATCAGGTAAAACTGCACTTGTTACCGGGGGGGCTGCCGGTATTGGAAACGAGATTGTTCGGACTTTTTTACAAAAAGGTGTAAAGGTAGCGTTGTTGGACCGACTTGATACCATTGACCAAGTTGCAAAAAATCTAGGTCCAGATAATGCTATTGGTATCCAGGTTGACGTAACGAATAAAAAACAGGTTGATCAGGCAGTAAAAAAAGTTGTTGATCATTTTGGTCGTATAGATATTGCTGTAAATTGTGCGGGTGTTGCTTTGCTTGATGCAGCTGAAACGCTCAGTGAGGAAATGTGGAATGCGACTATTAATATTAATTTAACTGGTACCTATTGGGTTGCCCAGGCAGTGGGAAACGTGATGTTAAAACAAAAGAGTGGATCCATTATTAATATGGCTTCACAGGCGGGGGTTATCGCCTTGCAAAAACATGCTGCTTATTGTGCCAGCAAGGCAGGTGTTATTGGATTGACACATGTATTGGCATTGGAATGGGGACCTCATGGGATCAATGTTAATGCGATTTCTCCAACCGTTGTTTTGACGGAACTTGGGAAAAAAGCATGGGCAGGTAAAGTTGGTGAGGATATGAAGGCACAAATTCCCATGCGCCGTTTTGCTGAACCCGAACAGATTGCCGCTGCAGCTGTTTATCTTGCCAGCTCTGAAGCATCTATTGTGAATGGTGCTAATTTAGTCATTGATGGTGGATTTACCATTCAATAAAAAGAAATAAAAAATAATGAGAATAAATAATGACAATGAACAGAATTATTAATGATCCAGATTTAGTCGTTGAAGATGCAATCGAGGGATATGTCGTCGCCCATCCAGAATTTTTTGAAAAAACGGATAATTCTAGAGTTCTAAAATATTCAGGTTCAGAAAAAAAAGGTAAAGTTGGCATTATTACAGGTGGCGGTTCCGGTCATGAACCAGCCTTTCTGGGATATGTGGGTAAAAATATGGTTGATGCGGTTGCAATTGGGGAAATTTTTTCTTCTCCCACTGCTGGTGCATTTTTGGATGCGATGAAAGCCGCAGATTCAGGTGCTGGTGTTGCTTGTTTATATGGCAATTATGCTGGCGATAATATGAATGTCAAGATGGCAATAAAGAAGGCCACAGCCGCTGGTATTACAGTCAAAACAGTTGTTGCCAATGATGATGTCGCTTCCGCACCGGCCAGTGAAATAGAGAAACGCCGCGGTGTTGCGGGTGAAATCCTTATGTGGAAAATTGGTGGGGCTGCCGCTGCCGAAGGATATGATCTTGATGGTGTTATTGCCGCTGCCCAAAAAGCAATAAATAACTGTCGTTCAATTGGGGTTGGCTTGAGTTCTTGTACTATTCCTGCAGTTGGAAAACCAAATTTCCATATTGAAAAAGGAACAATGGAATTGGGTATTGGCCATCATGGTGAACCTGGAATCAAGGTTGTTCCTATAGAAACGGCAAAAGAGATGGCGGAAACCATGCTTCATCCAATCATGGAGGAAGGTCTTTTTGAACCCGGATCTGAAGTGGTCGTGCTGGTTTCCGGCCTTGGAGCAACACCTGTTATGGAGCTTTATATCTATTATGCAGAGGTTGAACGTCTTTTGAAGGCTAAAAATGTCAAGATCCATCGCTGTTATGTAGGAAATTATTTTACTTCTCTTGAAATGATGGGTGTGACGCTTTCCGTTATGAAATTAGATGCGGAATTAAAAAAACTGATTGATGTTCCTGCACGTTCTTTGGGTTTGGTACAGGAGTAAATGGCATGACAGAAGTGGCTAAGATTGAAAATGGTACCGAGATTGTTGATGATCTAATCAGCTGTATCGTGAATAACCGTGATTATTTAAGTGAGATTGACGGTGCGATCGGTGATGGTGATCATGGGATCAATATGGCAAAGGGATTTAACATTTGCAAACATCGTATTGATGGGAAAAATCTATCATTGTCAGAAGCCTTTGAAATATTAAGTGATTCCCTGATGGAGGGGATTGGTGGTTCAATGGGGCCTTTATATGGCAGTATTTTTGCTGGATGGGCTGAGGCAATTCAAGGTAAAAATACCTTGAATTCAAATGAATTCAAGGAAATGCTTTCAAAAGGGTTGCATGAATTACAGGAAATTAGTTCTGCCAAACAGGGTGATAAATGTTTGGTTGATACTTTAATGCCTGCAATTGAAGGATTCAAAAAAGCGAATGAATCCGGAAAAACATTTCATGAAGCTTTGATTATTATGAAACAGGCAGCACATGATGGTAAGGAATCCACCCGCAATCTTGTTGCAAAAATAGGTCGTGCCAGTCGTTTGGGTGAACGTTCAAAAGGCATTTTGGATGCTGGTGCAACTTCTTGCTGTTTGCTGTTAACGCAACTTGCGGACAGTATTTCGAAAAGAATTTCCTAAATTTTAAAAAAATAAAATACAAGTTATATACATTATCGATTTATCGATAATGTATATAACCTTTTTTTAAAAGTTGACCGTAGATCTCAATCCAAAAATGGCGGCATTTGGAATTTTCTTTTTACTATTTTCCTCAAGATTTAATCCTCCACCGGAACGGAAGACATATTGAAAATCAGGTTTTAGCTCTAGCCATGATGTGGCCTGTATTTGCCAGGCGAGCTCGATATGATGTTCTGTTTTTCGAACACACCAGTATGGATCCGCAAAATTGCGGTAATCACGGTCATAATGTCTGGCACGGTTGCCAGTATGGGCAAATCCCCAGCCAAAACCTAGGGAATCATGTTCCCGATTGAGAAGTCCCTTATAGACAATCCCTGCATCTCCTGCATAATTGATGGGGCTGCGGTCAGTTGGGCTGATTTGCATTCTTCCAAATATGCCAAGAGATTCTTTTTTGTTTCCCGGGTTTCTCCATATCATTTGATCCATAATTCCATAAACTGACCAGGTGTGGCGATGGTTGAGCATTGTTTGGGGATTGTCCGGATTTCCTAATGGATCCCCATCCCTGTTATAACGTTGATCCGGGAATTTTGAACTATCAAAATAGGCTCCCAACCGATAAGTTCCAGGATAAGCTGTATATTTTTCATCATCTTCATTGCCAGGATTCAGATGATATTGAATTTCATTGGTTATGAATACCCCGGTAGTAAAATTGAAATGTGTTCCTGATTGATGCTTGGAATACGGATCACAGGTAAATGGTCCGGATGGATTGCAAAAAGAAACATTGTTGGGATTACTGTCCGCAACTGCAAAAAGGTCCGTCCAGTGATCATTGGGTTGAAAACTGAAACGGATTGCAGGAGAGGCAACGGGATAGTCAATTCCTCCACTATAGGTATTGACTGATGGAATCATGGGCCATCCAAAAGAGGAGTTAATGAATAGCGTTGCATAATCGCTGATGTTAAACTCTTGGTCCAAACTTAATTTCCCGATGCGAATGGTCATTTTATTATCGAAAAACCCCTGTTGATACCATAGTTCCCATAGGCGTGTCGAGCGATCGCCTTCCCAACCACTGGTAGAGTTATAGGCTCCTATATTTTCTGCCGTAAAAGCCCGTCCTCGAAGTTGCAGGGCGCTAATGTTAAAAAGACCATTCTTAATTCCTGTCACTTTCTCGGGATCCCAGTTCAAGGTAACTGTGGTCAAACCTGTATAGGCAGCACCCTGCTTGATCCCCCCATAAGGATTTCCCCATACCTCATTGACATCCACCAGGGTGAGGGTCAGACCATATTGTGCCATAAGGGAACGTAATCCCAAAATATTTCCCAATAACATATCGTTGTTTTCGGGTGCCTGACCTGTATCCTTATCAAGGATTGTGGCTGGTGGAGGGGATTTTTTTACCGGGGTTGCACCGCTAATATTTGTTGATGGAGATGCGCCCTGATTAACAATAGGGGAATTTCCAACCGCATATGCAGAATGTTGATTAATCAGCGCTTGATATATAACAAAATTAATTAAAACAATTTTGGATAAATCATTTTTTTTTGAAAAAAAAAGCTGGGAATAGGGATGAGACATTATAACACACCTCATTTCAAATGATTGTTACTAATATAAATTTTAAGTTAATCTTATTTATTTTGTATTGTCAATTAGTTGATATTATTGTGCTTATGACCTGTATCAGGATTTGACATTCTTTTTCTGTGCCAATTGTTATCCTAAGCCAGTTTTGAATGCGTGGAAGATTAAAATGTCTTACCAAAATCTTATTTTTTCTTAACTGAATTGCAAGTTTTTCACCAGATATCTCGGGATGAGATGTAAAAACAAAATTTGATTTTGAATCGAGAGTTGTGAATCCTAATTCAGAAAGGGCGTTGATCAGGTAATCTCTGTTTTTGATAATCTGTCGGGCATTATTAACAGACCATTGAATGTCTTTTACTGATGCAATCGCACCAATTTGTGCCAATCGATCTAAGGGATATGAATTAAAACTGTCCTTTACACGTTTAATACCCTCAATTAATTGTGTGTTTCCAATTGCATAACCAACCCGTAATCCTGCAAAGGCGTGAAATTTCGAGAAAGTTCGAACAACAAGAAGATTTTGAAATTGATTGATAAGGGGAATGACCGATTTTCCACCAAAATCTATATAGGCTTCATCGATAATAACAATTTGTTCAGGGTGTGTTTCAAGGTAATGCCGGATTGTCTCCTGGTCAATCAGCAAGCCAGTTGGAGCGTTGGGGTTGGCAATGACGATCCCGCAAGCATCTTCTGCATCATATTGTTCAAGGTCAATCTTGAAATTTCCGGTTAAGGGAATGGTTTTATAGTCAATATTGAAAAGATTGCAGTAAACAGGGTAAAAACTATAGGTTATATCTGGAAAGAGAACAGGTTTTTCATGTTTTAATAAGGCATGAAAGGCAAATCCAAGCACCTCATCAGAGCCATTGCCGACGAAAACCTGGTCTGGTTGGACATGGTGCAAATCAGCCAAGGATTGACAAAGGGCCTGGGATGTAGGATCGGGATACAATTTTAATAAATTGTTGGTATTTGCCTGTATGGCTTTTAATACGCTGGGGGATATATCATACGCATTTTCATTTGTATTAAGTTTGATAAGATTATTTACCTTGGGTTGTTCCCCAGGTGTGTAAGGAACTAAATTTTTGACAAAAGAACTCCAATAACGATTTTGCATAAGGATATACCTATTTAAAAAATTATGAAATTTAAATGTTTTGATAGTTTTCAAGTAAGTATATTAGATGTTTATTTCCTTGTTGTTCTGCAAGTTTTAAGGGTGTAATGCCTTCCCCATCGGCGTGCAGAGGGTTCGCCCCGGCTTTTAATAAAATTTCAGTCATGTCGTTTCGGTTAAAAAGGATTGCAAACATCAAAGGTGTGCGTCCTAGATTATTGGGAATATCAACTGAGGCACCAGCCTTAATTAAAAGATTGGCCATTTCAACATGATCTTTGAAAGCTACGCCCATTAAAGCCGTTGCACCTGTTTTATCCTGCAGATTAGGATTTGCCCCGCTTTTTAATAGGAAAGCCGTTGCATCATGATGATTATTGTAGGTGGTTAAGATGAGAGGAGTATAGCCTTTTTCATTCTGATGATTGATATTCATACCCGCGGCGATGAATTCTTCAAGCAAAGGAAGTGAACCTTCTCTAGCAGAATTGAAATAAAGCGTTTCTATTTCCTGTGAAGTGAATTCGGGGGAAGAACTAGAATCAAGAGAAGATGAAACCGTCATGGTATTGCCATATTATTGAGAGTTAATGAACAAAAATCTGGTTTTTATTTTATAGTGCCGCGTATAAAAAAGAAAGATCAAGAAAAATAAGATTTCTTTTATAGGAGAAAGTTTTATAAAAGTGTATGATTTTAATATAATTTAATATAATCGATAAAATTGATTACAGATAAAATGTTTTATTAATTGAACATTTGGCAGGGGTCAGAATTTATCGGAATATTAACAATTCGATCTTAAGTTAATTGATAGCTTTGTAGGATAAAATTTTTGTAATTTGAACAATCGATTTTTTTTCCTTTTTTATTGGGTGATATAAATTGATTTAAAAAAAACGATTAAATTTATGATTAACGAAGTTATTTTAAAAGTTGTTTGATGGAGAGACTTGAATGAATATGGATAAGGTATGTATTAATACCATTCGTGGACTTGCAATTGATCAAGTGCAGAAAGCTAACTCTGGTCATCCAGGTACGCCGCTTGACTTGGCACCCGCGACATATGCCTTATGGAATAATATTTTAAATTATGATCCTGCGAATCCATTGTGGCCGGCCCGCGATCGTTTTGTTTTGTCAGGTGGTCATGCCTGTTCCCTTTTATATGCCATGATTCATTTAAGCGGTATTAAGGAAGTGACACGTCAAGGTAAAGTGGAAAACAAACCAGCCTTAACCCTTGAAGATTTAAGTCAATTCAGACAGCTCAATTCAAAAACGCCCGGTCATCCAGAGTATTTGCATACCACCGGAATTGAAACCACAACAGGACCTTTAGCTCAAGGGATTGCAACGTCTGTGGGGATGGCGATTGCCCAGGAATGGTTTGCTGCACGTTATAATCGACCAGAATTTCCATTGTTCGATTATTATGTCTATGCTTTTTGCGGTGATGGTGATCTTATGGAGGGGATTTCCTATGAGGCGGCCTCTCTTGCAGGACATTTGAAGTTAGGTAACCTTATCTGGGTATATGATCGGAACCGTATTACGATCGAGGGCAATATCAATATTGCCTTTACAGAAAATGTTGAAAAACGTTTTGAAGCTGCAGGATGGAAAATCTATCATGTGAAAGATGGTAACGATATCGATGATTTCCAAAATAAGATTAATCAAGCGCGTCAAAATAAAGACATGCCAAGTTTCATCGTCATTGATAGTGTTATCGGGTATGGGTCTCCTAATAAAGCGGGAAAATCAGTAGCGCATGGTGAACCGCTTGGGGTGGAAGAAGTTAAAGCGACCAAAAAGAATCTTGGTTTGCCTGAAGACAAAGATTTCTTTGTCCCTGATGGTGTAATGGATCATTTTAAAGCCAATATTGGTAAAAGAGGGGCTGCAGCCTATCAAAAATGGCATACGCTGTTTGCGGATTATAAGGTAAAATATCCCGAGTTGGGTCAAGAGATCGAGGATATTTTAAATCATCGCCTACCAAAGGGATGGGACAAGGATATTCCAATTTTTGCGCCTGATGCCAAAGGGGTTGCATCGCGGGCCAGCTCAGGAAAGGTATTGAATGCCATTGCGAAGAATGTGCCCTGGTTAATCGGTGGATCTGCAGATCTTGCCCCCTCTAATAAAAGCAATCTGGATTTTGAAGGGGCCGGGGTTTTTCAGAATCCTGCTTATGGCGGTACATATGATGGACGGAATTTTCATTTTGGCGTTCGTGAACATGCCATGGGGGCAATTGTCAACGGAATGGCCTTAAGCGGTTTGCGTTCGTATGCCGCAGGATTTTTCATTTTTTCTGACTATATGAAAAATCCCATCCGTTTGTCTGCATTGATGCATTTGCCGGTCATATATATTTTTACGCATGATAGTATCGGGGTTGGTGAGGACGGTCCGACACATCAGCCAGTTGAGCAGTTGGTTCACTTTAGGGCAACGCCTAATCTTGTTGTTTTTCGTCCCGCCGATGCAAACGAGGTTGTCGAGGCATGGAAATATGCGATGCAGGAAAATTCTAAACCAGTCATTCTGGCATTAAGTCGTCAGAATTTGCCAACAATTGACCGCCATCAATATGCTTCGGCAGAAGGGCTTAAAAAGGGTGCTTATGTTATTGCGGATTGTGAAGGTAAGCCAGACTTGATTCTCATGGCGACAGGAAGCGAGGTTGGTTTGATTATGGAAGCTTATCAGGTTTTAACAAAATCCGGAAAAAAGATTCGGGTTGTTTCAATGCCCTCATGGGAACTTTTTGAAGAACAGTCCAAGTCTTATCGTGATCAGGTTTTGCCTCCTGATATAACAGCACGTGTCGCGGTTGAACAGGGATCTCCCATTGGATGGGATCGTTATGCTGGAACAAACGGTGCAATCATCGCTATGCGTGGTTTTGGTGCCTCTGCTCCCTATAGTGATCTACAGAAAAAATTCGGGTTTACTCTTGAAGCTGTTTTACAAGCGGCACAGGAACAATTGACAAGGTAAATGTTGTGAATCCTTCTTAATTTATTAAGAAGGATTTTTTGTCGCAGCATATTTAAGGAAAGAAATAGAAATGGTTGAAAACCCTCTCATTAAATTAGAAAAGTATAAACAATCACCTTGGCTAGATTTTATCCAGCGTTCATTTACACAAAGCGGTGGGTTAAAAAAACTGGTTGATGAAGATGGATTAAAGGGCGTTACTTCCAACCCTTCAATTTTTGAAAAGGCAATGGGGCATGGCACTGACTACGATGAACAATTTAAACAACTGATTTCTTCGGGAATCACCGATGTTGTTACCTTATATGAAACAATGGCGATTGATGATATCCGTGCGGCCTGTTCAGTATTGTATCCTGTATGGGAAAAAACCCATGGGCTGGATGGATATGTCAGTTTGGAGGTTTCTCCATATATCGCTATGGACGGGCATGCAACATTGGAAGACGCACGCCGATTATGGAAAAGGGTTGCTGAAAAGAATCTTATGATCAAGATTCCAGCAACAGCACCTTGTATTGCCGCTATTGAAGGGGCCATTGCCGAGGGAATCAATGTTAATGTAACTTTACTATTTTCCTTGGATATGTACAAACAGGTTCTTGAAGCGTATATCAAGGGGCTTGAAGCGCATCTTACCAAGGGTCATCATATTGCGCATATTGCCAGTGTGGCCTCTTTCTTTATTAGTCGTATTGATACGGCCATTGATAAGCAAATTGATCAAAGGATCGCCGCAGGGGATAAGGAAAGCGGTGCATTAAAAGCTATTCGTGGCAAGGTTGCCATTGCAAATGCAAAACTTGCTTATCAGCATTATCTTGAAGTGATGCAAAGTGACCGATGGAAAAAACTTGAGGCTGCAGGAGCGAAACCCCAACGTTTATTATGGGCCAGTACAAGTTGCAAGGATAAGACATTTCCAGACACTATTTATGTTGATCAACTGATTGGTAGGGATACTGTCAATACAATTCCACCTGCCACCATGGATGCTTTTAGAGATCATGGTACTGTGGCTGACACCCTGGAACAAAATATTGATGAAGCTAAAAAGATTCTGGCTGAGGCTGAACATTTGAACCTTGATTTAAAAAAAGTTACGGATCAGTTGTTGGAAGACGGTGTTAATTCATTTGCCGACGCTTTTGATCAATTATTGGGTTCTGTTGGTGAAAAGCAGATGATATTACAGGGGAATAAGCTAACTCATTTGCAGTCTGATTTACCCTCAGATTATGAAACCGCTGTAAAAACTGGTCTGGATAAATGGCGTAAGAATGGCACAGTCCGCAAACTGTGGGATCGTGAATCTTCTGTCTGGACGGGAAAGGATGAGAATAAATGGCTCGGTTGGCTTGATATTGTTGATCAACAGGTTGAAAATCTTGCTGAACTGGAGGAATTCCAAAAAGAAGTCAGGAATAGAGGTTTTACCGATATCCTTTTACTAGGTATGGGCGGATCAAGTCTTGGTCCTGAAGTTCTGGGAGAGGTTTTTGGACATCAGGCTGGTTTTCCGCGTCTTCATGTCCTGGATAGCACTGATCCACAGCAAGTGCACAGCTTCCAGCAGAAAGTGACAATTGCGACAACCCTGTTTATTGTTTCTTCGAAATCAGGCAGCACTCTGGAGCCTAATATTCTTAAGGCGTATTTTTTCAATGAAGCCAAAAAGGTGCTGGGTGACAAAGTGGGACAGCATTTTGTTGCGGTCACTGATCCGGGTTCCCATATGGAAGATGTGGCCAAGCAGGATGGTTTCTGGAAAATCTTTTACGGCTTGAAATCAATCGGTGGGCGTTATTCCGTTTTATCTAATTTTGGAATTGTTCCCGCAGCCGCGGCGGGATTGCCTTTACAGGAAATCCTGTATTCGGCCCAACGAATGGAAAAAGCCTGTTCTGCAGGATCTCCACCGGCACAAAATCCGGGAGTTCAACTCGGGACAATTTTCGGGGTTGGTGTTGCTGAATTCAAACGGGATAAATTTACAATCATAGCCTCACCTGATATTGGCTCCTTAGGTTCATGGCTTGAGCAACTTTTGGCAGAATCAACGGGTAAGGTTGGTAAAGGAATCATTCCTATAGATGAGGAAACCTTGACTGTACCATCTGTCTATGGAAAGGATCGTCTATTTATCTATTTACGGTTGGAGAATAAGATTGATCCTCAACAGGAAAAAGCAATTGCTGAATTAAAAGCGGCTCAACAGCCTGTTGTGACAATAAATCTACATGATAAAGCACAGATTGTTCAGACTTTTTTCCAAACAGAATTTGCAACCGCTGTGGCGGGTGCCTTCATTGGAATTAATCCTTTTGATCAACCCGATGTTGAAGCCAGTAAGATTGAAACCAAGAAAATTACAACTGCTTATAATGAAAAAGGATCTCTTCCCGCTATTACCCCAATCGTTCAAGAGCAAGGGTTTGATCTTTATGCAGGTAAGGTTGAAATTGCAAAATTAAAAGGTCTTTCCACAATCTCCGAAGCCTTGAAAAACTTTTTCAATGAAATTGCTGCAGGGAATTATGTTGCTGTTTTGGCCTATATTGAACGTGATTTGGCAACACGGGAGTGGATCCAGAAATTACGTCTGGCTATAAGAGACAAGAAAAAGGTTGCAACAGCGGCTGAATTCGGTCCCCGGTTTTTGCATTCAACTGGACAGGCTTATAAGGGTGGACCCAATAGTGGTGTATTTTTACAGATCACTGCCGATGATGATCATGATTTGCCTGTTCCCGGTGAAAAATACACATTTGGAATTGTAAAGGAAGCACAAGCTCGTGGTGATTTCGACGTATTATCGGAACGGGATAGAAGGGTTATCCGTATTCATGTAAAAGGGGATATGAAAGTTGGATTGGATAAATTAAGCCAATCAATTTTAAATATTCTGTAGATTAATCAACGTTTATATCTTACGATTACCGCAAGATATAAACTTATTGTGATGAAAATGGAGAAATTAACTATGAAACTAGGTATGTATGGCTTGGGCAGAATGGGTGGTAACATGGCAATTCGTTTGGCTCGTCATGGTCATGAAGTTGTTCTGTTAAATCGTACGCGCAGCAAAAGTGAGGAAATTCATAATCAAGCTCCTAAAAGTACCATTGTCGATGATTTGAAATCTTTGGTAGAAGCATTGCCTTCCCCAAAAATTGTTTGGATTATGCTGCCTTGTGGTGCAGTGACAGAACAGGCAATCAAAAGTCTTGGAGATATGTTAAATAAAGGGGATATCGTTATTGACGGTGGAAACACGTTCTATAAAGATGACATACGTCGTGCAAAAATGCTGGAAGCAAAAGGTATTCACTATGTTGATGTTGGAACTTCCGGTGGCGTTTGGGGCCTGGAACGTGGATATTGCATGATGTATGGTGGCAGTAAGGAAGCTGTTGACCATATTGATCCGATTTTGGACTCTTTGGCTCCTGGAATGGGCGATATTCCACGTACAAAGGGACGTAATGCCAATTTGAATCCCCGTGCGGAAAAAGGTTATCTTCATTGTGGTCCCGCAGGTTCTGGACATTTTGTCAAAATGGTTCATAACGGTATTGAATACGGTATGATGCAGGCCTATGCAGAAGGGTTTGATATCATGCGTACCAAAGGATCAGATCGTTTACCCGAAGATGAACGTTTTGATTTGAATATGGCAGATATTGCAGAAGTATGGCGTCGTGGCAGCGTTATTCCGTCGTGGTTGTTGGATTTATGTGCGGATGCGCTTGCAAAGGATGGTACTCTTGCAGGTTTTAAAGGTGATGTTGCAGATACGGGAGAAGGGCGCTGGACCATTGAAGCCGCAATTGAAGAGGCTGTTCCTGCCCCCGTTATAACTTCCGCTTTATTCACCCGTTTTCGTTCCCGTTCAGGAAATACGTTTGGCGAAAAGATGTTGTCAGCAATGCGTTTTGGTTTTGGTGGCCATGTAGAAAAGAAATAATATAAATTTTCTAATTTTATTGGAAAAGGCCTTAATCGTGAGGATTAAGGCTTTTTTTTTATAAATTTTATACAAAATATATAAGGAATATATGGAGTTAGTGAAATAAATCAAATTTATTTTACTAACATTACGTTAAACAAAATTCGCTATTGAATGGTTTATGACATAATAATTTTCTAACAACATACATAAGCATAATGGTTTTTCATAAAGATTATAAAAATCTACAAGATATAATTTAAGGGTATCATCTAATGGGAACAAAACATCACGATATGAGTCCGGTCATTGATATGACTCAACAACAGTTTGGTGGGCCGGTAAGGAAATTATATCCTGTTTATAATCGCCATTTACCACCATGTAATTATGCTTGTCCCGCCGGTGAGGATATACAAGGGTGGCTTTCCCTTGCTCAAGAGGGAAAGTTTAGAGAGGCTTGGGAACATATTCTTGATAATAATCCCATGCCTGCAGTTCACGGGCGGGCATGTTATCATCCATGTGAAGGTTCATGTAATCGTAAAGAATTGGATGGATCTGTCACCATTCACGCTGTTGAACGGTTTTTGGGGGATATGGCTAATGACCGGGGATGGCAAGTTTCCGTTGCGGATAATCCTAATCGTAAACGTATTTTAATTGTTGGAGCTGGACCTGGGGGGTTATCTGCAGCTTATCATTTGTGTCGTATGGGGCATGAAGTTGTAATACGTGAGGCTTTTCCTGAACCTGGAGGCATGATGCGTTATGGCATTCCCGCTTATCGTTTACCGAGAGATATTCTAAAGCTTGATATTTATCGGATTGAACAGATGGGGGTCAAGATCAGATGTAATGATCCAGTGAGGGACTTATTGAAAGAAAAGCAGGAGGAACGGTTTGATGCGGTCTTTTTGGCAATAGGGGCTACAAAACCAAGTTTGTTAAATATTCCAATTGATAAGGAAGCGCATCTTTTGTCAGCCATAGAGTTTTTGGGTGATGTCAGTGCTGGGAAAAATCCAAAAATCGGTAAAAACGTTTTGGTCTATGGAGCCGGAAATACAGCGATGGATGCCGCTCGAACAGCCTTTCGTGCAGGGGCGCAAAAAGTAACGGTTATTTTCTTTTGGGATCGTTCGCATATGGAGGCGCATCAATTTGAGATTAAGGATGCAGAGGCAGAAGGTACTCAATTTAAATGTATGAGGACAATTGATTCTGTTTTTAAAGACAGGTCAATTTTACGGAAAATGATCATTGGCCAGGATGCTCGTCCGGAACCATCCGAGGAGATGGAGGAAATACAGATGGATACCGTTATTATGGCATTGGGACAGCAACCTGATAATCATTTTTTGCAAAATATTGAAGGAATAGAATTTGATTCAAAGGGGACTCTGGTTATTGATGCCCAGATGATGACTGGGGTTTCTGGCATATTTGCGGGCGGGGATGCTATTGACGGTCCTCGAAGTATCACGAATGCTGTGGGTTCTGGTAAAAAGGCTGCTCGGTTCATTAATGCTTGGCTGGATAATAAACCCTTTATTGTATCCCCAAAAAATCCGATTACCTATTATACGGATTTACATCTTCCCTTATTGGAGGATACACCTCAGATCCTACAAAAGGAATTGCCTGTTGAAAAGCGTGTTGGATTTACGGAAACATTAATCGGTTTTAATGAAAAGGAAGCTCTGTATGAAGCCAAACGCTGTCTTTCCTGTGGAAATTGCTATGAGTGTGATAACTGTCTGGCAGCTTGTCCAGAGGATGCTTTAACCAAAGCCGGAGTGGGAAAAGGGTATTTACTGGATATGGATCGTTGCACGGGATGTGCGGTCTGTTTTGAATCCTGTCCATGCCAAGCAATTGATATGACAGCTGAAAATATCTAAATATATTAATATTACATGCAGATAACGTCTCAAGAGAGGATGGTTATAGATGACTAATACAATAATGGACGCCAATACTGCAGTTGCCCATATTGCTTATCGTGTTAATGAGGTTTGTGCCATATTTCCGATTACGCCCTCATCCCCGATGGCTGAGCATATTGATGAATGGGCGGCAAAGGGAATTAAAAATATTTGGGGAAATATTCCCCTTGTTCAGGAAATGCAAAGTGAGGGTGGTGCTGCAGGAGCAGTACATGGCTCTTTACAAACAGGGGCGTTAACAACAACCTTTACGGCATCACAGGGATTGTTGTTGATGTTGCCAAACATGTTCAAGATCGCTGGTGAATTGACCTCGACGGTTTTTCATGTGGCAGCACGTTCTGTTGCAACTTCTGCCCTGTCAATTTTCGGGGATCATTCTGATGTCATGGCAAGCAGAATGACAGGTTTTGGCATGTGCTGTTCTGCATCAGTCCAGGAAGCCCATGATTTGGCCTTGATTATGCATGCTGTTACATTGGAGGCACGTGTACCTTTCATTCATTTTTTTGATGGTTTTCGTACGTCTCATGAATTAAACACATTGGATATCATATCTGATGAGATTATGGCTAAAATGATCGATGATGAATTTGTCATTGCACATCGTGAACGGGCCCTAAATCCCGAAAAACCCTTTATTAGAGGAACGGCTCATAATCCTGACACATTTTTCCAGGCACGTGAAGCGGTTAATCCATATTACAACCGGGTTATCAAACTTGTTGAAAAATACGTAAAGCGTTTAGGGGATTTAACAGGGCGTTACCATGATCTGATTGAATATGTTGGGGATTCTCGGGCAGAATATGTTATCGTATTGATGGGATCCGCTGCCGAAACTGCTGACAATACAGCTGAAGCCCTCATAAAACAGGGGGAATCTGTTGGTGTTTTAAAAATTCGTCTCTATCGTCCTTTTCCTTCAGAAAAATTTCTCGAATTCCTGCCTACTTCAGTCAAACGAATTGCAGTTATGGATCGCACAAAAGAATCAGGTGCGTTGGGGGAACCTTTATATTTAGATGTGATGGCGACTTTGGCCGAGGCTGTCTCAAGGGGGAAAAGAAGGGATTTGCCCTTGATTATCGGTGGTAGGTATGGTCTTTCATCCAAGGATTTCACCCCTGCAATGGTCAAGGCCGTATTTGATGAGTTAAAGACAGAGAATCCTCGACATGGTTTTACAGTCGGTATCCAGGATGATTTAACCCATAACAGTTTAATTTATGATTCATCCTTTACAATTGATAGTGATCAAATTAAACGCGCCATGTTTTTTGGATTGAGTGCGGATGGAACTGTTGGGGCCAACAAAAATAGCGTGAAAATTATTGCTGAGGATGCAGGGGAATATGCACAAGGGTATTTTGTTTATGATTCTCATAAATCCGGTGCGCAGACCGTGTCCCATTTACGTTTTGGTAAAATTCCGATCAAGGCGGCCTATCTGGTTCAACGTGCCGATTTTGTCGGGTGTCATCATTTTCATTTCCTTTATCGTCAGGATATTCTTGAACATGTGGTGGAAGGTGGAGTTTTTCTGCTGAATGCGCATTATAATGCAGATGAAGTTTGGCAACATTTACCACGTTTGGTACAACAGCGTATTATTGAAAAGAAATTAAGATTTTACGTTGTTAATGCTTCAAAAGTTGCCCAGGAAGTTGGGTTGGGTATGCGTACCAATACGATTTTGCAAACCTGTTTTTTTGTAATTTCGGATATTCTTCCAAGGGATAAAGCGATTGAATATATCAAACATTCGATCAGGAAAACCTATCTTGTAAAAGGTGAGGATGTTGTACAGCAAAATTACAGGGCTGTTGATGCAGCCTGCGATAGCTTACAGCAAGTAAAGGTTCCAGACCGTGTATCAAGCAATATCGATCTTGAATGTCCTATTCCAGCAGATGCACCAGAGTTTGTTCATAAGGTTATTGCTCCTATGTTTGCGGGCAAGGGGGATCAAATTCCAGTAAGCTTGATCCCGGCCGATGGAACTTTTCCTTCTGGAACAGCCGTTTATGAAAAACGTAACGTTTCGGATTTTGTTCCTGAATGGCGAGAGGATTTGTGCGTGCAATGTGGTCAGTGCAGCTATGTTTGTCCACATAGTGTGATACGTTCCAAAACTTACCATGATCGTTATCTGGAAAAAGCACCAGAGGGATTTAAGACGGCACCTTTAAAAGTTAGGGGATATCCAAATATTAATTATACTTTGCAATTTTACGTGGAGGATTGCACAGGGTGTACTTTGTGTGTTGATGTATGTCCAGCGAAAAGTCCTATTGAGCCCGAAACCAGGGCAATCAATATGACAGCAAAGGAATCCCTGCTTGAAAGAGAAAAAAGGAATATTTTGTTTTTTGAAACTTTACCGGTTGATGATCGTAGCAAAGTTAATTTTTCGAATGTACGGGGTGTGCAGTTTCTGGAACCTTTATTTCAGTTTTCTGGTGCCTGTGCCGGATGTGGGGAAACGCCTTACCTGAAATTATTGACCCAGTTGTTTGGAGATCGCTTGCAAGTTGCCAACGCGACTGGTTGTTCATCAATCTATGGTGGCAATCTGCCTGTAACGCCCTGGTCTGTAAATGGAGAAGGACAGGGCCCAGCCTGGTCCAATTCTTTGTTTGAAGATAATGCCGAATTTGGATTGGGTTTTAGGATTGCTGTTGACAAACAGCTAGAAGTGGCCGGTCATTTATTGAAGCGATTGAGGGAAGAGGTCGGTACGGATCTGGCTGATGCGATTTTGAATTCATCACAGAAAGAAGAATCTGAAATTCAGGCCCAACGTTCACGGGTAAAAATGCTGAAGACACGTTTAGCTCGGCTTAACAGTGATGATGCAAAACGTTTATTGGCATTGGCTGATTACTTTATCCGTCGCAGTATCTGGATTGTTGGTGGAGATGGTTGGGCCTATGACATTGGTTATGGTGGTTTGGATCATGTTTTAGCGTCAGGTGAAAATGTCAATATCCTCGTGCTGGATACAGAGATGTATTCCAATACAGGAGGTCAGGCCTCAAAGGCGACACCGTTCGGATCAATTGCCAAATTTGCATCAAAGGGAAAAGAAACAATTCGTAAAGATTTGGCGTTAATGGCCATGACATATGATAATGTCTATGTTGCCCAGGTTGCCCTGGGTTCCAATCCGCAACATACCCTAAAAGCATTTCGCCAGGCCGAAGCTTATGATGGGCCATCGTTGATCATTGCCTACAGCCACTGCATTGGACAGGGAATAGATATGCGCCATGGATTGACCCAACAAAAATTGGCGACAGCATCCGGTTATTGGCCATTATTCCGTTTTGATCCTATGATGCGGAAAATTGGTAAAAATCCTTTCCAACTGGATTCAGCCAGACCACGTATTGCTTTAAAAGAATATGCGGGTAATGAAATCAGATATCGGAATCTAAAACGGATACGTCCGAATGATGCCGAGGAAATTATGGAAAATGCACAAAAGGCAATTGACCGTCGTTATAAACAATATGAGGCCCTGGCATCAATTGAAACGGATGAAGTCAATCCTGTTGTATTGGGATTAAAACATTGAGACTAAATTAAAATATGTGATTGATGACACTCCTTGACGATTGTGGTCAAGGGGTGTTTTTATATTTTGACAATTATATATCGTCATATTTTTATCAATTTGTGAATATAATATTTTTCCAATTGATTATTAGAAAATCAAAAATGGCTTTTTGGATGGTTTTAAAACATTTTAATACAGTTGGAAAGTGTCAATCTTGAATAAAACAACTCCAGCAATTCGGTTGTTAATTTCGGATATTGATGGAACATTGATACCAAACAATAAAATTGTCACAAATGAAACCATTCATGCTGTTCATAAAATGAAACAGGCAGGGATTGGATTGTCCCTGGTAAGTAGCAGGCCTGCCTTGGGTATGCGTTTGTATTTGGAGCAATTGAAAATAGAGTTGCCTTTTGCCGCATTGAATGGCGGAGAAATTCTTGATGTAAAAGGAAATATCTTTTCCAGAATTTGCATGAATCCTGTCCTGATTCTCGATATATGCAATATGCTCCAGAAGCATAAAATTGAAATATGGCTTTATAGTAGTCTTGAATGGTTTGTATTTACTACTGAAAGCGCCTTTGTGGAGCATGAACAAAAAGCCTTGCAATTGCAGCCGAAAATTATTCAAAACATTCAAGATCATGTAACGGATACAATAAAAATCATGGGTATTTCCCAGGATACTGTTTTACTTGATAATCTAGCACAACAGATAAAACGACGTCATGGCCGGAAGTTTCCGCAGTTCATTCTTCAAAAAATTATCTGGATATCTCTCATTTAAAGGCAAATAAAGGATTTGCAGCTCAGAAAATAGCGGAATTACTTAAAATTCCGTTAAGTAAAACGGCCTGTATAGGGGATATGGATAATGATATTCCGATGCTGAAAATTGCAGGAATGCCGATTGTTATGGGACAATCAAGTCAAAGGGTAAAACAATATGCTCATCATATTGCACGTACGAATGAGGAAAATGGATGGGCTTATGCTGTTAATCAATTTTTACTTTAATTTAAATGAAAATATTTTAAGTTGTGAAATAATGGATTAATTTTGTAACCTGAATTGTTGAATCCCGGGAAGGGGTACATAAAAATTATAAAGAACGAGTTATCTATGACAGACAATATGGAAAAAGGGCATAATGCGAAAACCGGATATGTTCTTGTCTTACCCGATGCAAATGCACAGGCTAATTACCTGGCTGATATCATTTTGCACCAGATTGAGGAAAAAAAGGATGCGGTTTTCAGGATAGCGTTATCAGGAGGATCCACACCTAAAAAATTATATGAATTATTAGGGGGAGAAACTTACAGTCATCGATTGCCTTGGGAACGGTTGCATCTGTTTTTCGGTGATGAAAGAATGGTGCCCTATACGGATGAAGCCAGCAATTTTCGTATGGTTACCGAGGCTTTGCTTAATCATGTGAATATTCCATTTAGGAATGTTCATCCGATGCCTGTTTTAGAAGATGTGGAAAAAGCTGCGCGATTATATGAAGAAAATTTACAGCACGAATATGGATCAAGGGTATTGAAGAATGGGGAACCCTTATTTGATATCGTTTTATTGGGACTGGGAACAGATGGTCATACGGCTTCACTTTTTCCTGATACAGCTGTTTTGGAGGAAAAACAGAAGTGGGTTTCTTGGTGTCAACCAAAAGACGCCCCTCATAGAAGAATGACATTGACCTATCCAGCAATTGCTTCCAGCCGTTTGGTTATATTTGTAGTGAGTGGAGAAAACAAGGTTAAGATTTTCCGTGAGGTAAGGGAAGAGAATGCAATATATCCTTCTTCAAAAATTGAAACGGAAGGAGAGGTTCACTGGATTTTGGATAAAGCGGCCGGTGGTGAATAAAAGCGGTCGGTAATTGGATAACGAAAGAATACTAGATAGAGATGGATGCACAACAAATCGTTAAATATAAAGAGCAGCTTGGAAAAATAGGGGCTTCATTAGTTTCGCAAGGGATGAAAGTTGGATTGGGAAGTGGGAGTACCGCGGCATGTGTTATCCGATCTTTAGGCAAGCGGTGGCAAGAGGAAGGTTTGCGTTTTGAAGGTGTGCCTTCCTCGATTGCGTCGGCCAAGCTGGCCGAATCTTACGGAATTGAACTGACAACATTGGGGGAATGTCCAGAATTGGATATTGCCATTGATGGGGCAGATGAGGTTACGCATCAAGGATTACAGTTAATTAAGGGGTTGGGTGGCGCTTTATTACGAGAAAAAATTGTTCGCTATGCAGCCAAAAAATTTGTTATAGTCGTTGATGAACGTAAATTAGTCGATAAGCTTGGTGAGCATACACCTGTTCCAGTTGAGGTTACCCCTTTCGGTTGGGAAGCCACAATGAAACATTTGGAAAAAATTGGAGCATCAATAAAAGTTCGGGTCAAGAATGATCATCCTGATTTTTTCCTGACGGATGGTGGGAACATGATTCTCGATTGTGATTTTGGAATTATTGACGATCCTGTGCGACTAGAGAAAGATATCATTTCGATTGCTGGGGTTATCGAAAGCGGTTTATTTATTAATTGTACGGATGAAGCTTTAGTCGCGGGCTATAACGGGATTCAGCATTTATATAAGTAAAGGAACACATCAATGTCTTTGTCCACGAATGATAATGTACAGATTAGGCCTTGTTTATTGGTGATAATGGGTGTTTCGGGATGTGGAAAAACGACATTGGCAAAAGGTTTGGATCAGTATCTTGACTGGCCTTTTCAGGAAGGGGACTCTTTTCATTCACAACATAATATCCAGAAAATGTCAGAAGGCAAACCCCTAACAGATAGCGATCGTTGGCCATGGCTGGAAAAATGTCATGCATGGTTGGAGGCATGTGCGGAAGAACATGGTGGGAAAGGGGTGTTAACATGTTCTGCCCTAAAAAGATCCTATCGTGATTTTTTGCGCAAGGGCATTGGGAAACCTTTCTATTTTGTAAATTTAAAAGTTCCATATGATGTTCTCCTTCATCGTATTGAAAAACGTGAAGGGCATTTTATGCCCGCAAGTTTACTGGATACACAGCTGAAAAGCTTTGAACCGCTCCAGGTGGATGAACCTCATATAGAAATTGACATGTCCCATCCGCTTGAAACGGTTATTCGAGATACACTAATAAAATTACAGCAACTTTAGTTAAAAGCTGGCAGTCAGGGCGATATTAAAAGAACGACCCAGACCAGGCAGGGCACGCAATTCGTTTGTTGTGATTAAATCCCCTAAGGACATTCCCCCCAAAGGAAGATAATATTTTTTGTTGGCAATATTTTCTATGCTTGCGTCTAGGCGAAGCATACGCCATGTATAACTCCCCCCGATATTGAACAAAACATACCCAGGTGTTTTCGGTTCACGACGCATAGGGTCAATCTGACTTTTTGTATTGACGAAATTTGCCTCGATCCTGCCAGCCCATGGACCAAAATATTCATTAAGGCTTAACGTTCCATTTAATGGCATCATGTGATAAAGGCTGTTGTGATTGGTTCGATCTTGACCCATAACCCAGTTGATATTTCCTTTCAATATGCCTTGACCATATTTCTTATTGTTCCATAATTTATAGGATTCAGCTGTGTTAATTCCATAGATTTGGGCGTTATGATTGTCAAACTGCAATTTTGAGACAGTTGTATTTTGACGTGTTCGCATACTCCCAAGGTAATTAACGTTGATGTAATGGTGAATATAGGTATAGAAGGGTTGAACCTTGACCTCCCATATATCCTGGTGTGGATCGTGAAAGTCAAAGGTTGTGCTGACGGTATTGCCTACTTCCGGTTTGAGGTTGAGATTGCCGATATAACCATTTCCATCACCAAACCAGCCAATCATGCGCATGGCCATTGGAGATGTGCCCCATGTATAACGTTCATATAAATTTGGAGAACGGCTTTTCCGGGCATACCCACCTTCCCAGGTAAAGGATTTATTGACTGTCCATCGTGCCATGGCTGTAACATCAAAATTGGTATCGGTATGGCCACGGTTTGCAGTATTGAAATTATGAATGGCTTTCCGTTCCTCGGCATTCATTCCATTGATGCCCTGGTATCCAGATATTCTCCCTGTATTCATCATGACCAGATCATTTCGAAAACCGAGAATGGTTGTGACTTTTGGGGTCCATTGGGCTTCCCATTCAGCAAAATTTCCCAATCGATCCCGATGGCCATTATTGATATTGTGATAGGTATGAGGTCCCATCATCATGTTTTTTTGTAGGGGGGGCCACCAGTCATTTAAACCTGAATGATCGAAAGAGCTGCCAATCCGTAACGTGTTATGATTATCTATGAATACCGTTGCCTTAACATTATATCCAGCTGTACGACCATCAATGTTCATGGGCATTCCTTTCGTGGCGGAATGGCCGCCTTTATTGCTGAGCATATTCATGGCATGGGTGACACGTTGCCAATAGCCTCTTGCTTCAATTGTTCCCCAATCGAAGTCACCCTTATATTTTCCATTGACAAAAATGGAGCGATTATTGGTCATATCCATATATTGATTGGGAAAACCTTCATAGGGTGTGTCAGATTGTCCATAGGTCAAAGAGAATAAATGGTTATCCTTTTTATAACCTAGGGTCACATCATGATTGAATGTTTTATAAGCAGAAGAATACACTTTTCCACCTCCGCTGCCTGCATGATAATTGCGGGATTGAGACCATGACCCGTTATAGCGGAGACTTAAATGTTTATTGGCAACAGTAATGTTTCCTGCCGTTCCTACGCCTGAACCATTACTATGATAAAAGCTTGAGACTTCTCCTTTGATGAGAATTTTTTTGTTTTTTTCTGCAAAAAGAGGATCTTTTCGTTGGATATCAATTGATCCGGCCAGGCTGTCCCCTCCCATACTTACGGGTGTGATACCGGCCATGATTTTGGCTGTTGCAACATCATGGGGATTAAGATAGGAAATGGCAGGATTCATATGGTTTGGACAATCCCCATTGATACGCATACCATCAATGAACGTGGCCACCCGATCATCCGCCATTCCGTTAATTACGGGTAAAGAGGCAATACGACCCGCACCATATTGGCTGATACCCATTTGATTTTTGAAAAGATCCATTGGGTTTGGACTGTTATTCACAATATCCTTTAATTTATCCTTTTTTAAAAAAATTGAATTGGGTGGATTTGTGGAAAAGTCTGGGATGTCTTCTGATTCAATATGTATTTCTGGAACTGGTGCAGTGGTATTGGTTCTTGAAAGAGAGGTTTTATTTTGTGTAATGTTTTTTTGTGCTTTTCCATTATAGGGGTAAAGAGAACATAATAATAAAAAAAGGTAAAATTTACATGTACAATGCCATCGATAAGACATAGATTAACCTGATATAATAATGACAAAGGAATAATTTGGTCATAATATCTGTATGACCATTAGAACTATCAGTGTTAATAAAGGGGTGGTGCACGGGGTAGCTGCGTATTCAAGGGTAATATCGGGGGAGGTTGAGCCTGATAAACCTTGCGCTTCAAAAAAAGATGAATAATTGTCAATTGGGGAAAGATAAGTAATAAATTTAACAAGGGGCTTGGAACAGCCAATCCATTACAGAGGGGACAAACAAAGATTCCATGATGTTGTTGATTGTGTTGGGAGTGTTGATCCGTTTTCTTGCTTATCTTAGAGTGGGAGAAAGTGGCAGTGTCACACATCGTCATTGACATGGATGCATGCTGATTTTGCATCATTGGACAATGCCAAAGCGAGGTAAATGTAAAAGGTAAAAGAATTAAATGACTTATAAACAGAAACAGGACAATAATAACAGAATATAAAGATACAGGATAAGAATCTTTATTTTTTTTTACCCATATATTTGTTGTAGAGGATAAAATCATTAATGCCTTGGTCAAGTATTGAAGATCATCATTATTTATTTGATTAAAATTATGGACAAAGTCAAATTTCTTTTTAGTATTCGAATGTTTTGTTTTATAGATAGAATAGAATAAAGGCTCTTTACCTCTAATATATTTGAGCAAATATGGCATCAAGGATTATGAAACAGGAACCTATCTGTCCTTCTCTGAATCAGAAAACGATTTTATCATCATTTCCAAAAAGGACGTTGGTTTTTTCTGAACATGTCAATTCAGTAGGGATAGAGCTTGCCTGTACGGTTGCTGTTCTATTTAATATAATTGTTTTCCTGCTAATGTTTTTTTGTTTACATGTAAAGAAAGAAGTTTTCCCACTCTCTTCAATGGTTGTGGTTCAATTTCAAGAAGGGATGAAATCTCTTTCCTCATTGGATGCAATTGCAGAAAATAAAACGGATGATCTGAAGGCAGTAACCATCCCCGTGGCCAGAAGTCCTGTCAATGCTTTGCCGGCCATGAACGCATTGCAAAAAATTTCAGTGCCAACCATTCAGGATCAATCGAGTAATCGCAACATTTCCAAAAATAAAATGGCTGCTCAATCAGCAATGGGACAGCAGAAAAGGCAGGATAGGGGAATGGAACAAAAAGCCAAATCATCAATACCTTTAGTTAGCCACAATTTTCCATTGCAACGCTGCTCATCACCAAAAAGCACTTATCCCTTGGCTGCCCGTAGAAGACATGAACAGGGTGTTGCAAAGGTTGCATTGCAAATTTTGTCAAATGGACAGGTTGGTCAGGTAAAAATTGTTGAGACAAGTGGTTTTGTTGATTTGGATCGGGCTGCAATCGAGGCAGTCCAACAAATAAAATGCAGTGCACTGAAAGATAATGATACGCTTGTTCAGACAACAACCACGGTTCATTTTGAGTTAAGACACAACTAAAAATATATAAGTAGTATTCATGTATAATTGAATAATATTTATGATCGGTTCAGCCGATATATATGTTTTTATATTATATAGTTTATTTGATTATTGCCATTTTATTTTTAAAATTGAAACAGGTTTAAATTAAAAATACTTTTTCGGGAAGATTATCTGAAGTAAGAATATATCAAGAAAGAAAATTCTATCAATGCCTGTTTGGGGTTTATGGATTGATTATTTTCAAACTGTTGGAACCAGAAGACTATAATAAATTTTAACCTAAATTGAGTCATGAAATTCAATTTTATAGATATAATCTTTACTTTGAAACTGTTTGTTTGGTTTATAAAATTCTGGGTTTTAATATTTAATTGAATAAATTAATTTTTGTATCAGAAGAGTGATCATAGATGGAGATGATAAAAACGAAGGCTGCTGTTGCATGGAGAGCCAATCAGCCCCTTTCAATTGAGACAGTTGATTTAATGCCGCCACAAAAAGGGGAAGTTTTAATAAAGATAATTGCAACCAGCGTATGTCATACAGATGCATACACGCTTTCAGGAAAAGATCCTGAAGGTATATTTCCTGCAATATTGGGTCATGAAGGGGCGGGAATTATACAGGCTGTTGGTGAAGGGGTAACAAGTGTTTCTGTTGGTGATCATGTTATACCCTTATATACTCCGGAATGTGGAACATGTGAATATTGTCGTTCTGGTAAAACCAATCTCTGTCAGGCTATTCGTGTCACTCAAGGTCAAGGGTTGATGCCTGATGGTACGAACCGTTTTTTTAAAGACGGCGAACCTATCTATCATTATATGGGAACATCTACATTTTCCGAATATACGGTTGTTCCGGAGATTTCCGTAGCAAAGATCAGTAAACAGGCCCTTTGGAAAAAGTATGTTTATTGGGTTGTGGAATCACAACTGGTATGGGAGCTGTAAAAAATACGGCAAAAGTACAAAAAGGTGATAGTGTTGCAGTTTTTGGGTTGGGTGCGATTGGCTTGTCGGTCATTATGGGAGCCCATATGGCGGGTGCAGGTCGCATTGTCGCAATTGATATTGATTCAGAAAAATTTAAATTGGCTAGGAAGTTAGGTGCTACCGATTTTATAAATCCTAAAGATTATTCCGCCTCAATACAGGAAGTTGTAATTGAAAAAACAAAAGGTGGAGTAGATTTTTCATTTGAATGTATAGGAAACGTTCAGGTAATGCGTTCTGCTCTTGAATGTTGTCACAAAGGTTGGGGAGAATCTGTTATCATTGGTGTTGCCGGGGCAGGTGAGGAAATTTCCACCCGTCCTTTTCAGTTGGTGACCGGCCGCGTATGGCGAGGATCCGCATTTGGTGGGGTTAAGGGGCGTTCACAATTGCCTGTTATTGTAAATGATTATCTGCAAGGCAAATTTGTTTTGGAGGATTTTATAACACAAGACTTGGCATTTGATGAGATTAATAGGGCTTTTGATTTATTGCATCAGGGAAAGGCTATTCGAACTGTTTTACATTACTAGTTTCAGATAGGTTTGACAGGAAATATTATGAAATATGTTGAATTGGAAACTCATCAATCTTTTGGTGGACAGCAAAAACGGTTTAGACACTGGTCAGTCACACTGGGCTGCGAAATGAGTTATTCAGTTTACTTGCCACTTGATTACAGGAATACAACTTTACCTATATTATACTGGCTTTCCGGTTTAACTTGTAATGACCAGAATTTTGTGACTAAGGCAGGGGCGCAAAAATATGCTGCAGAATTGGGAATTATACTGGTTGTCCCTGATACAAGTCCCCGAGGTGATATAATTCCTGACGCGCCTTCTTATGATCTGGGACAGGGAGCGAGTTTTTATGTTAATGCGACACAAGAACCCTGGAAACAAAATTATCAAATGTTTGATTATATTTCCATTGAGCTTCCCAAATTGATCAAGCGACAATTTAAATCGAATGGCAAGCAATCTATTGCTGGACATTCAATGGGTGGTCATGGTGCTTTGATGTTTGCCCTAAAACATCCTGGTCGATTTTGTTCGGTTTCGGCTTTTGCACCAATTGTTAATCCAATGCAGGTGCCGTTTGGGCGTAAGGCATTTTGTCATTATCTTGGAGATAGCAAGGAAACTTGGCAAGTCTATGATAGCTGTTTTCTAATGGAGCATTATATTGATCAACCCTTTCCTATATTGATTGATCAGGGAACAACGGATGAATTTTTATTAAAACAGTTACAACCAGAAATTTTGGAAACTGTTGCCCTCAAAAAGAATTGGCCGTTTCAATTGCGATGGCAGAAAGGTTATGACCACAGCTATTTTTTTGTTTCAAGTTTTATTCGTGATCATTTGTTATTTCATTATAGATATTTAAAGTAAATATATGTGAATAATCATATCAAGAATTTATGCAGTTTCACGCTTTTTGAAATGAGGACAGTTTGTATAAACTATATTTAATGGATTATTGATTCAAGGGTCTCTACAATCTGATGCGTTTCTGTTCCTGTTTGAATGGAGGTTCTATATTTTCCCTCTGGATCCATGAGAATGAACTGATCATAAGGTTCAACAAGACTTATATCACTATTGATTGGCGCTTTTTTGATGGAAACATGATAAAGAATTGAAATATCACGAAGCGCCAGTTCACCACCGGTCAGGGCTATAATTTTATCATTATAGGCCTTCATACTTAACATCAGACGGCTGGGTGTATCATAGTTAGAATCAAAGGATATGAAAATTGGAACAAGTTGAGATGCTTTATTCTCTAAATGGTTAATGATCTCACCCATTTTTATAAGATCCTTACGACATTGATTATGCGGGCAACGTGTTGCACCGAAATACATCAACATCCATTTCCCTCTGAATATTCCGTCATTGACGATACTTCCTGCAGGGCTGATAAGTTGAAAACCCCCTCCGATTACATTGGAATTTTCAGGCGCAACGGCTGTATGATTGGCAGTGAATTTAATCCCGAGGAACATCATGCCAATAATGAAAGCGATAAATAGGAATGAAATAATCCAAATAGATTTTTTTTGATTCTGTGGCATGGTTTAATGTGCTTCTGCCCAGTTTTTACCTATTCCAGCCTCAACAACAAGGGGAATGGAAAGATTAACAGTGTTTTCCATTGTTTGCTTTACAAGATTAACGAATGTTTCAGCATAATCTGTTCGCACTTCAAAAAGCAACTCGTCATGAACTTGTAATAACATGCTTACGGGGAGTTTTTTTTCTGTGATGATTTTGTCCATATCCCGCATTGCGCATTTTATAATGTCGGCGGCGCCCCCCTGAATAGGAGCATTTATGGCTTGGCGTTCGGCATAAGCCTTTTGTAGACCTTTGCTATTTTTAATTCCAGCAATCCAGCATTTTCTGCCAAAAGGTGTTAGAACAAATCCCTTTTCCTTTGCCTCTTCCTGGGTATTTTGCATATATGCCCTTATTTCAGGGTAACGTTTAAAATAGGTCTCAATATATTGTTTGGCATCAGATGATGAAACATTCAGTTGTTTGGCTAACCCAAAGGCACTAATTCCATAAATAATACCAAAATTGATGGCTTTGGCCTGTCGACGCAGCAAAGGTTGCATTTCATTGATTGGAACGTCAAAGACCTCTGAGGCAGTACGGGCATGAATATCCTCATTATGAATAAAGGATTCTTTTAATTGGGGAATATTTGCAACATGTGCAAGAAGCCTCAATTCTATTTGTGAATAATCTGCGGAAACAAGAACATGGCCAGGCTTGGCAATAAATGCTTCCCTGATTTTTCCACCCTCTTCTGTTCGAATAGGTATATTTTGTAAATTGGGATCATTGGAAGACAAACGTCCCGTAACGGTTCCAACCATATTAAAGCTGGTATGTACACGTTTTGTTTCCGGGTTTATTTCCTTAACCAAGGCATCCGTATAGGTGGATTTAAGTTTCGCCAATTGTCGCCAAGCCAGCAGTTTTTCAGCAATCTCGTAACCCTGATCGCTAAGTTCCTGTAATACCTTGACATCTGTTCCCCATGTACCAGATTTCATACGTTTTCCACCAGGCAACTTCATCTGGTCAAAAAGGATCTCCCCAAGCTGTTTTGGTGAGGCCAAATTGAATTCTTCACCGGAAACATGATAGATTTCTTTTTCTTTTTCTGACATTTTTTCGGTGAAAGTAGTAGAAAGCTTTTGAAGAAGGGAAGCGTCAATCATAATTCCATTCTGTTCCATCCTGGTCAGGATTGGAATTAGGGGGCGTTCTATTTCTTCATAAAGACCTAGAACATGTGCGGTTCTTAATTGAGGTCGCAATATTTCCCATAAACGCAAAGTGACATCTGCATCTTCACCTGCATAGGTTGTTGCCTCTTCAATTGAAACTTGCGCAAAAGGGATACGTTTACGACCGGTTCCGGTTAATGCATCATAAGATATTGTTTGATGATTCAAATAGCGTTTTGCCAGCTCATCCATTCCATGTCTGTGCTCTCCCGCCGCCAGGTTGTAAGAAATAATCATTGTGTCATCATAGGGGGCAGGTTGCGGAAACCCGTTATGTTCCAAGACAAGAAAATCATACTTAGCATTATGAAAAATCTTGAGGATGGAAGGATCTGTCAGAATGGGGCCAAGATACTGAATGACATTTTTTAATGAAATTTGTTCTGGTTTTAATAATTCTCCATCTATTTGATGATTGATGGGAATATAACAGGCTTTACCCGGGGCTACAGCTATGGAAATCCCGATTAGATTTGCCTGTAATGCATTAAGGTTGTCGGTTTCAGTATCCACGGCACAAAAATGGGTTGTTTGAATTCGGTGAATCCATTCCTGTAATTGCGTGTTATTGAGAATGGTCTCATACTGATGATACGGGGCGGCAAGAACCGCTTTGTTTGGTTCGGGACCGGTCTGTGTTTCCTGTCTGCGAGATGTATGAGGAATGTCGCCTGTATTATGAGAATTTTTTGTCCAGCGATTTAATATGGAGCGGAATCCATGTTTTTGAAGCCATGCGGTAACTTTTTCAGGATCAGCCTTGCAACAATTTAACTGATCAATCGGGGTGGGTAGAGGAATATCATCTTTTAGCTGAACAAGTTGGTATGAAATTCGTGCATTTTCCTTGTTGGTTTCAAGATTATCGCGCCGTTTGGAGGGCTTCATCGTAGGAATGGCAGCAAGGATATCCTCCAACTGTCCATATTCATGAATTAAAGCGGCTGCCGTTTTGGGACCTATGCCAGGAACTCCAGGGACATTATCTACCGGGTCTCCCATCAATGCTTGTAAGGAAATCATATCTGTTGGGGACACACCAAATTTAGCTTGTACCTCTTCAATCTTGATGATTTTTTCCTTGATGGGATCCTGCATTTGAATATGTTCGTTGATTAATTGCATCAGATCCTTATCGGAAGAAATAATTGTACATTTGCCCCCATCTGCCACGATTGCTTTTGCGTAACTTGCAATAAGATCATCAGCTTCCCATCCTGCCATTTCAATTGTTGGTAATCCCAGAATTTCAGAGGCTTCCCGAACAAGTGAAAACTGGGGAACAAGCTCTTCAGGAGGAGGGGGTCTATGTGCTTTATAAGCTGGATAAATTTCATTCCTGAAGGTTTTTCTTCCTGCATCAAAAATTACAGCCATATGACTGGCCACACGATCACGGATTAGTTTTATCATCATGTTAGTAAAACCATAAACCGCGTTGACAGGTGTTCCTGATGGATCAGTCATTAAGGGAATGGCATGAAAAGCGCGAAAAATAAACCCGGATCCATCAATGAGGATTAAGTGTTTTTGATTTGATGCAGAAGATGAAGTCATGAAAGATGTTAATTTGATTCAGATGGTTTATAGACAAATGATTTTGAGCAATAAGGACAGGTTGCCTGTCCGTTTTTTAGTTTTAGAAAAACCCGTGGATGACCGAACAGTGTATGATTACCCTCACAAGCAACGGTTTGGGAGGACGTATAAATGGTTTCAATAGGTTTCGTCGGTAAGGTTGTTGTAGAATCTTTTTCTAAATTCATGAATATACCCTTGTTAAGTGGTTCAGAACTTGTCATTTATAAAAATAAAATTTATCTTGGACAAATATGTTTTTCTTAAACCGTTTAAGTTCTGTCTATTTACATAAAGCTTGCTATTTTTTTCTGATCGGAATTTATTTCCTGACCCAACATTGTAATATAGCCTATGCAGAAGTTAAAGTGAATAGTTCTGTTTTGAATACATCCTCTATCGGTTCTGATCCCTATGCACGTTATAAAAAGCTGATTCCTCCTGATTTGTGGTGGGAAATGTCGGATCATGCCCGTATTCCCGTGCGTATATGGCGGGCAATACAACAAAAGGCAATTATCCTGGCTTTACATGGATTTAATGATAGTCGCGATGCGTGGGAAGATTCAGCAGATCATTTTGTTAAGTCAGGTGTAACTTTATATTCCCCGGATCAGAGAGGATTTGGACAAGCACCGTTAAGAGGGAATTGGGCGGGTAGCCGTCGGATGATTGACGATATTATTGAGGAAATATCATTTTTAAAAACTCGATATCCCGATACACCCTTGTATGTGATGGGAGAGAGTATGGGGGGGGCTGTCGCCATGTGTTTGGCCTCACGTCCCAATGTTCCAAAAGTCGATGGTTATATTTTACTGGCCCCAGCCGTGTGGGGTCATAAACAGCTGGGACTGGTTGCCGATGTTATCTTGCGCATGATCAATACGATCGCCCCGAATTGGCGGTTAAGTGGAAAAAGCGCCCCGGTAACCATCAGGGCAAGTGATAATGATGAATCCCTGTTACGTTTGTATTTTGATCCGTTATCATTGCACAAAGCCCGTGTAAAGGCATTGTATGGGTTGGTCAATTTGATGAGCAAGGCTGCAAAGGCGGCTCCTTATATTCATTCTCCAATCCTTGTAATGTATGGTGATATGGATCAGCTCATCCCTGATTCTTCAATGAAAAAGGTCTGGCGACAATTTCCTTCTTGGGTAAGAAAGGATTATATTCCTGGAGGATATCATTTATTGTTGCGTGGTAGAAATAGAAACATTGTGGTGCAGGATATACTGAGCTGGATTTTTAGTCCGGATCAGTTTTTGCCATCAGGTGGAGATATTTCAACCTCCACATGGTTATCGATTGAGGGAAAGGAAAAAATACCGGTTTATTTGCCAAGCCAGGTTGATAATTTTATTAAAAAATAAAAGTCTCTATATCTTATGGGTGATAGTGCAATAACAGCTTGCCGGCTAGCCTTGGAGGAGAACAGCTCCAGCAGTCCGATTGGTGGCCGTATCTACCAAAATGGCTGCACCCACATCTTTTGCCTGGTTATAGGGTAAAACCGGAATTGGCTGTTGCAAGGTTAGGGAAACTTGTCCAATACTGTTTTTCTGTAAATCCTTGGCAGGTTCTTTTTCCAGATTATGTATATTTAGATGATTATGAATCGATGAGATTTTCGCCTTGATCCAGCGGTGACCATGTTTCAACCAATAAAGTCTTCCAATAATCAAAGGTTCGTCATCCAACCATGCCAGGGTGGCTTGGACCTCTTTTTGTAATGGAGATATGGAAGGAGAGGTTATCCAGTCCCCTCGGGAAATGTCTATTTCCCGGTCAAGAATTAATCCAACGGATTTACCCGCTTCAGCACAGGGTATTTCGTTTTGTAGTGCATCGGCAAAAATCTTAGCAATTTTTGCTTTTAGTCCAGAAGGTTGCACAATAATTTCATTTTCTGGCTTGACAGTTCCTGCCGCTATTTTCCCCCAAAAAATTCTTTGACCATGTTGGGTGGGGCTGGATTGGGTTTCAGATAGTTTTTGTACATATTGGACAGGGAAATATAAAGGACATTTGACAATATGTTGTTGGGAGGGAAGTTCGGTCAAGGCGTCTAAAAGACAGGGACCGTGATAGACATTTTCACATAAGCGATATCTTTCGTTATCAGCTATAGTGGAGATGATATTATAACCTTTTAATGCTGAAATGGGTATGATGTGCGTAACAGGTATATTTGCTTCCTGAGTGAATTTTTTCAGTGCTTTTTTAATATGCACAAAGGCAATATCGGGATTTTTGACAGCATCAAGTTTATTGATGGCGAAAAGCAGCGAAGGGACTTTTAATAGGTTGGCAAGTAATGTGTGTCGACGGGTTTGAGGCAATAAGTCAACATTTTCCATCTCCCAGTTTAATTTTGTCGCATCGACCAAAATGACGGCAGCGTCACTATTGCTGGCGGCGGTTACCATGTTTCTTGTGTATTGTTCATGACCTGGTGCGTCCGCGATAATGAATTTACGAGTTGGTGTGGTAAAATAACGGTATGCCACATCGATTGTAATACCTTGTTCTCGTTCAGCTTGTAATCCATCTGTAAGCCGGGCGAGATCATAGGAACGGTCTGTCGAAAACTGTTGTTGTATACCAGATAGTTGATCGGCAAGAATTGCCTTGCTATCGAGTAATAAACGGCCGATTAATGTGCTTTTGCCATCGTCAACGTTTCCGGCGGTCAGGAATTTTAATGTATGATGTGAATGAGAGGTTGAATTTACGGGAGAAGATATCATGATGCATTCCTTAAGAAATAAAAACGGGGATAGAGAGATCAGAAATAACCTTCCAGTTTACGTTTTTCCATTGAGGCTTCTGAGGTCTGGTCATCCATACGGGTTGCACCACGTTCACTGATCGTGACGGTAGCTGTTTCCCTGACAATATCGCGTGCTGTTTTTGCATTGCTTTCAATAGGGCAAGTACAGGTCATGTCACCGACCGTGCGAAAGCGGACAGTTTTGGTAAGAATTTCTTCATCTTGTTTAGGCTGTGTCACCTCTGTTACAGGAACAAGCAACCCTTTGCGGGGAATGACTTGCCGTTGATGAGCGTAGTAAAGGCTGGGTAATGGAATATTTTCCTGTTCGATATAACGCCATACATCATATTCCGTCCAGTTAGAGATTGGAAAAACACGGAAATTTTCACCCGGATGAATTCTGGTATTGAATATGTTCCATAATTCTGGCCGTTGATCTTTGGGTTGCCATTGGCCAAAAGAATCCCGGTGTGAAAAAATTCTTTCCTTGGCACGGGCCTTTTCTTCGTCACGGCGGGCCCCTCCAATTAATGCATCAAAACCAAATTCCTCTATAGCCTCCAACAATGTTACTGATTGATGGGGATTACGGCTTTCCAAAGGATGAGATAGCCTCACCGTACCTCGTTTCATTGATTCTTCTACTGATCGAATAATTAAATTTGCCTTTAATTCTTTTGCTCTCTGATCACGAAACTGGATGACTTCTGGAAAATTATGTCCTGTATCGATCATAAGAAGCGGAAAGGGGAAGCGTCCCTGCCCAAAGGCTTTTTCAGCCAGCCTTAATAAAATACATGAATCCTTGCCGCCAGAAAATAACAGGGCTGGTTTTTCGAAGGAACCAGCCACTTCACGCATAATGAATATGGCCTCTTCTTCCAGATCATTTAAGGCAGGGTTCGAGGATGATATGAGAAAATTCATGATAAAATGACCATAATTAAAATATGTTAAGACTGATGAGAGTTGAGAGAAATGGGTGCACTCACATGAAGACCACATTCTTTCGCTTCATCATGTTCCCACCACCAGCGTCCAGCTCTGAAATCTTCACCAAGAGTGATGGCGCGAGTGCATGGTTCACAGCCAATACTGACAAAAAAATGATCATGAAGCGTATTGTAGGGAACGCGATATGTTTTAACGTAGTGCCATACATCTCCATTTGTCCAGTCAAGTAAAGGGTTAAGCTTTACTTCAGGTTGATCATTCCCTTTGTTTTCAGGTTCAACTGCTTGAAGATTGGCTCGGAAATTTGATTGTTCCTTGCGTAATCCTGTAATCCAACCTTTATAGTTCCGTAAAAGGTCGGTCAGGGGGACCAGTTTTCTGATTTGACAACATTCTTTACGAAGCTCAGTTGATCGATAAATCGCTTTTTCACCATTTTTTTGAACATAATTCTGGACTGTTCTTTTGTTTGGATAGTAGCTTTTTATTTTTATACTATAATGAATTTCAACTTGTCTTTTTAAGGCTAGCGTTTGAGGATGCAGTTTTAGTGTATCCAGCATGGAAACCTGAATGGGTAAATCAAGCTGATGGATAAGATCTGTGATTACCATATCCTCCACCCCTAAACTGGTTGCCTGAACCAATGGTGAATAATCCCGATTTATTTTTTGCAGGAATGATCTTGTTTGTTCGAGCTTCTGTTCATATTGCTCGCTTGGATGTTTGGAATAGAATTCAAGTGGTGTCATCGTAAACTGTTACCTAAGTTGATATAATAATTCTGTTATTAGGAATTTGAAAAAGATGCGGTTAGAAATTCTGGTGTTAATGACTAAACAGGATAATCTGCAATAGGGGGCTGATCCATGATAAAACTATTCCTCAAATTACTTTAATTAACTGTAAAATATAGAATATTTTCAATTTAAGCAATATAATTTGTATTATTTAAGTAAATAAAGTCAATTAATAACTATAAAATATTGTACATTTTATTTGTAATTTATTGATTTATATATAAAATTTATAATTTCCTTGTATATATTCATATTTCAAAATCTAAAATTGGCTTAAAATAAATAATTTGGCCTTTTTTTAGATTATGAATTTTTGGAATTGTTTTTGGAATTTGGGCTTCAATGTGAGAGGTGCATTGTTGAGGTTTTAAAACTAGTTTCATTAAAGCACCAAGGGGTCGTATATCGATGACTTCTGCTGGATAGTATCCTATAGGGGATATATCGTTAATTTGTATATCAATTTCATAGGGGCGAAAATTAAAGCTTTTTTCCCCAATACGTAAATTATTCGAATCGCCCAAAAAATTATAGACAAAATCATTGGCCGGATTATTGAGGATTTCAATCGGGGAGCCAATTTGTTCAATGATACCCCTATTCATGATGACAACACGATCAGCAATTTCCATGGCCTCTTCCTGATCATGCGTTACAAAAAGGGTTGTCAGTTGAATTTCTTGATGAAACCGGGTTAGCCAACGTCGTAATTCTCTTCGGACCTTTGTATCAAGAGCGGAAAAAGGTTCATCCAGTAATAGAATTTTGGGATTTATGGCTAGGGTACGTGCCAGGGCAATTCTTTGGCATTGTCCGCCGGAGAGTTCATGTGGATAATGATTGGCCACATGTTCAAGTTGTACCATTTCCAGAAGAAATTGAGCTTTTTTCGTGATCTCTTTGGGGGAAAGCCGTACTTTTTTTGGTTTAATGCGTAGACCAAACGCAATATTGTCAATAACTTTCATATGTGGGAATAAAGCGAAATTCTGGAATACATACCCAATATGTCGATTACGAATATCTTCCTTGCTTATATCCTGGTTTTCAAAAAAGATGTGTCCCGAGGTGGGCAATTCCAATCCTGCAATAATTCGTAACAGGCTTGTTTTTCCACATCCCGATGGTCCTAGGAGTGCAACAAGCTCACCTTTTTCAATGGTGAGGTTTATATCATTGAGTGCATGATAATGATTGAACCATTTATTGAGATGAGATATCTGAATACCCATTTTAACTATTTCCCTTCTTTGGGGACGGTTTAAGTTGTTTCTCACACCAATATCTTAGAATGAGAATGAATAGGGCCATGATAAGAAGGAGAATGGAAATACTGAATGCGGCCGCGGCATTATATTCATTATATAAAATCTCGATATGAAGGGGTAAGGTATTGGTCAGGCCTTGTATATGGCCTGAAACAATTGAAACGGCACCAAATTCTCCCATGGCACGGGCGGTACACATAACAATACCATACAGAAATGCCCATTTGATGTTGGGAAATGTTATTTTTTTAAAAATTAGCCATCCTGATGCCCCTAACAAACGGGCGGTTTCCTCTTCTTGATTGCTCTGGGTTTGCATTAAGGCGATCAAAGAACGCGCGATAAAGGGAAAAGTCACAAAAATGGTTACAAGAATAATTCCTGGAATTGCATAAATAATTTGTAAGTGATAATGCATTAAAAAAGTATGTAAAATACCTTGCGATCCATAGAGTAAGGTATAAATCAAACCTGCAATCACAGGGGAAATGGAAAAAGGCAGATCGATGAGGGTTAAAAGTATATTTTTCCCTTTGAAATCATATTTGCATAAACACCATCCGGCCATCAGTCCGAAGATTCCATTGAAAAAAACGGCGCAGGAAGTCGCTATTATTGTTAATTTTAGTGCCGCCAGGGCTTCTGACGAAGTACAGGTGACCCAGAAAAAGACAATACCCTTGCCTAAACCTTCAATTAGAATGATAGAAAGGGGTGCGATAAAAATAATTAAAAAAATGAGCCAAGTAATAAAGATAACGCTGTTTTTTTGCCAATTTACAAAAGGTTTGGAGGAATAAAAGGGCATTTATGTATTCCTCTGAAAAATATTAAAAGGGGAAAGCTGGGATGTGGATAGAATTAGGCGGTAAGGTTTAAAATGTTTTTGGAACAGGTTGAAAAAAAATAATAAAGAAAAAGAAACCAGCAACATTAAGAGACTGATTACAGTTGCACTCGTATAATCAAACTGGTCAAGTTTTGATACGATTAAGATAGGTAAAATTTCCGTTTTGTAAGGAATATTTGCGGCAATGAACACAACGGAGCCATATTCTCCCAAGCTTCTTGCAACAGAAAGCGAAAAACCGGTAAGCCATGCAGGAAATAAAATGGGGAGAAAGATATATATAAATGTTTGTAAACGGGTTGCACCTAGTGTGTAAGCCGCTTCTTGTAATGAAGGGGGGAACTCTTTTATAACGGGTTGCAAGGTTCTGATTACAAAGGGAATTGTAACGAATATGAGGGCAAGAATAATGCCCAGGGGTGTGTAGGCAACCTTGAAGGGTAAAATTGTACCGAATAAACCGTTGGGCGCATATAAGTCCGTTAATGCAATGCCTGCAATTGCAGTAGGTAATGCCAGGGGAAGATCAATCATTGAATCAATTATTTTTTTTCCCTTGAATTCGTAACGCATTAAATTCCAGGCTAAAAAACCGCCCAGGATAGAGGACAGTAAAGAAGCGCAGAAAGAGGTGTAAAAAGAAAGTTTTAATGCGCTTAATAAGCGTTGATCGGTTAAGATCATGACAAGCTGATGACTATTGATATGGGTGCTGTAAAGAATCAGTCCAACCAATGGTAATAAAACGATAAAGGACAACCAGAAAAGACTGTATCCAAAACTAAGCCAAAACCCTGGAAGAATTGAATATCGGGAAAAAGACATAATTTTTTCCTTATGGCTTTATTGATTAATACTGTGAATGATTTGGTCAAAAATGGCATGATCTTTGAAAAACTCTTGGTTAATCTCTGCCCAGTTTTTGAAGAAATCATTGATCTTTAAAAGATGAAGGGGACGAAACATGATGTAATGGGATGCTATACGTGGATTAATGGGACGATAATAATTTTGAGCGGCAATTTTTTGACCTTCATCGCTGTAAAGCATAAGTAAATAATCTTTTGCTACTTCCCTTGTTTTTTTTTGGTCAATAACAGTATCGATGAGTGCAACGGGGGGTTCCGTTAGGATAGATGTGGATGGGGTTATTATCTCAAATTGTCCTGCCCCTGATTCACGGGTTGCCATATAGGCCTCATTCTCCCAAGAAATAAGTACATCTCCAATGTTGCGTTGGGTAAATGTAAGACTGGCGTTCCTTGCCCCGGCATCAAGTATGGGAACATTTTTATAAAGCTGTTTGACAAAATCATAGGCCTCTTGTGGGTCATGATTTTTGGTATAACTGTAAAGCCATGCAGCGAGAAAATTCCATCTTGCCCCACCAGAGGTTTTTGGATTGGGGGTAATTACAGCAATGTCAGGTTTGACAAGATCATTCCAGTCATGGATATGCTTGGGATTACCTTTGCGAACAAGAAAAACAATGGTTGATGTATAAGGAACACTATGATTGGGAAAATTGTCCTGCCAGTTTTTGGTCAGCAAGGGGTGATATTTATTGATTGCATCAATATCTCCGGCAAGAGCTAGTGTGGCAATATCGGCTTGCATACCGTCAATAATGGCCCTGGCCTGCTTTCCTGAACCACTATGGGATTGGTATATTATGACATCCTGACCTGTTTTCTGTTTCCAGTAATGTTGAAAAAAATGGTTATATTGATGAAAGAATTCTCGTGTTGGATCATAGGAAGAATTCAATAGACTTATGGTTTTAGTACGGGCGGTGGATGTTGTGACGGCAAAAACTGCAATAATCAAAGCTATATATAAATGTAATGTTTGAGTAATATATCTGAATAAAAACATAGGGATATGGCTTTGAAAGGGGAATAATTACTTGCGTAAATGTGAATATGAACTATTTTAACAAAAAATAAAAGTTAATTTTTAAAAAATATAATAAATTACTTTTTTATAAAGTATTTTAAATCTGTGTAAATATAAATTTTCAGATTTATCTAGAAGATAAATTTGATGACATTAATTTATATATCAATTATTTCTGTTTTACAACAAACTTCAATTTTCGCGAAAATGTTTGTTTTATAATTTTAGGGGCCAATATAAAATACATTTTATATCATTATCATCATGTTGCCGCCAATTTAAATAATGATTATTTAGATTAGTATAAAATTTAGATTAATTTTATATGTTTTATAAAAATGAATAATATATCAATAACGCTTAACAAATTTATTAAATTATCAGTAAATTGGTTTGTTATTACTGTTTTTTTATCTTCAATTTCATCAATATTATTAATATTAGAATTGGTGTTGTTGTCAAAAATCATTACTTCAATCATATTTTATAAAGCGAATATTTCTTTTGTTGATAACGAAGTTATTTATTTTATATGTTGTGTATTTTTTCAAATTTGTACCAGATCTGTTTCTGATATTACTGGCATAAAAGCGGCATTAAAAATTACAAAAGCCATAAGGTTGGAGATTTATCAATCACTGTTTAGAACAGGTCCAATTTCCTACAGTCATATTTCTTTGGGGGAAATGGTTAACAGCCTAACAGAAGCCGTCGATAATTTGCTTCCCTATTTTGCACGCTATATCCCCAGTGCCGTGATGATGGTCATATTGCCCCTGTTTATTTTGGCCACTGTTTTAAACTTTGATATTTGGGGTTTTGTGATTTTGTTATGTACGGGTCCTTTAATTCCGCTTTTTATGGCTTTGGTTGGATATACGGCACAGGTGATTATGGATAGACAATGGCGGCAGTTATCCCTGTTAAGCGGAAACTTTTTTGACATGTTGAAAGGGTTGAAGACCTTACGGTTATTTGGACGGGCTGGTGAAAGTTTGAAATTTATTGAAAAACTTTCAGATGAATATCGTAAAACAACACTGTCAGTTATGAAGGTTGCGTTTTTAACGTCAGCAGTGTTGGAATTTTTTTCAAGTTTATCAATTGCAGTTGTCGCTGTGACATTTGGTATTCGTTTGTTAAATGGAACCATGCATTTTCACTCTGCTTTTCTTGTCTTGTTATTGGCGCCAGAATATTTCATGCCTTTACGAGACTTTTCATCGAGTTACCATGCCAGACAAAATGCAAATGCAGCTTTGGATCAATTAAAAAAAATATACAGTTTACCGAAACTAATTAAATTTTCTTATCAAAATAAAAGGATAGATTCATGTATTAAGGAAATCATTCTCGATCATGTAACGGTTAAGAATAAAGAAAATATAAATTTAGTGCAGGATATTACTTGTACATTTTTAAGAGATAGGCTCAATATTATATTTGGTCATAGTGGTGCAGGAAAAACGACCTTATTAAATATTCTACTTGGTTTTTTACCTGTACAATCAGGCACGCTTAAAATGATTGATTTAAAAAACCAGTCACAATCTCTAAATATGGTGGATATTGCCTGGGTTCCTCAAGAACCTTTATTGCTATATGGGACGATTAGGGATAATTTATCCCTGAAAGCTTTTGAACCTTCTCTTGATCAATTGCGTAATGTAGCCAATCAAGTCGGTATTTTGTCTTTTATAGAAACCCTACCACAGGGTTTTGAAACTCATATAGGGGAGGAAGGGCAGAATTTATCGGGTGGACAAATAAGACGCCTTATGTTGGCACGAGCGCTGTTAAAAAATCCAGATATTCTGATTCTTGATGAGCCCACTTCCGGGTTGGATCAAAAAAATGCCTTGCAGATCATTCAGACTATTCAACTTCTTAAAAAGGACAGGATTGTTATTGTGGCAACGCACAATCCCCTTTTAATCTCTTATGGTGAGGTTTCTGTACAAATAGATCGGGGACAACTGCTTCATAATTCAAGGGTTGGTGGCAAGTCGTTATGAATTTTAATTTTTCTTTTTTTCAATTGGTTAAACCGATTAAATGGCATTTAATGCTGGGTCTATTTTTATCTTGTATCGCGGCCCTGAGTAATTTTGGGTTGCTGTTTTTATCAGGATGGTTGATAGCTAGTGCAGCCATAGTTGGATTAACCGGGATTATTGCCGTTCAGGCATTTAATATTATTGTTCCAGCCTCAGGGGTCCGTTTTTTTGCCATAACACGGATTGTGACACGATATTTGGAACGTGTGATCACGCATGATGGCGCATTAAGGGTTATAAGCCTGGCAAGAAAAAAGGTTTATGAATGTCTGATCCCCTTAACACCTGCAGGACTTGTGAATAAAAGAGGGGGTGACTTGCTGGGACAATTTGTTTCCGATTCAGAAAATATAGCAAATTATTATACTGATGCATTGCTTCCTTTTATTCGGGCTTTATGTTGTGGGATTATATTTATTGTTACCTTTTATTTCTTTTTGCCTGTGGCGGCTTTCTCCTTGGCCATAGCTTTTATCATGGCAGTCGGTCTGGTTTCTGTTGGAGTTTACGGTTGTTCATACAAGTATATTTGTCATATTCTTGAATCAAGAAACAATTTACAGGCTGATCTAGGTGAAACTCTGCGTCATTTTGGTGAATTATATATTTTTAAGGTTATTGATCAGTATTTTAAAAAAATTCAGACTGCTCAGAAATCTATTGATCAAAGCAGATTGATGCTGGATTGTATTGAAAGTGTGGCCAAGTCATTAATTACATTTATTATGATGATTTGTGTTATTGCCGTTTTGTTTCAGGCCAGTAATGCTCATCATGATATGGGATTGAATGCAGCTGAAATTCCCATGTTGGTTTTGGGTGTAATGGCAGCTTTTGATGTTGTAATTCCCTTACCACAGGCTTGTCATGCTCATATAAAAGCACGCCTGGCACAAAAAAGGTTACAGATTCTATCAAATGCAGGGAAAAAGAAACAAAGCAGTAGGGTCATCAATTCCGTATCCTCTTCCACCTGTCTCGTATTTGACAAAGTTCAATTCAGTTATCCCCATAACCCAAGAATGATTTTACAGAATGCATCTTTAACAATCAAACAAGGTGATAAAGTGGCGATTATTGGCGAGTCCGGGACTGGCAAAAGTAGTTTGATCAATTTGATTTTTTCGTTTTATCCAATCCAGGCTGGAGAAATTAAGTTTGCCGGTGAAGCTGTCAAGAATTTGAATACGGATAATTTATCTTCTTTTATCACTGTTGTTTCCCAGGATTTTCATCTTTTTTCTGGAAGCATCATGGATAATTTTAGATTGATTGTACCGGATGCAACTGAAAATGAAATTTATGATGTGTTAAAAATTGTGCAACTTGATGATTTTGTTAAACGACTACCAAAGAATATTCACAGTCATATAGGCAATAATGCAATAGAATTGTCGGGAGGGGAGGCAAAAAGATTGGCTATTGCTATTGCTCTTTTACGTAAAACCCCCTGGCTGATTCTTGATGAACCAACAGATGGTTTGGATCAGCAAACAAAATATACAATGATGCAGGAATTATTGAAACTATATGCTGACAAAACTCTGATAATCATTACTCATGAAACAAGTATATTGTTTTTAATGAATCTTGTTTTTTCGCTGGAAAATGGATATTTTCATAAAGTTATCATGGATGACTATAAAAAATAATCTTAATTTCAAAATCAAATTACACGAATATTTTACGTATAATTACAGTTTTTTTATCAATCGATTTTAACAGGATATGTTATAAAGAATTAATATTGTTTTTAGCTGTCTGATAATGTATCCAAAACGGAAAATTGAAGAAAAAAATATAGATAGGGCTTGTAACTATACAGCACTGACAGTTTTGTTTTTCTTTGTTTTTCATTTATTCACTACGCCCCTGACATTTACGAAAATATGGCATTGCCCAATGTATAATGGGCAATTCGCGCCAAAGGGCATGATGCATATGCAACATATGAACAGTATGTTGGGTATGAATAACGCCATTATGCCAATGGATGAGAAAATTTCCTCTTCTCACGGTTCAACTTCTCATTCAAAACAAAAAGGGATACTTTTCTGTCTTTATTGTAGTATTTTTTGGTTGCCAATATCGATTGTTAATTATGAGCCTTTATTACCTTCGATTTTAATATCCATTATTTCATATTTATATCGGATATATCTTGCTAAGGCTCCACTCAATATTTTTTACAAGGCAAATGGGGCAAGAGCGCCTCCATTTTATGAAACATATTCATAAGTAAAATATTCAAACAATATTTGTGTTTGGCTATTATAGAAAACACCTCGTTGATAAAATAGTTTATAAAGCAATCAAATAATCATTCTTTTATTTGGTACAGGGTTTTTTGTTGTCTTTTTCTATGATTTTCTATTTTAGCCAGATATTAGACTAGAACATTTTTTTGAAAAAATGAAAGTTATATAAAATGGATGGGATACACCTTCTGGTTGTAAATCTTTCCCGCTTTCAGTTTGCTTTGACAGCTTTGTATCATTTCATGTTTGTTCCTTTGACACTGGGTCTAACATTTATCTTGGCTGCCATGGAAACTGCCTACGTCATTACTGGTAAAGAAATTTACAAGGAAATGACACAATTCTGGGGAAAATTATTTGCTGTTAATTTTGCGATTGGTGTCGCCACAGGATTAACCATGGAATTCGAATTCGGCACGAACTGGTCAATGTATTCAAGGTTCTTTGGCGATATTTTTGGAACACCTCTTGCGATTGAAGGTTTAATGGCCTTCTTTATGGAATCAACATTTATCGGACTAATGTTTTTTGGATGGGACCGGTTGAGTCGTGGTGCGCATCTGGCAATTACCTATCTTGTCGCATTGGGGTCAAATATTTCCGCCTTATGGATTTTAGTGGCAAATGCATGTATGAATATGCCTGCAGGGGCTCATTTTGATCCAGAGACCATGCGATTAACCTCAACAAGTTTTGTTGCTCTGGTTTTCAATCCTGATGCACAGGCAAAAGCTGTACACACTTCTGTGGCAGGATTTGTAACCGCATCAATGTTTGTAATGGGGATCAGCGCATTTTATTTATTACGTAAACAGCATCGTGAATTTGCCGCACGTTCTTTTCGTATGGCCGCGTTATTTGGAATTATTTCAACAATTGCAGTCATAACGCTTGGGGATGTCCTTGGCCGATTGGATTATATGCATCAACCGACAAAAGTTGCTGCAATGGAAGGGTTGTGGGAAACAAGCAAACCTCCTTATGAACCATGGATTTTATTTGGTATTCCCGATGATAAAAAGCAGACAAACCATTTGGAGGTTGGAGTTCCTTTTGTTTTAACCCCTTTGTTAACCCATGATTTTACAACTTCTATTCCTGGTGTTAAGGAATTAAAAAATCAAGCGGTTCCAAGGATTGAGTCGGGCATAAAGGCGGTATCGGCTTTAAAACGTTATGGGGAAGACCATCGACAGGCTGATCTTGATATATTTAAGGCTCATCAAAAAGATATGGGATATGGTTTTCTGGCAAGTCAATATGCTCCGGATCAGGATATAGCAAAGATTACGCCAGAGTATAAATCGACTATTATTGAAAAAACCAAGAATGATATTGTCCCTAATGTCTTTGTCACATTCTGGGCCTTCAGAATTATGGTTTTCCTTGCAATTTATTTTTTTGTCATTTTTGCCATGGGATCTTATGTAAGTCTGAAAAGACAAATTGAAAAAAACCATTTGTTTTTAAAGATAATTACATGGTCAATTCCGCTTCCTTTTATTGCATCCGAGTTCGGTTGGATCACAGCAGAGGTGGGAAGACAACCATGGTCCGTTTATGAAATTCTGCCGACAGTTGTTTCTTCGTCAACACACAGTGCGGGATATATGGTTTTTTCCTTGATCGGCTTCTTATTATTTTACAGTGTATTTATTGTCGTGGAATTTTATTTGATGTTTAAATTTGCTCGACTTGGGCCGGTAAAATATCAAGATAGGGATTCTTTATCGAAAAAAGTGTTTACATATCAAGAAGGCTGGGGAGATTGATATGGAGTATTATGTAATTCTCAAATTAATCTGGGCAACATTATTATGTATCCTGCTTATTGGATTGGGCCTGATGGTCGGTATGGATATGGGTGTTGGTATGCTTCTTCGTTTCGTTGGCAAAAATGATGTTGAGCGTCGTACAGCCCTTAATATTATCGGACCCCATTGGGAAGGGAATCAGGTATGGTTTATTTTGGGAGCAGGTGCCATTTTTGCTGCTTTCCCAACCTTGTATGCCACGGCGTTTTCTGTTTTTTATGTTGTTATGGTTTTACTGTTGTTCAGCATGATTTTGCGACCTGTAGCTTTTGAATTTAGATCAAAAGTTGATGCAAAATTATGGCGTTCGAGTTGGGACTGGATTTTTTTGCTTTCTGGTTTCTTTCCAATGTTTGTCTGTGGAGCAGCCTTTGGTAATATCTTGCAAGGTGTAGGATATCATTTCATTTGGAATGGACAGTATTTTCAGGATGAATCTTTCTGGAGTTATCTGATTAATCCATTTGCTGTTTTATGTGGTTTATTATCGGTTTCGTTAAGTATTTATCAAGGTGGAGCCATGTTGATGATACGTGGTGAAGATCCCATTTATTTACGGGCAAAAAAATATGCTACTATTGCAGGGATGATTGCGATAATATTATTTGTGTTGGGAGGATTATGGATTACGCAAATTAAAGGATTTGTTTTAGTCAGTGGTCATCCTGCAATGCCTTCAAATCCATTATTTGGTCAGAATGTTGCATTATATAAAGGGGCCTGGTTACATCATTTTTATGAACATCCAATTTTATGGGGTTTACCTTTGCTGGGTGTTTTATGCATGTTACTGGGAACATTAATGGTTAAATCTGATAGACCTGTTGCTGCCTGGTGGATCGGACTTGGTTCCTGGATTGGTGTTATTGGTACGGTTGGGGCTGCCATGTTTCCGTTTTTTATGCCTTCAACAACAATTCCAAATCAAAGTCTGACAATATGGAACAGTTGCGGTAGTTTATACGGACTAATTTGCATGGCTGTTGTGGCTTGTCTTTTCGTGCCTATTATCCTTTCTTATACGTCATGGTGCTTTTATGTCATGCGGGGTAAGGTTAAAACTTCTAATATCATAAATGATCATCACAGTTATTGAATAATAAGGTGTTATTATGTCTACATTTCTACGTTTCACTGGACTAGGCCTAGTTTTAATAGTCGCATTATTAATCGCTGTTTTTGTGGGTGATCAGGGACCTTGGTATTTTGCATGGTTAATTGGTACAGTGATGATTATTCTCATATCAGTGGCAGGGGCAGTTTTATTTGATGCCCAATCAGATTTACGTGATTCAACAGGAGAATTCTAATGGGTGGTTATCTTGAATTAATCATATTTTGTGTTCCTTTTATTTATTTGGCTGTTTATTTGATATTTTATTTTATTACTAAAAGAATTTTTCCCTAATGTAATAGATGTATTTTAAATAACAAAGCCGAGAAAAATATTTTTCTCGGCTTTGTTATTTAAAATAATTAAGTGATATATTAAAATTTGTAAATGAATAATATTGATAAGTTAATTAACTAAGGGAAATAATCCCTATTCAATCAATAAGTAATTAATTAATTTCTTATTATGATTAATTAGTTATTTTACAATAAAGTTGGTTGGGATTATATATGTCTATTCAAAGACCTGGAAAGCTTTTCTCCTCTAAATGGGCAGAAAAAGGCGAGCGTTTTGATATTGTTGAATCTGGTGCAGATCATCGAAATGGACGTGCGGATATTGAAAAAGGTTTTCCAA
>NZ_WNII01000002.1:0-4570 GCF_009725775.1 Commensalibacter sp. ESL0382
ATGTCTATTCAAAGACCTGGAAAGCTTTTCTCCTCTAAATGGGCAGAAAAAGGCGAGCGTTTTGATATTGTTGAATCTGGTGCAGATCATCGAAATGGACGTGCGGATATTGAAAAAGGTTTTCCAAAACAAACTATGATTTCTGCCCTGAAAGGTGGTGTTCCACCCTGGGGACAGGATCATAACGGGATTTTATACCAGATTACAGAGGCTATACAGTGGATGCAGGCGGGAGGTCTGCCAAGTTTCAACCAGGATTTTTGTAATAAAAACAATGGTTATTCAAAAGGAACCATCGTGCAGGGGGATGATCCAAACAGGCCTTGGGTTTTATGGCAATGTTTGGAAAATAACAACAGATTTAATCCCAACCAGAATAAAGTTAACATAATCAACCCTCAAAACGGTTGGATACGATATCCTGTTTTATCAAAAATTTATGGTAATATTTTATATTATGATAAAGACGGTCAGTTATTGGTTGCATCACCATCTGTTCAGACAGAATTTTACGTTTCTTCTTCTGAAGGTAATGATAAAATGGGAGATGGCACTATGAAAAATCCTTATTTTTCTATAAGTAAAGCTCTGCAACAAGCTCCTGCAACTGGATCAATTATGATTTATTTAAAAGCTAGTGATGTTCATTATTTAACTCCAGATGGTAAGCTAAATTCAGATAAAGAAATTGATCATACTTTTGATCTTCAAACAAAAAATGTTACTTTTTTGGCTTACGGAGATGATTTTTTGGATCAGGCGACAGAGTGGCTGAATAAGCATACTAATAATATTGGTTTAAATCGGAGTTTAGTTGGCTTGACTCGACCAAAATTAATAATATGTTGGACATATACTTCTTCATTAGATAATAATAATGAATTATATATTTCAGGTATCCGATTTACTCGGTTATCTGGTACTTCAGGACAATTTTATGTGAATTTTTGGGGTATCGAAATTGAAATTGATAGAATAAATGAAATGGATAACGATCCATATCATGTTAATGTTATTGAAGGATGGTTAATTTCTGGAGGTCATTATTCGTTTACAGGATGTATATTTAACAAGTTACCTAAAAATGGATTAAATCATTTTATTGTTGGTGGTGGAGACGCAAATGGTATAATTGAGTTGAATTTTAGTTTTAGTAACTTTTTTGTAAATATATCAAATACGACATTTCTTTATATTATTGAAAATGTAAAAATTAATTCTTTTGTTGATATAGATACAGAAGTTCCAGTTATTCCAAATGCACCTTATAATCAGATGAGGTCAAATGTTATAGAGTTTTTTTCTAAACCAGCAGCATATCATGATCATGTTGAAATCATCAATAATCCTGCTCCCTCTTATAAGAATTTGACGACGAATTTTCAGATAGACATGGATGGTTAGCGATGTATTTAATGCGAACGTTTTTTTTGAACAGCTATTGTGTATACCAGGTACTGAGACGCTCGAAGAGGGAGCTGTCTGTATTTCCCCCGAAGAACGTCACATCTTATCAGGATTACAGCGTTGATTTTTTTCATCGTTTGTCTGATGGGGAAAGGGTTGTATCCGGGACGGTTTTGGTGCATGGCCTGGGATTGAGGGTGGAGAGTGTTCTGGCGCATGACAGGTTTTTAACGGCGTTTATTTCTGGAGGCCGGGCTAGTCATTCTTATTGTCTGACCTATACAGCGCAGACAGACCGGGGCAGGAGCGTAATCCAGGAGATGATTTTGTCCACTTTTGGGCATGCCGCAACAGAGCGGAGGGAGGAGAGGTTCATAAGTATGGCTTCCCGGACAAGACCGCCTGACATACGACCGCCATTGAATGGAATAAAGCTTATTGACCGTTATCTTCTTGATGATAACGGTTTTTTTATATGTATCTAAGGGGAAGGAATAGGGATGAGTAACAGAAAGAGCGATTGTCAGTGTGAGGGTGTCTGCAACCTGGAGTTTTGCGAGCAGGAAACAATCGTGGCATCAGATCAGGTGACTATGTTAAATTCTACGAATGAAATAGGGTTGCAAGATGAGCTGTTGGTTATTCGCAAGGATGGGGAACAGACGCAATTTTATCGTGCCAGGGTTGAAGAGTTTAGTTCAGGGGCAGCTTTATATTTATTGGAGAAGGCTGTTCAGTCAATGTCCAGGACAGATCCGGCAGATGGCCGTTCCCTATGGCTGAATGAGGGATTCGTCTGTCTGGCCAGCGGGGATGTATCACGATTTGGTACGGTTTCCCCGCATGGATTAAGCAGTGCATTAAAAGAGGTGTTTGCGATGCTTCCCACCCAGGATCCAGGAGATGGAAGCCCCTGGATTAATGGAGGTTTTTTAATGAAGGGTTCCGTTAAACAGGTATGTGAATAATAAAGATGGCAATAACAAATTAATTTTACATATAAATTTCAGTAATCAATAAGGATTTAAAAATGAACTGTGATCAAGGCAGTCGAATTATTATCGTTCCAGCTGGATGTTTGGGACATCGTGAGATTGATCTGCAATGTAAATCACCATTGGAAAGAGTCTATTACCAGTTTTCAATGGTCAATCGCCTTTCTCCCTCTGATGCAATCAGCTGCGTAAGTGCCCAACCTTCAGATGAGACACTTAGTGTTGACCGGATTACGGTATCTGGGCAGACCTTTAGGGCACGTATCAGTGGAGGGACAATGAATACCAAAACCGGTATTCGTTTTTTGGTAACCACACGTGCCAATGAGGAGCGTGAGTTTGTTGTGACATTGCCAATTATGCCGGAAGGAATCATGGGCAGTGGCGAGGCTGGCAATTATGTATTGGGGGATACGGGTCCCCAGGGTCCTCAAGGATGTGCCGCAACGGTTACGGTTGGCAAGGTTCTGCCCACAGAACCTGATGGGGATCCAAAGATTGTCAATTCGGGAACCGAGGTGGATGCCGTTCTGGATTTCACCTTGCCCCGTGGTCAGGTTGGGCCTCAGGGTGAGCGGGGCCAGGCCGCGACGGTAAAGCTTGGAAATGTTGTGACAGGTGCGGCAGGGAGTGATGCTGCTGTTGAGAACAGGGGTGATGGGCATAACGCTGTTCTTGATTTTACCATTCCTGAAGGTAGGCAAGGCATACAGGGGATACAGGGGAAGGCAGGCACGCAAATTCTGTTGTCCAATCGTGATCCTGTTGCCCGTGATGCCAAGGAAAATATTGTCTGGCTCAATGATGTCACAGGAGATTTGTTTGAAACTGTCTCCCGGGGCGGGGATGCATATAGCTGGCACAAGTCTGGGAATCTGAAGGGGGAGGCTGGCAGTATCATATATACTGGTACTGTGGATCCCGTTTACAATGAGGTTTATAAAAAGAGTGATCTCTATTTCAATATTAGCAACAGCAACCTGTTCACATTTAATGATAATCAATGGGTCAGGCTGGCCAATCTGAAAGGGGATCAGGGAGAGAGAGGTTCTCTATGGTTTTTTGCCCAGGAGGATCCTGTAACCTCTTCAAGCTATAGGATCGGGGATAGTTTCCTGAATACAGCTTCCAATGATCTGTTTGTTTTCAATGGCACGAATTGGCAAAAGGTTGGAAACCTTCAAGGTAAACAAGGTGATATCGGCCCGCAGGGATTGCAGGGTGATACTGGCCCGCAGGGACTGCAGGGCATTCAGGGAGAGAAAGGGGAAGCAGGCAAGGACGGCAGGGACGGTTTTGATGGAACCCGCATCATCACCAGCCAGCAGGATCCGGATCAGGGAAGCGCCCCCCTAAACCCGAATGTTGTATGGATCAACACGATGAACTGGGAGGTCAAGCGCACCATTCCGCATGGAGATAGCTGGGATTGGGTCAGTCTTGGCAGCATCAGGGGTCCCCGTGGTGATACCGGTCCGCAGGGATTGCAGGGCATTCAGGGAGAGAAAGGTGCAAAAGGGGATGATGGCTCACGCTGGTATAGTGGTCATAACTTGCCTGATGCGACAATTGCTCTTAATGATCCCCGTGGTATGCCAAGAGCGGGGGATCAATATCTTTATCTTGATGAAAAGACTGGTGAGGCCAGCGCCTATATATACACCAATGACAAGACCTGGGGCGGGCCTTTAGGAAAAGTTGCGGGACCCCAGGGAAAAGCGGCAACTGTCAGGGTTGTTGAGCAGGTGCGGCCTTTAAGACCCGATGAGGCGGCAACCATCAAAAATATTGGCGATGAACATGATGCGATCCTGCAGTTCAGCATTCCAAAAGGGGAAAAGGGGGATGTGGGCCCGATCGGAAAAGAGGGGGCCGCAGCTACCATACGCATAGGAACCGTGACCACCACAGATCCGGATGTCCAGGCATCCGTTCGCAATTCAGGATCAGAAAATACCGCCGTGCTCGAGTTCTCCATTCCCAAGGGAGAAAAGGGGGACAGCTATACGAATGACGGATCAACTGAACTCAACGTCAAGTCAATTCAGTCAGATGGCGGAAAGGTCGGAACAGATGGCGCGGGTAAATTATCTGCTGAAATGTTGGATTATACCATAAAAGTCCCAACTCCATCCCATCAGGATGCCTCTTTGGGTAAAGTCGTCGAT
>NZ_WNII01000003.1:0-28651 GCF_009725775.1 Commensalibacter sp. ESL0382
AATTCAGTCAGATGGCGGAAAGGTCGGAACAGATGGCGCGGGTAAATTATCTGCTGAAATGTTGGATTATACCATAAAAGTCCCAACTCCATCCCATCAGGATGCCTCTTTGGGTAAAGTCGTCGATCTTGCCCATCAGGCCATTCCAAATATTGAAATAAATCATCCAAATGGAGTTGCAGGATTGGATGCACGGGGTCAGTTGACTCAACCTATTAATAATCCATTTATAATAACGCAGTCTATTAATCCTGATGCTAAAGTTTCCATCTATTTAGATGATGATGTTCACGCTTATGCGGATAAAACACTGTTTGATATTTACACGGTTGGTGCACAAAGCAAAATTATAGCATTTGCTCCATCCAAGGGAACAGCTGATATCCTGGCATCAGCAAGGGCTGATAAGATTGAGGAGTTAAAAGGATATATATTTGCTGGGGGAGCCTGTTGGTTACCTGATTGTCAGCCGTTAGAATTTAAGGGGTATCAAGGGTCATATACCTTTGTGTGTTATGGTTCTGATATGGATAAATCAGGTTATAAAATTAAAACTGATATTATTTGTGAAAACCAGTTGGTTGATGGAAAAGGGGAAGCATTTAAAAAAGATGCTATTATCACTATAAGGGTTGGTGATGTTGTAACTCTTATGGCGCATTGGATGGATCAAAATAGGACATATTATTATGTTAAGAGAAGTAGAAGTGCTGGATTATTGAGTAATTTATATTTATCAGAAAAAGAACAACCCAAAACCATTACATCATTGGGATACCAGGATGAAATACGATTTGGTAAAGATGGTATCTTTTGGTGTTCAAAAGAAGGTGGAGAAGGACAGGCTGAATGGTCTTTATATCCGTCTCATGCCGCAATGAAAAAAGATCATACAGGAAAATTTACTTATCCTTATGTAACCCCTACAACCAAGGATAAATTGCCTGTTGATTATCCAATTGGAACACAATCATATGATATTGATAAAAAAGAACCTCTATGGTGGAACGGTACTGAATGGATTGATCCGGTTGCCAAAGCGGCAACAATCAAAATAGGCAACATTGTATCTGTCGAAGCTAACCAACCTGCTCAAATAACGAATTCAGGATCTGATATAAATGCAGTTTTTGATTTTTCAATTCCGAAGGGAGAAAAAGGACAGCAAGGGATTAGTGTTGAATCCGTTATCATGAATGATGATTTAACCTTTTCCTTTATGATGAGTAATGGTTCAATTGAGAAAGTTAATTCCGGTCTTTATAGAAATAAAGATGGAGTAGTTATCGCGCCTGAAAAGGTTTCTGAAATTCCAAATGATTTTTCATTAAATGGTAATTTATACATAGCTTCTGATGATTATCTCAACGGCAGTAAAAAAATGCCTGAAGGATTGTCATTAAACGGTAATATCGTTCTTACTGATGGTTCTGTCTACTATAAAAATTCCTGGAATAATGGTGGCGTGCTTTGTGTTGCTTAATAGCTAGTATTTTTTCATTCAATTGTAGATATATAGGGCATTAAAATGATTAATAATTCTCCAAAGAATTTGAATCTTTCAGATTGTACTGTTTCTATTGATGAAGGGAAGACATCAAAAACATTATCTGAATGGGCAAAAACGGCAAATGATACAATAGGAGAAGTAGCAGGACTTTCTGAAACCTCAATTAACGTTGATAAAAAATGTGAGATATTGTCAAGGCGAATTAAAGATTTGAATCTTGATAATTATTTATCAAGGGATCAATCTTTTACATCAGGTAATGTTCTGCTTTTGGATAATACAAATCAATTTATTGGTCCAAAGGCACGTTCTGATAATGGAACTGTTTTTATGTCTTATGGACATACTTTAAATCTTAATGGATTTCGTGCAAGTCCTGATCCTGCATGTACTCGTATAATCGAACATTATACATTGAAAAATAAATATTGGGTAGTATTAAAAACTTGGACAGATGATAAGCATGCATATCGTTCTTTTGTAGGAGATGCTTTTCATCCCGATAGTGATGGAGTGGGTGATCTTGGAATAGGAAACCATGCCTGGAATAATATTTATTCAAAAACGGCATTGAGCGTAACTTCTGATAAAAACGAAAAAAAAATTGTTTCCGCTCTGGGCAATGAAGATAATGTTGAAAACCAGAAATTGCTAGATGCAATCTATAATCTTGATGTTCATACATTCAAGCTTAATTACGCTATTGATAAAAAGGGAGAGGGTAAAGCCAGATTGCATAATGGTTTTATAGCTCAGGAGGTTGAGAAGTCTTTGAAAGATAAAGGTTTATCAGCTTCTGATTATGGAATGTGGATAGAAGAAAAAGTTTTTGAGACACAAGATATTGAGACAGGCGAAAAGGATGACAGGGGTAATCCTGTTACAAAAAGAGAGTGTGTATTCTTAAAAGATGCTGATGGTAATCAGGTTTACAGGCAGTCTTTACGATATGATGAAATATTTTGTGTTTTTATTCAAGCATTCAAACAAAAATTGAAAAAACTTGAGGATTTTAAACAAGTTTACGAGCAAAGAATTAGTGATTTAGAAACTAGGCTATCAAATTTAAAATAAATTTTTCAAATTAATGAATGAAATTAATTAAGAGATATAAAATGACAAATCAAAATAACGCTCCAAAAGATCTGGACCTGTCTGCATGTAATGTTTCAATGGATGGTGGTAATACATCACAGCAACTTTCAGAACTTGTTAAAACAGCAAATGATACAAAAGAACAGATTGCAAGTGTCACAGCAATTGCAAGTCAAGCACAAAGTAATGTTGATAACATTAGAACCTATGTCAATAATTTAGATCTAGATAAATATTTTTCCATTGATGATGCAAATAAACCCTTGGGTACTGTAATACTTGATTTGACAGGACAATTTGTGTATCCACAGCCTAAGGATATGGATGGTGTTACATGGATTAATGCGGGTTTAAGACCAATAAATGGTGATTATACAAAAGATTATGAACCCAATCCAAAATCCAGGGAAATACATATTCAGTATTCTGTAAATTTTAATGGTGAAAAAGGTAATAACAAGAGTTTTACTAGTGTAGTATGGTCTGACAACATCAATGCCAATTATGCATTTGGTTCTATTTCCTTTCATCCCCTCAATGATGGCGGCGGGGACCTGGGACGTGCGGGAAATTCATGGAACAATCTTTTCACAAAGACCGCACCAAACGTGACCTCGGACAAAAACGTCAAGACCATCACATCCATCCTTGATGAGAAAGCTGGAAATTCAGATAAAAAACTGATGGAGGCCCTGTATAATGTCAATGTTGTCAATTACAGGCTGAATGACGCGATAAAAGAGAAAGGTGAGGACAAGGCACGTGTTCATACAGGTTTTATCGCGCAGGATATAGAACAGGCGATCATGGATGCCGGACTTGATCCATCCGATTATGCCATGTGGACGCAGGATGCATCACCTGAATTCAAGAGGGTGGATACAGGCGAGAAGGATGAAAACGGGAACCCGATCCTCAAGTCTGTTCAGGAAGTGCCAAAAGATGACAAGGGTGACGTTATTTATCGTCAAAAACTGAGATATACCGAGGTTCTTTGTATGCTTTTAGCCGCTCATAAACAGAAAATCAATGATCTTGAGACACGGCTGATGAAACTTGAAAGTAAATAAAATGAGCAGATTTGATATGACACAAGGTCTCGCAAAAGGATCATTGGGACAGGAAATGACAGGTGGACAGATTGTTGATCGTTTATCTGCTGGTATATTGGTTGAAAACAGGATCGTGAATGATCCAGCCATTACCCTGATGTTTCCAAAAGCGGGAGACATCAGCTATCGTCTTCTACTCCAGAAAGCGTGCGGGATTTCACTTGGGCAAGGGCAAAAGGGTCAGTTGCAACGCATGACGATCATTCTTCAGCAACCTTATGAAGGGAATTGCGAGGTTGAATTTGATGCATCTGTCAAATGGCAGAATAGGCAACCCTTTATTGATACAAGAGCAGGGTCGGTTACCCTTGTAGAAATTTTGTTTGATGGAATGTCACAATTTTATGGAAAACTGATTTATGGCTGATGCCAAAAAACAGCAGTAAATAGGATATATTAATAATGAAAATTTTGTCTAGTTTGGTTGTAGTAACATATCGGATGAATGGGATTTAACCGTATTATCTAAATCAAACAGACCATTGCTGATTTTCATTAAAGGAGAGCAATCCTACAGATAAAGTGAAGGGAATAAGTATTTCATTTTTTGAAGGAATATCTTATTTTAATTTTTTGCGGTAAGAATCTGGGGATTGCAAGAACAGGTCAGTTTAACGTCAGTAAAGAAAAGTCATAATATAGAATAAAAGAATGCATCCTGTTGTAGATAAATATTTTATTATCAGATTCAGGTATGGTTTTGAAAGGATATGGAACAGATAGAACTCTGCTTAGGAACAATATTACAACTAAATATGGCGACATTTTCATAAAGACGAAACAGTTGTTTGGTACTAGAAACGAATATTCCTGTTACGATTAGTTTGATTTAGGTATGTGTAATTCAGCTATATTTTCCATGGCAAGGTTCCTTTGTGAGGTATGGTATAATGATGAATCTCATGGGTCTGTATATTTTAGAAAATAATCTTTCCCAAACGCAATAAGGGATTGATCATCAGCATTATATTCAAGGTTGTTATCAGCCAAGACACCTGGATAATTTTGGGCAAAAATGTGTTTACCATCATAATGAATGAAATTTAATTGGTCGTGAGGAAATATTAATAGCAGATTACCAAGTTTATATGAATCGCCTATTGAAAGTGTACAAGTGGATATTGAAAGATATAACAAATGTAAAAAAGGATTTATTATTGATTATATATTTTTATATGAATTAACCGTTTTTTTACAGTATTACTAATAATTTAATCCTATGTTGTTGGGATGTGGAAAAATCACTAACCATATGGTAAATATTTCCGAATATCAAACCTTTGGAATTATCGATGATCTCATCACATCAAACCAGAAATTTATGCAAGATGACGTGAGTTGTGGAATGGCAATTTAATTTCCAATGAGACAATTAACAAAATTATTATCGAGAAAGCAAATTTGATTGACCCGGAACCAATGACGTAAGATCTTAAAAATCGCCTGTAAATTATATCATTGATTACGTCAAGCGACGTATTGAATGGTTGGATCAACAATTTAAGTATTACAGTTAATTATTATAGGCTTTATTGATTATAGAATTACTTTTTAAAGAGTGGTTTTATGATTGACTTAAATAAATATTCGTAATTTTTTCATGGAAAAAGTCAAAATTTCTGCACTATTAATTTTCTGTTTTTTTGATTCATTTATCGTGTTGAATAATATTAATTAAAAAATAAGATAATTGATTGTTATTGAAAGTTTAATTTTATTGATAAACATATCTATTGGTGGACCCGACGAGATTCGAACTCATGGCCTTTGCCTTCGGAGGGCAACGCTCTATCCAGCTGAGCTACGGGTCCTTTGAAAATGTTCATACTCTGTTTTAATGAAAATAGCCAGTTTTTCTTTTGTCAAATATAATTTTTCTTTTTTTATCCTTATATCAAGATTGATAAATTACAGGGCTCATTGAATTTGTTTGATTGACGGTAAATTCCATTTAAATTTTAACGATAACAAGCGAATTGCACTACAGATTATAATGGCAAACCATGGAGCAAAGGTGGGACTGATAATATTCTTGTCACCCATAATTTGGACAATGGCTCCGCCAATGGCGGCAGAGGCATAAATTTCCTTGGTTAATACGGATGGAATCAGGGCGGTTAATGTATCACGCAATATTCCTCCACCGACGGCCGTAAGTGTTCCAAGAAAAATACTTATTTCGCAATTTCCGGTAAAAACAAACGCTTTATGGGCGCCAAACGAAGCAAAAAAACCCAATCCGATGGCATCAAAAAACAGAGTTGGATGATTGAGATGTAAAAGTAATTTTTGGAAAAAGGCAGCCAGGAAAACTGAAGTCAAGACAATAACGAGATATTCCAGATTCATCATCCCCGCTAAAGGAAAAGAACCGATACAGATATCCCTTACAATTCCTCCACCACAGGCTGTGACAAAGGCAATGCAAAAAACGCCAAAGATGTCCAGATTACGATTAATGGCTGCCAGAGCTCCACTGATGGCGAAAGCAAATGTTCCGATTAAATCAACATAATGGAAAAAAGTATGACTCATAGGAACATGTTCCCTGGGGATATGAAATGTTAATGAAATTGAAAAGCGGTTAATTCTTTCAGTGTGGGCATACCATTTTGGGCCCCAGTGCGTGTAACCGAAAGTGCAGAAGCTTGCAAGGCTTTTTCAATCGCTTTTTCATATCCCAAATGAAGAAAACAGCAAAAGGCGCCACAAAAAGTATCACCCGCCCCTGTTGTATCGACGGTTGGTACGATATAGGCGGGGATATGTTGAATCTGTTTTTCTTTATTTTTAAAAAGTATTCCGCTGCGACCCCATGTCATGATAATGGGTGTAGAGCTATGCAGGATAATATCTTCGTAAGTTTCTGATCCATTATGTCGAAAGGCTTTTATCTCATGTTCGTTCGGTAAAAGATAACTGATTTTTGGAATGATATCTGCAGGGAGCTGTCGTGAAGGTGCAGGATTAACAACAATTATTTTTTTTAATCGATATGCAATCTCAATGGCTTCAATCTGCGTTTCCAAAGGGATTTCCTGCTGTAAAAGAATAATATCATGGGATTTGATGAGAGATTCAGCATTGAGAATATCCTGGGCTGATAGGCTTTCATTGGCCCCTTCTGTAACAATAATTGTATTATCTGTATTTGTATGCATTATTAATGCGGTTGCAGTAGGACTTTGTTTGCAGGTTTTTATAGGTGTAATGTTGACATGATATTTTTTAAGGTTTTCTATCAGCAATTGACCAAAATGATCATTTCCGATTGCACCCAATATTGTAACTGATGCCCCCAGTTTTGCTGCTGCTATTGCCTGATTATTCCCTTTTCCACCACAATGAATCTGTAAGGGGCCGCCGATCAGGGTTTCTCCAGTTTCAGGGAAATGATCAACAGAAGTTTCGAGGTCAGTATTTAAACTACCAATAACCAGAATATTATTCATAAAAAAGCCTTATTGTCAGTTACAATATTTAAATAGATACTATAATTATTTTAAATGAAATAGATTGATAGAATTTATTTTTATATTTCTTTTAAAATATGGGTTATAATAACCTGATATGAAAAATATTTAATCGCACATTGTGAAATTGCATGTTTATATTAGATATTAAGGTAGCTTATTTCATAAAAAAGATTATAGATAGAGTATTAATTTACGTTAAACAGAAAGCAGAAAGGACGGCTTAAATGGCTTATAAATCAGTTAATCCCTTTAACAATGAAACGGTGAAGACCTTTCAGGAATTAACGGAGAATGAAGTAGCTGCTAAAATTGATGAAGCTCAAGCTGCTTACTTAAAATGGCGTAAGACAGATTTTGCTACTCGTCGTCAAGTGATGAAAAAAGCCGCATCAATTTTGCGTGATAAGAAGGCGGAATTTGCTCATTATGTTACCTTGGAAATGGGAAAGCTAATTGCAGAAGCTGAAGCGGAAGTTGATTTGACGGCGGACATTTTTGATTACTATGCAGAAAATGCCGAAAAATTTCTTGCACCAAAAACCTTACATCCAAAAGATGGTCACAAGGCCTATGTTGAGTATGACCCAATAGGTATCATTTTCTGTGTTGAACCATGGAATTTCCCTTATTATCAACTTGTTCGTGTTGTTGCAACGAATTTGATGGCTGGAAATGTAGTAATGGTCAAACATGCTTCCATTGTTCCACAATGTGCGGGTGCTTTTGAAAAATTGATGCTTGATGCTGGTGCACCAAAAGGTGTTTATACCAATCTTTATGTATTATCTCAGCATACCGACAAAATCATTTCCGATCGTCGTGTCCGTGGTGTTGCGCTTACGGGAAGTGAAAAGGCAGGAAGTATTGTCGCTGGCAAAGCCGGTGAAAATCTTAAGAAATCCACCCTTGAACTGGGTGGCAGTGATGCATTTATCGTTCTTGAAGATGCCGACCTGGATTCAGCATGCAAATGGGGTCTTTGGGGTCGTATGAATAATACGGGACAATGTTGTGTTGCCGCTAAACGTTTCATCGTTGTTGAATCTGTTGCAGATGAATATCTGAAACGTCTTACAGACTGTTTTTCTAAACTGAAAATGGGTGATCCAATGGATCGTAGCACGACATTGGGTCCATTATCCAGTGAGGCAGCTGCACAGGAAATTGCAGATATGACAGCCGAAGCTGTCAAACATGGTGCCAAGGCCGTGATTGGTGGTAAACGTCCAAATCGTTCAGGCGCTTTTATGGAAGCGACCATTTTAACCGATATTACCAAGCAAAATCCAGTATTCTATAAAGAATTTTTTGGACCAGTTGTTATGTTCTTCCGTGTTCCAGATGAAAAAGCGGCAATTGAGTTGGCCAATGATTCAGATTTTGGTTTGGGTGGAACCGTATTTTCAAGAGATGTTGAGCGTGCAAAGCGGGTTGCAAAGGAAATTGATACCGGCATGGTCTTTATCAACCGTCCTACCTGGACAGCGCCAGATCTTCCATTTGGTGGTGTGAAACATTCTGGATATGGTCGTGAATTGTCTGATGAGGGAATTTTTGAATTCCTTAATCATAAATTAATTTATATCGAGAAATAATTTCATTTTTACTATATTTATAAAGTGAAATTTGGATTAAAAGAGGGGTTCATTATATTTAATGAATCCTTTTTTATTTCAGGTCAAGAATTTATGGAACCTTTTATTGTATTACGTCGTGAACGTTTAAATAGAGGAATTCGATTTGCACATGCACGATGTTTGGAAATCGGTGCATTGATTGATCCAGTTTTATGTCGAGAAAATGGAAATGTTTTTTACGCAGATCATTTGTCGACGGAAGAGCTGAAAGAGCAATTTGCCTGGAATACCAATTTTGATTCTCGTCAATTGGTAGAGATTGACTATATCTGGAAAAAAGAATGTGCTTTGAAGGAGTGTGTGGATGGTCAGTTTGATTATGTAATCGCATCTCATGTTGCAGAACATGTCCCAGACTTGATTGGATGGATTGAGGAAATACGACAAATTTTAAAACCTGATGGACAATTACGTTTGGTTTTGCCAGATGGTCGTTATTCTTTTGATATGAAAAGGCAGCCTACCCGGTTGGCTGATTTACTCGCTGCCTGGTTAAAAAAATCTACATGCCCTGAAACACACCTGGTGTTGGACTTTGCATTAAATAAAATTAATGATAAAGATATTCCAAAAATTCATGCAGAATATGGATTATATCCTGATAAAGAAAATCTGGAAAGCCAAATCCCGTTTTCTGAGGTTCTGGAATGGGGGGAAAGAACACTAATACCTGATCATTATGAAGATATTCATTGTTGGGTTTTGCATTTAGGTTTGTTTGTGAAACTGATGATGAATTTGGCTGAACATGGAATTATAAAAATGGCTTGTGTGGAATGGTTTGATATTGATCCATCAAAGCTGAGTTATGAATTTACGGTTTTTCTTGTATCGGAAAAAAATAGGGAAAAATGTGTTGAAAGCTGGAAAGAAGTTTATGAAAAGATTAGAAATTCACCCTATCAATTCAGTTTTGCCCAACATTTGGAACAGGAAAATATAAAATTGAAACAGGAACTGACGGCCATACAGAATTCTTTCTGTTGGCGTGTGACATCCCCTTTACGTCAATTAGTCAAACTGTTTAAATGATAAATTTTTCTTTCAGGGGTCGACCAATTGAATAATAATGAATATTTTCACTTTTCATCACTTTGGGATCGTAAATATTTCTGAAGTCGATTACCAGTGGTTTTTTCATCCAGTTTTTCAGGGTCTTGGGTGTCAAAGAACGGAATTCATTCCATTCTGTCAGGATAATCAAGGCGTCAGCCTGATTGGCTGCATCGTTAATTCTATCAAAATATTGAACTGTATTAGGTAATAAGGGTTTTGCCTTTTCATTTCCAACAGGGTCAAAAACTTTTATCTGGGCACCCTCTTCAACCAAACGGTGAATAATGGGAATAGATGGGGATTCCCGCATATCATCTGTATTTGGTTTAAAGGTAAGTCCCAGAATGGTAATGGTTTTATTGTGAACATTACCACCACATAATTGAATAATTCTTCCACTTATGTTTGCTTTTCTGGCATCATTAGCTTGTGCGGTTGCCTCTACCAGCCGTGAGGGTGTACCTGCTTCTTGGGCGATGCGAATTAGGGCGAGAGTGTCTTTCGGGAAACAGGATCCGCCATAACCTGGGCCTGGCCGTAAAAAATATTTGCCGATTCTGCTGTCTAATCCAATAGCATTGGCAATTTCCTCTATATTTCCTCCAACTTGTTCACAAAGATCAGCAAGCTCGTTAATATATGAAAGTTTCATCGCTAAAAAACAATTTGAGGCATATTTTGCCAGTTCAGCACTTTCCAAATTGGTAAACAAAATTGGTGTTTCTTTTTGAAATAAGGGTTGGTAAAGTCGACTCATGATTTCTTGGGCTTTTTGTGCGCGATCTTTTCTGTCTTTTTCAATACCGATAATGATACGGTCAGGTGTCATGAAATCTTGAATGGCCTCGCCCTCGCGAAGAAATTCAGGATTGGAGGCGACATCAAAATCAAGAGATGGATTTTCCTTACGGATGATTTGTGCAATCCGTCGGCTTGTACCAACCGGGACTGTTGATTTGGTAACGATAATTGCATATTCTTTTAGATGTTTTGCAATTTCCAGGGCTGCTTGATGGACATAAGTCATGTCGGCATGTCCATCACCGTTACGTGGGGGTGTACCCACGGCAATAAAAATGGCCTTACAATCAGGAATAGCCTCTTTAATCGTTTCAAAAAACTGTAACCGATTGGCTTTGATATTATTCTGAACCAAAAGATCCAAACCAGGTTCATAGATAGGAATATTTCCTTGCTTTAACGCATTTAACCGGTTGGGATCCTTTTCCACGACAGCGACATCAAGTCCGAATTCTGCAAAACAAGCAGCAGAAACAAGACCAACATATCCTCCACCTATCATTGCTATACGCACAGAACATTCCTTATTTTTAATCAAGATATTGCCAGTTTTATAGATTATTAAATTAAGTTAATTTAAAAATTAAAAAAATAAAAATTTTAAAAATATTGAAACAAGTTCATTATAAAGGGTAATGAAGAGATTTTCAGTGGTATATAGACAATAGATATATTCAATATTGATGGGAATAATAATTAGATTCTAAGGGGGGATTGTTCTTGGAAGAGGATGATGTTTAAAATGTTTGATCTATATAAAATGTTTAAAAATAAAAGATGTTTATATGCTTAAATATAAATATTAGAAAATAATAGAATTATAGGATAAAACTTGTAATCAATATTATTGAACAACTTCTCAATTCGTTAGCTAATAATGTTGTGATGAGTTTAACCGGGAATCAAGATGTATCAATTGAAACGTCCGTGGATTTGGATTGCTTTGTTAGGTCGTATGGCTTTAAACGGTGTTCGGGAAACGGGTACCCTCGCATTGTTTGCATTAAGCGGATTTATAAATATTTTTTATCCTCCATTTTATTGGCGCATTTTTTTGGGATCTTTACTTGATATAGGTTATTTGTCTCTACCTGTTGTTGCTTTAACGGCATTATTTTCTGGAGGTGTTATCGCGTTACAATCCTATACCGGTATGTCCCAGTATCATGTAAATAGCGCGATTGCCAATATTGTTGTGTTGGCTGTCACTCGTGAGCTTGGGCCCGTTTTGGCAGGATTGATGGTTGCGGGACGGGTGGGGGCAGCCATAGCCGCGGAAATTGGAACAATGCAGGTGACGAATCAGATTGATGCGCTCAAAACCTTATCAACCAATCCTATCAAATATCTTGTTACTCCCCGTTTGCTAGCTGCTACGCTTGCTTTACCATTTCTAGTTTTGATTGCTGATATCCTGGGGGTGCTGGGTGGTTTTACTGTTTCGGTCATTAAATTGGGTTTTTCGCCCCAGGGTTATATTGCGGCGACCATGAATGCCGTGAAACCTATTGATGTTACAATTGGTTTGGTGAAAGCGGCGGTTTTTGGATTTCTTATTGCCTTGATGGGATGTTATCATGGATATCGTAGCCGTGGGGGCGCACAGGGGGTTGGTGCAGCGACGACTTCTGCTGTTGTTGCCGCCTCTATTTTATTGCTAGTATTTGACTATTTGTTAACGGATATCTTTTTTGCAAAATGACCAACACTTATCCCAAAATTCGTATACGTAATCTTTCCAAATCTTTTGGCGGCAACCATGTGTTACGTAACATTAATATGGATGTAATGGAGGGAACTTCCTTTGTTATTATTGGTGGATCTGGAAGTGGAAAGTCTGTTTTGCTCCGATGTATTTTGGGGTTAATGACACCAGATAGTGGCACGATCGAAATTGATGGCAAAAATATTTTTGAATTGCCATATTCCGAGCAAGCAGAAAAATTACAGGAAATGGGTATGTTGTTTCAGAACTCTGCCTTGTTCGATAGCTTGCCTATCTGGGAAAATGTTGCCTTTGCCCTTTTAAATGGACATCGTAAAAATCAGCCAAGAGTTAGTCGTGCCCGGGCGAGGGAAAGGGCAAACAGGGTTTTGGAACTTGTTGGTCTGGATGCAGATAATATTGGCGATTTATATCCCAGTGAGTTATCTGGTGGGATGCAGAAACGGGTTGGCTTGGCACGTGCGATTGCTTCAAAACCGGAAATTATCTTTTTTGATGAACCGACCACAGGGTTGGATCCTATCATGGGAGCAATAATTGATAACTTGATTGTTGATTGCGTTAAGAAGCTGGGTTCTACCACAATTGCCATTACCCATGATATGGCTTCTGCCCAGCGGATCGGGGATCAGGTTGCCATGTTGTATAAAGGGGAGCTGATTTGGCAGGGTGAAGCTGGTAAACTTATGCAGAGTGAGAATCCCTATGTGCATCAATTTACACATGGTCTTTATGCAGGTCCTATTAAAATGGAAATGAAAGTATAAGAGGACGTTTTGGCGAAAAAGCCGGTTAAAATGTTTGTCTGTCAAAGTTGTGGCGCTATTTATCATAAATGGGCTGGACGATGTGAGGCTTGTGGTGAATGGAATACAATTAGCGAGGAAACCAGGGAAGCAAGTCCGATTTCTGTACTGGGACATGCAGGCAAGATGATTCAGTTTACAGGGCTGGATGGTGAGATTTCACCTCCTGATCGTCAGTCCATTGGTGTTTCTGAATTTGATCGTGTTCTGGGTGGAGGTCTTGTCCAATCTTCAGTTACATTGGTAGGAGGAGATCCTGGCATTGGAAAGTCAACTTTATTGTTGCAGGCTGCTTGTGCTTTATCAAGACAGGGACAATCCGTTTTATATATTTCAGGAGAGGAGTCTGTTAACCAGATAAGAATGCGTGCCAATCGGTTAGGGTTAGAGGATGCGGAACAAAGAAAAAACATACAACTGGCTGCCTGCATAAATGTTGCGGATATTCTTTCAACGCTGGAAAAAGAAAAAAATATAAGTCTCGTTATCATTGATTCTATTCAAACAATGTGGCTGGATACGGCGAATGGGGCCCCTGGGACGGTAAGTCAGGTTCGGGCTGCGGCTTTTGAATTGATTCGTATGGCAAAACAGAAAGAATTTGCATTGATTTTTGTGGGACATGTTACCAAGGAAGGTTCTATAGCGGGGCCGCGTGTCCTGGAACATATGGTTGATGCCGTATTATATTTTGAGGGGGATCGAGGACATCAATTTCGTATTTTACGGGCAGCAAAAAATCGATTTGGTGCAACAGATGAAATTGGTGTTTTTTCAATGACAGGACAGGGTTTGGTAGGGGTGGCAAACCCATCTGCTTTATTCCTTGCAGAGCGACATGGTCATATAGCGGGGTCAGCCGTTTTTGCGGGTTTGGAGGGAACCCGTCCTGTTTTGTTGGAAGTGCAGGCCTTGTTGGCACCCAAATTTGGGGATTCAGCGCCAAGACGTACAGTTATTGGATGGGATAATGCACGCCTTAATATGTTGCTTGCTATTTTGGAGACACGTTGTTCGTTACGGTTTAACGGGGTGGATGTTTATTTAAATATGGCAGGCGGTTTGAGAATTACCGAACCTGCGGCGGATTTGGCCGTGGCAGCAGCTTTGGTTTCGGCTTTGACCCATCATTCCGCCTCTCCAGGTTCAGTGTATTTTGGTGAAATTGGTTTATCTGGAGAAATTCGACAGGTGCCACAAGCTGACTTACGCATGAAAGAGGCATTTAAGCTAGGTTTTGATGAAGTTGTTTTACCCAAGCGTATTGCACATGGAAATAATAAACTATCCGTCCCCAATGGATTACAGCTGATAGAATTAGGTCATATAAGTGATTTGGTGTCTCAATTCACATAAAATTTATTACATTTGATTACTGAAATTTTTCTTTTAGATATATTTGTTAGAAATACAAAATTATCGTTATTTAATAGTTAATTAAATCAATTTTATAAAAAAAGATAATTTTTGATAGTTATCTAAAAAATAAAATTATAGTCAGGAATTCAAAAATTATGGCTAAGAATATTGAACCCAATCTTAAAAATATTGAGTTATATTTAAAACTTAATCGAACAGAAAATTTTTTAATTCCAGAATATCAACGGGGATATTCATGGGATATTCATGGGATATTGGACAATGTGATAAGTTGTTGGAAGATATAGAGAATTTTAAGGAAAGTGAATCAAATGATCCTTATTTTTTTGGAAGCATTATAATTGATTGCTCGGATCAAAACCAATTCAGTCTAATTGACGGTCAACAGCGTACAACGACTTTTTTGTTGTTACTCAAAGCCATTTTGTTACGATTAAATGAAGTGCTGCAAACTGTTTCAAAAGATGAAGATTCAGAGGCATTGATAGCTGGTCTTAAAGCGAATAGAAATAAAATTATGGAGATTTTGTATAAAGCAGAAGCCGAAAATATACCTTCTATGCTTAAAGATCCAAAAAAGACACAAAATATTCTCATACTAGGAAATAAATCAATTAATGAATTGTATCCAGAAGAATTTAATAAAATTATAGGTGCCAGTGATTTTAAAGATGCCGAGGAAAAAGTTTTTAAACTGCCTTATAAAAAAAATAATAACCGATATACAAACTATTTTCGTAACTTTAAAAATTTTTATGAAAAATTGAGAGAAAATAGCGATTCTTGGTTGAATCAATTTACAAAAACTTTTTTAAAAAATTGTCAGGTAATCGAAATACGCAGTTGGCAAGTCGAACAAGCTATTACAATGTTTAATTCATTGAATTCAACAGGTTTGCCGCTTTCAGATGCAGATATTATTTCTGCAAAATTATATTCATATGCAGGTGATAAAAGAGAGGAATTTAATATTCAATGGGAAGAGATTCTCCAATTAACAAATAAATTAAAATCTAAAAAAGTCGTTACAATTGATTCTGTATTGCAACAATTTATGTACATTAATCGTGCTAAAGAACAGGGATATTTGAAATCTTATATTTATGTAAGAACTCCAGGTTTAAGAAGATATTATGCTGATCATGAGCAGGATTTGTTAAAAAATCCATTTTTACTATGCAATAATTTAAAAAAAATTGCATATAAATGGGATAAAATTAAAGATTATTCCATTATAAAGTTACTTTTTAAGTGTAATGTTAATATTAAATTATATCTAGCCGCTTATCTATATCGTTTTGAATTAGATGAAATTACCGAAGATAAAATAATAAATGTCTGTGAATCATTGTTGAAATTATTTTCATTATTAGAGTTGGGAGATGCTGGTTATTCAAGCAATAAATTTAAGATATTTTTATATGCAGAAATTATAAAGATGGTCGATTTTAATATTCCAGAACATGTTGTTTGTCAGGATTTTTATGATCATATACATGATAAATGGAATGTCAAAGAGGTTGAGGACGCGATATTAACATATGATAAAAACATGCTGGTATTTGTTAATGAATATTTGTACGCTAAAAATAAAAATCTAAAATTTAATTTTTCTGAAACGGTTAATGTTGAACATATCATGCCAGCTAGTGGTCGTAATATAGAGACAATTAGACATGACGCAAAAATGGATAAGAATGAGTTTGAAAATGTAATTAACAGATTGGGAAACAAAATTTTGCTTGAAGAGAATATCAATCGAAGTATCAGTAATGAATGGTTTAAAACTAAAAAGCAAAGTTTTATTCATAATAAAAATGGATATAAAAATAGCAAATATAATTTAGCGAAAACTTTAATTAACTATTCTAGTGATAAATGGGAGAAAAATGATATTTTAGAAACAACTGAAAAAGCAGCAAAAAGAATATCCAATTTTATTTTTTCATAATAATATGCTGTTTTGTTCTTGACGCATTAGATTGATCTCTTCTTATATGTGCTCTAATAATACATCATAATATTATATTTGATCATAAAAAGGATTGATAAATGATGAAAGATCAACATGATTACAAAGTGAAAGATATTTCACTTGCGAGTTGGGGGCGGAAAGAGATTGCTATTTCTGAAGGGGAAATGCCAGGTTTAATGGCTCTTCGTAAAGAATATGCGGATAAACAGATTCTTAAGGGGGCGAGAATTGCCGGCTGCTTGCATATGACTATCCAGACAGCTGTGTTAATTGAAACCCTTGTTGCCTTGGGAGCGGAAGTGCGTTGGTCATCTTGTAACATTTTCTCAACTCAGGATCATGCGGCTGCGGCAATAGCTGCAGCTGGTATTCCTGTATTTGCTTGGAAAGGTGAAACCGAGGAGGAATTTAACTGGTGTATTGAACAGACCATTCATGGTCCGAATGGTTGGGTTCCCAATATGATTTTGGATGACGGGGGTGATTTAACCCTGTTAATGCATCAGAAATATCCTGAGATGTTAAAAAATATTAAGGGGTTGTCTGAAGAAACGACAACAGGTGTTCACCGTTTGCGTGAAATGGAAAAGAAAGGAACCTTATTAGTTCCGGCATTCAATGTCAATGACAGTGTTACGAAGTCTAAATTTGATAATTTATATGGTTGTCGTGAAAGCCTGGTCGATGCAATCCGTCGCGGTACAGATGTAATGATGTCTGGAAAGGTTGCCGTTGTTGCCGGTTTTGGTGATGTGGGTAAGGGTTCGGCAGCAAGTTTGCGAAATGCTGGTTGTCGCGTTCTTGTTACAGAGGTTGATCCTATTTGTGCATTACAGGCCGCGATGGAAGGATATGAAATTGTCACTATGGAAGAGGCTGCACCACGTGGTGATATTTTCGTAACTTGTACCGGTAATATTGATATTATTACCGTTGATCATATGCGTGCCATGAAAAATCGTGCGATCGTTTGCAACATTGGTCATTTTGATTCAGAAATTCAAGTTGAAAAATTACGGAATTTCACGTGGGAAAATATTAAACCCCAAGTTGATGAGATTATTTTTCCCGATGGTAACCGTATTATTCTTCTTTCTGAAGGACGTTTGGTTAATCTTGGGAATGCCACTGGTCATCCATCTTTTGTGATGTCTGCCTCCTTTACAAACCAGACTTTGGCACAGATTGAATTATGGACAGCACCAAAGGGTAAATATGAAGCAAAAGTCTATACCCTTCCCAAGTTCTTGGATGAGAAGGTGGCAGCTTTACATCTCGAAAAAGTTGGTGCGGTTCTATCTAAATTAAATAAAGCTCAGGCTGATTATATTGGCGTTGATGTTGAAGGTCCATTTAAACCAGATTCTTATCGTTATTAGTTTTAAAAATAATAGTGACATAAAAAAACTCATTACAATTTGTAATGAGTTTTTTATTTAAATGAATAAATAATATTCAATGACATTTGCTATTGCATTTACTGCAGCTGCTACAACCTGACGTTTGCTGAGTATTGCAGTGTTTCAAGGCCCATTGCTGGCTTATTGCGGGGGCATGGATGCGTTTAAGCACATAAGCAGTTCCTAGCCATATGAATTTGCCAATTATTGGAAAAAACCGGTTTAACCAGTAAAAAATACATAAAACAATAATAAAAAGAACAAGATTATTTTGCATTGGATTTTTCCTAATTTATTTTGGGTGTTTTTTTTGTTATAAGTCATTTTGTTAAAATTATAAAATCTTAATGGTATAAATTTCGAATTTGATAACTCATTTTAGAGAAAGTTAGTATTGTGTCTAAAAAAATCATGGTTACGTTTGCTGGTCGAGAAAAAAGAATGTCGGTTCTCAGTGATTATGTTCACGAGATGTTAAAAGAAGGAACTATAGATGAATGGCATATTTGGGATTTTACTCGTAATGAATCAGATAGAAATTTTTTGAAAAAATTGGGTTCTGTAAAATTTTTACATGGCCATTCAGGTTATCAATATTGTCGAGATATAAATTGTAATTCTTCGGTGAGAATACCTATAAGAATCCCTTCAGAACTTTATCTAGCTTTCGTCCCGGAAAAGGGAGATTATTTTATTGAAGCTTTAATAGGGGGATGGAACAATGGTCAAACAAGAATACGTATTGTAGATAAAAAGGCTTTTTTATCTTATGAACGCTCGTCCGATGATAAATCTTATATTTTTATTCAAGGAACACCGGGTGTTTTATCAGATGGTTTGGTCAATAATATTAGTATTAAAAGGGATATTCATGGTAATACCACTGTGGAAGTTGATGATTATCATTTTCGGATTCCATCAAAATATACGCATCATAATAAGTTTTCTATTTATATGCGTACAGATTTTGATAGAACCTTGGAGTTTGTACATAATAACGATAAAATAAAGCGTTTTATTGGAAATGTGTATGAAAATTCTCCTTATTACCGTGCCTATCATTATTACGCTTCTAGATATGATCAATTTGAAAATGATATTTTTTTAAAATGTGATGATGATATTGTTTATATTGAGCTTGATAAAATAAAAGATTTTATTGAATTTACTAAAAAGAACGAGCAATATTTTGTTGTTTCAGCTAATGTTGTTAATAATGCGACCTGCGCTTATTTGCAACAAAAAAATAAAGTGGTTCCTGAAACTGTAGGGCATTATGAAAATCCACGGGAAGGCGTTTACGGTTCGTTATGGGAAAGTGGAAAAAATGCAGAAAAATTACATAATTATTTTATAGATAATAATGCCAGTTCATTGCCTTTAGAAAAACAATTCATGGAATTTAACACACGTTATTCTATTAATTTTATTGCTTGGCGTGGTGAGAAATTGAGATATATGTCTTTGCCTCCTTATGCTGATGACGAGTTTTATTTAACGGCTGTTATTCCTCAATATCTAAATAAAAAAACAGCGATTTATTCTGATTTTATGGTGGCTCATCTTACTTTTAACCCTCAAGAAAAAACAATGGATGTGGATAAAGTTATTAAACGCTATGATCAATTAAAAAAAGATAAATATAAAATTTAATGTTCTATTAATTATGTAGAAATATAATTAAAAACTGATTTATTAAATTAAATCAGTTTTTAATTAATAGAAAAATAATTCAAGAAAAAAATGATGCGATATGCCAGGTAGTAAAGGAGGCAAAATAAGCCATGAAAAACAGATAACAGGCTGTCATTATGACCATCTTCCAGGAAGAGGTTTCTTTTTTTATAACCGCCAACGTAGAAAAGCATTGTGGAGCAAAAATATACCAGGCCAGAAAGGAAAGTCCTGTTGCTATACTCCATTGTGTTGAAAGAAAATGAACCAGTTGGCCCGGTGCATCAGAATCAACACCAGCTATGGAATAAACAGTTGCAAGAGACGTAACAGCAACCTCTCTGGCTGCCAATCCAAGAATAAGCGCAACACATATTTCCCAGTTAAAACCAATGGGTGCAAAAAGGGGTTGAATCCAGTGACCTATAATACCGGCAAAACTCCAATCAATGGCTGGACCTTGTGCACCAGCAGGCGGTTTTGGAAAACTTGATAAAGCCCATAAAAGGATGCTGACCGTTAAGATGATTGTTCCTACGCGATTAACAAAGATTTCAATCCTTTGCCATAATCCAAACAAAATGTTCCGAACACTTGGAAAACGGTAAGAGGGAAGTTCTAGTAAAAGGGTGTTATCATATGATTTTTTTCGTTTTTTGAGAAGTAAGGCCACTAAAAAGGCACTTGCGATTCCTAGTAGATAAAGACCAAACAGGACAAGACCTTGCAGGTTGAATATTATCCCGATAGTTTTATGAGGGATAAAGGCACTGATTAGTAAAGCATAAACTGGTAGTCGTGCGGAACAAGTCATCAGAGGTGCAATGAGAATGGTAACTAGACGATCTCTAGCGCTAGGTATTGTCCGGGTTGCCATGATACCGGGAATTGCACAGGCAAAACTGGATAATAATGGGATGAAAGAACGACCATTTAATCCAACAGAAGCCATAATGCGGTCAAGTAAGAAGGCTGCTCTGGGCAAATACCCGGATTCTTCTAAGAATAAAATCCACAGGAAGAGAACAAGAATTTGAGGTAAAAAGGCGAATGTTGTTCCCACCCCCGCAAAAACACCATCAATAATTAAACTTCTCAAGGGACCTGTCGGTAATAAGTTAGCTATGATTTTTCCAAGCCAGCCTGTCAAATCCTGTATGCCATCCATAAAGGGTTGGGCCCATGAAAAAACGGCCTGGAACATGATAAATAATAAAATGAGAAGGATTAAGGGACCAATAATGGGATGTAAAACCCATCGATCAATTTTTTCATCAAGCAGAACAGAATTTTCAGAAGAATTATGGACGCATTTCAGGAGAATTTTGCGTACTTCGACATGTAAATCGGTTTGATTATCAAGATCAATTGTTGGAATTTTAAAAGAGGTGTCGATATTGTCGACAAGTTTTTTAATTCCGTTTTTTTGGGTTCCTATTGTGGGGATAATGCAAATGCCCAAAATTGATTCTAGTTTTGGAATATCTATGTCGATTTTACGTTTTTTTGCAATGTCACTCATGTTTAGAGCGATCATCATTGGGCGCTTAAGACGGCAAATTTCAAGGGCGAATCTTAAATGTAGTCGCAAATTTGTTGCATCAATAACGCAGATCAAGGCATCTGGTGGGGGTTCGTTACGATAGTTCCCCATGCAAATATCCCTGGTGACTGCTTCATCAAGGCTGGTTGCTTTTAAACTGTATGCCCCCGGTAAATCGATAAGGGTAATCCTGTTTTTGGAGGGTGTGACGAATTGTCCCTCCTTACGTTCCACGGTGACCCCGGCATAATTGGCGACTTTCTGTCTACTTCCGGTCAATTGATTGAATAAAGCGGTTTTTCCGCAATTTGGATTGCCCACTAAAGCTATCTTGGAAATAGGGAATATGGATGATTCAGGCATAAATTAACAATCCAAATGTAAAATGATTCTGGCCGCTTCAGAACGGCGCAGCGCAAAACGGGTCGATCCGATTTGTACAGCAATAGGATTTGAGCCAAATGGCCCAAAGGCAATGATTTTGACAATTTCGCCTGGTACGAAGCCTAAATCACGTAAACGGTCTGCAATAGGATCAGGAGAAGAAAATTCTTCGACATGATCAATAACACTTGATTTCCCTGGGGAAAGCATACTTAAATTTGGAACAGTCATTATTTAAATTGAACTTAACTCTATCATTAAGAATGATTTGCGTTCTTAATAATATGGCAGAAAATTCCTGTTATGTCATCAATTTTGAATTTTATTTTATTTATGATGATTCTTATTCATTTATCGGAAGGATTGGTATAAAATAAATAAATGAAAAGAAAAAATTTTCTTTTTACTCGATAAGTTGAGTTCATGCAATAATGAGTTTGTAATGAAATGATACTTATTTTTTGAAAATTGATTTTTTTGCGAAGGAACGCTGCCTCATAAGAGGGGCAAAACTTTGGCAGGCATGTTGCCTAATTTTAAAAGGGACATAAATTTATGAATATCGAAAAATTTACTGAACGTTCAAGAGGGTTTCTTCAAGCGGCACAGACAATTGCAATTCGTGACTTTCATCAGCAATTAACGCCTCAGCATTTACTGAAAGCGTTGTTGGATGATGAGGAAGGAGCCGCAGCTTCCTTAATACGTGCAGCTGGCGGGGAACCCGCCATTGTCAAAACAACGGTTGAACATTCATTGGATTCCATGCCAAAAGTTCAGGGCGATGGTGCTGGACAGCCTCAAGCCATGCCAGAATTGGTTCGTGTCTTGGATGGCGCGGAAAAAGAGGCCACGAAGGCCGGAGACGAGTATGTTGCTCAGGATCGCCTGTTACTTGCCTTGGCTGCATCTGAAACACCAGCTGGTCAGGCCCTTCAAAAAGGGGGTGTTACAGCTCAAAATCTGGCAAGAGCGATTGATACTATTCGGAAAGGTCGTAAGGTTGACAGCCAGAATGCGGAGGCTTCCTTTGATGCGTTAAAAAAATATGCACGGGATATGACAGAGGTTGCCCGGCAAGGAAAATTGGATCCAGTGATTGGGAGAGATGAGGAAATTCGTCGAACGATTCAGGTCTTGGCTCGACGTACCAAAAATAACCCTGTGCTTATAGGTGAGCCTGGAGTTGGTAAAACTGCAATTGTTGAAGGTTTGGCATCACGGATCGTAAATGGTGACGTTCCAGAGGCATTGAAGAATAAACAGTTATTAGCCTTGGATTTGGGTGCCTTGGTTGCAGGGGCTAAATATCGGGGTGAATTTGAGGAACGTTTGAAGGCTATATTAAAAGAAGTTGAAGCTGCGGCTGGAAAAGTCATATTGTTTATTGATGAAATGCATACATTGGTTGGTGCGGGACGTAGTGATGGAGCAATGGATGCATCAAATCTCATTAAACCTGAGCTGGCACGTGGTACTTTGCATTGTATTGGTGCGACAACCCTGGATGAATATCGCAAATATATTGAAAAAGATGCGGCTTTGGCACGGCGGTTTCAGCCTGTCTTTGTCGGGGAGCCATCAGTAGCGGATACGATTTCAATTTTGCGGGGTATTTCTGAAAAATATGAATTGCATCACGGGGTGCGGATCAGTGATAGTGCTCTGGTGGCAGCGGCAACTTTATCCAATCGTTATATCACAGATCGATTTTTGCCGGATAAAGCAATTGATCTGGTAGATGAAGCCGCAAGTCGGTTACGGATGCAGATTGATAGCAAGCCAGAAGCGCTTGATGAGCTGGATCGTCGTTTGATTCAACTAAAAATTGAGCGTGAAGCTTTGAAAAGGGAGGAAGATTCAGCCAGTCGTGACCGTTTGGAAGCATTGGAGGTTGAGATTGCTGATTTAGAAGAAAAATCAAATGCAATGACTGCGGCCTGGCATGCTGAAAAGAATAAGGTTAATGATGTTCAAAAATTGCAGGAACAGCTGGATCAGGCCCGTTCAGAAGTTGAGGTTGCACAACGCCAAGGTAATTTGGCCCAAGCCTCTAAATTGATGTATGGTGTTATTCCAGAACTTCAAAAGAAAATTGAGGGTTTGCAAACCAAACAGCATGAACATCCGGATCAGGCGAATTTGGTTTCCAAATCAGTGACTGAAAATGAGATCGCGGCGGTTGTATCTCGGTGGACAGGTATTCCAGTGGATAAAATGCTGGAAGGGGAAAGGGCTAAGCTTTTACGAATGGAAGACGAGCTTCGTAAACGTGTCGTAGGGCAGGAACCCGCCTTGAAAGCGGTTGCAAATGCTGTACGTCGGGCACGAGCAGGATTGCAGGATCCAAACCGGCCTATTGGCTCTTTTTTATTCCTGGGTCCAACTGGAGTAGGTAAAACCGAACTGGCAAAAGCGCTTGCTTCATTCCTTTTTGATGACGAAAAAGCGATATTGCGTGTTGATATGAGTGAATTCATGGAAAAACATGCAGTTGCACGGTTGATTGGTGCCCCTCCCGGTTATGTTGGCTATGAAGAAGGGGGTGTTTTGACAGAAGCTATTCGCAGGAGACCTTATCAGGTTATTTTGTTTGATGAGGTTGAAAAGGCTCATGAGGATGTCTTTAACGTATTATTGCAGGTTCTTGATGATGGACGTTTAACAGATGGTCAAGGGCGAACCGTAGATTTTCGTAATACGATTATAATCTTGACAAGCAATCTTGGTTCTGAAATTTTGGCTAATCAGACAGAAGGTGAGTCAACAGAGCTTGTACAGGCTGAAGTTATGAAAGTTGTACGTGCCCACTTTCGTCCTGAATTTCTCAATCGTTTGGATGAAGTTGTTTTGTTCAGTCGATTGCAAAAGGCTGATATGGCAAAAATTGTGGATATACAATTACAGCGTTTACAAGGATTGCTTGAGGATCGTAAAATTAGGCTTGATCTGGATGAAAAAGCACATGCGTGGCTGGAGGAAGCTGGATATGATCCGGTTTATGGTGCACGTCCTCTAAAACGTGTCATACAACGAAATTTGCAAAATCAATTGGCAGAATTATTGTTGCAAGGCGATGTTTATGATGGGGATACTATTTCAATCAGTGCCAATGAGGCTGGTTTATTAATTCAGGGTAAATCAGTTATAGACAAAGCCTGATTTTCGTTAAAACTGGTTGAGTTCATTTCAACCAGTTTTTATTTATGATTATATTAAATATTGTTTAGCTTGTATAATATACGGACAGATAAATAAGTTTGATCTGATAGGATGTCTTTTATTATGGGAATTAAAAGATTTACCTTTTGTCCATCATGAAATTGGATGTTCGATAGGTATCTATGCTGACAAAAATTGATCGGTTTGACTAATAGAAACCTTTGCTTGTCTTTTGTCATTTCATTGGATGGGTTTAATCTTTTATAGATTCTATATGAGAATATTCTTTATAGAATTATAGTTGTACCAGATAATCTATTAATTTGGTAATTTTTATATATAAAATCTATAGGTAAAACAGTCTGATTAACATATTGAAGTTTTCTTATATTTTTCTAAAATTAACAATTAAATTTATAAAATTGGATCGCTTTTAATTTTTTCATATCATAAATATTAATAAATTATTTAATAACTAAAAATTAAATTATTAGTTATTAAAATTAATTTTAAAATATATATTTATAATGGGTTAATAAACCGTCTTTTTATTTTTATTGAGCTAAATTCAAATTGCTTATTATTTTTACCCAAATAATGCCCTTGAGGACAACCGGTTCCTATTGATAAGGTGTCATGATAGTTAAAGAATCTAACATGATACATATAAAAATTGTTTTTTAAAGGTGTTGCAGTAGCAAATACTGTATGAGGATGTATCGTTTTATCATTATTTTCATAGATTGTGCATAAATCTATCCCCCCCCATTGTTGAATATGCATACCAATTTTGGGGTCTGAAGAGGGATATTTTTTTGCTATGATTTCCAGATCAATTTCCATATTCTGTAATTTTGGATCATGAATACGGATTAGATGATAATTATTTTGGTCGCCATCTGCAAAAGCGTAATTATCATTTTCTAAAGGTGTAAAGGTTGCATCATCAGCAGCTTGCCAGTCTTTTAAATTGTAATCTAATGTTATCCATGGATTTCCAATGGTTTTTGAATTACAAATGTTATCAAGAAAGATTTGTGTACTTGCAATCTGTTTTTGATGTTGCTCTCTGAATTTCGGTCTGTTCCAAATAACTTCCGTTGAATGGGACAAATATTGAATGTGATCATTATTTGGAATGGAAAAATTATTGGATCTACCATGACAAATATTGGGGAAAAACCAAGGTAGCAAACCTTCTTCAATATGCCTGGCAATAATCATATTTAATATGGATTGGTCGGCACAGAACCATTTGAAATTGGGGCTTTTTTCTTCTTCTTTTGTAGGAGGAAGAATATATTCTTTTACCCTGCACATTGCCAACCAGTCCAGTAAGATATCAAATGCAAAATCAGACACTTTTGCGATAATATTGTTGGCAATCAGTAAAGGAAAATTTTGAACAAAAAGTGAATTTCCCCCTATTTCTTCAATTTGTCTGATGGAACAAAAATCAGAGGCTTTTAAAACTTGTTCTGTAAGCTCCCTGCCAATATAAAAATCACAAAAATTCAAGGCTTTATTGATAATCGTATTTATACTTTGTATAACAAGGCGCAGGGTTGGGTATTTGGCAATATTTGCATCAAGGTAAAAAATGACATCATCTTTTTCCATGGTTGAAAGAGCATGCAAAATAGTAAAGGGTTTCCAGCTGAATAATCCAAATTTGTGTGTATTAGGATTATTTCCCAGATTGTATTTATCAGGATATGCTTTAACTAATTCTCCCGCACCCATTTGATATAGTCGTTTGGGTGTATAAGCATCGAATTCGTGGCCAGCTTCTTCGACAAGTGATCGAACAGTTCTGACAACTTTTGTTAAATCACTTCCTTCGTCATTTGGGTTGCCTTCAGTATAAAAAACAACAAATTTAATACGCATATAGCTACCTTATTTATTTTACATAGTTTAATTATTTGTAATTAAATTGAAGTTAAAATTTAATTAATATTTGTTTTGTAAATTATTCAAAAATTTTTCCGCTATTTGGAAAAACATATATCACAAATTTAATGATAGTTACATCTCAAAAAATATTTAATTTAATACTTGCAATCGCAAAAACCTGAGTTTCCTACATCTGATAAGGTTTTGATTATTATTCTATGATATCATTAAAACCCATGGAATGGAAATAAACAACCAGGTGACAAGGAAAAGAAGACCGAAGATAAAACCTAGTCTCCACCAAACCGAATTAGGGATAAACCCACTTCCATAATAGACAGCACTTGGTTCAGCGGCATAGGGAGTGACAATTCCCATAAATCCTAAAAGGGGAAGGATCAACAAAACATAATGATGAATATTAATTCCAGGAATGTGACTGGCGGCCCCGAGGAAGATGGGTAATAATGCAGCCGCATGGGCGGTATTACTTGCAAAGAAATAGTGTAGGCTATAGTAAATGCATAAAAGTAGAATCATTGCTGCGAGAGGTGAAAAATGAATGATATAAACGCTAATTAATTGACCAAACCAATTAATAAAGCCTGATTTGTTTAATCCGGAAGCAAAGGCGATCAAGGTTGCCAACCAGGTGAAAATATTCCATGCAGCTTTATTTTCCACGATATCATTCCATGTTAATAATTGGCTAATTAACATTGCTGAAACCACAACAATGCCTACCAGTGGAGGTGTAATAAATTTCCCACCTAAAATCCATAAAAGCAGTGCGCAAGTTACAAAAAAAATCAGTAACATTTCTTTTGCGGTTAAGGATCCTAACAGTTGTAATTCTTTATTGGCCCAGGTTGGAATGGCAGTGCCGGATTTAATTTCCGGCTTACAAAGATGATAACTCAATAAGGGAGAAATGGTAATCAAGACAAAGCAGGCTGGTAAGGTTACCATGAACCATTCCATCCATGTAATATTAATGCCGATGATTTTATTGACCATGCTGATTGACAAAAGATTAGGTGCCAGTGCGGTCATAAAAAATGAACTGGTAATGGAAGTTGAAACAATTCCTGTCCACATTAAATATGTACCAATTTTTTTTCGTGATGAATCAAAAGGGCGGGAATTATATAAAGGAGGTAGGTGACTAAGAACAGGATAAATAATGCCAGCACTACGTGCGGTACTTGATATGGTAAAGGGGGCAAGGATTGTATCTGTAAAAGTAATTGCATATCCTAGAGCCAAAGTATTTTTACCAAGTGATCGAACGAGTAATAAGGCGATGCGTTTTCCTAGTCCTGTTTTGTCGTAGGCGAGTGCAAAGGTAAATGCTCCGAAAATCAGCCATACGGTTGGGTTGGAAAATCCTGAAACAGCCCATTCAAATGCATTGACGGTTGGTTTAAATCCAGGCTGGACCAATTCTTCGGAACTAAATAGAACATATGGTCCAAATAGGGCAGCAACGGAAATACCGATTAATCCAATGGCGCCACCAGGTAGGGGTTCTAAAATAAGCCCGACAATACATCCCAAAAAAATGGCAAAAAATCTCCATGCATGAGGTTCAAGCCCATGAGGGACTGGAATGATCAGGATGATTAATGTTGCAAGAATAGGACATAAACAGCGAAGGGCCTTACTCATACCGTGATCCTTATTTATTTTTAAATGTATAATATGCTGGAAATAAAATAAATTTCGTAATGAATTTTTGGTTATTAAAAAGAAATTTTAGTAAACTTTTAGTTATAAATTTTATAAAATTATTTCTTATTTTTAGATAGTTACGATATTTTTAAACATCAAAAAAATGTTCTTGATTAAAGGGGGAGGTATACCTTTTACTTCGTTTAAGTAAATGACTTACAAAAATATCAAGTCTAATTTAGATAAAACCAGATGCTATTGGAAACATTTTTTATTTTACTGTTGATGAGGTTGATATAGCGAATGATTAATTTTGGTTAAGTTATTGAAATTGTGCTGGTTGCCAC
>NZ_WNII01000004.1:0-57857 GCF_009725775.1 Commensalibacter sp. ESL0382
TCCATTCCCTCATGCAAAAAATGAATAAACCACTTGTGAATATCGCATGTCCACCTCTCATATACCGTAAAAAAACAAATAAATATCATAACTTAATAAATATAAAAATTTTTTATAGAATAATTAAATTAGATTGGCTTGTTTTCAGATCAGGATTTATATTTTAACATTAAAATAGTTTCAACATATGTAATTTAAAAAATAATATTAAACTGATGTCTATAACCATTCATAAAAAACATTATGTTTTATTAACATCTATTATTACTTTTATTTATTCTATTCCTTTTTTATTGTCTCCTTATGATTTTGTTGATGATATGTATCGGGCATCTAATGGTGACCTTTTTATATGGTTCCTTAATGTAAGACCGTTTTCTGTTTGGTTGATCCGTTTATTAAACGGAAGTGCAATAGTTCCCGACCCTTATCCTTTTTCATTTATTATTGCTTTCTTAGCTTTGTATTTAATTTTTCTTTATATAACAGATAAAATAATTCGATCAGAGAATTATTTATTAAAATTAACTATATTTATTTTTCTTTTATGCAATCCATTTTTTTTACAAAATTTATCATATAAATATGATTGTATAATCATGACATGCAGTGTTGCATTGGCATGCCTATTTGTATTTAAAGAAAATAATCAAAATGTGTGTATTGATTATATAATTCGTTCATGCCTAATATTTTCTTTATATTGTTTTTATCAATGTGCTTTGACATTAGTTATTGGGCTATTGGCTGTAAAACTATTGAATGATAGTGATCAGGTAGCATTTTCCGGATTGTTCAGGGAACTATTTCTAAGATTATGCAATATATTAACTACATTTTTCATTTATAAAATATGCGTTGTAAATTTTTTGATTACCAACGATTATGGTCCATTAGGAAAGATTATTGTTTTAAATGAACATATATTCATTCATCTTATTGAGAATATCAAAATATATCTATTACTGTTTTTATTGTATATTCAGGAAAACTATATAATAGTATCTTTGATTATTTCATCTGTATTTTTTTTATATACAGTGATAACAGATTTTTTAAAGAAAAATTATAAAAGAATTTGTGTTTTATGCCTGTGTTTTCCTTTATTGCTGATTGCCATAACGAGTTCAAATATTATATTAAATATACCCAGTGGTAATACACGTGAAATGATGGGTATATCAGCCTTTTTCATTTTTATATTTCTGTATGTTCAAAAGGCTGGTTGTCATTCAAAGATAATGCTTTTGGTTCCAATTTGTTATTTATGGACATCTTTGCTTTTGTCATCAGCATTATGTAACCTGAAAAGAATAGATCATCAGAAGAATGCATTAATAGTACAGGAAATTTTACAATCTATTTATCATTTTGGTAATAAGAAAGTGGAGGGGATTACATTTATCCGCGATGATTTGAGGTTTTCTTCTCAACAAACCATTATGAAAACACATCCATTAACAAGGAAAATTTTTGATTTTGTTGGATTGTCAAACCCTTGGTATGTAAACGGCTTATTAAATGGGGAGTATTACATGCATAAAAATGTTATTGGCAGGGCCTCTCCAGATTTTCCAAAAGATGCTAAAGATATTTTTTCTGGCTGTTATATTCAATCGACTTTATATGGTGTTATTTTGTATGTTAAAACAGGCTCTTATTGCGATAGTATTACCAAAAACTATAATCCAGGAACTTTTTAATCCATATATCAAATATTGGATAAGGATTGATTGAACAAGGGATATGTCAATTAATCCTTTATTTCAATTCTGTTATTCTTGTGCGACTGGTTTTTGATTGATTTGGGTTTCTTGATTGCCCTGAATATTGGTAATTTCCTTTTTCATGAATTCAACAGCTTGCCGATCAAGTAAGGCGTTATATCTCAATTTAAATTCAACTGTTTTTCCGGCATGAAGTTTTTTAAGTCTACCTTGTTCACGTTCAATTGTCATAGGATAGGCAAAATTGGTTCCTGGTTCTATGCCTGTGACATATCCCTGTTTTTCGGTATCTGTGTTCTTCCATAAAGTTAGAAAGGGAAGTTGCTTAGTATTGAATTCAATGGAAACTCCTTTATTTTCGCTTTTATTATGCAACGCGGCCATGGTGCTTCCATCTTTTTTGGTATAGGGAATGATATTAAATACCATTTCATCAAAATCTTTGGTAGGTTCACGATAAGTTTGCCAATTATCTAGCCCATTTTGAGCATAGTTGTTAAAAGGACTTATTTCTTTGACAGGGGCAATAAATTTTGCATCTTTTTCTAATAGAGGTTTACCGAAATTGCTATGGTAAATAATTTGATAGGGATGCGAGTAATCGGCATGATTGGTCAAGCGATCATGAAGGGTAAAACTGTGGGAGCCAGGAATATAGGATAGCTCTGTTAGAACACGTAAATCGGTTTTTTTGAAAGTGCTTTCTTTAATTAAGCCTTTTATCTTGATTTCGTATGGGAATAGAGTATCGATCTCAACAATAACTTCAGACGCTGGTGTATTTGCTGCTTTTCCATGAAGGCTATAAAGCTCACCATTGGTGTCGGTAAAAGGATGCCCAGACCATTCATAACCGCAACGCACCATCATTTCGTTAAAACCCTCCAACCATCCGGTGCCATTGCGACTTTGAAGATTTATGAAAGTGGGGTTGACTATCTCCTTTACAGGTGAATCCCAACCCAGGCGAATGCCAGGAGCTGTTGCTTCAATCACATTCATTCCTCGTGTTGGGCTCAGGGTGATGGTCAATCCATCAGGACATTTAATTATGATCAGTCTGGAACCTTCCTGTTTTCCTCCATGCAGACAGATTTGCTGAATAGAAAATAAAACATCCTCAATGCCAAGCTGGTGATTGTTAATCTCCCAATTGCCTAATTCAATGTTATGGGCTGCGCTGGTTAGTGTAAAAGATTTGGTCTGATTTTGAGATAATGAAAATTCTAGTGTCATTTTATTCTCCCGGATTTACAAACAGCACTCATGCATTATTTTGAAGATTTATATAATTAATGCAATAATAATTGAATTTGTTCCTTAAAATTATTTTCACTGATGTAGGGGGCTTGATAATAAAAATCGTTTTTTGATTTAAAATAATTGGATAGATCAAATAAATTCTCTTGATCGATATCTCTTATTACCAAATTTTTCCAGGAAGGGCGTATAAATTGCTCGACAGCTTGTGACAAAGCACATTGATCAATACACCAATTGGTAAAATTATGGGGATCATAAGCCCATTTTATATAATGTCCGATAAAATGAAGAATTTTAGGGGTGATTTCTGAATGGTTTAGATATGTAATTCCGGCTCCCAAACACCAAGGTGCCCCCACGAGCTGATCACCATTTTTATCAAAAGCAAAAAGTCTCAAACCAAAATCATAATTGCCAAATAAAGGGAATTTTTTACTGAAAAAATCCTCTGTAACGGTGAGATCAATATCAAGAATAAAGGTTTTTGTAGGATAACGTTGATAAAGTTTTTCCGCAAAAAGAAAACGTAAACAGGTAAAATAGGCTGCATCCCGATAAAGTGAGGAACCATAACCATAGGTAATATGCATATTAGAAATGGTGTTATGAATAAATTCAGAGATCTCCTTTAGAAATTCTTTTTGTTGAGATGATGGATTTTCCAATGCAAGAGCAAGAACGATTTTACTTTGAAAATCTACCCTTTTATGTGCTTTTACAAGAGTAAAGAGAAATTTGGGTAAATATTTTAAATACCGGGAATCACAACCCAGAATGAATAGTAAATCGGCCTGTTGACCTTTTAGATCAGCATATGACCATTGCCATTTTTCCAGATGAAATGGATCATCATGTTTATCAGCCTGTTCAAAATTTTGGTATCTCTTTTCTGTTAACCAACTATATACACCACTATCTTCATTGTCGAAATAAACGGAAGTTTCAGGAGCCAGTTCTTTGGATTTTTGAAAGTGATAATCTGCCAAGGGTCTATTATGGAGAAGCCACTGCAATTTTCCTGCATTTAGATGATACCAGGTTGTATCTCCATTTAATTCATATTCCTCGTCCAGTAACCCTTTTAACAGATCTCTAAAATGTTCTTGAAGTCTGTCACAATAATAGCCCAGGTAAATTGCATAACGCTGTTGAATTGTTTGATTTGCGTCGTGCATTGAATAGGGAAAAAGATAAAGGTTAAATTCGGAGGTTGGAATTGGCAATTTATATCTTTGTAAGATATTGGGTAAAAAAAACATATAATAATTGGTAATTTCACCTTTTTCCAATTCGGACATGATATCCCTTGTTAAGAGGTCAGAAGAACAAATGAAATTGAGATACTTTTCCAGTTTTTCTAAAGAAGCGTTTATATCTTTTTTCAAGAAAAGGATAGTTGCCTTAAAAAAATAGTAGTCCTTATTGTTTGAATCTATCTCTATAAGAAAATTTATTAACGCTTCAGCCAACATATAATTTTTAAAAGTAAGGCAATATTGGCAGAGCTCTTTTAATATTGTTTGGTTAGCCAGGTTATTTTTAAAATTTTCAGTAATTTGCGTTATATTTTTCAATCCGGGATATATTTTTGCTGGAATCGGTTTTGCTTGATTTTTTTTTATGAAATCTAGAACATGATATTTAAGAATAGCCATTTCCATTGGTTTTATAATCTTTCTTGTTTTAATAAATTTATTTAAATGAGTTCGTTCGATATAGATTTTTCAAAAGAGAAAAATTAAATTCAATGATCGTTTAAAAGTTAAATGGTCTTATAAAAAATAAATTATTATAATTAATTAAAACATGATCTATATTATATAAAGTTTTTTATAAATATTTTATATAATGATAAGCTTTATATGAATGAATTGTTTACGTAACTGGAATGGTAATAATGGATATTCTATCTGCTCGATTGAAAAAAATACAGCCTAGTCAGACACTGGTGATTAGTGCAAAGGCGCGTGCCATGAAAAGTAAGGGTCAGGATGTGATCAGCCTTTCGGCTGGTGAACCTGACTTTGATACGCCGATCAATATTAAGAACGCAGGCATAGCAGCCATTCAGTCCGGACAGACAAAATATACAGATGTTGGAGGGACCCCAGCTGTCCGCCAGGCAGTTGCCCAACGTTTGAAAGCCGATTATAATATTGACTACCAACCTGAAGAAATCATGGTTTCCAGTGGTGGAAAACAGGTTATATTCAATGCGATGATGGCCAGTCTTAATCCAGGAGATGAGGTCATTATCCCTTCACCTTGTTGGGTTTCTTATCCCGATATTGTAACATTGGCTGGTGGAACACCAGTTATCATTCCTTGTAAGGAGGAGCACGCAGGTTTCAAGTTGCAGCCCGAACAACTGAGTGCAGCAATTACGTCTAAAACGAAATGGCTGATTTTGAATTCCCCTTGTAATCCCACAGGTGCTGTATACAGTAAAGAAGAATTGCAGGCTTTATGTGATGTCTTGATGCAATATCCAAATGTATGGGTTTTGACGGATGATATTTATTCCAAGCTGGTTTACGATGGGGTGGTTGCCCCAACAGTAGTCCAGGTTGAACCACGCCTTAAAGAACGCACAATTACAATGAACGGTGTTTCAAAAGCCTATTCGATGACGGGATGGCGTATTGGATATGCTGCCGCCCCTGTAGAATTTATCAAGGCAATGATAAAGTTGCAGGGACAGTCCACAACCAATCCCTGTTCCATTAGTCAGGCGGCAACCGTTGAGGCTTTGACTGGTTCACAGGATTCAGTTGCCGATATGGTGGCTACTTATCAAAAAAGGCGAAATCTGGTTTTGGATAACCTAAATGGTGCACCGGGTCTATCCTGTTTAAAACCCATGGGGGCCTTTTACCTGTTTGTTTCAATGAAAAATTGTTTGGGTAAAACAACCAGTAAGGGGACAAAAATTAATAGTGATCAGGATTTCGTAACGGCTTTACTGGAAGAAGAGGGTGTAGCCACAGTTCATGGAGCAGCTTTTATGATGGATGGATATTTCCGTATTTCCTATGCGACAAATACAGAGTTGCTTAAGGAAGCCTGTTTACGGATTAAACATTTCTGCATGAATTTGAGTTAGGGCTAGATATTGGTTATGAATAATGAGGAAATTGCAATTGAGCCCGCTCTTGCCTCAAGAATGAGCGGGTTTGAAGCTCCTGCAACCATCGCTATGTCAATGCGGGCAAGGGTTCTGAAAGCAGAAGGAAAAAATGTTATTTCCTTAGCCCTGGGACAGCCTGATTTTTTAACACCCAAAATAGCTATTGAGGGAGGTTATCAGGCGGCTTTGGAAGGAAAAACGAAGTATCCTCCTATAGACGGTTTTTTATCGTTGAAAAAGGCCATACAAAAAAAATTCAAGGAAGAAAATGGTGTCGATTATGCATTGGACGAGATTATGGTTGCAAATGGGGTTAAACAGATTTTGTTCAATGCCTTGATGGCGACTTTAGATCTGGAAGATGAAGTCATTATTCCGGCACCCTATTGGACCAGTTATCCGATTATGGTACGATTTCTAGGAGGGAATCCGGTTCATGTTGTTTGTCCTGAAAAAGATAATTTTGTCTTAAAGGCAAGGCAATTAAAAGCCGCTATTACGCCTAGGACTAAATGGCTGATTTTGAATTCCCCCAGCAATCCAACTGGTGCTGTCTGGACAAAAGAAGACTTGCTGGCATTGGTTGAGGTATTGAGGATTAATCCTCAGATATGGATTTTTGCTGATGAAATTTACGAACATTTGATTTTTGACGGGCAACGCCATTATTCATTGGCGGCTTTGGCACCAGAATTAAAAGATCGTATTTTAACGGCGAATGGGGTTTCTAAAACTTTTGCAATGCCAGGTTGGCGTATAGGTTATGCCGGTGGGGTAAAGCGTTTGATTAGAGCGATGCTTAAAATTCAAAGCAATTCAACCTCTGGTGCCTGCAGTGTCAGTCAGGCAGCTGCTACTGCGGCTTTGCAATATGCGCAAAAAGAAGTTGAATCAATGAAACTGGCTTATGATCGACGTCGTAAAAAAATGACGGCCGCCTTTTCAGCAATGAATGGTATAAGCTGTAATATTCCACAGGGGGCCTTTTATATATATCCAGGTATTGCCGGCTGTATTGGAAAAAAAACAGCTCAGGGAAGGTTGATTGCCAATGATCAGGATTTTGCTGAAGCATTATTGGAAGAGACTTATGTTGCGGTTGTTCCCGGATCAGCGTTTGGTTTAAGTCCCTACTTGCGTATAGCTTATGCCGCTGATGATGTCGTTCTTGAAGAGGCCTGTCAAAGAATTTCCCAGTTTGTGCAAGGGTTATCCTGATCGTATTCATTAATGCTCCGGTTTTCTTGAGTATTAATGAAGGGGTTGAAAATTATTTAGATTGAATTTTGTCTTTTTCATCAAATAGTTTGGTGAGTTCGTGAATCATTGTTCCCCCTAATTCTTCTGCCTTGGTGATTGTCACGGCATGTTTGTAGTAACGTGTTACATCATGCCCAATTCCAATGGCTACAAGCTCGATTTCAGCACGATTTTCGATTTTGCGAATCATGCGTTTAAGATGATTTTCAAGATATTCTGATCCATTCGTCGATAAAGTGCTATCATCAACAGGTGCTCCATCAGAAATAACCATTAAAATTTTACGTTTTTCTACACGGGTTTTAAGTCTTTGCCACGCCCAAAAAAGAGCCTCTCCATCAATATTCTCTTTTAACAAGCCATCCTTGAGCATAAGGCCTAAATTACGTTTGGCTCGTCGCCATGGCTGGTCGGCAGCTTTATAAATAATATGGCGTAAATCATTTAACCGTCCTGGATTCTGGGGACGTTTGTCAGCCAACCATTTTTCACGACTGCGTCCACCTTTCCAGGTCTGGGTTGTAAAACCGAGAATTTCTACCTTAACGGAACAACGTTCAAGAGTTCTGGCCAGAATATCTCCACACATTGCCGCAATCGAAATAGGGCGTCCTCGCATGGATCCAGAATTATCGATTAACAGTGTTACAATCGTGTCCTTAAAACCGGTTGATTTTTCTTGTTTAAAACTCAGAGAATTGGTTGGGTTGGTGATTATTCTTGTTAATTTGCTGGCATCGAGAAGTCCTTCCTCCTGATCAAAATTCCAGCTTCTGATTTGTTGCGACATCAATTTGCGTTGTAAACGATTGGCCAGCTTGGATATGATATTTTGTATTTCCTGTAATTGTTGATCAAGCTGGTTTCTTAGGAAGTCTAGCTCGTTTACATCGCAAATCTGTTCAGCGGTAACTACCTCATCAAATAATTTTGTGTAAATGTGATAGGATGCATCTTCAACATCAGCTAGGGTATCCGGAGGTTGTTGTGAGGGGCCACCAGCTTTTTCAGATTTATCACTTCCCATGGTTGAATCCGGTTTTTCTTGATCCTCCATATTCAGTGGAATTTGTGAAAATTGCTGTTCAAGTTCGCTTTCTTGCTGTTCTTGTTTTTCTTCAGGGTATTCTGGATTGGTATCTTTGTTTTGATCCGCGGTATCTTGAGAGGATTCTTCCTTGCCATTATCGGATTTTTCCTCTTCTCCTTCTAGTAAACGATAGGCTTGAAGCAATTGTTTGGTAGCTTGTGCATAATGATCCTGGTCAGTCAAAGCCTCTTTCATGGCCTTGAGAGCTTTTTCACCCTGGGGTGTTAATTGATTGCGCCATAATTGCAGAATTTTACGAGATGCTGTTGGTACTGTTTTTCCAGTCAATGTTTCATAAACAAGTAAAGAAAGGGCTTTTGCAGGAGATAATTGTTCCGCCTTGTCCATCCTTGCATGCCCTTCTATATGACTGTTATGTTCCATAACTGCCTGCAGATTGGCGGCAACCCCTGCCATCTTCTTGCTTCCTAATGCCTCCACACGGACTTGTTCCAGGGCATTGAAACTATTTTGAGCATCCCCTGATGTTAAGTCTGGTGGTGAAGGAAGATCATTATCATGATATTTTAGATATAGGGCCAGTGCATCAGCTTGTCCCCTAATGAATTGCAGGGTTTTTGCATCTTGTATTTCTGGTGGTTGTGGAAGATACACGTTTTCCTTGTTGTTTTTGGATTGATATTGACGATTGTTGACCGTGCTTGAACAGAAATTGATATTGGTTGCCGTATAACCACTTAAAGTATGTATGGTACCAATCAGGGCTTGTTTGAAACGTTCAGGATTATAAGCGGTTTGAAAATTGAGTAAATCAGTCTGTCTGTTCTTCTGATTTTTAGGCATTATAATCCTCTTGTTAAATCGGATAATTTAATATTGTTTAAACCGTTTTAGGATCGGTTGTTAAAAGGTCAACATTAAAACAGCGTTGGTAATATTCTGCTACAATTCCGTGTTCTGACAGGTCGCATTTATTTAGGAAGGTTAGGCGGAAAGACAATGCAAGATCATGAAAGATTGTATAGTTTTCAGCCCAGCTGATGACAGTGCGAGGAGACATTACAGTAGACAGTTCCCCTTCGGCAAATCCAATTCGGGTTAAATTGGCCAATGCTACCATTGATTCAATCTGTTTTTTTGTTTCTGCGTCCTGAGGCTGTACATTCATTTTTGCCATGATTATTTTAATTTCTTGTGGAGGGGGTAAATAATTCAGTGCGGCAACAATATTCCAGCGATCCATTTGACCCTGATTGATTTGTTGAGTGCCATGATACAGCCCGGTCGTATCTCCCAATCCAATGGTGTTTGCGGTTGCAAAAAGACGAAAGGATGGATCAGGGCGGATAACTCGATTTTGATCCAGCAAGGTCAGTTTGCCTTCTGTTTCAAGCACACGTTGAATGACAAACATAACATCAGGACGGCCAGCATCATATTCATCAAAAATAAGTGCGCATGGATGCTCTAAAGTCCATGGAAGTAAACCCTCTTGAAATTGTGTAACTTGTTTTCCGTCCTTTAGGATGATGGCATCCTTTCCAATCAAGTCAATACGGGAAATGTGGCTATCGAGATTGATGCGAATACATGGCCAGTTCAGGCGGGCAGCGATTTGTTCGATATGGGAGGATTTTCCTGTTCCATGAAATCCCTGTATCATGACCCGTCGATTATATCGAAATCCTGCAAGAATGGCATGAGTGGTATCTAGATCAAAAAAATAGTTTGGATCCAGATCGGGAACCAGTGAGGTTTTTTTTGAAAATCCCTTGACCTCCATATCAAGATCAATATCAAAGGTTTTTCTTACGTTAAACAATTTATCTGGTTTTGATAACATAGAAATGTCAGGTAAATTGGTTTTATCGGGATTAGTTAGGTTTGAAGTTGATCTGGACATAGAAATTATCCTGTGTAGAAGAGTTATTTTAATGATCTAAATGATTTTTTATTTTGCTTCAATCATATTTGTCAAATATGTACGGAGTAGGGAATAAGCTGCATTAATCTTTTTAAATTTTTCTTCCAAATCTGCGTCACCACCATTTGTATCAGGATGATATTTACGGGCAAGCTTGGTATATCTTTTTTTTAAATTGGCCAACGAAAGTGGCCAGCTAATTTCCAGTAATTGCAAAGCTTTTTGTAATTCTTGTGGGATATTGGGTTTCTGTCCGGTATCATGATGTGTTTTTGTTCTGGTTTTTTGAAAAAGCCGTAGTGGATCATGGAATGATTGCTCATTTAAAAGATTTTTTTTTCCTAATCTACCAAGCTTCCACGAAGGTTTATCCCATACGGCGGCGGAACGCATGTGTTCCTCTATTTGCGCAGTATTCATTCCCCTGAAATAATCCCAGTTTTTGTTATATTCCCGAATATGGCTAAAACAGAACCAATAATAGTCATGTAACTGGTGACGGGATTTTGGTGCCCGATATTCTGCTGGTTCTCTGCATCCTGGCATGTCACAATAACGGTGCGGTGTTGTTTTTGCATTGTTGGGATCAAACATGGTTGCCCATTTCTTTTTAAACATCATAAGTATTTTGATTTCATAAGAAATAGAATAGAAAAGTAAGGAACATTGTTCTTGGAAGAATATCACAAGAATTGGGGAAAAATGAATTATATTCCAAAAAACGGTTATAATTCAAAGGGCATATTAAAGATATTTTATAATTCTGATATAGAATTAATCATCTTGATATAAAGAGGTAAGGCGATGAGAATAGATAAAATCATGAATGGGATATGCAAAAAAATAATATTGCTTTTTCCGTTTATATTAATGGCATGTCAGGCTAATCAGAAAGCAAGACCTACTTGCGAGCTCGTTTCAATTTCAAGGGTTGAAAGTGCCCTGAACGATCCAAGGGGATTTGAGGGACAATTCACGCAAATTTGGTCAAATGGTAATCAATCTGAAGGACGTATCGTATATATACCTGGAAAATTACGTTTAAATTATGAAACCCCTTCCACAATGATTGTTGTTGCAAAGGGTAAAAAAATGGTGGCAAAAAATTTTGACGATCATTCTGTTACACATATTGGATTGGCAAGAAACCCTTTGGGATTAATGCTAAATAGCCCTGTTCATTTATCATCACCCATTCTTGTAACGGCAATACAAAAGGGAACACAGGCTTTGCAAATTTCATTGGCAAGCGGGGATAATCCATCCCAAGGTTTGTTAACTCTACGGTTTCAAGATGTAAATGGTCAGTTAACCCTTGATCAGATGCAAGCTATAGATGTGCGTAAACGGCAAACGATCATGAATATTTCAAATGTTCATATGGGTTTAAGTGTTAAAAATAATTATTTTAACTATCCTGATCAACCATAAGGTCAGAAGGTGGTGACCGCAATTTTAGAGAATAGACAAACACTTGCTGCCAGGCTTGACAGAGGACTTGGTCTATCGTATCAAATGAAGTATTAATTCCTAGTTCATGCATGCTCGTAATTCCATATTCCTTCAATCCACAGGGGACTATTCCAGAATAATTTTCCAGTTTGGGATTAATATTCAACGCAATTCCATGCCAGCTGATCCAATGGGATAGCTTAATTCCAATTGCGGCAATTTTTTTCTCTTTTTTTGTAACAGGATCGGTAACCCATAATCCGACACGCCCTTCTTTTTTTTCTGCTGCGATATTGAATTGTTGAAGGGTGAGAATGATCCAGTCTTCAAGTTTGTGAATGAATGCGCGAATATCATGATCGGGAAAAGTGGGATGGGGTTTACGTAAATCCATCATTACATAGATGATTCGCATTCCTGGACCATGGTAAGTCCATTGTCCACCCCGATTAGTATGAAAAACAGGAAAATTCTGTGGATTGAACAAATCGCTCTCTTTTGCCGATGTTCCCGCAGTGTAAAGCGGAGGATGTTCCAAAAACCATAGGCATTCTGCCGCTTTCCCATCAAATATTTTTTGAACGTAATTTTTCATCCATTGAATTGCTGTGGGATAGGGAACAACTTTTTTGCTTTTTTGCAAAAATATTGGTGTGATAGCCATTGCTAGAAACTCTTTCATCGGTTATAGAGAAAGCATATTGGATTGAATTATGAAAATCAATCCCGTGCGACCGTGGCGGAATGGTAGACGCGCAAGCTTGAGGTGCTTGTGGGGAAATACCCCGTGGAAGTTCGAGTCTTCTCGGTCGCACCACATTCTTGTTGCGACTTGAATATAGAACCTATTTTCTTTTCATTTGCCTTTGATATATAATTTTACCAATTTTACAAAGATTTATTTGTAAAAATGTCATGATTGCAATGAAGAGGAAATTATGGATCATAAATTTAAGCAAGATGCGTTGGATTATCATGAATATCCAACACCAGGGAAATTAACAATAACACCAACAAAAAGAATGGCGACTCAAACTGATTTGTCCTTAGCCTATTCCCCAGGGGTGGCGGCACCATGTTTGGAAATTAAAAGGGATCCTAGTTTGGCTAGCAAATACACGGCCAAAAGTAACCTGGTTGGGGTTATTTCCAATGGTACGGCTGTTTTGGGGTTGGGAAACATCGGGCCCTTGGCAGGAAAACCCGTTATGGAGGGCAAGGCGGTTTTATTCAAGAAATTTGCTGGTATTGATGTTTTTGATATCGAAGTTGATGCCAATGATCCGGAACATTTCTGTAATGTTGTCGCGGCGCTTGAGCCAACTTTTGGCGGAATTAATTTGGAGGATATCAAGGCGCCTGAATGTTTTATTATTGAACAGAATCTAAAATCCAGAATGAATATTCCGGTTTTTCATGATGATCAACATGGAACGGCGATTGTCGTAAGTGCGGCTACCATTAATGCCTTGCGAATTCAGAATAAGAAAATTGAAGACGTTAAATTGGTCACTTCTGGGGCTGGGGCGGCAGCTATTGCATGTGTAAATTTATTGGTAACTCTGGGATTAAAACCTGAAAATGTCATTTTAACGGATATTGATGGAGTGGTGTGGCAAGGCCGCGATCCAAATATGCCAGAAAATATGGCACGTTATGCCAAAGACACGCAGGCTCGCCGTTTGGAGGATGTTATAGCGGGTGCGGATATTTTTCTTGGTGTTTCTGTGGCTGGAGTTCTGAAAAAAGAATGGGTGGCAAAAATGGCATCCAATCCTTTGATTCTGGCATTGGCAAATCCGGAACCTGAAATCACTCCAGAAGAGGTTGGCAGTATTCGATCAGATGCGATTATGGCAACAGGTCGTTCTGATCATCCAAATCAGGTTAATAATGTTTTATGTTTTCCTTTTATATTTCGCGGAGCCCTAGATGTTGGGGCAACCGAAATAAACGAGGAGATGAAAAAAGCCGCCGCTTATGCATTAGCAAATCTGGCGACACAAGAAGCCAATGAGGTTGTCGTGGCCGCTTATGGCGGTCAGGCACCTGCCTTTGGTCCTGAATATATTTTGCCAAAACCTTTTGATCCGCGATTAATTTTGGAAATTGCGCCAGCGGTTGCAAAAGCGGCCATGCAAACAGGGGTTGCCTTACGTCCGATTGATGATTTTAATGGATATCTGGAGCATCTGATGCAATTTGTGTTCAGAACCAGTCAGGTTATGCAACCTGTATTTGCAGCTGTTCATCAACATAAAGGAATCCAAAAGGTTGTCTTTTCTGAAGGCGAAAATGATAGGGTTTTACGTGCTATTCAAACTATGGTTAATGAACAGATGGTTTTACCTTATGTTATCGGAGACCAGAAAAGGATTCATGAAAAAATTACTCAATTGGGGTTAAGCTTAAAAATTGGTAAGGATTTAACAGTTTATGACCCCCAAAAGGATAACGCATTTTTACAAACACTGGAAAAACCTTATCAGAGATTGGTTGAAAGAACGGGTGTTCCTCCGTCTTTGGCGTATGAACAGCTCTATAGAAGAAAATCAATTCTAGCAGCGATGCTTTTAAGGGAGGGTCATGTTGATGCAGCACTTGTTGGTGGATTTGGTGAATGGTATCGTCATTTTAAGACATTGAAAAATATTATCCCCAAACAGGATGGAGTAAAGGAATTCCATACTATTTCTGCTATGATTCAGTCAAATGTAGCGCTTTTTATGGGGGATACTTATTTACATCTGGACCCTACGGCTGAGGAAATTGCTGAATTAACCTTATTGGCTTCTGAAATGGTATCTATGTTTGGTATGGTACCAAGAGCCGCTTTATTATCTTATTCTTCTTTTGGAACGGGAAAATCTGAATCAGCATTAAAAATGAAAAAAGCCCTGGCCATAATACGTGAAAAGAATCCTTCATTGGAAATTGACGGGGAAATGCAGGGTGATGCTGCGTTAAGTGAAACCTTGCGTTCGAGATTAATTGATGATTCACCCTTGAGAGGAAATGCCAATTTGTTAATTATGCCCAGTCTTGATGCGGCAAATATTGGATTTTCCTTGAGTCGTGTGGTTGGAAATGGACTGCAGATTGGTCCTATAACGCTTGGCACAACAAAGCCGCTTCATGTTCTTACGGAAAATACAACGGCACGAGGTATCGTGAATCTGACAGCTATTGCCATTCGTCAATCATTAAGAAAAAAACAATAAATTTGATTGCAATATTAGGAAAATATTGTAATCTTGTTCAAGATTACTGAATTTACTGTGTATAAAAGAGTGAGAAATCCATTTTTTCACTCTTTATTTTTTCATTAAAAATTGCATATTCGCGATTGCTTGTAAAACACGCATTAAAATTTTGGATAAAATATAAAAATTATAATTCTACAATTAATTGTTTAACTTCAGGGGAAACAGTTAAAATTAGATTTCCGTAAGGGTTAAATGTGCTTGAATGAGATGGTACATTATAATTGAAATGAAAGTTATTGTCGTGTTTGCGTAATTCGTACAAGTGGCATTTTAAAGATTTGTAGCTATAATAAATTAAAGGAACCGGGGGAAGCGTTAATCCCATTTTTGGATCTTTATACATTGTTTTGAGTCTTTCAAAAAAACCGGGATTTATTTTTTTGATTTCCAATAATATTTTTGAAATTATAGAAGACAACGGGCTTCGTTGAGGTAGATCTATCGTATTTTTATTATTTGCTGGAAGACATTTATTTTCAAATTCATTTATTTTTTTTAATAATGAATCGAAGTCTATGATAGGTAAACGGTTAAAGCCGATTTCATTTTTAATGATCTCAAATATATCTGTTATCTTATTCTTATCTGAAATGTTGCCGCCCTCAAGCAAATTTAATGGGCTCGGTAAGGTGTCAACGGTTAATCCAGAGTGACAAAGTGGAATAACATTGATATTTTTTTGCCATCCTGCCCCACATTCAAAACTGATCCAGGGACGTTGAATACTTTTGGGACTGCAAAATACAATCATGATGGCGCTATTTTTTAAATTTTCTTCAATTTCATCAAACCATCTTTGACCCGGTTTTATGGAGAAACTGGACGTGAAAACATGGACTTGTCCAAAAAAACTGTCTTCGATTAATTGTTGAAATATACTTGTAAGTTCTTTTTCTTCTGTAATATGACTTAGGAAAATCGTTTTTTTGATTAATTCTGGCATTTATATAAAGTAACCTTGTTATAAACCCTTTTTTAACATTATGAATAATAATGACAAATTTAGGAAAGTATACATTAATATTAATAAAATGAAATAAAATAAATTGATCAAGTGGAAGCTGATAAATTGTGTAATAAAATTATAGACATAAACTAATATAAATTTTTATAAAATATGATTTTCTTCATATGACCAAAAAATTGGCAAGGTATATCCAGGATTTTATTCCACATATTGTTTTCACGATAGATTAGCTGTAAAAAAGAAAGTATATTTAAATTATTTAAGCTTTTTTAAATAAATATTATTTAAAAATAATTTAAGTTATTTAAATTGTAATGGTTTTTTAATTAAGTATAATCTTCCAAAGATGTGTATTTTATTCATCTTTGGTTTTTTTGATTGATATTATATTTAGAAATTATCAATTAGATAAATTTAATTCGATGTATTTGAAATAACAATCATTTCTGGGAAGTTTGAAAAAACAAATTTTTCTGTTAAAATTTAGTTTTATTATGGTACCATTACTGCACATAAATTATAGACATAATTTGATCAAGATTCACATATAGGTATTTAATTAAAAGGGAATTCCGCGCTTAATTATTGAATGTGGCCTTCTTGTCATAATTTCTACATATTCTTATCAAATTGTGAAATAATATTTGTTTTGTTCTAAATTAGACATTAACATATTTGTTTTTATTATTAAATTTCAAGGTAGAGTTCTGTGATTAAACCTTTAAAAAAAGCTGTATTACCTGTCGCTGGCTTAGGAACCCGTTTTTTGCCCGCAACTAAATCAATGCCAAAAGAAATGTTGCCTGTTGTTGATCGTCCATTGATTCAATATGCACTGGATGAGGCGCGTGCGGCAGGAATTGAACAGTTTTGTCTGATTACAGGTCGAGGAAAAGATTCTCTAATTGATTATTTTGATGTTGCTTATGAACTTGAAGATACACTGCGACAAAGAGGTAAAAAAGAGTCTCTAGAGGCTCTCTATCCATCTAGTATCGAGGCAGGTTCTTTAACCGCTTTGCGTCAGCAGTCCCCATTAGGCTTGGGGCATGCAATATGGTGTGCTCGTACATTTGTTGGCGATGATCCATTTGCCATTTTATTACCGGATGATTTGATTATGGCAGCGCCAGGATGTTTGGCACAAATGGTTGAAGTTTATAATGAATATGGCGGAAATGTTGTCGCTGTTACCGAGGTTCCTCGTGAAAAGACATCCAGTTACGGTATTGTGGATATTGAAAAGGATGATGGAAAACTGGTCACGATTTCCGGGGTTGTAGAAAAGCCGGAGCCCGAACAGGCTCCCTCTAATCTTTCAATTATTGGACGTTATATTTTGTCACCTGAAATTATGAAATATCTTTCTAAAATGGAAAAAGGTGCAGGAAATGAAGTTCAATTGACAGATTCTATGGAAAAATTGATTGGACAAATGCCTTTTCATGGGTTGAGATATAATGGGATTCGGTATGATTGTGGAAGCAAATCTGGATTTCTAGAAGCTCAGGTTGCCTTTGCTTTGAAACGTCCCGATCTAGCTCCGGCCATGCGTAAGATAATACAGAAATATGCCCATGAAGAGGTTAAATAATGGAACATCAACGTGTAATTAATTCGACAATCCTGCGAGAATATGATATTCGCGGCATTTATGAACAGACTTTTTTTGTCGAGGATGCCTATGCGATCGGACGGTCCTTTGGCAGTTTGGTCGCAAGGAAAAATGGAAAAAAAGTTGTTGTTGGTTATGATGGTCGGGTTAGTTCGCCTGATTTAGAGGCCGCTCTGGTAAATGGATTAAAGAAAAGCGGTTTGGAAGTTGTCCGTATCGGTCGTGGTCCGACCCCAATGCTCTATTTTGCTTCAACAGTTATGCAGGCTGATGGTGCTGTTATGGTTACGGCCAGTCATAATCCCAAAGAATATAATGGGATGAAATTCATGCTGGGTGGCAAACCGTTTTTTGGTAAGCAGATTCAGGATTTAGGGGCACAGGTTGCGGCTGGTGATGTGGTTCCAGAGGGTAATGGTACGGTTCGCAAGGTTGATGTTTCAGAAGATTATATTAATCGGCTTTTGGAAGATTTTGGGGGAACTGAACGGAAATTACGTGCTGTCTGGGATAACAGTAATGGGGCTGCTGGTGATATTCTAACCCGTTTGGTTCAGAAGTTGCCCGGTGAACATATTGTTCTGAATGGAACGATAGACGGCGATTTTCCCGCTCATAGTCCAGACCCTACTGTTCCCAAAAACCTTGTTCAGCTTCAGAAAGAGGTGATCAATCGCAAGGCTGATATTGGTATTGCGTTTGATGGTGATGCCGATCGTATTGGCGTGATTGATGACAAAGGTAATATCCTTTGGGGTGATCAGCTTATGGTTATTTTTAGTCGTGATATTCTTGCGAGCAATCAAGGGGCAACAATTGTTGCTGATGTTAAAGCAAGCAAAATTCTTTTTGATGAAATTCAAAAAGCGGGTGGAAATCCTTTGATGTGGTGTACTGGACATTCCTTGATCAAGGCCAAAATGGCTGAATCAAAGGCTGTTCTCGGTGGGGAAATGTCTGGTCATATTTTCTTTGCAGATAAATGGTACGGGTTTGACGACGCATTATACGTTGCTGTCAGAACGCTTGATATTGTCGCCCGGTTAAAGGGTCCTTTATCAGAAGTAACAGAGTCTTTACCCAAAGCAATTTCTACTCCTGAAATTCGTTTTGATTGTTCCGATAAGCGTAAATTCACCGTTGTCCGTGAAGTGGCTGAACGGTTAAAGGAAGAGAAGGCCAATGTCGTGACGATTGATGGTGTAAGGGTGAATACAGAAGATGGATGGTGGCTTTTAAGGGCTTCCAATACTCAAGCTGCTTTAGTAGCACGAGCGGAGAGTACGTCTGATGAGGGATTAGAGCGATTGAAAAATGCTTTAAAAGTCCAGTTAAAGGCTTCTGGTGTGGAATTTCCAGAAGAATAAATTGAGATTAGAATTTTAACTGGTTTCTATTTTTTTATAAAAAGGATACAGTCTAGCGATTGTATCCTTTTTGTTATCTATCAAATGATATATGCCATGAATGTTCCATTATTATTTAACCGTTCTCTTCTGAAATTGCATCGAGATAGATCTGTTTTATATCATTTTGAAATACAGGATATCTTTCAACAATGTACGGATCGGTTACTGGAACGACTTGACGATATAAATCGTTCCTTTGAATTTGCCTTAGAAATCGGAGGGCGAGGGTATGTTTCTTCCTATTTAAAAAATAGAAAAATAAAGGTGATATCGGCTGATTTATCGGCAGGTTTGGTCTCAATGAATGTAAATTCAAAAATCTGTATGGATGAAGAATTCTTGCCTTTTAAATCCGGATGCTTTGATCTGGTTATTGCGAATTTTAACTTGCATTGGGTTAATGATTTGCCTGGTACTTTATTACAAATTCGAAGAATTTTGAAACCTGATGGTCTTTTCCTGGCGGCAATTCCTATACTTCCGACTCTTTCTTTATTACGAACCGTAATGGCTGAAGTTGAAATGGAATATTGTGGTGCTGTTTTGCCGCATATTTCTCCATTACCTGATTTAAGATCATGTGCAAGTTTGATGCAACGGGCTGGTTTTGCCTTACCCACCATTGATAAGGAGGCGATTGAAATTGTTTATCGCTCTTCATTGGCTTTATTTCGTGATCTGCGTTGGGCAGGGGAAACAAATTCCTTGCAAATGCATCAGACTTATTTTGCAAAAAAATCTTTATTTGCCGAATTTTCTGCACGTTTGGAAACTTTTAAACCTATTAAAGTTGATATAAATTTTGCCATTTTAACAGGTTGGTCTCCCGACGCGTCACAACCTCAACCTTTAAAACCTGGTCAATTCAAAATGTCTTTGGAAGAAGCGTTGCGGAATAAATAGAATCAGTTTTAATTTACGAATAATATAAAATTTTTATTTAGGAATTTATTTTTTAGATTATATGAAATGAATCTAATCGTTAATTTTTTAGAATAAGAAAAAGTTTTACATAATTTTAAATTTATTGATCTATTTATTATTGAACAATAGTTGTAATAATTTAAGTTATATAAATCAAATAGTTATTAAATATACATTTTTATTCATAATATATTTTTTTTAAAATTTTAATTTTAGGGTTCTTGCAAAGAATGATGATTTAAAAAGCTTTATATTGATGATATAACCGATCATAATTGTAGAATTTTGATATGAAAAGTAAGCGGTATGGCACATAAGAATGTAAAAAAAGTTGTTCTGGCCTATTCGGGAGGGTTGGATACTTCTGTTATTTTACGGTGGTTACAAAAAACATATGAATGTGAGGTTGTAACCTTTACGGCTGATTTGGGACAAGGGGAAGAATTGGGTCCAGCCCGTAAAAAAGCGGAAATGTTTGGTGTAAAAGAAATTTTTGTCGAGGATTTGCGTGAAGAATTCGTAAGGGATTATGTTTTTCCAATGTTTCGTGCCAACACGCTTTACGAAGGACAATATTTATTGGGAACCTCAATCGCGCGTCCACTTATTTCTAAAAGACAAATTGAAATTGCCGAACAGGTGGGGGCTGATGCCGTTGCGCATGGGGCAACGGGTAAAGGGAATGACCAGGTTCGATTTGAGCTGGCCTATTATGCATTAAAACCTGATGTCACTGTTATTTCCCCTTGGCGTGAATGGGATCTCACATCTCGTACCCGTTTATTGCAGTTTGCTGAAGAAAATCAGATTCCGGTTACTCATGACAAACGTGGGGAAGCTCCCTTTTCGGTTGATGCCAATCTTTTACATTCATCTTCGGAAGGGAAAATTTTGGAAGATCCTTCCCTTCCTCCTGATGAAGCTGTTTTTCAGCGAACAATTTCACCGGAAGATGCTCCAGATAAGGCGACTGAAATCAGTATTGATTTCAAAGCTGGTGATCCTGTAGCGATTAATGGAATTGTAATGTCCCCGGCAACTATACTGGCCCGTTTGAACGAGTTGGGTAAGGCCAATGGTATCGGGCGTCTTGATCTGGTTGAAAATCGTTTTGTTGGTATGAAATCCCGTGGAATTTATGAAACACCGGGTGGAACGATCTTATTATTTGCCCATAGAAACATGGAATCGATCACTCTTGATCGTGAGGCCGGGCATTTAAAGGATAGTATCATGCCTCGTTATGCGGAATTAATTTATAATGGTTTCTGGTTCTCACCAGAGCGCCGAATGCTGCAGGCCCTGATTGATGAAAGTCAGCATTCTGTTACCGGTCGTGTAAAATTGAAGCTGTATAAAGGTAATATTATCTTGATGGGACGTGAAAGTCCGAATAGTCTCTATGACATGCGTGTTGTAACATTTGAAGATGATGAAGGTGCATATAATCAAATGGATGCACAGGGCTTCATTAAATTAAATGCGTTACGACTACGTTTGGGAGCACAGGCAGGTCGACGTGGCGGTGCCTTGTAAAATTTGAATTATCAGGAGTTGAAAATGAAAAAGATGCTTTCTTGGATAGTTCCTGCGGTTTTGGCAATTCCCTTGGTTGCTTGCGCCGGTAGTAAAAAGGAGCAATTAACCCCCGAACAGTTTATGCAAAAGGTTGAGGCTGAACCGGGAGTGAAAACATTACCCAGTGGATTGGCTTACCGTATTATCCAGTCTGGAAACCCTAAGGAAGTCTCTCCTGCTCCAGGGGATCTAATTTTGGCGGAATATGAAGGGCGTTTGCCAGACGGTGTCATATTTGATTCATCAGATCGGCATGGTGGTGGTTTAATGCAAATGCCTGTCGAGGGATTAATACCTGGCTGGATGGAAGCCCTGCCTAAAATGCATCCTGGCGATGTTTGGCAGCTTTATGTTCCGCCTAAATTAGGGTATGGAGAAAAATCTATGGGGATTATTCCTTCAAATAGCCCATTAATTTTTAAGATTCATCTTGTTGGGGTAACCAAAAACCAACCGGATAACTAATAAATAAAGGATCAAGGTGATTTATGAGTGTCAAGCCGTCAGGTAAGCGCGTATTTTCAGGAATTCAACCAACTGGTATCCCGCATTTGGGAAATTATCTGGGGGCCATTCAGTACTGGGTTGATATTCAACAGGATAATGAATGTATCTATTGCCTGGTTGATATGCATGCCTTGACGGTTTGGCAGGAACCCGTATCCCTACGAAAACAGACTTTGGAACAGACGGCTGTTTTATTGGCTGCTGGTATTGATCCCAACAAGCATATCTTATTTAATCAATCAGCTGTATCCGCTCATGCGCGTTTGGCGTGGATTTTCAATTGTGTTGCGCGAATTGGCTGGATGAACCGGATGACACAGTTTAAAGATAAGGCGGGCAAAAACAGGGAGGCCAATTCTGTAGGATTGTATGTTTATCCTAATTTAATGGCCGCTGATATTTTGGCATATAGGGCAACGTGTGTACCTGTTGGTGAGGATCAGCGTCAACATCTGGAATTAACAAATGATATTGCCCAGAAATTCAATCATGACTACAAAACTGGTTTCTTTCCTGTTGTCGAGGGATTTATTCCAAAAACAAGCGCCCGTGTAATGAATTTAAGGGATGGTAGTAAAAAAATGTCCAAATCGGATCCTTCCGAACAGGGGAGGATTGAATTACTGGATGAGGATGATGCAATTACGAATAAAATTAAACGGGCAAAAAGTGATTCTGAACCCTTACCGTCTGAACAGGAAGGGTTGTCACATCGTTTAGAGGTGTTAAATTTAGTGTCAATTTATTCGGTTTTAGCCAAGCAATCGATTGAACAGGTGCTCCAGGATTTTGGCGGAAAAGGATTTAGTCCTTTTAAATCCGCATTGTCGGATCTTTTAATTCAAAAAATTGCACCAATCAGAGAGGAAACAAAGAAATTGTTGGCAGATAAACAATATCTACAGACAATTTTGAAAGAGGGTGCCGAGAAGGCATCAGCAATTGCTGATCCTATTGTGTCTGAAGCGGAATATATCGTGGGGTTTTTAAAATAAGGAATGAAACAGCAGGTTGGTAAATTGAGTGTTAAAACGCAAGGTCAGGGATTAACCATGATTACGGCTGACCTGTCCAGTTGGATTTTGCGATCAGCCATCAATACTGGCCTGTTAACGATATGGTGTAAACATACATCAGCTTCTTTAATCGTTCAGGAAAATACTGATATTTCGGTAAGAAGTGATATTCTAAATTATTTTAATGATCTTGTTCCAGAAAATCGCTCCTATCAGCATGCTGATGAGGGGAGTGACGATATGCCCGCCCATTTAAAAACGATGTTGACCGAAACCTCCTTGTCTATTCCTGTCATTGATCGGAAATTAAGTTTAGGGTCATGGCAGGCCGTTTATTTGTTTGAACATAGAAAAAGGCCACATATTCGAGAACTGGTTTTACATGTAATGGGGAACTAGAGAATAATGATATTAAGAAAATGCTATCGAAAGCTTATCTTGATATAATTGATTTTTTATTTCCGCCACGCTGTATTTTATGCGGTGTTCATATTCAACGATCTGGATATTTATGCTCTGACTGTTTCAAACAGCTTGAATTTATTGTGGAGCCCTGTTGTGAACAATGTGGAACGCCTTTTCTTTCTGATTCAGAGGCGGGAGAGGATCATTTTTGTTTGAGTTGTCGGGAAGAGCCATGTTTATGGGAGAAGGGGCGGGCAGCTTTTGTATATAACGAAGGGATTAAAAAGTTGATTTTACCCTTAAAATATGCAGATCGGTTGAATGGCTTGAACTTTTTAGCAGGTGCTATTTGGAATATTGCCAATCCCTTTTTTGATAATGCTGCATATATAATTCCTGTTCCGTTATACAAGAAACGTTTGCGATATAGAAAATACAATCAATCGGCCCTGCTGGGAAAAAAATTGGCCAAAAGATCAAATATTCCCCTTTTATTATTGGCCTTGAAAAGAATTAGGGATACACAGTCCTTGGGACATTTGAATAAACAGGAACGACAAGATTTACTGGAAAATGCATTTCAGGTTAATCCAGCCTATTCAAAAATCCTTCAGGGTAAGACAATTATATTGGTGGATGATGTTATGACCACGGGCAGTACCCTGATGGCCTGTAGCAGAATATTACTGGAAGCGGGTGTAAAACGCATATTTGTGGTTGTTATTGCAAAAGTAAGTTATTTCTGAAAATAAAATTATTCATTTATAGTTTATAAATTATAGATTATCATAAATAAGATATATTACTTGTAATTAAATGTTTTTGGGAGAAAAACTATGGCAAAAGTTGAAATATATACACAACCAGGATGCCCTTTTTGTCAAAAAGCTCTGACGCTCTTGAATTCAAAAGGCGTGAAATTCAATCAGATTAATGCTCCTAAAGGTACGGCAGAACGAGAAGAGGCAATAAAACGTTCGGGGGGTAAGACTACTGTTCCGCAAATTTTTATAAATGGCCAGTCAGTGGGTGGATGTGATGATTTGTTAAGGATGGAAGAGACCGGGAAGCTTGATGCATTATTGAAATAAATCAATAAATACTGATTTATTTATTAATAAATGGAGATGATTAAGCAAGTGTTAAATAAAAATAAAGTTATAACCAAGAGCTTAGGTGCTGTGATAGGCGGAATGTTCTTATGTTGTCCCTTTTATGAAAATTACGCGCAAAATCTGAATGAAACTAGATCCATGCCAGAAATTGGATTATGGACAACCAAGGCAGAAGATGGTGTGTTTCAGATATATAAATGTGGTGAGGGTCTTTGTGGCAAATTTGTAGGGATGCAATATAAAGGACCTGTTGCTCCCGTGAGTTCTAAAGGAACTTCCCAGTGTAATTTTTTAATGTTGCGTAATTTTATGCATAAGGAAAAAAGTAAATATTGGGTAGGAAAAATTATAGATCCCCGAAATGAAAAAATTTATGATGCCAAAATCTGGATAGATGATCATGATCAATTAAAAATCCGCGGTTTTATGGGGATCAGTTTATTTGGTGAAACACATGTTTGGCATCGGTATAATCATGTGATTGATAGAGGTTGTAGAATTAAATAATATTATTTTATTTCTACAAATAATTATTTTTTATTATTTCAATTGTTATCAAGAGCGTAATTAATAAATCGTAATGATTTATAATAATTACGCTCTTAATTATTATTATATTTTATATTTCGAATAAATTATTATTAATTCAAAGAATAGATTTTATAAATATTCGTTAAATTATATCAATAATAAATAAATCGTATTAAATTAATGATTTATTCTTTGTATTTTTATTGATATTATTAAAGATAAATTTTATTTGTTGAATCAATTACATATTTTTTATCTTATTTAAAAAATTTTTTATATAAAGATTAGGAAACTGATTTTATATAAAAATGGCGAATTAAAAGGAAATATTATGGCCTATGTATTTACCCAGGTTTTTACCGGTAGGGAAAAATGGATAAAGCTTACAAAGGCAATCAAAGAACAAGTTTTGCAACGCATGATTTCAAGTCTATCAACCTTGGCAGGTGAAAATCGGGTCCAGTTAATCGCTATTGGTCAAATAGAAGGAAAAGTTCCTCGTGCAGTGGATGCGGAATATTATGTAACCTGGTCTGTACCAATTAATGAGTTGACTTCATATATAGTTAGGCATTTTCAAGAAAGTGAATGGAATGAATATTTTGAATTGGTCAATATTGGGGGGAAAGCTTTGACTATCCCTCAATTTGCGGAAGTTATTTTAAGAGAATAATGCCAGATATATTTAACTAAATCATATTTAATCAATTGAACAATATTTAAAAATACCATTGACTTTAATTAAGGATGAAATTAATGCAGCCTACACGTGTACAAGATGCAGCCACATTGAGAAGTGGTGAAGATTCAGTTTCCGAGTCTGACGATTCTTCAGTAACTTCTTCCTTAATTTCTTCCTCAAGTTTTGATCATACGTCAACGTTTGCCATGCTTCAGCCAATTCCCGGTGCTACAAGCAACTCTATTGAATATGATCCATCTCAGGCGCATCCCGAATGGGGATCGGGTTATGAACCTGATCCTAATGGGTTTAATGATAATACATTTGCCTTTAATTTTACATCTTTGACATTTTCCATGACAGATCCTACCGACATGATGAGCACGATTGCAGCGGCAGCTGGACAAGGCTGGGATTTGTTTGCAAACGCACTTGATCCTGATTCCTCCAGGATTGTTATTAATGATCCGGGTCAAGGTAATGACCTGTTGATAGGCGATGGATTGCAACTTGTTGTTGGAGCCACGCTTAGGGATCTATTAAAAAAGAATGGGGTTGATATCACTAATCCCATCGTCAGAAAACTTATAAAAGAACAGGATTGGGGGCAAAAATTTCTAAGCCAGATTGATAATTTGATCAGTGCCCAGAATGGTCCAGGACACATGATTATCTGGAATAAAACCGGCGTTATGGTTAGTGCGGGTGACAACAAGGCAACCATGGAAGTGAGGGCTGGCAACAAACTTTATGTGGGAGACACAAACAGTTCAGGATATGATGCCTTTGGAACGGGAAATTTACAGTTAGGTTATAATGAAAAAAGTGCAACGGGTTCCGCATCGCTGATCCTGGATGAAGGATCATATCTAAGTGTTAATGGATTTTTGGGTGGAGCGGCGGATAAATCCTATGCAGGTCAATCCATTGGTTCAGGTATGGAAAACCAGAGAACAGGTGCTGTTTCAACCCAAAATCATGTAAAAATGGATGTTGATGGAAATTGGGGGCTTGTTGGTGATATTCGACCCGATAAACCAGCCAATTGGACACGTGTAGGCAATAATAACAAGATTAATGTAGGAGGCACGTTGGGGGTTTATATGTTGGCCTCCATGACAATTGGAAGTGATACAGAGATAAGTGTTGGATCCAATGGTTGGGCCCATACAGGAAGTGGTGTGTTTGTCGGTTCAGGTGGGTATATGTCCACTGGCTTGGGAAACAGGTTTACCATTGCTGGTGGTATGGGTGCCGGTTATATGGATCTGTCCGCTTCGGGGAAGGCGGCGCAGCTGATAATTGGTGATGATAATGTCATTCATCTTACCAACAGAAATGCCGGCATATTTGCAGCTGAGGCAGGGGCATCCGTTACAGTGGGGGATAATTTGACTCTAACAGGGGCTGAAATATCAGTCGGTTATGGTCAAAATAGTATGGACCGAATTATTGATGAGGATTCCAAGTACCGTACTGCCTATATGTCTATCGGTAACGATGCCAACATTTCTCTAGGTTATGAGAATTTGTATCCGATGGCCAATGCTCCATCCTTTGCGGAGGATGGTGTGATAAGATTAGATGCCAGTAATTCACTTTTACAGTTTGGAACAGGACTTGCGCTTGAAGCGAATATAATTTCCCTGGGACATTATTTAAAAGATACTTCCAATTCAAATTTTATAGACAGTGATGGTAATGCCCTGGCTGAATTCAGGGTTGGTTCAAATAATAGCGTTGTCATTGGCTCAGGGGCAAATATCAGTTTGGGTTCAGGTATTGTTATTAATGAAAACCAGGGATATGTTGATTTGCAGGGAGGTGTTCTGAATGCTGGATACATTCGTATGGGTCGATATTACATTGAAAATCTGGAAGTTCCCATAAACGGATCCAGTTATATATACCGGAATAATTCAAGTGCGTCGATTCATATTGGGGACGGTTATCAAGTCAGCTTGACCCAAGATATTACCATTGATGGTAGCTTTGATCGATTAAATATTGGTGATAATGTCGGCATTCAAGGAAACGGGATGTATCTTGGTGATTTTAGAGGGATTGGTTCAGAGACCAATCATCCTACATCAAGATCATTGATTTCTGCCGGCAATCTAACCTCAATGACAATAAGTGGTGACATCAATCTGAATGGTAATGCAAATTCAGTGATGTTGGGGAGCCAATCTTTATTAGAAACTACTGACGGCAATTTAAATATAGATGGAATAAACCAGCTGTTGACTATAGGAAATGGGGGGATTTTATCCGCTGCAAAAACGCTACTTCAGAATGGTAGTAAAAGCATTATTTCTATTGGCAATGAAGGTAGGATTGTCGCGAGTACTGTCCAGCTAATAGGTAATGGTGAAACATTCACTATCGGAGATAATGCTGCTATTTCTGCAGACCGAATTATTATCGGTTATCGCGGGGGTTCTTTAACGATAGGAAAAAATGTTGATTTTGATGTTCACTATTTTGATGTTAATGTATCCCGAACGGTAACATTAGGGGATGGAGCTACAGGATATATAGGTGATACAACCACGGTTGATAAAACGGTTTTCAATACTGGTAATGCGAATAATCTTGAGTTTGGCAATATATCCCTTGGCGATAATAACAAATTTAATGTTTCAGGATCAATCAAGGGAGCTGGTATAAACCTGGGTAGCAATACATCGTTTACGGCTGCAACAAATGCATCGGTTAATTTTGGTAGTGGTAATGTCACGTTATCGGATAAAAATAATAGTTTTAAATTAAATGATAATGTTACTTTTACGGCTGGAACAGTCACTGCTGATTTGAATACGAACAATTTTATCCTAGGATCGAATGATTTTTATGATCTAAGAGGTTGGAATTTATCAAATACGTCAGGCCCTGCAAAAACTTTCACTGTCGGGAATGTAGCTACCGGCAATTTTGGTAATGTAAATTTATTGGGTGAAAATGTCACCTTCAATACAGGTAATGCGAATAATCTTGAGTTTGGCAATATATCCCTTGGCGATAATAACAAATTTAATGTTTCAGGATCAATTACAGGAACTGGGATAAGTCTGGGTAGCAATACATCATTTACAGCTGTAACGAATGCATCGGTTAACTTAGGTGGTGGTAATGTCACGTTATCAGGTACCGGTAATAATTTTATACTAAATAATAATGTTGCTTTTACGGCCGGGATGGTTACTGCTGATTTGAATACGAACGACTTCACCCTGGGTTCGAATGATATCTATGATGTGAAAGGATGGAATCTATCGAACTCGTCAAGTCTTGCAAAAAACTTTTCCATTAAGGATGGTGCTACCGGTAATTTTGGTGACGTGAATTTATTGGGAAATATCACGTTCAATACAGGTAATATGAGTAATCTGACCTTTGGCAATGTCACGTTATCAGGTACCGGTAATAATTTTATACTAAATAATAATGTTGCTTTTACGGCCGGGACGGTTACTGCTGATTTGAATACGAACGACTTCACCCTGGGTTCGAATGATATCTATGATGTGAAAGGATGGAATCTATCGAATTCATCAAGTCTAGCCAAAACATTTGCTGTCGCGGATGGTGCTACCGGTAATTTTGGTGACGTTAATTTAACGGGTACGGTTAACTTTTCTACTGGTTTGGCAAACAATCTTACCTTAGATACAGTGATGTTGAACAAGAATGCATCCATTAATCTGGATGGGACGTATGTCACTGTTCATAACCTGGACATGAGTAATGGTGGTGTCGCAAATCTGAATTATAACAGTGCAGAGTCCAATGTTGTTTCTTTATCCAATGTAATATTGAGCGGTAATGGTCGGATAAAAATCGCACAAAATTCTGAAGTTGATATTGGTTCTCTAACAATGGACGGTATAAATCCGGGTGTTATAGAATTGGACAATGATGCAGTTTTGAATATCCGTTCAATCAATGCCACCAATGTTGGTACAGATATGCCGACAGTTATTATTCATAATGGTGCCCGTGTTATCGTTAATGGTCAACAAATAACAAGGTCAAGTTCTTCAAATGATTTGATTGCTGATTTTAATAATGAAGCCAATGGTGTTTATGAATATCATGGTAGCATTGAAGATGTCGATGGTCATTTGGTGATCAAGAATTTTAAACTCGATGATCATCTGTTATTTGAAAATGATACTGGGTCATCGGATGTTAACACTTTTTATACAAGTTATAAGGACGGTATTTTATCCATTATTCACAATGATGGAAAAACATCCAAAACTATTGCCTCTTTTCGTTATGATGCAGGGGACAGCAATCAGGCATTGCCTAATGTAAATATTGTTCGGGGTTCTGATGGTAATTCCTATTTTGATATAACAAAATGCTTCCTATTGGGAACAAACATTCTTACATCTAAAGGTGAAAAACCGGTAGAATCTCTTTCCGTTGGTGATGAGGTTGTGGCTATTTGTAATAATGGAAGGATAAACCGTAAAATTGTTTGGATTGGTAAAACGGATATTTCCGTGGATCAAGGTAAAAATAAAAACGATTTGTATCCAGTTTGTATCAAAGCACACGCATTTGGTCTGAATAAACCGCACCGTGATTTATATTTAACCCCTGAACATACCGTGTATATTGATGGTGGTTTGATTCCTGTTCGTATGTTGGTTAATGGCCGTTCGATTGTTATTGATAAATTCCGGGACAAATTCCAGATTTATCATGTTGAAACAGAACAACACTCGATTTTGCTATCAGAAAATCTGATGACTGAATCTTATTTAAATACAGATGATAAGTATCTATTTGATAACGATATTGTTAATTTCGGTCTGGAGTTTAATGAGCATGCAGGTCATAAAAGCTGGGAAAATGACGCAGCTGCACCATTGACTGTTTCCAGAAGCAAGGTTGAACCGATTTGGAATCGTTTGGATCGCAGGGCAACTCAGCTGGGGTATAAACCTGTCATAAAAAGAGCGATAACCCGTAATCCTGATTTATGCCTTATTACTGATAAGGGGAAAAAGATCAAGCCTGTTCATTTCAAGGATAATATTTACAGTTTCTTTATTCCTGATGGTACTTATGTTGTAGCCATGAATTCAAAAACATCTTTACCTTCAGATGTTATTGGACCCTTTATAGATGATAGACGGACACTAGGTGTTTTGGTTTCGAAAATTAGCGTGATTTCTAATAGAACCCTGATCATGTTCCCGACTGATATTTCGGAACTTTCAGGTTGGCATAGCATTGAGCCCGATAGAACAGATCGTTGGACAATGGGATTGGCGCAATTGCCAATTGAGATAACAAGATTTGGCACTGGGAAAAAATTGATCCGGGTTGAGCTGACAGATACAGCTTCTTATCTTGTTGAAGATGATATCAATGAAATGATGAAACTGGCATAAAGCAATTTGTTGATTATCCAGTTAAATAGGGTTAATAGAGCTTTCCTTTTATTATAGCTAAAAGGGAAGCTTTTATTTAAGGGAAAAACAGACGTGTTTGATCGCTTCATAGATTATGTTGCAAAAGTTGCACCGGATAAAATTGCTATCCGTTCATTCGAAGGCTCAATTACTTTTGCGGCAATGAATAGAGACATAAATCGGCTTGCACATGCTTTATTGGACGTTATTGATAATAGTTCCGAAATTGTGGCTGTTAATTATAAGCAAGTACATATTCACTGGATGCTTTTAATGGCGCTAAGCCGAATTGGTGTCGCTTCAGCGTCAGTGTCCAGTAATAGCGAGATTGCTGAAAAGGAGATTGCTATATTGCAGCCTGATGCAATTATTAGCGATACGCTTTTTGATATTGATACGGCAGCTAAAATACACGTGCTTGATTTGAATTGGTATGATCAGGCCATGAAGCGTTTCAAACCTGATCCCATTTATACGCTCTATGAACCGGATCGTATTGTACGTGTTTCAATTGCGGCTGGAACGTCTTTCATGCGGCATAGAATTGATTATACAGCCTCAATGATTGAATCATCTGTCATAAGGATGATTACCCAGGAAAAAATCAGCTGGTCTCTTATGTCGGAAATTCCGAGATATCCAACATTGCTACCCACATTAGCTTTTGGCAGTTTTCATGGATTTTTATGCTATCTAAGCATCTGGTCAATCGGCGGGACAATTATTATGGCTGATCGCGAGCAGTATTTTGCCGCTATTGCCATGTTGTCACCTGATTTGATGGTTATTTCGCCTGCACAGCTTCAATTGATTGCAGAAAATTTGCCAGAAGATATACCCAGACAGGATCATTTAAGATTAATTGTCGTTGCTGGTAATTTTCCTAATGGTTTACGTCATTTTGTTCAGCAACGTCTGACAAAAAATCTGAATGTTACCTATGCGACAAGTGAGGCAGGGGTTATCGCTTCGATCAATATTGATCAAATCAACCATGATGACACAGCGGGGTTGATCATGCCATGGATTGATGTGCAGGTTGTTGATGATCAAGACCATCCACTAACATATGGTGAGATAGGTAATATCCGAATTAAAAGTCCAAATATCGTACAGAAATTTTTCCAAAATGTTCAGGATACTCATAAACAGTTTAAAAATGGTTGGTTCTATCCCGGCGATTTAGGAATATTGAATGAGGAAGGTCTTTTAAGGCTGATTGGTCGTGTGGATGAACTTTACAATTTTGGAGGTGATAAATTTTACGCTAATAAAATTGACGCAGTCATTTGCAGTATAGAAGGTATAAAAGATGCGGCTCTGTTTTCCATGCCTGATAACGATGGAATTCAGCAACCCTGGTTAGCTATTGTTCGCGGAGATAATTTTGATATTGATCAAATTGCCAGGATATTGGAAAAAGAATTTTATAACCTGCCCGATGTAAGTGTCTTATGGGTTAATTCCATTCCGAGGGATGAAGAGGGACATGTGTTGCGCAATCATCTAGAAAAGCTGGCAATGCAATATATTGAAACCATTTAATAAAAATTCTAGATAGAATATTTTATTAATGAGAAAATATAATAAATAATTATAGAAAAAAGAAAGTGTTATTTTATGGGAAGACTAATAAACAAATATAGTAACGAAGAAATTGCAATCGTTGGTATAGGCTGTAGATTCCCAGGAGATATTTTCAATCTTTCAAGTTTTTGGGAGGCTATTTGTCAGAAAAAAGAAACGGTTAGCCGTATTTTGCCTGATCGTTGGAACTGGCGGACGGCCTATGATCAGGATAATTCAGTTATTGCCAAAAGCTTTTTTCTAAATGCCAGTTTTCTGACACAGCCTATAGTTGAATTTGATCCCTTGTTCTTTGGTATGTCTCCTAAAGAGGCTGTACAATGTGATCCACAACAAAGAATATTACTTGAAGTCGCGTGGGAGGCGCTAGAAGAGGGAGGTCTTGTTCCATCATCCTATGCTGGACAAAAAGTGGGCGTATTTATAGGTGTCTTTGCGACGGACTGGTTAACGAAACACTCTGTTAGCGAAGCGAAAGAAGGGGAAATAGAAAGAAATTTTCTTCCTACAACTTTGCCGATTACTATGCTTTCTGCCAGACTTTCTTATTTTTTTGATTTTTGTGGTCCCTCGCTTGTTCTTGATACAGCCTGCTCATCTTCTTTAACCGCAATTCATCTGGCGTGTCAAAGTCTGAGAAATGGCGATAGTGATATGGCCTTGGCCGGCGGCGTTAATTTGATGATCACGGATCAATCCGGTGCTATTGTCGCCAAGGCCAATTTCATGGCTGAAGATGGAAAAAGTAAAAGCTTTGATGCTTCTGCTGACGGATATGGCAGGGGAGAGGGTTGTGGTATTGTTGTTCTTAAACGGCTGAAAGATGCTGTGCGTGATGGAGATAAAATTCATGCAGTCATTAGCGGGGTTGGAATTAACCAGGATGGACATAATGAAGGATTAACCGTTCCAAATGCGCATGCACAGGAAAAACTAATTCATCAAGTTGCTCAACAGGCCAATGTACAATTGGGAGATATCGTTTATGTTGAGGCGCATGGAACAGGGACACCTGTGGGAGATCCTTTAGAAGCTCAGGCAATCTCAAATACAATTGGCAAAAGCCGACCGAACGGACAACCTGTTATCATAGGATCTGTAAAGGCAAATATCGGGCATTTAGAAGCGGCGGCAGGTGTGGCCGGATTGATTAAGGCTTGTTTGTGTGTCAAGCATAGAGCCGTGCCACCACAGGCAAATTTAAAAGAGCCAAATCCTAATATCCCTTTTGCTGAGATGAATTTACGCCTGATTCAGGATAAAGTTGTTTCATTAAAATCCTTGTCAGATGATTTATATGTTGCGGTTAATTCCTTTGGTTATGGTGGATCAAACGCAAATGTTATTTTACGGGCTCCTCGTCAAAATGAACAATCATCAGATATCTGTGGCAAAACTGCTTGTTTACCTTCAAATCAGTATATTTTATCGTTATCAACGAAACAATTGCCGTCTTTAAAATTGATGGCACAAAGTTATTATGAGTATTTCGAGCAGGGAACCGATATATCCCTTGCGGATATCTGTTATTCAGTGGGAAAGCATCGTTCATTTTTTCAGAAACATCTGGTTGTTGTTGCAAAAAACAAAGATGAATTTATTCAAAACCTTCAGGATTTTATACAGGATAAGGTAAATTCGGATGTAATAATTGGTAATCAGCAGGTTAAAACACAAAGCAGGCCTGTTTTTGTTTTTTCTGGCATGGGTCCACAATGGTGGGGAATGGGAAAGTGGTTCTTATCGAAGGGGCCTGCTGAATGTATAACAATCGCTGGGAAATGTGATTCTTATTTTAAGAAATTGTCAGGTTGGTCAATTCTTGAAGAGATGCAGAAAATGGAAACTGAATCTCGTATTCATGAAACGGCGGTGGCTCAACCCGCCATTTTTGTAATTCAAGTTTGTATAGCGACAGCCCTGAAAATTTATGGAATTGAACCATCTGCGATTGTAGGACACAGTGTTGGTGAAATTGCTGCCGCCTATATTTCAGGTGCTTTAAGTTTGAAGGATGCCGTTACCGTCATTTACCATCGTAGTCGATTGCAACAAAAATTTTCTGGTCAGGGGGCAATGCTGGCCGTCGGTCTGCCACCTTCATCGGCGGTCAATTTAATTGAAAAATATGCTGGAGACGTTACGGTCGCCGCGATTAACAGTACGCGTTCTTTTACTCTATCTGGATCAAAAGAAAATCTAGAAAAAATTGCGCTTGAACTTGATAGGCATTCAGAATTCAATCGTTTTCTTAGGGTGGAACTTGCCTATCATAATCCCATCATGGATCAGATCCGGGAAGAATTTGAGGCATCAGTGCAAGATATTTGTCCACAAATGCCTGTAATTCCCTTGTATTCGACGGTTACGGGGCGTATTTGTGATGACACCTTTTTTCATGATGAGAATTATTGGTATCGTAATTTACGTCAAACAGTTTTGTTTGCCGAGGCGGTATCCTCTCTTATTCATGATGGACACAATCTATTTTTGGAAATAGGTCCTCATCCAGTTTTATCTTCTTCTATCAAAGAATGCGCTGCAACATTAAACAGTTCGATTGCTGTTACTTATAGTTTGCACCGTTCTGAACCTGAAGAAAAAGCCATTATAAAAACGCTTGCCAATCTTTCCGCAATAGGTCTTGATCTTGACTGGGGAAAAATCACGGGTGGAAAACGGGTCGATTTACCTTTTTATCGTTGGGCACGAGAAAGTTACCTTTTTGAGAGTAAACATTCTAAAGCGACACGGTTGGCGGAACGCGTAAATCCAGTTCTAGGCAATGTTGATTGGGCCGCATCACGGGGCTGGTTGTCCGAGATGAATATCAATTTTATGCCATGGTTGCCCGACCATAAGGTTGAAGGGATGATTGTCTTGCCTGGGGCAGCGTATGTTGAGGCCGCGTTGGCAGCTCATGCTCAACTGGCAATTGATGCACCTAAAGAAATGCAGGAGCCTGCCATTATCGAGGATCTGCAATTAAAAAAGGCAATGATTATTGACCAGCATTTTTATCCGTATATGACTTGGTGCCTTGATGATTTAACAGGGCGATTACTTGCTTTTGGGCGAGTCAAAAATGATTCGCATGAATGGGAATTATATGCAACGGTTGCTCTGCGACGTACTATGCCATGGTCGGAAGATAAGGTAATTGATCTCCAGATATTAAAAGAGAAAATGTCTGAAGATATTAAGATTGAGTTCTTTTACCAGAAATTACGTGAGCATGGACTGGAATATGGCCGGACTTTCCAAACAATTAAGAGGTTATATCATAATTCTGATGCCGTATTGGCCTATCTTGAAATTGCTGATACTGAACAGAATAGTATCAAGGATTATTGTATTCATCCAACCTTGTTGGATGGGGCTTTTCAACTGTTTGGAATTTTGTGTGCAAAACAACAAGTAAAAGATACCACTTTCCTTCCTGTCGCTATTGAGCGGGTTATGTATTATGGTCGACATGAGGGCAAGTTATATGCTTATGCCAATAATCCGGTAAGAGATGAAGACTTATTCACTGGTGATATTGATCTTTATACTGAAAAGGGAGAATTGATTGCTTCTATCAAGGGGTTGACTGTTAAAGAAATAGCCAGTCAAAAGCAGAAAGAAGCCAGACAGATGGGATTGCTTTATCATCGTGAATGGCAAAAATCAAAACCTTTATCTCTTCTAGGAGAAATTGCCAAGATTGCGATATTGACAGATAGTGATCAATTTTTGGAACTCCTGAAAAAAGAACTTGAGATGCAGGGGATAACCGTTCTTGTTGGAAAGATTGGTCAGCAGTTTGGAAAAGAGACTGAAGACCTATTTCATATTCGGGAAGGTCAGGTAAAAGATTATCAGGATTTTTTTTCTTTTGTTAATATTCATCAATGTCGTGCGGTTGTTTATTTTTATACCAGAAACAACGAATTTGAAGATAGAATTGGATTGTCTCTGGTACAAGAAGCTCTGGTGCTGTCACATGGATTACCGGTAATTGAAGAAAAGAAAATTTCAGAGAATTTTCGTTTCGTGATAATTACTAATGGATCAGAACAAATTCATGAAAATAATAAATCAATTAATTTGGATCAATCATCATTAAGAGGATTTGCGAGGGCTTTTTCCTTTGAACGTCCTGAACTGAAATTAAAATTGATTGATATTGATGCGGATCTTAAGACAGATTCAGCTATCCTTGCAGCCGAAATCCTGGATGAGGAGATGGAGGATGATGTTGTCTTGCGTGGTCAGGATCGCTACCTATCCCGTCTAACACCAATGACAAGACGTGAGGAAGTGCGATGTGTTCCTTATGAACAATTTGATTCTCAAAAAATTGGATTTCGGCTTGTTTCTGGTTTTCCGGGTATTTTGGATAAAATCCGTTATGATGCATTTGTGCGTCAACCACCGCCTCCAGGTCATGTAGAACTTGAAATTATTGATGCTCCTTTGAATTTTAAAGATGTATTGAAAGTTATGGGCCTGTTACCGCGTTCTGTCATGAAGGATACATTTCACGGTGATGGACTGGGAATGGAAGCCTCTGCAAAGGTTGTCGCCGTTGGTAAAGGGGCGGAGGAGGCTGGCTTTTATGTTGGAGATCGCCTTGTCATTACGTTTAAGGGATGTTTAACTTCACATGTTACCCTGGCATTGAAGGATATTTACGCGGTCCATTATTCCACGCATTCCTTGTTAAGGGAATCAAAACGATATCAGTTGACCTCTGATGAAATTGATAAAATCAAGGAATATGATCAACATAAAATCCCTGATGCAGAAGCGGCTACTGTGCCCATAGTGTTCTCTACAGCTTATCATACACTGATCAATTTGGCGAATTTACAACAGGGTCAAATAGTTCTTATTCATGCTGCGGCAGGAGGTTTGGGACTGGCAGCAATTCAAATTGCAAAAATGCGGGGAGCCAGAATTTTTGCAACGGCTGGAAATGAGAAAAAACGTCAGTATTTGCGGGATTTGGGATGTGAACAGGTTTGGAATTCGCGTAATCTTGAATTTGTCGATGGGGTTAAACAGGTAACTTGTGGAAGGGGAGTGGACGTTATCCTGAATTCCCTATCAGGAGAAGCATTACATCACAGTTTGGAACTGCTTGCCCCATTCGGCAGTTTTTGTGAGGTGGGAAAGAAAGATATTGCCGAAGAACGTTGGATGCCAATGAAGGCATTCAATAAAAATATTAATTTCTTTTCTATGGATTTGGATCGGATGGGAGCTGTTTGTCCAGAAAAAGTTCTGGATATTGTGACAAAAATTGTGCGGGATATAATGAATGACAAAATTATTCTGCCACCCTGTAAGGTCTATCCTGCTGCCAAAGCGGTTGAAGCGTTCAGAACATTAGCTTCTGCCCAGCATATCGGTAAAATTGTAATCAATTTTACCGATACAAAAGATGTAATGGTTAATCCTCTTCAAAAAGAAGTTGCCTCGATTGAAGCCAATGCGCTTTATCTGGTGACAGGCGCTTATGGCGGTATGGGGCTTGAATTGGTGCAATGGCTGGCTGAAAAAGGAGCCAAACATCTTGTCTTGATAGGGCGCTCACTTAAGAAAAATGATTCATCAATTCAGAAAATTCTAAGCATCTTACAAGAGAATGAAATCAGTTTGTATCAAATGCAGTGCGACCTCACTGATCTTCATGCCCTACAACAAACAATTGGAAAAGTGCAACAGTTGCCATATCCCCTAAAGGGAATATTTCATTGTGCTGCAATTATTGATGATGGAGTGGTTGAAAATCTTGATAGGGAACGGGTTGCAAAAGTTATGTTACCCAAGGCGCAGGGTGCCTGGTATCTGCATGAGCTGACCAGGGATATTGCGTTGGATCATTTTGTTTTATTTTCATCTGCGACTCATTTGTTTGGCAATATCGGTCAGGCAGCCTATATTTCCGCAAATGCCTTTCTGGATGCTTTGGCGCAATATCGTCAAAGGATTGGTTTGCCTGCTCTATCTATTGAGTGGGGCGCTATTGATGGTGGCAATATGCTGAAAAAGGATAGTCATGTTGTCAAAACATTTCAGAATTTTGGAGTGAATCCTCTACCTGTCAAAAAGGCACTCGATGTAATGCCATTATTATGGAAACTTCACAAACCCTTCTTGGCCGTCCTTGATATTGATTGGTCAAAATGGTTCAGCGCGTTTCCTATTACGCGAACTTATGGTCGTTTTCAGCCTTTGACCGCATTAGGGGTGTCAACAGGTGAACAGACTGAAGTTATGAAACAGTTAAATATCTTGCCCTTAGAGGGGCGTTTACCTTTTGTCATCGAGAATCTAATTCATATTTTGGAAAAAACGTTGCAATTGCCAGCAGATACAATTGATGGAAATACTCGGTTAACCGAGCTGGGAATTGATTCTTTGATTGGAGTGGAACTGCAGATTGCGATCAGTAATCAGTTGGGATGTGAAATTTCGTTGCTACAGCTTATGAAAGAGGAAAATCTTCAGGATGTTGGACGGGTATTGCTTAGAAAGTTAAAAGTTCCTTTTGAAAGTAATGAAATTTTAACACTGGAAAATGTCTGAGAATAATTCAAGTAAAAATTTGAACGTGTAGATACGAGTGATGGTATTGATAAAGAAAAGATGGTTTTGATTATCCCGAAAGACCAGACGGAAGACCGAACTTGTAAGCAACATAACGTTGTTGATTGGCGAAACGATACCCTTGTTGATATGGTGCAGCATCGTGCATGCTCATCACCCTCAATGGTTATTTATACGCTGTTGAATGACCAATGTGATCCTGTTGACACTCTGACGGCCATTCAACTTGATCATCAGGCTTCGGTTATTGCGGCAGGACTGCATCATTTTGGCAAGGAAAAAAACAGGGTTTTGATTTTATGTGAAAATGATTTGAATTATGTTTTGGCATTTTTTGGCTGTATATATGCCAATATGATCCCTGTTTCAGGAATTCATGTTGATGTTATTCGCAGTGATGAACGATTTGCAACGGTTTTAAATGATGCGCAACCAGATTTTGTTATTGGTCCACGTCATTTACTGATCGAATATAAGGATTATTTTCGGAAACTGGATTGTAATCCTGTCTGGATTCCCCTGGAGGTTTTATTAAATGTCAGGGATAAATTAGTTAAAAAGGGTGATAATAAGGATGTTGCTCTAATTCAGTACAGTTCAGGGACGACACGGAATACGAAAGGGATTTTGATTACGCATCGTAACTTGATGTATAATGTGCGGCATCAGCCAGCAAGTGAAAAAATTCTTGAAAGTGAATGCAACGGATTGAGTTGGTTACCTTTCGCCCATGATATGGGGTTAATCGGGGGGATTATTGTTCCAGTAGGTTTGGGACGAAAAATTTTTCTGTTGCCTCCAAAATATTTTATTGAAAAACCGGTAAGATGGTTACAGGCGATTACCAGATATAAAATACAGGTTTCTGGCGGACCAACATTTGCCTATAATCTTTGTTTAAGGGAAACCACGGAAAATGAGATCAGGAAATTAGATCTATCGTCATGGCAAATAGCAGTGAATGGGGCAGATAATTCTCAGGCTGAAACAATAGAAAAATTTTGCAAGAGATTTTCCTCGGCAGGGTTCAGGGCCAGGCATTTCATTTTTGGATATGGTCTTGCCGAGGCAACGTTAACCGTTACCAACAGCAAGGCAAATGTTTCCCCTAAAATCAGGAATTTTTCACGAAAAGCCCTGATGACAGGTTTCGTTAGGCAGGCTTCTGATGTTAATGATCAACGCATTTTGGTTTCATGTGGTTATTCTTTGGAGGATCAAAAGATTGTTATTGTGAATCCGGAAAACGACCAAATTCTACGAGATGGACGGGTCGGAGAAATTTGCGTTTCTGGACCCAGTGTTGCGAGAGGATATTTCAATCGTCCAGAAGAAACAAAGGATGTATTTCATGCGAAATTATCTGGTTCCAAGGAATTTTATTTGCGGACCGGTGATCTGGGGTTCATTTATGAAAATGAATTGTACTTTGCTGGAAGGATCAGCAACGTCATAACATTAGGCAACAAGAAATATGATCCTGGCGATATTAGTGGCACATTGGAAAATTCCTGTCCTGATATCCGAATTAATGGAACAACCTTCTTCCTTGAAAATTTAAAGGATCCAACATCAATAACCATTCTTGCGGAAACCATACGAAATCCCGTCAAGTCATATGAAGAAATTGCCGGATATATTTATGAAAAGGTAACCAAGCTTTATATGATTTGGCCTCGGACAATTGTATTGACACGTCCGGGAGGTGTCTTAAAAACACCCAGTGGCAAAATTCAGATTGCGCGTACGCGAGAGGCTTTTTGCGAGAAGAAACTTCCTGTCATTAAGGAATTTCGATATCAGGTTCCGATCATTACAGCATTTTTGTCTTTTAAAGAGGCATATAATCAAGTAGAAGAATGGATTGGAAATGTAACGAAAGATTGGAAGGGGAATGTAAAGCAATTAACACGCAACAAATTGTTGAACAAAGAGGTTAATTATGAACTTTTGTTAGACTTACGTTATAAATTTGAAGAAAAATTTCACGTTGAGATTGACCCGTCTGATTTTATGACCGCATGTCAAACATATACGGATTTATGTCATTTATTAGCAAAGCAAATTTGTAATTCTGAATTATAAAAATAATTTTAATTCTATATTGAAAGGGAACTATCTTGACCCAGAATGATAAGGTGAGAGTAGAAGGGTTTGAAAGAGTTAAATTAAAAGTTAAAGGTGAAGACAATTTATCAAGTTCTCTGGAAAACAAGCAGACTCAGGAAAGTGAATTAATTAACAAAATAAATAATTTATCACAAAACAGGCAGGTCCAAGACGCCATTCAAGCATTGGATAAACGATTTTCACCTATGATTGGTGGTGAAGAGGTGAACAATCAAACAGAACAAAAGCCGGCAAATAGCACCAAAAATCTGGTAAATCAATTTATACAGGCCTCTCCTAAGCCTACCCAAAAAGGACCCATGGGTATTTTATACGATTTTAATTTTGGAATACGCGTATATGTTCCAAAACCAGCTGCAGGGGAGGGATGGCGCGTTTGTTTAATGGATCTTGATACAGAGGTTGTCTTGCTGGATCAAACCTGCCAGGATCAGGGATATGCAACCACTGCCAAACATCATTATATGAATGGAAAAATCATTGTTTCAAAGATTCATAAGGATGGAAAGCAAGAAGAGGTTCTTGTTCATGAATATAATGCTCGGGGCAAGGAAGTTTTAATTGCCTTTCCGGTCGGATCCTTGGGGGATTCACTGGGTTGGGTGCCCTATGCAGAAAAATTTAGAAAGAAACATGACTGTAAACTGACATTGGCTTTGGGAAAAAACCTTATTGATTTGTTTGAAAAAGCCTATCCGGAAATCAGATTTGTTGACGCTTCTGTTTATGCTCAACAGAAAATTGAAAACAAATTTTATGCAGGATATTATATAGGCCTGTTTTTTGAGGATGAACAAAATAATTGGCAACCTCGTGATTTCAGGTTGGTAGGATTACATCGAACGGCAGGATATATTTTGGGTGTGGATCCTGAAGAGGTCCCCCCTCGTTTGGTTGCAAGTGAAGATACAAGACCTATTCCAGAACCTTATGTAGTCATTGCTACACAGGCCTCGACACAATGTAAATACTGGAACAATCCTTTTGGATGGCATTATGTTATTGATTTTTTGAAAAGCCTTGGATATCGTGTAATTTGTATTGATAGGGACAGGGTTTTCGGAAAGGATCTTGTTTGGAATCATATTCCAAACGGTGCGGAAGATCAAACAGGTCCGCGTCCTTTGACGGAAAGAGTACGCTGGTTGAAACATGCTGAATTTTTTGTCGGATTATCTTCTGGCCTTGCCTGGCTTGCATGGGGTGCTGGCATTCCAGTTGTTGTTATTTCAGGATTTACCAATCCATTAACTGAATTCAATACGCCTTATCGTGTGTTCAATACGCATGTTTGTAATGGATGTTGGAATGATATTCGATATTTATTTGATCATAATAATTTCCTATATTGTCCGAAACATAGCAACACTTCCCGACAGTTCGAATGCACCAAGGCAATTTCTCATCAGCATGTTATCAAAACCATTTTGTCCATTCCAGGTTGTCGTCAGAAACCAGTAAATGAAAAAGAAAAGTAAGGTTTAATAACAGTTGGATGTAAGGGCAACGGGCAAAATTCTTTTAGGGATATTATTAAGTCAATCCAATAATGGTGGAGTGAGAGAAAAAGCTTCTAGTTTTTTCTAAAAGCTTTTTTTAATTTATTTTGTAGTTAACAAATTATGAGTTTGTTAAGCAGGCAATATAATTGATTTTTACATTCTGGGCCAGTTTCCATCCATTTGGATAGAAAGTCATTCCGGCAATAGATTTTATGCGTAATCCGGCAGAATGTGCCATTTTGCCCAATTCAGAAGGTGTGATGAATTGTCTCCAGTTATGTGTACCGACAGGCAACTTGCGTGTAATATATTCAGCTGCTACCTTGGCAAATAGAAAGGCCGGTAACGTACGGTTGATTGTTGATACAAAAATCATACCATTGGTTTGTAACAACCGGGAGATATTATGGATAAAGTTCTGAGGATCATTAACGTGCTCAAGTAGCTCTAGGGCCGTAATGACAGAAAAATGTTGATTTTCGTGAACAAGTTCCTCAATGCTTCCCACCTTATAGGTTAATGAGCCGCCATTAGGGAGCAAGGGTGTTGTATCTAGATGATATTGTGCGGCTTTGATAACTTTTTTTCCGGCATCTATTCCCAATACATTGTATCCCATATTTGCCAGGGCTTCACTGGCCAAACCGGCTCCACATCCGATATCCAGAATATTGCCGGATTTATAATATTGGTTATTATGTCTCAGGTTGCGGTTGATCCATTCAATACGAAGATCATTCATGTCATGAAGGGAGCTCATGGGCCCTTTTCGATCCCACCACTGATCTGCGAGCTGATTAAAATGATCAATTTCATTCGTGATAATTGAATTATTTTGCTTGTTGGCATTATCTGTAGTATCGATAGGCATTTATTTCACCCTCGGTGGAAGAAAAGTAATAGAAAAGTCAATTATTTGCTTATAAATGATAATTGAGTTAATTATTGAATGATATTAGAAAAATGAGATTTATGCTTCATTATATCATATTTAAATGCTGAAAATAATAGTTGTGGAGTTTATTTTTTATGTCTTGTGATATTCCCCGGATCGTAATGAAGTTTGGTGGGACGTCGGTTGCTGATTTGGACAGGATTCGTAAGGTCGCTCAAACAGTCAAAAAACAAGTTGGCGTAGGTTGTGAAGTAGCCGTGGTTGTGTCAGCTATGTCAGGGGTCACAAACCAGCTGGTTGAATATTGTCAAACCCTCAATCCCCTATATGATCCCTGCGAATATGATTCAATTGTAGCGACAGGTGAACAGGTAACCAGCGGGCTTTTGGCTATTGCTTTGCAAACAATGGGGATTAAAGCACGTTCATGGTCAGGTTGGCAAATTCCCATAATTACAGATGATGCGCATGGTAGGGCCAGAATTAAACAGATTGAATCAGCAGCCCTGATAGAATGCATGCAGGCTGGAGTTGTGCCTGTTATTGCCGGATTTCAGGGAATAGATGAAAATAAGCGTATATCAACTTTGGGACGGGGTGGATCCGATACTTCGGCGGTTGCGTTGGCTGCAAGCTTGAATGCTACAAGATGTGATATTTACACGGATGTAGATGGAATTTACACAACTGATCCCAGAATAGTAAAAAAGGCAAAACGAATAAAGGCAATCGCATATGAAGAGATGTTGGAATTAGCCTCTGTCGGTGCAAAGGTCTTGCAAACCAGAAGTGTAGAATTGGCCATGAAGGAACAGGTGCGTGTTCAGGTTCTTTCAAGTTTTGAAGATCATGACCCGTCAAAGGAGGGGTCTTTGCCAGGTTCTTTAGTTGTTAGTGAGGATGAAATTGTGGAAAAAGAACAAGTAACAGGAATCGCTTATTCCTTGAATGAAGCAAAGGTGGTTGTAAAAGGTATTCCCGACTTTCCTGGAGTGGCATCTTCTATTTTCAGGCCCTTGGCAGAGGCCAATATCAATGTTGATATGATCGTGCAGAGTAGCGGGACAAATCAAACCACAGATATGACATTTACAGTGCCTAAAACGGATTTGTTACAGGTTCAACAGCTTTTGGAACAGGCAAAAGATACAATTAAATTCTCACAATTGCTGACCGATGAGGATGTTGTAAAAATCAGTGTGGTTGGAATTGGGATGCGTTCTCATACTGGTGTCGCAAATATTATGTTTAAAACATTGGCGGAACGTTCTATAAATGTTCAAGTGATTTCCACAAGTGAAATTAAGGTTTCTGTTATTGTTGCTGCGGAGTATGTGGAATTGGCTGTACGTGCTTTACATACAGCTTATGGATTGGATCAAATGAATGACTGATAAAATGAATATGGATTTAGTTTCATATGATCAAGCAAAAAGGGAATTGAAGCGTCTGTGGAAACGTGGCACTGATTTTTTGGGAAGTGAGGTTGCCATTCTTGGCGGAGCTATGTCCTGGGTCAGTGAGCATCATCTGGTTTCAGCCATTTCCAATGCCGGGGGTTTTGGCGTGATTGCATGTGGAGCAATGGAACCCGAAATGCTAGCTGTCGAAATTGAGGCCACTCAGGCACTGACAAAAAAGCCTTTTGGGGTAAATCTGATTACGATGCATCCCAAATTGTCTGAATTGATTGATGTCTGTCTGCGTCTAAAGGTTCATTATATTGTGTTGGCAGGGGGTATTCCTTCGAGTACAGCAATCAGGCAAATTAAGGATGGGGGAGCTAGGGTTATTGCGTTTGCTCCAGCCTTGATTTTGGCAAAACGGTTGCTTAAAATGGGTGTTGATGCACTGGTGATAGAAGGGGCAGAAGCAGGGGGACATATAGGTCCTGTTTCTTTGACTGTACTTGCTCAAGAAATTTTACCTGTTATCCGTGAAATACCTGTTTTTGTTGCGGGTGGACTGGGTCGTGGCGATGCCATTGTTTCATTTCTTGAATTGGGTGCCTCTGGCGCACAGTTGGGCACGATGTTTGCTGCAGCGGTAGAAAGTCAAGCCCACGAGAGGTTTAAAAAAGCGTTTATTCACGCTTCGGCACGGGATGCAGTCGCTTCAGTACAATTGGATGATAGTTTTCCAGTTATTCCCGTGCGTGGTCTTTCCAATCCAGGGACAAAAGCGTTCATGAAGCATCAAGCCGCCGTAATTCAAAAATATCGTAATGGTGAATTAAGTAAAGAGGATGCCCAACTGGACATTGAACATTTTTGGGCGGGGGCTTTGCGTCGTGCGGTAAAGGAAGGTGATGTGGAATATGGCTCGGTTATGGCTGGTCAATCCGTGGGAATGGTAAAGGAAATTTTACCTGTTGCCGATATCTTTCATACACTTATGCAACAGGCAATTGAGGCTTTGGTAAGACGACAACAACGTATATCAGATATGTGAACATTCTATATAATGGGTTTTAAGCAGATGAGTAATGGACCTGAACAATATGCGAATAAACAATCTATTGGCGAAATGCTTCGTTCAAGAAGAGAAGAATTGCACTTGAGTTTGGAGGATATTTCTCAGAGGCTGAGAATCCGGTTGGTTTTTTTAAAGGCTCTGGAGGATGGGCAGATCGATCAGTTGCCCGGTATAGCCTATGCATCCGGTTTTTTGCGTTCTTATGCAGAGTTTCTGGGACTGAATGTTGACGAGGTAATCAAGCGCTTTCGTTTTGAGCATCAGGGAACAGAATATAAACAGAAATTACTGTTTCCTGCTCCTGTCCCTCAATCTGGAGTTCCTGCCGCTGTAATTATTTTTGCAGGTTTACTGATTATTGTCGGGGGATATGTTGGCTGGTACAAAATGACTGATCATCGAAAGGTTCCTGCCGAAACTATTCCATCCATTATGGATAAAAATGGTAAAGATCAGGCGCAGGAAAAAATTTCACCACAGATTGCATCTGTTATGCCCTCTCAAAACGTAAATAATGCAAAACCGGATCAAAATGTTTCCAATGCTATCCATAAACTTGAATCACAGGTAGCCCAGTCTCAAAAAACAAATGAACCGGCTTCGGAACCGGCAAATTATTCGCAGGGTGATAAAAACAATTCTTTACAAGAAAATAAGTTGTCTCCACAAAATTCATCTATAGACAATCAACAGAAACCACAGGAACCCTCTTCTATTCAAACCAGTAAAGCATCTGACTCATCAGGTAAGGTTGATCAACAACATCCTGATTCGGTAAAAAATATTGAAAGCAAAGATAATGAGACAACAGAAAAAGTTGATAACAATATCATTATCAGGACATCCGGAGCCAGTTGGTTAAAAGTTCAGGATCAACAGGGTCGTATTTTATTGCAAAAAACATTGCAAAAAGGTGAAAGCTGGACTGTTCCATCAGATCATGCAAGGGTTGTTATGACCATTGGCAATGCCGGGGCTGTCATTATTGAAAATAATGGGAAGCAGTCAAGGCCTCTGGGTGAAAGGGGAAAGGTTTTACGGCATTTTGTTATAACGCCTGAGTTATTGGAAAAGATTGTTACAGAACCTGTAGATAATAATTCGGATGCAATGCCTGAAAAAAATAAGAAGAAAATGGTCAATGAGAATGGCTTGAATTTAAATAATGATCAGGAAAAGACTGAAGGATCTGATAATCGTTAGGACAAATATTTTATGTTTGAGCGGTTATATATTGCATATTTTAATGGGGTTGGTTAGTTAAAAGAAGATGGTGTAAAATTGATCTTTTAAGATTGTTTCTTTTAAGGTTAAAGGCATTACCATAATTAACTTGGAGAAAAATTAATGAGTTTACGCCCATATCAGCAAATTATTCGTCGCAAAAGTCGACAAATTAATGTGGGGTCTGTTCCTGTTGGCGGGGATGCACCGATTAGTGTTCAAACAATGACAAATACGCTGACCAGTGATGCACAGGCAACGGTTGCACAAATTAAAAAAGCTGAAAAGGTGGGGGTTGATATTGTTCGGGTTTCCTGTCCTGATGAGGATAGTACCAGGGCGCTGAAAGAGATTGTCCGTAATGTGGAAGTTCCAATTGTTGCGGATATTCATTTTCATTATAAGAGGGCGATTGAAGCTGCACAGGCAGGCGCTGCTTGTTTAAGGATTAATCCAGGAAATATTGGTAATGCGGATCGTGTTCGGGATGTAATTAAGGCGGCAAAAGATTATAACTGTTCAATTCGTATCGGGGTTAATGCGGGTTCTCTTGAAAAACATCTTTTGGAAAAATACGGAGAGCCTAATCCTGAGGCTTTATTGGAAAGTGCGATGGAGCACGCGAAAATCCTAGAAGATAATGATTTTCGCGAATTCAAAATTAGTGTTAAGGCTTCAGATGTTTTTTTGGCGGTTGAAGCTTATCGTTTATTATCTGAAGCTTGTGACTATCCATTGCATATCGGTATTACTGAAGCGGGCGGGAAAAGAGCGGGGACTGTAAAATCCTCCATTGGATTAGGTTCACTTTTATGGGCAGGTATTGGGGATACAATGCGCGTTTCCTTGTCGGCTGAACCTGAAGAGGAAGTCGTTGTAGGCTGGGATATACTGAAAACGCTTGGTTTGCGTCATCGGGGGGTAAGGGTTGTTTCCTGTCCTTCCTGTGCGCGTCAAGGTTTTAAGGTCATTCCAACGGTTGCAACATTGGAAGAACGTTTGGCTCATATTGAAACGCCAATTACGCTTTCTGTCATTGGTTGCGTTGTTAATGGTCCAGGTGAAGCCACCATGACGGATGTGGGTGTTACCGGGGGTGGATCAGGACGTCATATGGTCTATGTTGGTGGAAAGCAGGATCATACGATTCCTGCTGAAGAAATGATTAACCATATTGTGCAATTGGTTGAACAAAAAGCCGCACAGATTGAAGCGGAAAAAACTGCTCAAAAAAAAGAAAAGAATTAATTTTAAAATATAATTTCAAATATAGGATAGTTTAAAGTGAGTGTGGTTAAACCCGTTCGTGGAACCCATGATTTGATTGGTGACGAGGCAAAAAATCATCAATATGTCATGCAAACCGCAAAAAATATTACTTCATTATATGGGTTTGAAGAATGGATAACACCGGTTTTTGAAGAAACAGGTGTTTTTACGCGCTCTTTAGGGGATACGTCGGATATTGTTTCCAAGGAAATGTATACATTCCAGGATCGTGGTGGGGATTCTCTCACCCTGCGTCCCGAAGGAACAGCTGGAATTTGCCGTGCCTTGGTTACAAATGCTTTGACCCAAACCCTTCCTCAAAAGGTTTTTTATGCCGGCCCAATGTTTCGTTATGAGCGTCCTCAAAAAGGCCGTTATCGGCAGTTTTATCAGATTGGTGCAGAATTGCTGGGTACGGCAACCCCTTTTGCAGATGCGGAAATGATTGCAATGGGGCAGCATATTCTTAATGCCCTAGGTATTTCAGATAATGTTGTTCTTGAATTGAACACGCTGGGGGATCTGATCAGCCGTCAAGCATGGCGAGAAGCTTTAATTGCCTATTTCAAAACTGTTAAATCTGAATTATCAGAAGATAGTCAAAATCGGTTGGAGAAAAATCCCTTGCGTATTTTGGACAGTAAGGCGGCACAGGATAGAGCGTTATTGGATCATGCTCCGTTAATGAAAGATTATATGACTCCGACAGCACTGGAATTCTGGGATAGGTTACGAAAAGCACTGGATCAGTTTAAAATTCCATTTAGAGAAAATCATTATATTGTTCGTGGATTGGATTATTATAGTCATACGGTTTTTGAATTTGTAACGACAAAGCTTGGATCACAGGGTACCGTTCTGGCGGGCGGACGATATGAGGGGCTGGTTGCAGAAATGGGTGGACCTTCTGTTCCTGCTATTGGATGGGCGGCTGGGGTTGAAAGATTGGCTCTTTTATTGAATTCGATACCCGTCCAACCTAAATCTGTAGCGATCATTGTATTTTCTGATGCGGTTCATGAAATGGCATTTACGGTTTTACAGCTATTGCGAACTCATAAAATTGCCGCTGAAATGACCTATAAAGGGAATTTCCGTAAACAAATGGAGTGGGCTAATAAAAGGAAAGCGTCTATTGCATTGCTTATTGGTGAGGATGAGGCGACCAAACAAGTTGTTCAGTTGAAAGATTTGAATTCTGGTGAACAAGTCGAGGTTGCCTTGCATGATTTGGTTTCTCAGCTTATTTTGAAATTGGCGAAATAATTTATGTCTTCTGAAGAATTTTCTGCAAGTTTTAATGATCGTCTGGATAAAATCATAGCTCGGTCAGAAGAATTACAACACTTGTTATCCACTGAGATATCCGGGGATGAATTTATTGAGGCTTCACGTGAATATGCTGAATTGAATCCGCTTGTAGCCTTGATTGAATCTTTAAGGACGGCAGAAAAGGATTATCAGGCTGTTCAGGAAATGCTTGATGATCCTGAAATGAAAGATTTGGCGCAGGCCGAGTTACAGGGGTTGCATGAAAAACTTCCGGAAATAAGACATAAGATTCGTTTGGCAATGTTACCAAAGGACAAGGCTGATGAACGAAGTGCAATTTTAGAGCTACGTCCAGCGGCTGGGGGTGATGAGGCGGGTCTGTTTGCGGCAGAACTTTTTTCCGCTTATCAACGTTACGCGGAATCTCGAGGCTGGCGCTTTGAAATTCTGGAATATGGTGATACTGGATTGGGCGGTCTTAAAGAAGGGATTGCTTCAATCACGGGCACGGGAGTTTTTGCACGTTTGAAATATGAATCGGGTGTTCATCGCGTGCAACGTGTTCCAGCTACCGAAAGTCAGGGGCGTGTTCATACTTCAACAGTAACCGTTGCAGTATTGCCTGAGGCAGAGGAAGTGGATGTCACAATTGATGAAAGTGATCTGCGGATTGATGTCTATCGTGCTTCTGGGGCTGGTGGACAGCATGTTAACAAAACGGAAAGTGCGGTGCGGATCACTCATATTCCGACAGGTGTGGTCGTGGCGATGCAGGAGGAAAAAAGTCAGCACAAAAATAAGGCGAAAGCCATGAAGATCCTGCGTGCACGTTTATATGAACAACAGCGGTTGGCCGCTCATGAAAATCGTGCGGCAGACCGTCGTTCTCAGGTGGGGACAGGAGATCGTTCTGAACGTATTCGTACATATAACTTTCCACAAGGACGTGTTACCGATCATCGGGTAAATTTGACGTTGCATAAGATTGATCGTGTTATGTTGGGGGAATTTGATGAGATTATCGATTATTTAATCCAGGAAGAACAATCCCGACTATTGGCTTCTGAAGAGAATACCTAGGAAAAAAATTCTGTTTTTGCCTTTTATTTCTGTCTAATGCCTTAGTTATATTATCGTTTAAAAGCATTAGTTGTTTTTATATTTGGATAAATTGATTTTTACTGGATTACATGGATAATAGTGTACAAATACCGTTGGCCTCATTAATTCAGGAAGGCGAGATGCTTTTTCAAAAGGCAGGAATTGAAGCACCGCGACGAGAGGCAATGTTATTAATAGCTGCGGCGTTAAAAAAAAGCAGAACCGAATTATTCTTGATGGATAAAACAGAATTGATCGATCCTGTCCTAATTCGTTCATATTTTTATAGACGAAGTCAGCATGAACCTTTCGCTTATATTGTGAGGGAAAAAGGATTTTGGTCGTTAAATTTGGAAGTGTCAGAAGCCACTTTAATTCCTCGCGCTGATAGCGAGACTTTGATCGAGGTTTTGTTGAAATTATTCCCGAAACGCCAAACTCGTTATAATTTTCTGGATCTGGGTACCGGCACAGGTTGCCTGTTGCTTGCCGCCTTGTCTGAATATACGAAAAGTTTTGGAATTGGGGTCGATTATAAAGAACAGGCTGTTAGATTGGCAAGGAAAAATGCGGAAAAATGCAAATTGGCGGACCGATCTATATTTTATACGGGTTATTGGGGTAATGCCTTAAAGGGGGAATTTGATATTATTTTATCCAATCCACCTTACATTCGTGAACATGAATTATTAAATTTAATGCCAGAGGTCAAAAACTATGAACCCATGTCAGCTTTGGATGGGGGAAGGGACGGCCTTGATGCATATCGTTTAATCTGTTATCAAGCCGCGGATTTATTAACGGAACAGGGAGTTTTGATTTTAGAACTAGGAATTGAACAGGAAGAGCATGTTACAGAGATTGGAAGGGATGTAGGGCTGCATGTTGTGCAAAAACAACAGGATTTAAATGGTTATACAAGAGCCCTTGTTTTTTCTAATATAAAATTGTAAAAGCTTATCATATAATTTTATTTTAATTATAGTAAGAGAAGCTACTAACTCAATATAATGATTAATAGCTGTATAAATTATAGTATTAAATTGCAATTTATTTATTTCATTTAGTTTACTTGTTTCATATTAATCATTATCTATCAACCAATCAAAATGTAACCTTAGTTTCATATTTACTAATAGGAAAGTATAACAATAACTTATGAATACAAAACGTATGCGAGGTCGTTATTACCGGTCAGGCAATAACGGGGGGGCACGGCATCAAAACGGACAGGTTTCTTTTAATCGAAATCATGTGTTTGAAAGTAACGGTCCTAATGGACGTATTCGTGGAACTGCTCAACAATTACATGAAAAATATCTTCAACAGGGACGGGATGCCATAAGTTCAGGGGATCGGGTCAATGCTGAAAGTTTTTTTCAGTATGCAGAACATTATTCTCGTATTGTTAATATGATTAACCAGTCTAATCAACAAAGACATCGTCCCAATAATTTTCAGGAAACGGCAAATAATACAGAGCCTGTAAAAATGATAGAGGATGAACCGGAAACAACCGAGGCTGTCGAAATTAAGATTGATGAAACTGCAAATGAAACTCCTGTTGTTCAGGAGATAGAGGCTGAACAGCCCGCACCGGTTCGTGTGCCCCGTAGAGGAAGGCCTCCTAGAGCGCTGTCAGCAGGAAAAAAAAAGCTTTCGGAAGAAAATAGTTAAAATATTATAGAAGATGAGTGAAAAATACTTGACTTTGTCATTTAAATAAGGGTAATTAAACTCGTCTTTCAATGATTGATAAGGCGGCGTAGCTCAGTGGTAGAGCAGGGGAATCATAATCCCTTGGTCGGTGGTTCAAATCCGCCCGTCGCTACCATCTTTAAAATTTGGTTTAAATCTACAGATGGTTGTTAAAATTCAAAATCCTTAAAATCGAATAATTCTTAACAACTTATTTTTAATTTTGTCTTTAAGTTGGTATTTTGTGATTTGATTGTAATTTTATTATGATCAGACTGATGGTATGATTATTGTTGAAATGATCAGAGTCATTGAATATGAAAATATATTTTGTTGGGAATGGAAAAACAGAACGATCTTGTAAAAATTTTTTAATAATTTAACGAGATTAGATGTGATATATTAAATTGTCATACATAATCAGAAATGGTGCTGCTGGCGAGGATTGAACTCGCGACCTCTCCCTTACCAAGGGAGTGCTCTACCACTGAGCTACAGCAGCTTCGATTTGCTTTATTTAGTAGCTTTTCATTCAAAATGATGCAACAAAAAAATTTATCTTTTTGCATATTTTTTATATGGCTTGCAAATCAAGGATAAATTGTTCAAAAGTTAGATGAAATATTTACATCAAATCCAAGATTCAGTTCGATTAATATTATTTTTGTCTTCTATGTAAATTCATCAAAGCGTATCTTAAATAGTATTAAAGAACCATCATGGTTCGAAATGAAAACGCCCGTTTAATGCTGTATATTAAAATAGGATATCAGGTTGTAACTATGAAATATAGCTTTTGTTTTTTATCACTTTCCTTTTTGAGTATTGCATTGACCAGTTGTGCGGTTGGACCTGATTTTAAAAAACAGACACCTTGGTACCCTTCAAAATGGTATCCAAACCATAATTCAATCCACGGTAATGTTACAAGTCAAATCAGTAAGAATAAACTGGATCCGAATTGGTGGGAATGTTTTCATGATCCGATATTATCTGATCTGGAACGTCGCACTATCGTAAATAACCTTGATATTCAAATGGCTACACAGCGAATGATTGCCAGTCGTGCCCAGTTAATCATAACAGGATCGGCACGTTTTCCCACCTTGAATGCAATGGGCAGTTACAGCCGAGCACAACATAGTAGTAAAATGGCACGTCGAATTATTAACCGTGTCGAGAATCAGAAACCTGAGTTAGGTAAAATCGTTGACCCCAAGGATATTGATATTCCCACTTTTAATGAATGGGCTGATGCTCTGGATTCAAGTTGGGAAGCTGATATTTGGGGGCGTGTTCGTCGTCAGTACGAGGCTGGTAAAGCTTTATGGCAAGTTTCCGAAGAGGAGCGACGAGATATTTTAACCCTCCAGTTGGCTGAAGTTGCCAATGATTATATAACTCTACGTGGATTGCAGACACAACTGGATATTGTTCGAAAAAATGCGAAAATTGCTCAGGATTCACTTGATTTAGCTCAAAAACGTTATACGGGGGGATTGGTAACAGAATTGGATGTTCACGATGCCCGTGCTCAACTGGAACAGACAAATGCACAGATCCCACAATTGGAAGAGCAGGTCATTAATTATATGAATGCCCTTGCATTGTTAATGGGGGAACCACCCCGCGCCTTGGATCAAACTTTGTCACAACAAAAACCAATTCCTCCAGTTCCCCCGCAGATTCCTGTTGGTTTGCCCTCTGAATTGCTGCAACGTCGTCCAGATGTAAGAGAGGCTGAAGCCGCCTTACATGTTGCAACTGCAGAGGTTGGTGTGGCAGAAGGGGATTTTTATCCAAAAGTAACCGTGGATGCAAAAATGGGCTTTCAATCTTTATCGATCAAGGATTTGGGATTTTGGTCAGCACGGGCATGGAATATTGGACCGACAATATCAATTCCCATTTTTGAAGGGGGGAAATTAAAGGGTCAATTACAATTAAAAAAGGCGCAGCAGAAAGAAGCGGCTCTTGCTTATCGTAAAACTGTTTTGCGTGCTTGGCAGGAGGTTGATAACGCTCTGTCTGCTTATCAAGCCGAACAGTTAAGAAATGATAAATTAAGGGAAACTGTCAATTCAAACCAGCAATCTGTTTTTTTGGCACAGGAACAATATCGTGAGGGGTTGCAAACCTTTATCAATGTTCTGGATGCAGAACGTCGACTATTGCAATCTCAGGATGATTTGGTAAAAAGTACAACACGTATTTCAACCAATTTAGTACAACTGTATAAAGCACTTGGTGGAGGATGGGAAACAACCTTTCCCGAACATACTGAATCGCTTCAAAAGAAAAGTTGATTATAAAATTGCTAGCGCATAATCAGAATAGTTGATCATTACGGTCAAATTATTTATTTCCTTATAAATAATTTATATTTTGGAGCCGTATTATTGCCAAGGAAATTTTATACCCTTCAAATGTTAAGAGGGCTTGCCGCTTTATCAGTTTGTTGGGCGCATTTTTTATCGATTAAAATAGAAGTTAAACCCATATTCGCAACGATATATACGTTTTCTGGACCTTTCGTGCGATATGGGGTGGATCTATTTTTTGTTATAAGTGGTTTTGTCATTGCGTTGAACGTTCTTGAAAACCATGAAAAAGCATCATTTAAGGAAGGATTGGAATTTTTAATTAAAAGAATTTTTCGGATTTATCCGTTATTTTGGATTACCATGATTTTCATTATCATTCTTTTTCACTGCAATGGTATTAAAACAGCTGGTTTGCATAAAATAGAAAATATTTCACATTTTTTCCTTTTAACTACTGATATGCCATTACAGAACGCTGCATGGACATTACCCTTCGAACAGTATTTTTATCTTGTAATGTTCTGTTTTATTTGTTTGTTTCCCAGAAAATCATTGCTTCCTTTTTTTATAATCTGGGCAATTTTACATTTGATCATTTTATATGCTTATGTGGAACATTGGATTCATCATGTTCCATTTTTTCTCGGAGATAACCAGATTTTCAACTTTTTTTTCGGGTTATGCGTTGCTTATATTTTTTTTAAAATAAAAAAACATACTGTAATGGATAAGTATATTGCTTTGTGTTTAGGTATATTGATCGGTGGTACAGGTTTTATATTCACTTATAAGAAATTATATGGATTACATTTTAATGAATGGGCCAATTTATTTTATAATGGATTATCACCAGCTCTGATTTTATATGGATGTATAGGACTTGAAATGAGCAATCATATCCAAATTGCGAATTTATTAAAAAAACTAGGTGATGTGTCATATTCCATTTATTTGTGGCATTGTCCTATCCTTTATATTTTTATCACATTTTATCAGTTACGATTTTTTTCTAACGCTACTCATCCTTTCTTGCAGATTGCTGTAGAATTAATACTTGTCTTAATTGTAAGCTTTTACAGTTATAACTGGATTGAACGTCCGTTTATTCATTTATCAAATCGAATTGTTAGAAAATGGTTATAAAATAGAATATTTGGGTATTATCATTGAACATTATGCAATTAATAAGGTTAAAAAAAAAGGATTAACATGGCAGAAGCATTAATCCTTTTAAACTGAAATTCAATTATTTTACTAATATAACAAAATAAAGTAAATTTAAAAAATGATTAATGTTGTTATACGGTCTCCTTAAAACAATAAAGTAAAAATAAAATATCTAACAAACTAACACTTTTACTTTTTCGACATACAGAAAATGGAGAAAATTAGATTTCTGAATAGGGTTTTTATTCGTAATCATTAGTGTAAAAGTTAATATTATGGATACGGGTTTACCTTAGTCATTTCAGAATTGTCCTAATAAAGTCCCAGTTTGTCAGACATATTGTTATTATATAGTCAAAATTACGTTTTGAAAATAAAATTTTAATAAAATTAACTATATTTTTATAAACTATATTTTATATTTCTTAACAAGAGGATATTTTTTCTATTTATTTATTACCCTATTATATTTTTCAAATAAATTTGAAATTAGGTTATTAGACAGTAATTCCTTGAATATTATTTTTAATTTTTTGAAAATGAAATTGAACAAACATTTTATGATCAGATGAATATACTTGGGTGGTGGTTTGAATTTGTAATTGAGTGATATAGATCAATAAAATATCAGAATATGTAATAATAATTCCAATCTTAAATCAGTACAAAAAATATCAAGTCTAATTTAGATAAAACCAGATGCTATTGGAAACATTTTTTATTTTACTGTTGATGAGGTTGATATAGCGAATGATTAATTTTGGTTAAGTTATTGAAATTGTGCTGGTTGCCACCATATAAGGTTTGCATCGAGAAGGTGGGATGTTTCTTGTCTTTAAGTTGTGAATCGCTATTGATACCTTTCTTAATTTTTTCTTTCTTATTAAATTTTAATATTTTTTATTTAACTTAGCTTTGTGACACTTCTTTTCAGGGGTGAATCCGATATTTGGTAAGGTATCCTGTTCTGCTGATTATGGACGGGATACCTTATTTATTGTGATTGGGATTCTGTTTTTTTGCGGAATCGGAGATTTGGATGTTTTGTTGGCTGGGTTATGGTTATTTAAGGTGTAAGGTATTGATAACCTATTATTTTTGTTATTGGCGAGATTTTTTTGGATAATTTTGAGAGAAATCGGTTGACTGGCATGAGAGATTTCTGTAGAAGGACATTCACGGAGCGACGAGCTGGAAAGTTCTTGACTGGTTGCTTTGTGGGGATTAGATTGTAGGGCTCATTTTTGATGTGTTTTACGGTTTTGTTCATTGACAATTGTATAGGATGAGAAGGGGATATGCTGGTGGCGTATTGGTTGTAGTGTTTTTTGTGGCGCTATGATGTTTAGGGTTTTTAGGAGCCTTAGA
>NZ_WNII01000005.1:0-49917 GCF_009725775.1 Commensalibacter sp. ESL0382
ATAGAATAATTAATACTGGAAACAAAATATAGGTAATATATTTAGTTCTGTATTTTTTCTGTTTTTATATCAAAAATATTTTGTTTATTAAAAATTAAAAAAAAATTATTTAATATCATTTTTTGTAGAATAATTATTTTTTAAGAAATATTCTTATATTTTCACTTTAATATTTAAAGAAATTAGGTTGAATTAATTCTATTATTTGTAAAAGATATTTACTTAGATGTTAAAAAGGCGCCTTGAGCCCTAAGACTTAGCTGTTTTTTTTGAAGTGTACTTAGTAAGCTTTGACGTGTTCTTGAGATATGGTTTTCAATAAGTGATATCGTTTTTTGTATTTTTCCTTTTTTTAAGGCAATCACTATTTGACGATGTTCATCCCATCCCGTGTGATCATATTTATTTTCAAGCCAGCGGGCTCGTCTTAATCTCATCATTGCATTTTCAGTGCCTTGAATAATAAATTCATTTTCTGACAGTTTTGCAATCCATATGTGAAAATCATGGCCAATTTGATCAAGCTGTTCATGAGTTGAGGTTGGTGAAATTGAATTCAGTAGATTTTCAACTTTTGAAATATTTTTATCTATAACTATTTGTGTTGTTTCTTGAATAGCGGCAACCTCAAGTATTTTACGATAAATGCACACTTGAGAAATTTCTTCTAGATTAATCGGGGATACAATCCAACCGGATTTTTTGTGAATAACCAGTCCCTCACTAGCAAGTTTAAATAATGCGGTTCGAATGGAGGTTCTAGAAATTCCAATGAACCCTACAATATCACGTTCTGTTATACGTTCACCCGGTGCTATTTCCATATTCAGAATAAGATTTCTTAATTTTATTTCAGCATGCTGAGCTTGAGTAAGGGTTTCGTTCATAAATTTGTTTCTTATTATTGATTATATGATAGGATCATTTTGGTATACCAAATTGGTATACCAAACAAAGACAATTTTATGGTAGATTTATCATGTCCTCAACAATTGAAACAGATCAAGATGAGTCATATTGGGTTTGCAATCTTTTTGTTTGTTTATTTGGATCATTTACAACCTTTCTTGCAATGACATTAATGTTGCCTTTTTTACCGATCTATGTTCAGCAGTTGGGAGTCAAAGATCATGCAAGTATAGCTCAATGGTCAGGAATAGCCTATAGCGCAACATTTTTTATAGCAGGAATGATTGCGCCATTCTGGGGATATCTGGGGGATCGTTATGGTCGTAAACCAATGCTTCTTAGGGCGAGTCTAGGTATGGCCGTGACAATGGCATTGATGGGATGTGCGACAAATATTTGGCAATTGGTTGGATTACGATTGCTTGCGGGTTTTGCTGGAGGATATTCTTCAGGTGCAACAATCATGATTGCTGCCCAAACTCCCAAGGATCGTTCTGCTTGGGCACTTGGACTGCTTTCATCCGGTATCATGGCAGGAAATCTGATTGGTCCCCTGATTGGGGGGATATTGCCATCTTTAATAGGAATCCGTATTACGTTCATAGGGGCAGGATGTTTAATTTTCATCACGTTTCTTGTTACATTGGGTTTTATTCGAGAACCTTCAAAGTTGGTTATTCATGAAAAAACCGTTAAAGGAAATTGGTTCGATATTCCCAATAAAAGATTGATTTTCATAATGCTGGTTACGGGTATGTTACTAATGATTGCCAATATGTCTATCGAACCAATTATAACCTTATATGTTCATCAACTGGCTGTTGAGCAATCCAGAATAACTTTCTTTGCAGGTTTGATTATGTCGGCTGGTGCTTTTGGGAGTATTTTGTCTGCTTCATGGCTTGGTCATTTAGCGGATAAAATAGGTCATGCACGGATTATTATCTGGACCTTAATTATCGCCGGGATATTGCTTGTTCCCCAAGCCTATGTCACGTCAGTCTGGCAACTTATCGTATTACGTTTTTTTATGGGATTGGCCCTTGGTGGTTTAATGCCCTGCATTATAACAATCATTCGACATCAAGTTCCAAATCATTTAGTGGGAACTGTATTGGGTTATATTATTTCCGTACAATATGTTGGTCAGGTTATCGGTCCATTGGCTGGCGGGTTTGTCAGTGGTTATATGGGTATGTATTTCGTATTTCTCGCAACAAGTGTTCTATTGCTGATTGGTGCCATAGGCAATTGGTTTACGCTAAAAATATTAGATTATAAATATTAATATTATATTAAAAAGGCTAATTTAATGGTTTATTTAAAAATGAATAAAGAAAAACAGCTTTTCTATTTATGGATTTTCAAGATTTTATATTAAATAATTTTATATCTTTTTCAGTCGCTGGACAGATTACGGCACTGGATTATAAATTAACTGTTTTAAAAGCTGCTTGTGTCAATAGTGATTCTGCAAACACATAATTTTCTGACAGATAATTTTTTTTCAAAAATTTGGTTCTGTTATATATAATGATGAATTACTAAGTCAGCTTTCATAATACTACTGATACGTCTTCCCGATAAATTAAAACATTTTTCTTTCATGGGTCTAGATAGTAGGTTCTATTTTTATTCATAAAATCTTCTATTACTTTTGATTCCTTTGCAAAAAACATTCTTATAAACGAAATTCAGGTTTCGATCCTATATCTGTTTTTTTTGCAAATAAAAGGTTGATTAATTCAAAAATATGTCTCATTAACAGTATCCTTTGCATAAGGCAAAGTAAATCTGTTGATAACAATGATATGTGATATTAATTTGTAAAAAATATTTTCTTAATAAAAAAAAATATTTTCTTAATAAAAAAAATAGTTTCTTAATAAAAATGTTTTGTTACTATAAATTTTATAAATAATATTCTTAAAATTGTTTGTAAAATTTATTTAGATAATAAAGGCAGGCATATGAATGAGTTAGCACCGCACCAAGCTCAGTTATCTCTTTGGCGAGTTATTATCATCGGGATAGCTTACATGACTCCCATGACTGTTTTTGACACATTTGGTATCGTATCAGGTGTAACGAATGGTCGTGTTCCTATGGCTTATTTATTGGCATTGGGTGCCATCATGTTGACTGCTTTTAGTTACAGTCGACTCGCTGTTATTTTTCCTAAATCAGGCTCTGCTTATAGTTATACCAATCAAGTTTGCGGTAAAATTAGTGGTTTTATTGTCGGGTGGGGAACCCTGCTTGATTATCTTTTATTGCCAATGATTAATAGTTTACTTTCAGGAATTTATCTCAAAGCTTTATTCCCTGGTATTCCCGCGTGGATGTTAATCATTCTTTATACGGCATTAGTTACGTTTATTAATTGTCGAAATATTAAATTTCTTGCCAATCTTAATGCCTTGTTCGTTGGTATTCCTCTAATTTTGATGGTTTATTTCATCTATTTGGTTATCCATGCTTTGGTCTTTAAATATGATGTATCGCATGTAATGACGTTAAAACCTTTATTGAATGGGGATAATTCTTTCATTCCCTTGGTAAGTGGTGCTGCTATTTTATGTTTTTCTTTTTTGGGATTTGATGCTGTAACCACGCTTGCAAATGAAACTTTTGATGCCAGAAAAAATATACCGCGGGCGATTATTGCTACGGTTTTAACGGGTGGTATTATCTTTTTTGTATCGGCATGGTTTATCCAGCTTTACTATCCGAATAATAGCCTTTTCAAAGATCCTATTGAGGCAATGCCTGAAATTGTTTTGTACGTGGGGGGAAAATTGTTCCAATCGATCTTTTTATTAGCTATCTTGATTAATACTTTCGCTTCGGCTCTGGCATCGCATGCCAGTGCAGCACGCTTAATTTATATTATGGGTATTGATGGGGTTATTCCAGGAAAAAAATTGCAATATATTCATCCTCACTATCGCTCTCCTATCGTTTGTGTGCTGTTGGTGGGAATTCTTTCTTTAAATGCTATTTTCTTTCGGTTAGATACAGCCGTCTCATTAATTAGTTTTGGTGCGATGGTCGCTTTTAGTGCGGTTAACATTTCTGTGTTTATATGGTTTGTATGTTATAAAAAAGAGTTTTCAACGCTTAAACAAATTTTAAAAAATATTATCTGCCCTTCTTTGGGAATGTTCTCAGTAATTGTGATGTGGTCTAATTTAAAAGAAGACGCACTTTTATTGGGAGGCTTTTGGACCGCTTTAGGAATAACCTATATTTTATACTGTAAAGTTCGTAAACGGCCTTTATTTAAAAGGCATGATTTGTCGTTAACGTCTGGAACAGATATTCATGTAGCTAAATCAACATTATAAGTGTGGTCGGATGAAAATGATGAATACAGAACAAAAACTTGAAAAACCTATTTTAACAGAAGATGTTATCTTTAGAAAAACGGATGAAAGTCCTAAACAGGAAGAATGGAATTGGGTTGATTCGCGACAAGTACAAGATGAGGATGTATTAGCTAGACCCGCCAATTATTATGAGGCGACTTTATCCCCATGGAAAACATTTCCAGCCTTAGAACATGATTGTGAATGTGATGTGGTAGTAATTGGTGGCGGATTGCTTGGGGCTTCTACGGCTTTACATTTGTCAGAATCTGGTGTTGAAACAATCCTTCTTGAAAAAAATAAGGTGGGGTCAGCTGCTTCGGGAAGAAATGGCGGACAATTGACGCCTGGATTGGCACGATGGGAAGCAGAATCTATTATTGAGAATTTCGATTATGACGAAGCTTGTCGTTTGTGGAAATTTACATCCATTGAATCGTTTGATCTTATTCAAGAAATAACAGAACGTTATGCTTTGGATTTGGATATGCGTCGTGGGCATTTAACCGCGGCGATTCATCCTGGTCATATCAATGCTTTGACGGTTGGGGCAGATGCACGTCGATATTTAGGTGACGATAGTGTTCGCATTTTAGGGCCTTATGAAATTCGTGATCATATCAATTCAGAACTTTATTATGGTGGTGCTTTGGATAAGATTGGAGGGCAAATTCATTCTTTAGGTTTAACGCGTGGTTTGATTTATGGATTTGTTAAAAATGGTGGGCATGTTTATGAGGATAGTGAAGTTCTAAAAATAGAAACTGTATCAGAAGGGGTATCTATTGAAACGGCACAGGGTAAAATTCTTGCAAAAAAAGGCGTGGTATTAGCCGTTCACCAAACGACCTTTCAATTATTATCAGATGTTAATTCAACCATTCCTTTTTATACTTATGTTGGTGTTACTAATCCGGTTGAGGGGGGGAGTAAAACATTACTTCCGACACAAATGGCTGTTTATGATACGCAGCTACAAATAGATTATTATCGCCCGGTCCGTAAAGAGCGTATCTTATTTGGAGGGCAAGGAACAGGAATGCGATGGAATTCTGATAAAGTTGTTGATTATTTAATGTCACGAATTAAGACTATTTTTCCTCAACGTGATGATATTCATTTAGAATTAGCGTGGAGTGGAACAACTGATTTAACCCTAAATGGGGCGGTAGATTGTCGTAAATTAGGAGAAAAAGCGCCTATTTATGCGGTTCACGGATGGAGTGGTCATGGGATTGCCCAAACGGTCCGTATAGGCAAAGCGATACGAGATGATTTCCTAAAATTAAATGATGATTTTGAAATGCTGGCCTCTATCGAGCACCGTTCAATTTTAATGGGGAGACAACTTGCACCTGTTGCAATTCCTTTAGCCAAGTCGCTGTTGGGACTTGGAAATAAAATTACACCCGGTAAAATGATTTCTTTCTGATAAAATTGCTCGTCATTATTATTTATTTATTGAATTTTGACGAGCTTTTTATAAAAGAAATAGAAATATTATTTTTTAAAAATAGGTTTGAGTTTCACGATAAAATCCCAGCACATAATTAAAGCGCCTATAGAAAAGAAAATATCCCCGATTATACGTAACCATTGCCAAAATGTTTTGGTATCATAAAAGCTTAAGCTTCTGGCGTAAGTTAATCCGTGTTCGTAAACAGCGTTGAGTTGGGGCCAGCCGACAGGGAAAAAGGTTAATGTAGTCCATAGGACAAGTGTGATATTATAGAGGAATAAGGCAATATATCCCCATTTTTCTATAAATGGATATTTGTCACTAGCAATATATCTTAAACAGAAATAAATCATTCCCAGTCCCAAAAGACCAAAGGCTCCAAAAAGAGAGGTGTGGGCATGATTCAAGGTTAAAAACGTCCCATGTTCATAATAATTAACAAGTGGTGCATTCAATACACCCCCACCAAAGACACCCGCACCGATAAAATTCCATACTGCAGCAGCAATAATATACATATATCCCAATTTATACTGGAAAGTCTGATGGGCTGTAATGATTTTATATTCGTCAATAGATTCGATAACCAATAGAATTAGGGGTAAAACCTCGATAAATGAGAACATGCTTCCCATGGGGATCCAAATGGATGGTTCACCGGCCCAATACATATGGTGCCCTGTGCCAATGACCCCACCAATAAAGATTAGGATAAGTTCAAAATAAACTGTCCGCTCAGCAAAACAACGGGAAATCAATCCTATCCCCATCAAAAGATAGGCGGTAACACATGCCGTGAAGAATTCAAATGATTCCTCAACCCAAAGATGAACGACCCACCATCTCCAGAAGTCGTCCATGGTATAGGACTTGCCTATTTCAAACATGGGTATCATGCCAAATACGTATAAAATGGCAATATTTAGAGTCGATAACCAGAATAAATGTTCAAGACGTATATTTCCAATACGGAATGATTTAAAGGCTCTTTGCCAGTGACGTTTATCGGGCCAGAAGGAGCGGAATACTAAATAACTCCAAAACAAAAGAGCGGCAAAAAAAGCATATTGCCAACCTCTGCCTAATTCCAGATAGGAATTGCCCTGGTTGCCGAACCAAAACCATAAATGAGGCAGGTAACCCATGATGCCCAGATAGTTGCCAATGACAATACCCGCAATAACAATCACTGATGCATAAAATAAAAGATCAACAAGTATATTCTGATATTTTGCTTCCTTTCCACTGATAATTGGCCCTAAAAACAGAGCTGAACCAATCCAGGAAAATGCAATCCATACAATCGGGGTTTGCAAATGAATACTTCGTAGAAAATTAAAAGGTAAATATTTTCCTATTTCAAATCCGTAAAAACTTGTCCGTTCAGAATAGTAATGGGCCATTAATCCACCCATTAGAAGCTGGACGAGGAAAATAGCGGCAACAAATAAAAAATATTTACCGATTTTTTTCTGGCTTGGGGTCAGATTCTTAAATCCGTCGATAACCTGGTCCATCGCCTCCCTATCTTCACCAGATAGCCAGATACGATTGATCATGATCACGGCACCAAAGCCTGCAAAGGCAAAACAGAACCCAGCCCATGTCCAGGTAAAGGTTTGGCTGGTAGGTTGGTTTCCTGCAATGGGTTCATAAGGCCAATTTTGTGTCCAGGATATGGTGCTGTTGGGGCGATGGCCTACGGATGTGAGGGCGGTATAGATAATAAATTCAGAAGTGCTTTTGGCATCCGCCTGATTTAATGCATGAGCCCGCGAGTAACCGGCCTTGAAATTATCCTGTACTAATTCTTGAGATAAATTTTTTCTGACATCGACGATTGCCTGACTAAACGCAGTAGGAAAACGTAAAGATTTCTGTGTAAGATCAACGTTATGTAACATTATTTGCATTTTCCTTTGAATAAGGAATTGTTGATCTGAAGTTAATAAATGAAAAGACTGATGAAATTTTTCTCGGGCTAGATATTCTCGAGTTGCTTTGGCAAGATCCACGAGAGTTTTGGCAGTATAATCGGGTCCAAACATGGATCCCATACCGTATAATCCACCGTAATCAATCAGATCGGCTTTTTGAAAACCCTGTTTTCCAAGAAAAATATCTTTGTCTGTGAATAAAACCTGATCTTGTGATGAAATGAATTGAACTGGAATAGGTGGGCTTTGCTGATAGGTGAATAATGTTGCCCATCCCATAAATAAAAAACATAGAAAGGCTGAAATTAAAAGTAGCCATTTCAATTTTCTGTTAACAGGGTTCCTGTTAAGCTTTGTAAGTATTTCTGATGTTAGAGTACTGATAACACCATCTTGATAATTACTTTTCATAGACTTATCGATTCAGTATTTTTAAATATATTTATTTGAAATAAAAGGATTCTTAATATTTAAGCAAAAGATTTATTTCAAATACATCTTATATAACGTTTAATATGAAAAGGCAATAAAGATATATTTTAATTACATCTTTTTAATTTTTACGAATTAATAATAAAAATGACGAATAAGTTTGATTGTAATTGAAAAGATTTTAAGAGGTATTAATTGATTAGTAATAATGTTAATATATATAGAAAATTGATTTTTAATTGTAAAAAAGAATTTATAACGAACTTAAATTAATATTTTAATTGTTTTTTAATTATTTTATTCAAAAAAGATGCAAGATTTTTCTCTTTAAAAAGATATCCTGCAATATTTGCATTTTCTGCAGCCTGTAAATCAGTCAATTTATCACCAATCAAAAAAGAATGCTGACGATCAATGAATAAATCATGAATTGCATGTTCAATCATTCCTGCATGCGGTTTACGATCAGGGTGATCCTGTCGATACTTTTTAATCTTGGCTTCTGGATGGTAGGGACAATAATAAAAGGCATCAATAGCGGTATTATATTTTTTTAGTTTTTCTTGAATATAGTGATGAAAGTTCTGGACGTCCCGTTCTGTGAAAAAGCCGCGTGCAACCCCAGATTGGTTGGTTACTACGACGGTAAGGAAACCGAGTTTCTTGGCTTGACAAATAGCCTCTTCAACCCCTTCAACCAAAATTAAATCTTCCAGACGATAAGGATAGTTCGTATCGATATTGATAACACCATCCCGGTCAAAAAAGATTGCGGGTTTTATAATTTTTGATAAAAAACGGGACATTCGAGAATATTTTCTATTTCATTGACGATTGTTAAATAAAATAATCAATTCGTTTTGACCGGTTATGAAACAGAAATCAATTTAAAAGTTTTCTTATCATGTTTAAAGATTTATGATGATTTCAAATAAAGAAAGCGGTTGATTGTAAGATATAATAATAATTTATTAAAAAAATCATGTATAAAATTGCTTTTACAGAATAGTGAACTAATTCAATAGGAATTAATTTTAATCACAATTTATTTTAATTTTTTCATGCAAGGGTTAACGGATGCCTCAATATCGTTCATACATTTCTACTCATGGTCGTAATATGGCTGGTGCACGTGCTTTATGGCGTGCAACTGGAATGAAAGATGATGATTTTCATAAACCAATTATTGCTGTGGTTAATTCTTTTACCCAATTTGTTCCCGGCCATGTTCATTTAAAGGATTTGGGCCAGATGGTTGCAAAAGAAATTGAAAATGCCGGTGGCGTGGCAAAAGAATTTAACACAATTGCGATTGATGACGGAATTGCGATGGGGCATGATGGAATGCTATATTCCTTACCAAGTCGAGAGATTATTGCTGATTCAGTTGAATATATGGTGAATGCGCATTGTGCAGATGCAATGGTTTGTATTTCGAATTGTGATAAGATAACTCCTGGGATGCTAATGGCTGCAATGCGTTTGAACATCCCTGCTGTTTTTGTGTCCGGTGGTCCAATGGAAGCGGGTAAAAGTCATCTGGCTAATCATAAACTGGATCTGATTGATGCGATGATTGCCGCCGGTGATGATAATGTTCAAGATAGTCAGGTAACGGAATATGAACGAAACGCCTGTCCAACTTGTGGTTCTTGTTCTGGTATGTTTACGGCCAATTCCATGAATTGTCTAACCGAAGTTTTGGGTTTTTCCTTTCCTGGTAATGGCACTTTGTTGGCTACGCATAAAGATCGCCAGTTTTTATTCAGAAGGGCGGGCAAAAGAATTGTTGAACTTTGTAATTCTTATTATAGGGATGGTAATGATAAAATATTGCCACGTTCCATTGCAACGAAAGAGGCCTTTGAAAATGCGATGGCCTTGGATATTGCTATGGGGGGGTCAACGAATACGATTTTACATCTTTTGGCTATAGCACAAGAAGGGGAAGTTCCTTTTACATTACAGGATATAGACCGTTTATCTCGTAAAATACCACAATTATGTAAAGTGGCCCCGAATACTCAGCTCTATCATATTGAGGATGTGCATCGGGCCGGAGGTGTTTACGGAATTCTGGGTGAACTGGCTAAAGCAAATTTATTGCATCTAAATACAATCACAGTCCATTCAGATAGTTTAAAGGATGCTATTCTTCATTGGGATATTATTTCAACACATGAAAAATCTGTTTTGGATTTTTTTAAAGCCGCTCCCGGTGGTATTCCTTCTCAACAGGCCTTCAGTCAAAATCAGCGTTGGAAAACGTTGGATCAGGATCGTGTTGGCGGCTGTATCCGTGATATTGAACATGCATATTCCAAAGATGGTGGGCTGGCTGTTTTGTATGGTAATTTAGCCGAAGATGGGTGTGTTGTAAAAACAGCCGGTGTTGATCAATCAATTTTGGTATTTGAAGGCAAGGCACGTGTTTTTGAAAGCCAGGATAGCGCAGTTGAAAGCATTTTATCAGACCAAATTGAACCTGGGGACATTGTTGTTATTCGTTATGAAGGACCTAAGGGAGGTCCCGGAATGCAGGAAATGCTTTATCCAACCAGTTATTTGAAATCAAAAAATCTTGGGAAACTTTGTGCGTTATTGACAGATGGACGCTTTTCAGGTGGAACATCCGGTTTATCAATTGGTCATGTATCTCCAGAGGCTGCCGACAAAGGAACAATTGGCCTAGTTAAAGACGGGGATACAATTAAGATTGATATTCCTAATCGCTTCATTCATTTGCAGGTATCGGATGAGATCCTGAAACAACGCCGAAATGAACAGGATCAAAAGGGCTGGAAACCTGTCAGGGCAAGAGCACGTAAAGTTAGTATGGCCTTGAAATCCTATGCGATGATGGCAACCAGTGCGGACAAGGGAGCGGTTAGAAATAGAAAATTATTTGATTGATTAAAACAACTACGCTTTTAGTGGGATAATTGTTTCATTATTTTATTGAAAGCGTATTATTTCGTAAAAAAATGTGTTTTGAAAATGCAATATAGGATTTTATTTAAATAAGAATATTTTTAACTTTATAACTAAATCCATCTTTTATTCCATTAAACAAATATCTTAAGGATTGGACTCTATTTTTTTGAATCATGCATAAAAGGAAACATGTCATAATTCTGCATAAAGTTGAAGGCAAAGTAAAAAAAGGTTTGTTCCTGTAAATTTTATGGGTAATGATCAGGTTACGTACAAGATAATATAATTTCTTATTTGAAAAAATTTGGGAATGTAAAATAACATCATGTACAAAAATAAAATCTGGAACATACAGAATTTTATTATTTTTTTGTGACAAGTAATATGAAAAAGCCAAATCGTCAAAATAAATAAACAGATCATCTATTATTATATGGGCGTATTTTTTTAAAATGTTTTTATGAATAATGGTTCCTACAAACGAAAAGGTTTGTACCTCACAGATTGCATCAGACTGCGGTAAAAACTGTTTTGGGTTTATTTTATAATGTATTGTGGCCAGTAAAGTTGAAGGTATTTTTTTAAAGGGTATGTTCATGGAACATATTTTATAATCAGGGGTTAATACCCTGCAGCAAAAAATTTGATAATTGTCTTTTTTGAACTGGATAAAATTATCAAGCAAATTCTCAGCTGGATAGGCATCATCATCAAAGAAAAAAATCCAGTCTATGTCTAAAGACGCAATATATTGGGCACCGTATTTAAATCCACCCGCACCCCCAATATTATTTTTCATGCGCAAGATTTGTAGGCGGGATTCTTTTAGAGAGGATAGCCATTGTTCTGTACCATCTGTGGATGCATTGTCAATGACTATTATTGTATCAAATTTAAGGGCAAAAGTTGCGCGTAAACATAATTGTAATTTATTCAGCCGATTGTAAGTTACAATGAGAGCAGCACATTTCATTTATGGGAGAGCCATTTAAAAGAATACATATTTCTTTATATAGCATAAAACAATAGAATAAGTTAAAATAACAAATGGTTATTTAACTTCAGACTAGATATGAATAATATTCGATGCAAATAATTTATGCAATAAATTATTGGCGTCCCGTACGGGAGTCGAACCCGTGTTGCCGCCGTGAAAGGGCGATGTCCTAGGCCTCTAGACGAACGGGACAGAGGCAATGAAGGTTTTAATACATGGGTGTGATCTCTTGGTCAAGTAAAAAATATTAATTTTTTATAAAACTTGCATCTTTTATAAAAAAAGTTGTATTTTCCTGTCCATTCCATTGATTGTTACGTAACCATCCTGCCAAATGAACAGGTCGCCGGTTTTGAGAATCTTCTAAGAATACAGTTATCGGATTCTGATCTGCACGGAAGAGAAGGGCTTTTAAGGATTGTCTTTCTTCTCCTTGAATGATTAACCGTAAGGTATTCCCATCTTTGCCTATCCTGTCCGTACGGATAATGTGTACATAAGACAGGACAATGAGGGGTTCTTCATTTCCATTTCCAAAGGGAGCCAGATTTTCAATCTGTTTGGCCAGTTCAACTGAGGCTCCTGCTGGAGTGATGACGGTTTCAATTTCTAAATCTGCGACAGCCGGATAATGAGTGGCCTGGTTTAAATAATGATTAAGAAAATCGTGTAATTTCTGGCTTTTGTCTTTATGATAGCAATAACCGGCTGCCATTGTATGACCTCCTCCCTGGATCAATAAATCAGCCTGTTTTGCTGCGATAATAGCGGCTCCCAAATCTAGGCCAGGAACAGACCGGCCAGAGCCTTTGACGGTGCCATCCTGTAGTTCTGTCCCGATTAAAATTGGACGGTTGATTTGTTCCTTGATGCGACCGGCAACAATGCCAACGATACCGGAATGCCATTTTGGATTGCTAAGCATAATGACGGCATTACCTTGTCTATATTGTTCCATTGCTTGTTCGGTGGCCTGATCCAATACATCTTTTTCAATATTCTGCCGTTGTTTATTGATGGTATCCAGACGCTCGGCAATCAGTCTTGCATCAAAGGGGTTAGAGTTCGTTAAAAGCTGTAATCCAAGACTTGCTTCGGAAATACGTCCACCAGCATTAATTCTCGGACCTAATGCGAATCCGCAACTAAAGGCGTTGGGTACTTGCGTAATTCCAGCAACATCCAATAAGGCAGCCAACCCTATACGTTCACGTTTTGCTAGGATTTTCAAGCCTTGCGTGACAAAGGCTCTATTTAAGCCTGTCAAAGGCATAACGTCACAAATTGTCGATAAAGCGACGAGATCCATTAATTTAAAAAGATTAGGTTCAGGGTTGGTTTGAAAATAATTTTTTTCCCGCAGATTTCGGGTAATTGCAATGGATGCAATAAAGCTTACTCCACCGGCACAAAGATTGCCTAGTCTGGATGTGCAGTCTAAACGATTAGGATTGACGGTTGCATAAATATTGGGAACGTTCTCTGATTTATGGTGGTCAAAAACGATAAAGTCTGTTTTTTCCTGATTAATCTGATCAAAAACGGAATGAGCTGCGGTTCCACAATCGACACAGATGATAAGGGTTGCCCCTTGTTGAATAAGCTGTTCCAGCGCTTGCACATTTGGACCATAACCTTCCTTGAAGCGATCTGGAATGTATGAAATGGCTTGATTTCCCAGCATGGAAAAAAAGTCGCTAAACAGGGCTGTGGCACAGCCACCATCTACATCGTAATCGCCAAATATGGCAATTTTCTCATGGTTAATTATGGCATCGGCAATACGTGCTGCCGCTTTGTCCATATCTTTTAAACAAGAGGGATTGGGGAGTAATGCTTTAAGGGTTGGGGATAAAAAAAAAGGCAAATTTTCCGCGGAAACCCCTCTTAATGCCATCATGCGACCAACAACCTCGAAAAGGGAAGCTTTCTGAGCAATCGCTTGTGCCTGACGATCCAGAAAATGCTGATCCAGAGAAGAATGACGCCATACCCATTGGCGTCCTGAAAGACTTTGACTGACATTAAGGACTAGAGAAGAGGTTTCCGACATGGAGATTTGAGGAATTTAAATAGTTGTTTGAGGTTTGTTACGCGGGTCGTGGCAAGCGTTAATGAAACGGATGGTTTTTGATACTGATCTCGTAACTATTGAATTTGTCCATACATGATTTCCTTTCCAGCGCACACCTTTAAGGATATCACCATTTGTAACCCCTGTTGCCGAAAATAAGACATTTCCATTGGCCATGTCATGAAGGGAAAGTTTGCGTTGCGGATCAAGGGGATTCATCTTTCTGGCACGATTAATCTGCTCTTTATTTTCAAAAAGCAGTCTGCCCTGCATTTGCCCATCAAAACAACGTAATGCCGCAGCAGCAAGAACGCCTTCTGGGGCACCACCTGATCCTATGACAATATCAACATTACTTTTTGGGAGACAGGTTGAGATAATGCTGGCAACATCGCCATCAGAAACTAGTTTGACATGAGCGCCGGCTTCACGGGCTTTGGCAATAATTTCCTCATGACGCTCTCTTTCCAAAATGCTGAGAGTTAAATCAGAAACATCAACTTTTTTCGCTTTTGCAAGGTTCATTAAATTAGTTTTAACATTATTATCTATGTCAATGACACCTTCGGGGTAGCCCGGACCAATGGCAATTTTGTCCATGTAGATATCAGGGGCATGAAGAAAGTTCCCCTTTTCCGCCAATGCAACGACAGTGATCGCATTGGGCAGATTCTTGGCAACGAGATTTGTTCCTTCCAATGGATCGACAGCAATATCCATTTCGGGTCCGCCAGCCCCAACTTTTTCACCAATATAAAGCATGGGAGCCTCATCCATTTCACCTTCACCGATTACGACGGTGCCTGAAATGGCAACAGTATCAAAAGCTTGCCGCATGCCTTGAACGGCTGCTGCATCAGCTTCGTTTTTCTTGCCAAGTCCAACCCAGTGAAAGGACTTAAGTGCTGCAGCTTCCGTCACGCGTACGAGTTCAAGCGCCAAGTTTCGATCAGAGACGGTATAACCAGATTGAAAAGGAGGCTTATTCATGATTTAAAATTTCCTTGTATGTAATGATTATGGCTCTTCAATGCGGATCATGATGGGTTTTTCCAGAATTGCAGGAAGGTCATAAATTGCTTTTAATGACTTTAATAAAGAACTTTCCCTGTTTTTATGAGTCACAAGTACGATAGGAACTGTATTTTCAGAATCAGTAGTCATATGATTTTTATGTTGCAACAGGCTTCGTAGGGAAACATTGTTTTCTTTGAAAATGGTTGCAATATCAGCCACAACACCTGGTTTATCCTCAACAATAAGACGTATATAATAGGCTTTGTTAAAATCCGAGTTGGGGACAAGTGTTGCGGGACGGAGTTCATTCCAGTCCGTTCCCCACATGGGTATTGTATTGCCTCTGGCGATATCGATGATATCAGCGCAAACAGCTGTGGCGGTTGGGCCTTCGCCAGCTCCGGCACCTTCAAGCATCAGATAACCTGAAAATTCGCCTTTTGTTCTGATGGCATTAATTACGCCATTAACACGGGCCAAGGGAGAGGACTGAGGCAAAAGTGCGGGATGAACACGTAATTCCAGTTTGTTTTCTGAATGATATTGTGCCATACCCACCAATTTAATCGTGTAACCCAATTCTTGGGCATAATGGATATCATGTGGAGAGATGTTTCGAATTCCTTCAACAAAAATATCTTTGAAATTGAAAGTATACCCAAAACCAAGGCTTGCCAGAATGGCAAGTTTATGGGCGGCATCAAGTCCATCAATATCGGTGGATGGATCAGCTTCGGCATATCCAAGTTGCTGAGTTTCCTTTAGGATGTCTTCAAAATCTCGTCCAGTTCTTGTCATGGTGGTCAACATGTAGTTACAGGTTCCGTTTAAGATTCCGCCAATTTCAATCAGGCGATCTGCCGCCAAGGCTTCTTTGATGGTTTTAATAATGGGAATTCCACCTGCAACGGCAGCTTCAAAAAGTAATGGAACATTTTGACTGGCAGCCATTTTGGCAAGTTCGTTACCGTGCAGAGCAATCAGGGCCTTATTTGCTGTAACAACAGCTTTTTTATTTTTTATTGCTTCACAGACAAGTTCATAAGCCGCTCCATTTGCACCGCCGATCAATTCAACAACAACATCTATATCAGGATCAGTTGCAAGATCTAACGGATCTTCGTACCATTTAAAAGTTGTTAAATCAATATTTCGATTTTTATGGCGGTTTTTGGCATTCACGGCATGGATGCGGATCGGGCGTCCAGCACGGTTCGTTATAGTTTTTTGATTATTTTGCAATAATCGTAACACGCCAATTCCTACGGTTCCAAGACCAGCGATTCCAAGGTTTAAGGGTTTATTAACCGAAGGATTATCCATAAAATTTCTCCGAGCAAGATATATATTTTTCTTAAATAAAGATAGTTGGGCTATTTAGAGTAAGCCTGCATGAAATGTTTTATTGAACGGCAGGCTTGTCTCAATCTTTGGGTATTTTCCACCAGACCAATTCGAACATGATCGTCACCGTATTCACCAAAACCAAGACCAGGGGCGACAGCAACCTGGGCTTCCTTGAGAAGAAGTTTGGAAAATTCAACACTTCCCATTGATTTAAACTGTTCAGGAATGGGGGCCCATGCAAACATGGAGGCTTCAGGGGAAGGAACATTCCATCCAGCTGAATGCAACCCTTTGATTATGGTATCCCTTCTTTCTTTATATAGGGTTCGAATTTTTTCTACATAATCCTGGGGATTGTTCAGGGCTGCCGTTGCGGCAACTTGAACTGGTGTGAAGGCCCCATAATCTAAATACGATTTGATTCGAGTTAGTGCAGCAATCAGTTTTCTGTTACCGGCGGCAAAACCGATACGCCAGCCAGCCATTGAGTAGGTTTTAGACATGGAAGTAAATTCGACAGCGATATCTTTTGCTCCTGGTATTTCCAAAATGGAGGGTGGAATTTTCTCACCAAAATAAATTTCAGCATAAGCCAAATCAGAGAGAATCCAGATTGATTCTTTTTTTGCAAACTGAACGAGCTCACGATAAAAATCCAGTTCTGCCAAATAGGCGGTGGGATTTGAAGGAAAATTGACGATAAGGGCGGTGGGTTTCGGAATGGAATGTTTAACAGCACGATGCAGTGCTTCCAGCATATGTTCATCTGGTTTTGCAGGAATTGAGCGAATTGCAGCACCAGCGATAATAAATCCAAATTGATGAATGGGATAGGAAGGATTGGGAACAAGAATAGTATCGCCAGGACTGGTGATTGCAGAAGCCAGGTTTGCCAACCCTTCCTTTGATCCCAAAGTCACGATTGTTTCATGTTCAGGGTCAAGGGTGACATTAAAACGTCTTTGATAATAATTTGCAAGGGCTTTGCGTAGACCGGCAATTCCACGACTGACGGAATAACCGTGGACACGGGGGGCAGAGGTTGTTTCAATTAATTTTTGGATAACATGTTCAGGGGGACGGCTATCTGGATTTCCCATACCCAGATCTATAATATCTTCTCCACGTGCTCGTGCGGCCTTTTTAGCGGCATTTACTTCAGCAAATACATAAGGTGGCAGGCGACGAATACGATGGAATTCTTCTGTCATGACATAGGCTCGTTTGAATAGAATAAATTAAAATTAAAAAAGAAAATACTAATTGTCCATACGAATCCGAACACCGTGTCCAAACGCATAGGCCCGGATTACAATAGCGGATTCTGGTACATTATGGGCGATTAATAATTTTGCAACTGTTTTTGCACGTAGCAAGGCAAGTGAAACCGCCGCAGTTTGTGCATCGGGATCAAGAGAGGTTGTGTCACCATATCCGTGAACAAAAACGGTTCTGCCTTTTCTTTGCCAGGCAATATTATTTATTATATCTTCTTGTTTGGCATAAGGCGTGTCGGAATCAATCGGAAAACGTATAAGCGTTCCTGTTGGTTCCTTAAAGGATAAACCTGAAGGATGGGATAGAGGGGGAAGGTTGATGTCCGGTGGGACATCAAAATCAGGGAAGTGGGATGGAGGGGGAGGATTGACGGGAATAGAGGGAATCACAACATTTTTTTCATCAATTCTTGCCCTAAGTTCTGGCATAACCACGGGTTCGGTTTTATGGGATTCGACAGTCTCGACTGGTTTAACCGATTTTTCTTTTTGATTGATCGTGTTGTGAATATTCGAGTTCTGGTTTGGTTGAGGTGGCTCTCCTGCCGCATCAAAATTCGCAGAGGATGCGAGATTTTCCGCAGGTTGCATGTTGGTGTTCTGACCAGGTTGATTATTGACAGGTTTGGTTTGAACGGACGATTTTGCAGGTGGGTTATTCTGCTGTGCAGGTAATGGAGGAATATCAGGAATAATAATTGGGTTTTTTACATTCTGCCACTGTGTCTCATTTCTATCCTGTGAGAGAGAATCTGTGATTGCATTACGTAAATCTTGGGAGGGCAGAGGAGGGGAGGCTGTTGGTGTCAACCCTACATAGGGATATTTCTGATCATTTCCCGGAACAGGCAGCCTAGGTTGAGATACAATGCCGCCTTCTATATCATGATATGCGTTTACGGGGGCTTTAATAAACACAGATTGGGAGCATCCCCCCAGACAGAAGAGATTAAAAAATAAGAAATATCGTAAAATTGGCTGCTGGATGGAAGACACTCTATCTATACCCTTCTATACCCTTAATTTATAAAATAAAAACATATTTGATGAATTTTATAGTGTTTATAGGTTTTTTCTTAATACGCTATTTTGTTTCCATAATATAGAGAAATAATCTTTTCCCCCTGATTTATAAGATAAATTGCAGATCATAATACGTTTTGTTGTGTAAAAATGATAATTTTACAGGCATATATAAAAAACTGATCAGTGAATAAAAAAAATTTTCATTTATCAATGTAGGGTGTATAAAAAATAGAGTAAATAAAATAAAAATTGTTTTTTTGAAAAGATAATTTGAAGGAAGATATTGGTGAAGCTTATGCAGCTTTCAGATGGTGGACAAAAACATTTCAGTGATAGTGATCCAGATGATGAAGAGAAAAAGGAGGATAAAAATTTTCCTGAGGCTGGTGCAAATAATGAATTGGAAAATAAACTTTTCAAAGAACGTACAATTCTAATTTTTGGTGAAGTGAATGACAAGCTTGCAAGGGAAATAAGCGGGCGTTTGTTGGCCCTGGCTTATGAGTCGTCTAAGCCGATCAATATTTATGTCAATTCGCCTGGCGGTCATGTGGAAAGTGGTGATACAATTCATGATATGATCCGTTTTGTGGACAGCCATGCACCGATTAACATGATTGGTACAGGATGGGTCGCATCGGCAGGGGCCCTGATTTATGCCGCAGGACGTAAAGAACGACGTTTCTGTTTAGCCAATACACGTTTCTTATTGCATCAGCCAATGGGTGGGGTCAGAGGACCGGCGACGGACATTGATATCGAGGCCAGGGAAATTATAAAAATGCGTGAACGTTTGAATGCAATTTTTGCAAAAGAGACTGGACATTCTTATGATAAAATTGCCAAAGATACCGATAGAAATTATTGGATGTCTGCCCAGGAAGCCATCAAATATGGGCTTGTTAACCGTATCATCCATAAATTATCAGAACTGAAATGATTTAAAAAATTAATGATTTTAAAAGTAAGGAGTCGATTTGGAAATGTCTGACTTGGAAGCAATTTATACGCAATTACCTGAAGATTTACATACCTTGCCTCAGCCAAAATCAGATAAAGAGCTCGAGGAGATGAATTATCGAGTGCGCCATTGGATGAGTAATATTCCAGGCTCGATTAAAATCGGTAGTAAAGAGCATAGGCAAATGGTATGTCAGATGTTCCGTGAGACTTTTAATCCTTACAGACCAACTTTTATGGACTGGCCAAAGCTTACCGATCAGGAAATTGATCGTTTAAAATCGTTGCCTATTTGGGATATCGCTGTGCAGACAGAGGGCAAGGCCCGTTTGAGGATGGCTGCCTATGTCAAAGAAATTGTGGATCCAGAATGGGCTGATGCCATTGCACGGAATGCGTGGGAGGAAAATCGTCATAAGGAAGTTCTTTCTGATTTGGTCAGGTTTTATGGTATCCCCCTTGCATCAGAGTCCCCTTATTCGGTCCCAAAAGATCCGGAATGGGCCTATTTGGTAACAGGATTTAGTGAATGTTGGGATAGTTTTTATGCCTTCGGTTTGTTTGCAATCGCAGAAAAGTCTGGATTTTTCACGAAAGAACTGATTGAAACCTTTGAGCCTGTTATGCAGGAAGAATGTCGCCATATCCTTCTATTTGCAAACTGGTTGGCTTGGCATCGTGCGAATTTGCCCTGGATAAAACGTATCTTGTTTGAACTAAAAGTTATCGCTGTTCATGCATTTTTGGTTTACGAACGGATCGGTTTGATTAAAACGATGGATGCAGAGGGAGAGGAGCATTTCCAAGATAATAATTTCACGATTAACGGAGTTGCTGAGCTGGGTAATGAAAAAACGACCCTTGCTGATTTTCTTCGCTTATGTCTTTCAGAAGATGATCGTCGTTTTTCTGGTTATGACCGTCGTTTATTACGTCCAGAAACAGCACCCTTTTTGACAAAAATGGCTCTTTGGCTTCTTCCTAAAAAGCTGCTTGATAAACAATTGGTTGGCTGAACGTTGGTCTGGGTTAATGCCTCATTATTTTAAGGAGGCATTAAAGTGTTACACAAAACTGCTTGGCGATATGACCCGATTTCAGGCTGTTGGGGACTTGACCCAAAAGTTTGAATTCATCGATATATTGGGCAACCTGCTCCCATAAGTTATCATTTATTATGGCCATATTTCTGTTTTCATTCAAAAACATTTTTAATATTTCTTCAGGTCTCATTTTCTGCCATTCATCAGTTAGGATTTGGCTGGCTTCCTGAATATGCTGTGATTGCCATACGGAGGCATTTCGAATTGCTGTTGCAAGATATTTGAGTGCAAGTGGATTGGATTGTTGAAAATGATTTGAGATTCCCAAAACATAATTGATTCTTTGACTCCAGCTACCTGTCTGGCTCCCGGCAAGTTGGAACAATTTTTTATTGTTATGATGAAGAATTTGCCAGATAAAAGGGTCAGAACCTATTAATGCCTGTATTTGACCTGATAAAAGAGCGGGAAGTAATTCATCTTTTTCCAGTTCAACCCATTTAACATTCAAATCCGGATTTATGCCTTTACGTCTTAGAAGAATAGAAAAAAATAGTTTTTCTTTTTCGGAATGAGGTTGAATTCCAATGGATAGATTTGCCAAATCCATCAATCTTTGGATTTTTTGTTTATGTGTAACCAATAACCGAAAATCCCCACCATTTAAACCAATCATTAATTTTCCACCTTCAGAGCGGGATTTAAGAAGTTGTGGCAGCCAGTCCAGAATGGATAAAATAGCCGCATCACACTGATTGGTCTTGAGTAGATCGAAAATCTGGGTTTTATTTTTAATATTGGTAATGGGATCAAGGTTTATTTTGTAATGTTTCAGAAAACCTTTTGTCTGGGCAATGGTGAGAAGCTGGTTTTCTTCATTCTTTAGGTATGCAATACGAATCATTTGTGGTGAGATATCCTGAGGCATTATCTCGGGATCATGTTTGTTAATGGAATGATATAATCCCATTCCTGTTAAAGAGCCTATTGCCCCTAGTCCAACCAGTAAATTGCGGCGATTAAAAGATTTTTTTGTTTTATTTGAAAAAGGGGTCATAGAGCAAATTCTAGAAAATGAAAAAAATTGGATTTTATATAAAAAAATACTTTACCATTAATTTTAAATTAGGTATACAAAGTCTACCAAATGATCCCGAATAGCTCAGTTGGTAGAGCAAGCGACTGTTAATCGCTCGGTCGTAGGTTCGAGTCCTACTTCGGGAGCCATCTAATTTAAAAGATGTGCAAAAAATAAGTTGATAAATTATATCACCTAATAAATATTATTCCTGTAAAATTGGCTATTGTTTTTAATGTTGATAATTTAGAGCAGAGTCAATTGTCAAACCTGTTTAAAAGTTAGCCGATAATTAATAATGATACTATTATTAAATAGTATCATGGGTTATTGAATGCAGTGGGCATGAATTTGTATTATTCATTAATGGATATTAAATGAAGATCATAAATTTAAAATATATACCCACTTATTGAATCATTGAAAGTTATTAGTGCTCTGTAACATGTATAGACATTTCTATCATGTCTTTTGTCTTGGGTTTAATAATTTGCATTTGATCCAATAGTGTTCCAACCTCAAGGCACATCACTTGATTCCATAATGATGCAGGAAATTGATCTAAGGTTTTGGCTTGTTCTTTCCAAGGTGTCCATAACACGGCAGAATGTGAGAAAGGAGCTCGGATGATAATGTTTCTTTTCCATATAGGATCAATAATAGTTATTTCAAAGGGAACATCACTGTAAATTCGATCAACGGGACCAGTTAAATGGTGAAAGAATTTTTGTATGCCTGATTTTTGCTGACCCAATGCATTTTGTTCTGTATAGGTTAGATTTTCCAATCCATGGATATGGATATTACGGATATCACTGACATGGAAATAGTTATGTAAAGCCTGAGTTATGGCCATATCCTGGTTACTCTTGTTTTCAATATGAAGTTGTATGCTTAAAATCTCATTAAAACATATAATGAATTTCAATTCCGTTTCATGTGGCCATTCCGGAGTTAATGTTGGTGAGGTTTGTAGACTATTAATGATAATGATCCCTGATTTTGATGCATCGAGCTGATGATTTTTCCATTCAATGCAACGTGCAAAACCATGCGATAATGCGGGATGAGTTAGGCTATGCATATTTTGGACTATTGAAGGATTGGCTTTAAGATGACCGAACCAGGGCCAGCATAACGGGATGCCACTTCTTATGGCTTTGCCATCCTGATAGGTAGCCTTTGAATTTCCCCATAAAATATCCGGCTTTTTAAGAGATCCATAACGTATTATCTGAGCTCTTTTAGGAATATAATCAAGAAATCTGTCTAAAAAATGTAAACGTAAGGCTTCATAGGGACCATATTGAATTTTTTCAATTTTCATTTTCTTCCATTGAAATAATATTGATGATTAAAATGACCTACTTGCTATAAAAAACAAATAAGACAATTTAGGTTTATAGTCCTAATAAATCTATAAGCCAAAACATATAATGGTTGTTTTTTAATGATGCAGAATTTGGGTGGAATAAATGAACAAAAGAAGTGATTTGATTCCATGTTGTAAAAATCGTGTCGTTTCGTCCAGTTTTGATTACTCCTTGAATTTTGGAAAAATAGATTTTCGCAAACATCCTGAATATTATCGCATTGGCAAGGGAGAGCAAGGAGTATTGCTGGTCGAGCCATACAAGTCAGAAATATTGCCTTATTGGCAATTTGCGACTGTTGAAAAGGCAAGGGAAAGCAGTGAAAAGATATATCAATTATTTTTGCAGTATTTGAAACAAGAAGATTTTGTTGGGGCTGATATGGCGCGTAAATTTCTGCAGATGGGTTATACGCGTGCCCGACGTTATGCTAATCATAAAGGTGGCAAAAAATATAATGGATTTGTTCCCAAAGATAAAAAGGGTTTGAGTGGATCTTATGGTCGTCAGGAGTTACCCAAAGGTTTTGAGGATCCGATTAAGGCAAAAGCGGCATCAGTTTTTAAACAGAAATGGAAACAGGCAAGAGAACATTCAAAATATAAAAGTTTGAAAGAGAATTTTGTAAAAAAAGTTTCAAAAACAGCGGTCAATAATTAAGGTATTATAAAGGTTTTTTGCTCTTTTCCAAGAATATAACCATTTTGTTTTAAGTAGGTATACCAATATTTTTCAATTTGGCATAATCATGGTAACTATTTGGTAAATTTTTTTACTGTGGTTAAATTCAGCTGCATGGCACAGCTCATGGAGGATAACATAATCAATGGCGGCGGGATTTGCCTTGATTAGATGTTGAGTTAAGGTAATGATCACATTATTTTTTTGATTATAACTACCCCATTGATTTTTCAATTCGTAACAAAGGTGGTTTATTTTGCCAATCAATTCAACAAATTCTTGATTTTAAAAGGGAAAGACGTTCAGAAAAAACCTTTAAAGCCTCAAATTTATACCAGTTTTGAAGCATGCTATAGATTCTTGACGGAAAATTCTCTCGAACTGTTATTGCAATATGATGATCAATTAACTGGATAGTTTGTGCCTGATTGGTTATTTTAAGAATTTTTAAAGGATAAAGGTGTCCTAAATAAAGATGTTTTTCATGATTGATATACTGGTAATGGGATTCTTGAAATATAGGATTGGTGTAAATCCAGTTCTTATGATAATCCAGAATTTCAAGAACACGCTGATGGGAAACAGATGGATGAGCCTTTATTTTGATAATTTTATCTGTAGTGATTTCAAGGGTAATTCTGTTCCTATTATGATTATGAGTTAGATGAAGCTGACAGTTGAATTTTTGATTTTTACAAGAAAAATCAAAATGTTTGACAGGATAATCCAAAATAAAACAGATTTTGAAGGGGACAATTATATCATAATACAAGATGGCTGGGGTGGGAGGATTCGAACCTCCGCATGGCGGAATCAAAATCCGCTGCCTTACCGCTTGGCTACACCCCAAGGTTTGTTAAAGCATCTTTTAAAGGAGTTATTAGGTTTCGTAAAGAGGAAAAATAAAAAAATTTTTAAAATTTATTGTTGGTTTCCATCTTTATCTGAATAATAGGAATTATCCACTTGATTCTTCTTTTTTCCATTTTGATCTGTTACAGTTCTTTGAACACAATAACGAGCAAATTTCCCAGCTTTTTTAAAGCTTTTATCTAATGAAGCCATGGTTTGGGATAAATCTGAGCTTTCATCTTTTAACCAGATACGCATATTTAGCGCCCAAATGGCTGTCAGCCCCTTTATACAAGTAATTCCACGTAGGCCGCTTGTGTTGATTTCCGCTGCTTCAGCTAGCCATTTCATACTGTTTTGAATGGCTATCTGTAGAAGAAATGCTAATGGAGGGTTAAGGGGTAAGGAATGAATTGCAGAAATCAAACCTTGTCGATATTGTTGGAACGTATCAAACCGTTCCATAAAAAGATCGAATAAATATTCAGGAACGGGTTGATGCTGGTAGGATTGTTTCAATGCAGCCTGATCGGCGAGACGGTTCAGATAAAGTAAAAGGGAGGATTTGCAAGGGAATAATTTTCGTGCCATATCAAGCGAAACATTACAGCGTCGTGCCGCGTCACTTAATGACATGGCGTTCCATCCTTGTTCTGCCGCCAGATCCATGGAATTTTTTAAAATACGGTGGCGTATTTCTTCATCAGACATCATCAATCTCCTATATTGCTTTTATTTTATGAAGATAAAGCTCTGGAACGATCTGCAGCTGCCTGCAGGGCCTTAGAAAGAATATGGGGCCATGCATCGGGTTGAATTAGAACATTAACAGCTTGTTCTGTTATCCCGTTAGGGGTCGCAACATTTTTTCTTAGTGTTTCCGCCTCTTCCGGGGAATGATTCAATAATGCGGCAGAGCCAATTACGGTTTGTCTGGCTAAAAGACGTGCCAGGTCTTCTGACAATCCTTTCTCTTGTCCTATCTTTTGCAACAATTCCGCTAATAGGAATATATAGGCGGGCCCACATCCAGCAATTGCTGTGGCGATGTCAATTTCCTGTTCTGTATCAAGCCATGCGGTTTTACCAATGGCATTAAACAATCGTTCTGCAATTTGTTTTTGATCCGATTGCGTTTGGGAGTTGGCAATCATGCTGGTCATACCTAATCCTAATTCTGAAGGGGTATTAGGCATAACTCTGATAATAGACTGATGATCTCCGAATTGTTGTTGTAACCAGGCAAGCGTTTTCCCGCCAAGAACGGAAATAACAGGTATATTTTTACACCATGGTTTTAAATGGGGGATAAGTTCGGCAGCTTGATCCGGTTTGACGGCAAGTACAACAGCTTCTGGTTGAAACGTTTTTGGAACATCCTGAATAGTATGTGCCAATTGATGTGGAGTAACTAGATCGAAATCATGTCGATTAACAATGAAAGAATGATTCAAGCCTTTTTTTATCCAGCCTTTTAACATGGCTTTCCCCATATGCCCGCAGCCAATCATTAAAAGGGAGGGAAGTGATGACATAATGAATTCCTCGATCAATAGTGAATAAAATAGGATTGTTTTTTGTATATGATTGTAAGAATTCTAACATAAAAATGTCCAATATAAAAATATTTGTACATTGTCAGAAAAAGCATATGTATTTAACAAAAATTAGTATTAAATAATTAGTATAAACTTTAATATTTTATTTCATGAAAGAAAATTGTCCCATCATTTTTTTTAAGTTAAGTGCGTCCCAAGGCATGTGTTCTGCAAAAGTTATTCCGGCTATATCCGTTATGAGGGAAACATCCTGGATGATTTTGCTCAATTGGGGGATGGTCATTTCTCCTTTTACGTTATTAAAGGTTTGTGGTGAGATGGGATTATTTGAAAATTGCGAATAAAAAGATCGGGGATTAAGGACATCAACGTCCACATGTATTGCAAGATGCTCAAAATTGTTTTTTCTAATCCATGCCAAAATGGCTTGATTATCTGGGGTAAGATCAGGACTGGCAATGGTTTGCAATCCTAAATCATGTACAATTTTTTTTTCATAGGCATTGTTATAATTATGAATGCCAATGATTAAAACCTGGTTGGCTTTAAAAGGTAATCTGACTTCATTTGCAAGATATGGATCACCTTTTCCCAATAAATTTCCCAAAACCATTGCATGTTCTCGATCAAAATGTTTGGGGGTGGAAATATCGGGATGGGAATCAATCCATAACAACCCTATTTTTCCGTTATAATGTCTATTGAGATAGGCAAAAGGCGCCTGGCTAACAATACAAGTACCGCCGAATGTAATAATCCGATCAGGTTCGTGTTCATCTATAATTTTTTGCGTTGCTTTTAATTGATGAATAATGACATCTTGCCAAACAACACCATTTTCCCTGGTTCTTTGTTGTTGATGATAAGGTTCAATGGGAACTTCAACAATCGGGGATGTATTATTTTGGGGAGCTAAGAAAGCTAACAGACGAGCTCCTAGGGGGTAGATCTCGCCGGAGGGTTGATTGTCATAATCTCCACTTTGCCATTCTGGAATTAGAAGTCTTAGGGTTTTGCAATGTTCAGTTTTATAAATCATAATTATTTTTCTTGTCTGAAAATTCAATGGAATTAAATTATTGAGCAAAAAGGAATTATGGATCAACAAGATAGCTAGAATTCAAGTTATTTTTGTACCGTTAGGCACGGGGCGTTCCACGGTTGTAATAACGATTCCATCTTCTGTTTCAAAACCTGTTAGTAAGAATTGCGAACGAAAAGGACCAATTTGTTTTTCAGGAAAATTAATAATTCCTATAATTTGTTTATGAATTAAATCCTCGGGCTGGTAGAGTTTAACCAGTTGAGCGCTTGTTTTAAGCTTGCCATAGTGTCCAAAATCAACCCATATTTTATAGGCGGGTTTACGGGCTTCAGGAAATTTTTCTATTTTTATAATAGTTCCAATTACCATTAAAATTTTTTCAAAATCTTCCCATTCTATTAAATCCATCAATAAAATTTCCCTGGATTGATCAATATAAAAGGGGTTTGAAATATCCCCCTGTTAAAATATTTACGATTAAATATTTGCTTTTTTTTCTAATTCTGCGATTTTTTCCTCAAGTTTTTTGACATGTTCTTCTAACTTTTCTTGAGCGGCACGGGTACGGCTGGCAATTTCTGTAACAATTTCAAATTCATCACGTCTGACCAGTTGAAGGGTTGACAAAACCTCATCAACCCGTCCCTTGACAATGGCAGCAATCTCTTCCTTGATACCACTGAAAACAGAAAATACACTGCCAGAAGCATGAGAGGCATCGTCAAATATTTTTTTTGGATTAGGCATGATTTTTCCTTATTATTATTTCAAAATTAGTAAATTAGTATAAGTTAATCTAATACGTTATCAAAGTTATAATATAGCATGTTTTTTTTAATTTATAATTTATGTGTATGAAAACAATATGATTATTATCACTGGTGCAACAGGGTTTATCGGTTCTTGTTTACAGGCCAGACTCTATGATTTGAAAGAGAAGACGGTTGTAATTGACTGGTTGGGGGATGAGGGAAAATGGCGCAATATTGCAAATCATGTGCCAACAGATTTAATTTTTCCTGAATATATTGATGATTTTCTGGTGCAGCATTGCAAAGTAATAAGGGCTGTCATTCATTTGGGTGCAATTAGTGAAACAACGGCCCGTGATGGGGATCTGGTTTGGAAAACCAATGTCAATTTGTCAAAAAAATTATGGCATTGGTGCGCTTTGAATCAGGTAAGATTCATTTATGCTTCATCTGCCGCAACCTATGGGGGAGCCAATCAGCTGGAGGAATTTACAGATGAACCCAACCATATTGCAGATTTAAAACCCTTGAATTTGTATGGGTGGTCCAAACAGGTTTTTGATCGATTTGTATTGGAACAGGTTAGGAATCATCAACCTGTCCCCCCGCAATGGGCCGGATTAAAATTTTTTAATGTATATGGACCAAATGAATATCACAAGGGCAAGATGATTTCAGTTGTAAAGGTCAAATTTGATGATATTCAGAAGGGAGGTGTTCCCCGTTTATTCAAGTCTGATCGCGATGGTTTGACAGACGGTGCCCAGGCCCGTGATTTTATTTGGGTTGGGGATGTTATTGAAATTATTTTATGGCTTTTAAACAATCCCGATGTAAATGGAATATATAATTGTGGTACCGGACAAGCTAGAACCTATCTTGATTTGGCATATGCCGTCTGTGATGCGGTTGGCTGTAAAAGAGAGGTTGAATTTATAGATATGCCCCAGAGTTTGCAGGGACAATATCAATATTTTACCCAAGCTGACATGACACGTTTGAAAGTTGCCGGATATCAACGGGCATTTACCTCATTGGAAGAAGGTATTTCAAAATATATTCAGGGTTATCTTTTACGGCCAGACCCTTATTTATAAGGTCATATTTTTTAATGAAAGACAGGTTTTATGTCATCTCCCTTGTATTATCCTAATTTTGATCCTGTTATGTTGCATATCGGCCCCTTATCGATACGTTGGTACGCTATGGCCTATATAGCAGCATTGCTTGCCGGTTGGTTTTTGGTAAGACGATTGGTTCAAAGGGAACCCGTGGTTGCAACTGTTACACAAGTTGATGATTTTTTAACTTGGGCGACGTTGGGCGTTATTTTGGGGGGACGTTTGGGATATGTTTGCTTTTATCAGCCTGCTTATTATTTAACGCATCCATTACAGATCATCCAGGTATGGCATGGAGGAATGTCCTTTCATGGTGGTGCTTTGGGGGTTATATTCGCCTTAATAATATTCACCCGTTATAACCGTTTAAGTTTTCTTGGTTTTTCTGATCGTGTCACAACCGTAGTGCCTATGGGACTAGGATTTGGAAGATTGGCAAATTTTATTAATGGGGAGCTAGTGGGTCGTGAAGCTCCGGACTGGCTACCCTGGCGTATGATTTATCCCGGTGTTGAAGGTGCAAGACATCCATCTGAATTATATGAATGTTTTTCAGAAGGTGTGTTGCTATTTTTTATTATGCTTTGTTTGATTCAATGTAAAGCCATTCGAGAGCGGCCAGGATTTCTTTCCGGTGTGTTTCTATTGGGGTATGCCATGGCACGAAGTGTTTGTGAGTTGTTTCGTGAGCCAGATGCTTTTTTGGGTTACTTTGCTTTTGGTTTGACGATGGGGCAAATTTTATGTATCCCAATGGCGATTGCCGGGATATATTTCATTTGGCAGTCTTATCAATTGCCGAAATTGCAAAATTTGACAGTTTCTGAAAAGTAAAGGCAGAAATGAAGAATTGTTCAGAAATGCGATTGGATCAATTTATGGAAAAGGCAAATGCCGCCTATTATGAAAAAAGGGATCCATTTTCTGATTTTATTACTGCACCTGAAATTTCACAGATTTTTGGTGAATTGATCGCGGTTTGGATCATTACGGTTATTCGGTCTATGCCCAAACCAGACAAATTGGCAATCGTGGAGGCCGGGCCGGGCCGGGGGACGCTCATGATGGATATTTTAAGAGTTTTATTCCGTTCGGCTCCTGATATCTGCCAATATTGTAAGGTTTTTCTGATTGAAACCTCGTCGCGTTTACGTCAAATTCAAGAAAATACATTGAAAAATTATGAAATTGAAATTCAATGGCTTGATTCTGTTTATGATATCCCGACTTTACCCCTGATTATGGTGGCGAATGAATTTCTTGACGCTTTACCTATTCGTCAGTTTATTTACAGGGGCGGAAAAAAATGGGATGAGAATTATGTTTCCCAAGGAAATGTGTTTCATAAACCCATATTCCAATTGCCTTTTTCACCTGTATTCCAGCGCCCTATAAAGGTTGGTGACACTGTAGAGGTAAATGAAGCTGGACAGGATATTGTACAATATGTTTCAGCACATATCTGTCATTATGGGGGGGCGGCTTTATTTATTGATTATGGGTATTCTTCCCAGGTTTGGGGAGACAGTTTACAGGCAATTGCAAACCGAGAAAAAGTCTCTCCTTTTGTTCCGCCCGGAGAGGCTGATCTAACCGCTCATATAGATTTTCCTTCCTTGAAAGAAATTGCAGAAAAACAGAATGTGACTGTTTACGGGATACAAACACAAGGTGCTTTTTTAAAGCAGCTTGGCATACTGATAAGGGAAAAAATCTTATTGGATCATGTACCGATAGAACAACGAAATGAAATTCGGTCTTCTGTACAACGTTTGATTGACCCTACAGAAATGGGGGATTTGTTTAAAGTTATGGCAATTTGTAACGCTGAGTTATGTGCTCCACCGGGTTTTTAGGAAAACACACTATACTTTTTTATATTTCAAAAACAAGGCTAATTTAAAAGGGTTATAAATTTCATGAACTGTAAACCATTGGCCATTCAGCATTCCTTATTGTCGAATATTGTTCGGCATGGTTTTTTTACAAGAATAGGTGGGGTTTCTCAAGGAGAATATACTTCGTTAAATTGTGGTTTGAAATCAGGTGATAACCCTCATTTAATTATGGAGAACCGTAAAATTGTTGCTGAGTATATGAAGGTATCCCCGAATTATTTGTGGGGAGGGTTACAGATTCACAGCAATAAAGTTTTATGGATTACAAAATCGAATTGTATACCTGTTGAGGGGGATGGAGCCGTGACGACCGATCCTGATATTGCTATTAGTGTTGTTACAGCTGACTGTGCCCCTGTATTATTTAGTACAAAAACTGGTGATATTGTTGGGGCAGCCCATGCAGGCTGGCGGGGCGCAGCATGTGGAATTTTAGAAAATGTCGTGGATCAAATGGAGGCTTTGGGTGCGGATAGACAGGATATCATTGCTGTTGTAGGACCCTGTATTGCCGTGACACATTATGAAGTGCGGGAAGACATGCGTAATGAGGTTTTGAGACAGGATCCAGATGGAAGAGTTTTTTTTACCCCCGTTCGTGAAGGATATTATTTGTTTGATTTGGGTCGTTATTGTGTTGACCGGTTAAGACGTAAACATGTGGGTATTGCGGCTATAACAGGAAGGGATACATTTATGGATACCACTCATTTTTTTAGTAATCGTAGACGTGTCATGGAACGGAAAGCGGTGTTAGGACATCAAATTTCAACAATTGCCTGCCGTCAATATTCGTAAGGGAAATCATAAAGATGCAATTTAAAAGTTCAAAGTCTTTTAAGATTGGATTCAGTTTTTTAGGTGTTTTATCTTTAATAGGTTGCATCCAGGTTCCACATCCATTTGAAAAAAACAAAACCACATCATTGACGACACCTCCTCCGTCAAGGTTAATTGTTCCACCACCTTCTAATTCAATGTTAAATGATAAAAACGCCCAGGGATTTGCCGAGGAAATGGCAAAGGCAATGTTGGGACAGACGGTTCCCGCAGTTGCACGACCTGCTCAAAAGGGGGACTGGATTTTATTGACCAAGGTGAGATCAGAAGAAGATATGATTATTCCTTCTTTTACAATTATTGCCCCTAATGGAAAAGTCGAAGCGGTGAGAAAAGGAATGCCCGTTTCAAAAAAGGATTGGATAAGTGGACAGCAAAGCATTTTTCATGATGTTTCAGAACAATCTGCGCCAATAATCAATCAGGTATTGACAGGATTACAAGCTCGGCAGATGGCGGCTGATCCACATAGTTTAAAACATCGGGCAGCCAAAATTTATTTCAAGGGTGTTTTTGGGGCTCCTGGAGACGGAAATAAAATTATTGCTCAGCAATTTGCTATTTCGTTTGCGGACAAGGCAAATGCTATTCAATATAAACCTGACCAGGCAGATTATACTGTGGATTGTCATGTCAGTGTAACAGATGGTGCGCAGGGGACACGTGGTAATCCGGTACAACATGTTGAAATTATTTGGCGGGTGACCGATAGCAAGGGAAAAGAGGCGGGTAAAGTTTCACAAATCAATGATGTTCCTGCGCATCGTCTTGATCACTATTGGGGTGATATTGGCTCTGCGGTTGGAGAAGAGGCTGCTGGTGGGGTTAGGCAGGTCATCACTAATTATTCTGGTCGTGATAATCAGCCTTTGCCTGCAAATAATGCAAAAGAGTCCGCTTCTTCTAATGCACCAGAATTGAAAAATATTCAGATGCAACATAAATAATATGTTTTTTATGGTATAGATCGTTTTAACTGGTTCTGTGTGTTGGAGTTCGTTGATGAAAATTATTGCAGGGAATAGTAACCGTCCATTGGCAGAGGCGATTGCGGCAGAGTTGAAAATGCCTTTATGTGATGCGTCCGTACAACGTTTTTCGGACAAGGAAGTTTTTGTGGAAATCTACGAAAATGTAAGGGGTGAAGATATTTTTGCTGTACAAAGCACGAGTTATCCAACCAATGATAATCTTATGGAATTATTGATTATGTTGGATGCCTTGCGTAGAGGGTCTGCACGACGAATTACAGCTGTTATGCCCTATTTTGGCTATGCCCGGCAAGATCGCAAATCGGGTCCAAGAACGCCCATAAGCGCGAAGCTTGTTGCCAATCTTTTGGTTGAAGCAGGAGCGAATCGTATTTTAACACTCGATTTGCATGCAGGACAGATTCAGGGTTTTTTTGATATTCCTGTAGATAATTTATATGCGGCACCTCTATTCACACGTGATATTAAACACAAACATGCTGGTAAATCGAATTTAATGGTTGTTTCTCCTGACGTTGGCGGAGTTGTAAGAGCACGTCAATTGGCAAAAAGACTTGATGTTGATTTGGCAATTATTGATAAGAGACGTGAGCGTGCCGGTGTTTCCGAGGTTATGAATGTTATTGGTCGCGTTAAGGGACGTCACTGTCTATTGGTCGATGACATTATCGATAGTGGCGGTTCACTTTGTAATGCGGCACAAGCTTTGATGGATGCGGGGGCAACTGGAATTGACGCATATGTGACTCATGGGGTTTTATCCGGCAGTGCCGCACAACGTGTTGAAGATTCGGTTATTGGAGAGTTAGTCATCACCGACAGTATTAAAATGACAGATGCAGTGCGTTCCGTTCGTAAAATTCGTCAGATTAGTTTGAATAATTTGATTGGTCGGGCCATTCGTGCCGTAGCGGATGAAAGCTCCGTTTCTTCTTTATTTGATTAATTATTTGAAAGGTATATCGTTATGTCTCCTTTACTGCATCGGCCCTACTGGTATCTTCGTCATGGGCAAACAGATTGGAATGTATTAAATCTGTCTCAGGGTAGAACAGATATACCTTTGAATAATACCGGCATTAAACAGGCCATAACCGCAGGGAATGCGTTGGCTAGAAACTGGAACAATTTAGAATTATCCATTACTCAGATTATAAGTTCACCTCTTGGAAGGGCAAGACGTACAGCAGATATTGTGAAATCAATCATTCATGACAAAGTTGGTGTCCAATTACCATTGGAATTGGATGATGGGCTCAAGGAGGTGTGTTTTGGTGAAGAGGAGCAAAAACCTATGGGACCATGGTATGACAAATGGATTTCAGGTGAATTTACGCCAAAAGGTGCCGAGCCTTTTCATGTTTTATGTAAAAGGATTAGCGACGCTGTAAACCGTTCTATACTGAAAGCTGGTGATGGTCATGTTTTGATTATTGCGCATGGAGGTGTTTTTCGTTCCTTGCGTTATATGATGGGATTAAAACCTAATGTAAGATTGGCCAATGCACAACCTTTATGTGCTTGTCCTCCCTTTCAGGGAGGTAAGTCCTGGTCTTTGGATCCTGTTTCTCTGGAAGCCTGATAGAGTTGGACTGGAAAGGGTGATACAATTTTTTCTTTCCTGGATAGGGTATTTATTGTGCAAATGATCGAAAGATGATTGCAACGGCTCGCCCGATTGACGCGGGAATTACACTTTGATGATCTTCATTTTCAAATTCTGTGCATGTTGTTGAAAGATCATCTATTTTTTTAAATGTTTCACAAGCTGCCAGAATACGAGAAACTTGCTGTTTTCTAAGAAGCTGTTGTTTTATTTTTGCGACTTGAGGAATTGATTGCCAATAATCAGGAAATTTCTGTTCATACTCTCCAACGGATAAGGATAGGGTTGGATGTAGTTTATGAACGTCAAGACTGGATTTAAAAGATTGGGTATGCTTGTCAATAATGCTTGGATCAAGCCATAAAGAAGGACTTGCGGCTATATAAATCTGATAGGAATCTGGATGATAGATAAGATTATATATTGTAAATAATCCACCAAAAGAGTGACCGAAGATGGCTTGTTTATGGTGATTAATTTTAAGATGTTTATCCAGTAGGGGTTTCAGATCATCTTGGATGAAATGATAAAAATAATCAGCCCCTCCAGTTTTGTATAAAATGGGGATCAAGGTATTTTGCGGTGGTGTTAAATCATAAGTTCGCAATTTAAGAATATTTTGATCTGGAGGATAGCCAATTCCAACAAGAACAGCATGATTTTTATGGATGTTATCCGGACGCTTTTCATAGGATCTTATTGCTTCGCGAACCGTGTCAAAAATACTGTTGGCATCTGTGATATAAATGATTGGATAACCATCTTCTGGGGGTGGTTCTTTTGGAATAGAGGCAAAAATCTTATAAATTTGTGATGTTTTTTTATTTTGCAGGTTAAAAGTGATGGTATCGTTGATTGTTAAGGGTTCGGTGGAAAGGCCAGCAAGGGGAGAATTACTGTTAATTGCCTTTACCGGACTGAATAACAGGAAATTCAGACAGACTAGTGTCAGATAGAACCAGAGGCGTATCATAAGATTATATCCATTATATTATTTGATAATGAAAAGAACATATTACCATTGTGCTCTTACCTGTCCCATTATAACGCGACGTGTTCCATAAAAACAGTTAACTTTTGATGCGCAAGCAACAACATATTTTTTATCAGCAATATTGGTTATATTCAGCTGTAATAAGGTGCTGTTAATTGTGGGAAAGCTGTTTTTAAGGTCATAATGTACCTGCATATCACCAATGACAAAGCTTGGGACCTTAAAACTGTTGGCATTATCCCCGAATGTATAACCATTGTAACGAATGCCACCGCCAATTCCAACACCCTTGAACATACTCTGTTGCAGATCATATGTTATCCATCCAGAAACCAGATTGGCAGGAGCTCCCAAAGGGCGGTTACCGATATTGTTTTTATTTGTGTCCGCACGGATCTGGATATCATTGTAGGCATAGCTGGCGATAAGATTCAGTCCCGGCAATAATATAGCGCGAGCTTCCAATTCAAAGCCGCGGGATCGTGTTCTGCCAGTCTGAATATTGTAGGTTGTATGTTCCGGATCGGTTGTGGTTACATTTTCTTGTGAAATGGTATAGGCAGAACCTGTCACCATGATATTGTTATTAGGCTGGTATTTGATCCCGACTTCATATTGATCTCCCTTAGTAGGTTTAAAAGCCTTACCTGCAAAGGTTGTCCCGGGTGTAGGCATGAAAGAGGTGGAATAGGAGAAATAGGGTGAAATTCCATTTTGAAAATTGTAAACAATACCGCCGCGATAGGTTACAGCTCGATCAAAATTAGAGGCTGATTTTCCGCCATATTTGAAATTGGTCGAGGTGCCGACCCAGTCATATCGCCCACCCATAATAAACGACCAGTTTCTATAATTTGCTTGATCTTGAATGTAAACACCCAACTGGTTCTGGGATTGTGTTCCGTATGAAGTGATTAGGGGTGTAAAACGTGCGCCATAAACAGGATTGAACAAATCAAGGCTTGGAATGGCCGTATTGCCCAAGGCACGTTTGGAATCTGCAAGCAGATAATCAATTCCTGTAATCAGTATATGTTTTACATTCCCTGTATCAACATGAAACTGAAGGTTACTGTCGATATTATAACTGTTCAAATGTTCATTTGATATTGTCGCCATTCTTGATACAGTTGCCTGATCACTGGCAAGTCCCTTGATAGAAATGGATCGGAAATCTGAATCAAGATGCAGGTATCTGAATTTCTGATTGAATTGAATAAAATCCGTAAAATCATGGGTTAGATTGTATTCAAACATATATTGAGAACGATGATACTGATCAAAACCAGGTTCACTGGTGTTAAGATGTGTTGAAATCTTTCCATGTCGATTTGGCAGAACTGTACCTGACGCGGGAAGTGCGATACCATAAAGGCTATTTGGATCATACTGATATAAGAACCGCATGGATACAGAAGTATCATCAGTGGCTTGCCAACTGATCTGGGGCATAATGGCGATATGGCGTTCCTTGGCAAAATCAACCTGTGTATCTCCATACCGTCCCACAGCTGTTACCCTATAGGAAAGTGTCTTGTCTTTGTTTAAAGAACCGCCAGCATCACCCATAATGTCTCCATAATTAAAGGAGGCACCACTTGCCCTCATTTCATAAGAGTCTACGGGACGTGCTTGTTTCATGGTCATATTTACAAAACCGCCTGGGCTGGCCTGTCCATAAAGTACGGAGGCGGGTCCGCGCAGGACTTCAACGCTTTGCATTAAATATTCATCAAAGGAAGGAACGGCATATGACATGCCACGTAAAAGACGAAGACCATCAAGGAACTGGACATAATTGGCATTTCCCCCAAATCCTCCAAACCCTCTTAAATAGATACTATCAAACCGTCCGCCTGGCCGACTTCCTGCAGAAATACCCGCACTATATGCAAGTGCATCCGAAACGGTCCTGGCATTTTGGTCATCCATCTGTTTGCGGGTGATGACGGTAATGGATTGGGGAACTTTTCTTAATGGACTGTTTGTCTTGGTAGCAACATCAGAATTGGTTTCAACGAATGGATTGTAATTGCGTTTGCCAACGACGGTTATTTTTTCATTATCCTTGTTTTCTTGATCTTCCTTGGAATAGGCTATTGGGTCTGCAAAAATTGTTGTAGAAACGATTAATAAAGAGAATGTTACGGTAAAATGATTAAATCGCATAGATCAGATTTTCTTGCATAATTTGAGAATGATTGTAATTATTATTTTCAACAAGAAAGAAAATCAATTTGTATTTTACTTAAAATCTTCAATTAATTTAGAAAGATATTTGCACTTTTCCAGTTTATTAGGTAAAGAGGATAGTGCATCAACACCCCTGGAGGTTGATGTTTCAGTTTTGCCTTATTTACTAGGAGTTATAACGTGGCAAGAAATTTTGTTGAATTAAAAGTATCGATGCGTGCGAAGGCTGGTAAGGGGGCAGCGCGCGCAACCCGTCGTGAGGGACTGGTCCCTGCTGTTGTATATGGTGGCAAATCAGAACCAGCCATGATTGCCCTTGATCCGCGTCTTGTTATGCGTGAATTGGGAAAATCAGGATGGCGCTCTCAACTGTATCAATTAATGGTTGATGATAAGAGAACAGTTGCCTTGATGCGTGCCGTGCAATTACATCCCGTAACCGATCGACCATTACATGTAGATTTCCAACGTATGGTTGCTGGTCAGCATATTCGCGTTGAAATTCCGGTCACTTTTGAAGGTGAAGAAATCGCCCCTGGTGTAAAACGTGGCGGTGTTGTAAATATCGTTCAACATTCTGTTGAAGTAAACTGTGACGTTGAACATATTCCAGAAGCCTTTATTGCCGATCTTTCCAAATTGGATATTCACGATAATATTCGTTGGTCTGATTTAAAAGGCGCGGATAAAGTTACGCATACAAATCAGCATGAAGAAGATTTTGTAATTGCAACTATTGCGCCGCCAACCGTTGCAGTTGAAACAAGTGAAGAAACCTCGGAAGAAACATCTGAAGAAAAAACGGCCGAAGTTTCTACTGAAGAATAGTTTAACGAAAGAATAGATCATGTTACTGTGGGCTGGGCTTGGAAATCCCGAGCCTGGGATGCAGGCAAATCGTCATAATATCGGTTTTATGGCGATAGATCGAATTGCTGAACGTCATGGATTTTCTCCATGGCGTAAGCGGTTTAAGGGCGAAATTGCCGAAGGTATTATAAAGGGTGAAAAAATCCTTTTACTAAAACCTATGACCTATATGAATCTTTCTGGTGAAAGTATTCAGCCTTGTATCGCTTTTTATAAAATTCCACTTGATAACCTTTTTGTATTTCATGATGAAATGGATTTGGTCCCTGCCAAGATACGGATTAAAAAAGGGGGAGGGGCGGCTGGTCATAATGGTTTGCGTTCTACGGATAAAATGCTTGGCAGTCAGGACTATTGGCGTGTGCGCTTGGGAATAGGGCATCCAGAAGACAGATCTCAAGTTGTACGTTATGTCTTGGGAGATTTTTCAAAACAGGATAGGGAATGGCTTGATCCATTTATTGATGCAGTTGCGGAAAAGGCATCATTGTTAACTGAACGAAAAATGGACGCTTATCTATCCAAAGTGGCTTTATTGTTAAAAGGATAAAAAAAGATATGGGGTTTAATTGTGGTATTGTTGGATTGCCTAATGTTGGAAAATCAACATTATTTAATGCGTTAACGGCAACGGTTGCCGCTCAATCGGCGAATTATCCATTTTGCACCATTGAACCTAATGTTGGACGGGTTGCTGTCCCCGACCCGCGTCTGACTATTTTATCAGAAATTACGCATTCTCAAAGAATTATTCCCACAAGCTTGGAATTTGTTGATATTGCAGGTCTGGTTAAGGGAGCTTCACGTGGAGAAGGGCTCGGAAACCAGTTTTTGGCGAATATCCGAGAGGTTGATGCAATTATCCATGTTCTGCGTTGTTTTGAAAACGATGATATCACGCATGTTGAAGGGTCTGTGAATCCTATTCGGGATGCTGAAATTATCGAGACAGAGTTGATGATTGCAGATTTGGAAAGTTTAGAAAAAAGAACGGTTGCTTTACAGAAAAAAGCCAGAGGAAATGATAAAGAGGCTCAGGCCACTCTTGAATTAATTGAACCTTTGATCAAGGCCCTGCAGGATGGTAAGCCGGTTAGGGATGTCATTCCTGTTGGCGAGGAGAAGGCCATCGCCCGATTACAGCTTCTAACGAGCAAACCTGTTTTATATGTGTGTAATGTTAACGAAGAAGCCGTTGCAACTGGGAATGAGTATTCTCGGCAGGTTATTGAAATGGCAAGAAAACAGGGGGCTGAAGTTGTTATTGTTTCTGCTGACATCGAGGCAGAGGTCAGTCAGTTGGGTAAAGAGGATCAGACAGAATTTTTATCGGGTCTGGGTTTGGAAAATAGTGGTCTCGATCGTGTTATTGCTGCAGGATACAGATTGTTAAATCTGATTACCTATTTTACATGTGGTCCAAAAGAAACCCGTGCTTGGACAATTTCAGAAGGAACCAAGGCCCCGCAAGCGGCGGCAGTTATTCACAATGACTTTGAACGGGGATTTATTGCCTGTGAAACGATCGCTTATGATGATTATGTTAAATATAAGGGGGAAGCTGGAGCAAAAGAGGCCGGTAAAGTTCGAATTGAAGGAAAAGACTATATCGTTCATGATGGAGATATTTTATTGTTCAGATTTAATGTATAATCTGCAATAATTTATTTGTTTAAAATTATTAAGGAGTAGGTGGAGTGAATCGTAATTCTACCTTATCTCAATCGAACTCGATCCAACAATTGGCTAGAAAGGTTAAAAAAGCTTCTTATTCATTGGCTCACAGTTCATTTCAACAGCGTAACAAAGCTTTGCTTTGTGCAGCAGAAGCGCTGCGTGCTTCAATGAATGCCATCCTGTCTGTTAATTCCGAGGAAGTGGAGAAAACAGAAGTTGGTGAAGCCTTTAAGGATCGTATGACATTGAATGAAAACCGGTTGGAGGCAATGGCGCAGGGCTTGGAGGCGATTGCGACGTTACCTGATCCTTTAGGAAAAGAGCAGGCTTGCTGGACAAGACCAAATGGACTAGAAATTAGACGAGTTACCGTTCCTCTGGGTGTTATTGGCATGATTTATGAAAGTCGTCCGAATGTTGGTGCTGATGCGGCAGGGATTTGTATCAAATCTGGTAATGGTGTTATATTACGAGGTGGTTCCGAATGCTATCAAACGGCAATTCTAATCCATCAGGCCATGCAAAAGGGTGTTCAGGAGGCCGGCCTTGATCCTGATATAATAGCCATGGCACCGGATAATAATCGTCAACATGTGAAAGACATGTTGCAGGCCGTTGGATTAATTGATGTTTTAATCCCTCGTGGGGGACGATCCCTTGTTGAATTTATTCAGAAAGAGGCCCGTATACCTGTTTTGGCTCATGCAGCTGGATTATGTCACACCTATATACATGGGTTAGCGGATTTCGAGAAAGCACGTGCTGTTTTAATAAATGCAAAAATGCGTCGAACAGGGATTTGTGGTGCCACTGAAACTTTATTGATTGATCAAGCTGTAGCCAGACAATATTTACCTAAATTAGCCGATGATTTAATTGAGTTGGGATGCCGTCTGGTCGGAGACACTATGGCAGTGAAAATTGATTCCCGTATCGGTGTGGCAAAAGAAAATGATTTTGCCACAGAATGGCTGGATTCGGTGTTATCAGTTAAGGTAGTTAAAAATATTTATCAGGCAATTCAGCATATATTAAAATATGGTAGTGGGCATACCGAGGCTATTTTAACCGAGGATAAAGAGGCTGCTCGTTATTTTATGGATCATGTTGAGAGTGCTGTTGTTATGTGGAATGCCTCCACGCAATTTTGTGATGGAGGTGAATTTGGGTTTGGAGCCGAAATTGGCATTGCTACAGGTCGTTTACATGCACGAGGACCTGTTGGAGTTGAACAATTAACAAGTTATCGTTATGAAGTTATTGGAAATGGACAGGTGAGACCTGTATGATATCAATACCGACATGGGGTGATCATAGAAATATAAAGGTTGGATTATTAGGCGGATCCTTTAATCCTGTTCATAGTGGTCATTTACAACTGGCTCGTCGGGCTTTTACAATTTTACAATTGGATCAGGTATGGTTGATGGTATCTCCGGGGAATCCTTTGAAAACCGGAAAAGAAATGGCTTCTTTTTCGGAACGTTTTCAAGGGGTACAAAAATGCGTTGATGGTCGGCATATCATTGCGACAGATATAGAAAGCCGGTTACATACACGGTATAGTTACGATACGTTGAAAAAATTATATCAGCGCTTCCCAAATTGTAAATTTGTTTGGCTGATGGGCGCTGATGGATTGTCACAAATGGTATTCTGGTCAAGATGGCAAAAGATTTTACGGCTCGTGCCTATAGCAATTTTTCCACGCCCTCCTTATATTTATAAGGCTTTAAACGGAAAGGCTGCACAATGGGCCCGCTCATATCGATTGCCCTCACAGAAAGCTTCGGTTTTGGCCAGTTATAAGCCGCCAGCTTGGGTATTTGTTCCATCTCCAGAAAACAAAATTTCAGCCACAGCTTTAAGGGCTCAAGGAAGATCAGGTTTATAACGGTTACATGTAAATATTAAACAATAGAAATAGAGTTATTAATGAATCAAAATAATTTATCGGAAACATTACAACAAAACAGACAACAACATAATATCAATGACAAAACGATTATAGATATCGAAAAATTGCAGAAATGCGTCAATTTGATTATTGAATCTTTGGAAGGAGATAAGGCGGAGAATATTGTTGTCATTGATTTGGTGGGAAAAGCTTCATTTGCAGATCGTATGGTTATTGCAACAGGTATGGTGGATCGCCAGATCATGGCGATGGCTGAACATCTTGACAAGATTTTGTATGAACAGGGAATAAGAAAGATCGCAATAGAAAAAAGCAGTGATTGGGTTTTATTAGATACAGGAGATATTATAGTTCATTTGTTTCGAGCAGAGGCAAGAGAATATTATAATATTGAACGTATTTGGGGGGTTGAAATTCCTGAATTTTCTGAACCTGATCAAGTCTAATTTTTCTATGTTTTCAATTATTGCCATTGGCAAAATGCGGGATAAGGCAGAACTGGATTTATTCAATCGTTATGCCAAACGTATTCGTCCCAGTTTGGATCTAATCGAAATTAATGAAAGCAAAGGTCAGCCTATTGAGACCAAGATAAAGGACGCTCAAAATCTTTTGAAGGCAGTTCCAGAAAAATCCTTGATCATTAGTTTGGATGAGGGTGGAAAAAGTTATAACAGTTTTGATTTTGCAATGCATATGCAAAAGTGTTTGGAATTATCTAAATCAATTTCATTTTTAATTGGCGGGGCAGAGGGATTGCACGCTTCTGCAATCAAGACCTCTCACTCTGTTATTTCCTTGGGAAAGTTAACCTGGCCTCATATGATCGCCAGAATCTTGTTAACTGAACAAATCTACAGGGCTCAAATGATCTTGTCGGGACACCCCTATCACCGACAGGGTCGTCCGTAGGCTATTTTAAAGAGCGGTTAGGGGCGTCAGATCCAAAGAGATCACTGTCAGAAATGTTTGGCGCCAATGCAACTTCAGTTGTTGTTTTTGCTGTAGCGGCGTCAGCTGTCCACGTCCGTATATTTCCTTTTGTATTTTCACGAATAATAGGGTGGGTTGTTTCCTGAGTGGATGGATATATAAATCCATGAGTAGGATAGATACTTCCAAAGGCATTTTTATTGCCATTTAAAGCCACACGAACGGCTGACCAGTCATTGTTTGCGGATACGTCTATGACAGGTGTATTATGACTGATGCCTCTTTGCGCCCAATGAGATTGGTCGATTATGATTGTTCGCGAATCAACCACTTGTTTTACGACGGCAACATGTCCCAGGGGCATTCTTCTGGTTGGACGAAAACTCAAAACACTATTTGCTTCCGGAGTGTTTCCACGTTTATAGACGCCTTCCGCATTATTCCACCAGTCCCTTGCATTTCCCTTCAGCTGAATGTCAGAAGCGGACCGGGCAAAAGCGACACACTGGATGACATGACCATAAGATTTGTGTTTGAATTTATAGGTTCGGGTTCTGAAATGTGAATTTCTTGTATGATGAGTGGCAGAAACCTTGTGAACATTCGCTTTTTTATGGATTCTTTTATGTGTATGATGAACAGGGGAACGTGCCTCGACATTTGTTGACACAGTGTAAAAAGATACAAGGGAAAAAAGTAGAATTTTAATTCTTCTGGGAATAACTGGTTGAATCTTTTCCATTGGAATCCTGGTAGGTTAGGGCTTGGATTTTACGACGAACAAAATTTACTTATACTGATCTGTATATCAAGGGCAATATTAATTTGGGAGTTTTTTATTTTTTTAGAAAAATTTCTCCAAATGTGTTCTGTTATGGTGCAAAATAGCAACGATCGTATGGTTAAGGTTATTATTTGAATATTTATTTATATTTGTATAAAGAATGAATATTGTTGAAGTAACAAGCTATAAATATTGAGGGTGAACACGCTTTGTTTTTAGAAATGTCCAGTTTGAAAATAGAAATTATTCCAGTTACACCCATCTATCAAAATTGTACACTAGTTTGGAACAAGGATAATAATATTGGAGTTGCAATAGATCCGGGTGCATATGTTGATACGATTCTTTCTGCAATTCAAACCAATCATATAGATATACAGGCTATTTTGTTAACGCATGGTCATTTTGATCATGTTGGTGGGGCTATGTTGTTACAGGAAAAACTTGGGCAAATATATAATAGGGCAGTTCCTCTTCTTGGTCCATCAAAAGAGGATTTGTTCTTGTTAAGTAAAGTTGTTGAAAACTGTAACCATTTCGGTTTTCCCACTTCAGAGATTCGAGATGTTAAACCATCGCGTTTTTTAAAGGATAAAGAGCGTTTGACATTTGATGGAATAAATTTTGAAGTTATTCATATTCCTGGTCATACGCCAGGTCATATAGTTTATTTTGAACCTTCTGCACGTTTGTTAATTACCGGAGATACTCTTTTTAAGGGCACGATAGGACGTTCTGATTGGGAATATGGTAATGGAGCTCTGTTGATCAAAAGCATCAAAGAGCGTTTATTAACATTGGGAGATGATATTTACTTTATACCCGGACATGGAATGGGTAGCACCATTGGTGTTGAAAAAAAGACTAATCCATTATTAACTTAAAAATTCAGGATGTCTAAAATGAAAAAATTTTTTTTCCGCTATAGTTCAGTATTAATAGGAATTGTAGGATTATTTACAGGAATGAGCCGGGAGGTTGTTGCAGAAAATCCCGATCATGTAATAAATAAAGCGCAGGCTGAATTGGCAAAAGAACCTCTGACAATTTCCTCTAAAGATGGAAGAAAGCATAGTTTTATAATAGAAGTTGCGAAAACCCCTAAAGAGCAAGAGGTAGGGGAGATGTTTAGAACTTCAATTCCTGAAAATGGCGGAATGTTGTTTATGTGGCCAGCCCCGCAACGTAGCATGATGTGGATGAAAAATACACTTGTTTCCCTGGATATGGTTTTTATTGGTGTAGATCATCATATTCAAGCAATTGCTGAAAATACGGTTCCATATAGTTTGGCTCCTGTCAGTAGCCAGGGTCCGGTCATCGCCACCTTGGAGTTGAAAGGTGGGATAACAGAAAAATTGGGGATCAAGGTAGGGGATGTGGTTGATAGTGCAATTTTTGATAATTCCATATCAAATGAAAAAAAATCTGTACAAAATCAATAATAACAGTTTTAGAAAATAAAAAAATCTGCTGGAAAAAATACCAGCAGATTATAAAACAAATTATGTAAAACAAAATTTCAGATAAAAGCTACTTGGCGTGTAACTTGGATGGATAGGGTTTATGTGCCTCCAGGAACCATAGTTGTTGATCCATTGCACGGGACACCTCGGTAAACAAGTCAGAAGTATCCGCATCACCAGCCTCATCAGCTTCATCAATAGCTTTGCGAAGGGCATTGGCATAGATTGCAAATCGTTCAGAAAGTGCGGTCAGATGGTCATCGACACTGATGATATCTGTTGGATATTCAGCAATGCTTGAATTCTTGGCGATTTCCTGAGTTGTTCCCAAGGCTGTTCCACCGATGGCGGCAATTCTTTCAGCCATTTTATCATTCAGCTCGTTTTGTTCACTGCGGAAATCATCCATCATTTTATGAACGCCTATAAAATTGTGTCCTTTCATATTCCAGTGGGCCTGTTTGGTAATAAGCGCGATATCAAGACCATCCGCAAGACGGGCATTTAATAGTTGGATAACAACGGTTTTAGTATTGGAATGCAAATTATTACGAGTAGGATGTAGCGGGTATTTTGTTTTGGTCATTAGACTATCTCCTAAAATAATTATTTGTAAGAATTATAAAATATTTTAAGTAATGATACAATAATAGTTTATTTTTAATTATGAGTTGTCGATTATATTTAATAATTAATTAATATTTATTTATGGTAAAGTTAAGTTTTTAGAAAATAATTAAGCAGGGCTTCAGACTTGAAGATCTGGGAAAATTCTGATTATAATCCGTTTTTTATAATTTTAAGTGACAAGAGCTCAAAAGTGATTTTTTTGATTACGGGTGCGGCAGGATTTATCGGTTTTCATATTTCAAAAAAATTGTTAGAACGTGGTGAAACTGTTATTGGTTTGGATAATCTTAATGATTACTATTCCATCGGTTTAAAAAATGCTCGATGTGACAGATTAAAAGAATATAAAAATTTTATTTTTCATCAAGTTGATATTTCTGATCAAGAGGCGATAACCTTATTATTCGACAAATATAGAGATATTAATTATATAGTTCATTTAGCCGCACAAGCGGGGGTAAGATATTCCCTGAAAAATCCTTTTGCCTATATCCAGACTAATGTTACAGGACAGTTGGTTATATTAGAGGAAGCACGTAGATTGGAAAAACTGGAGCGCATTTTTTATGCTTCATCTTCTTCTGTCTACGGGTTGAATAAAAAGATTCCTTTCAGTGAAAAAGATCGCGTCGATAAACCGGGTTCGGTTTACGCGGCTTCCAAAAGGTCTGCCGAATTATTGTCCTATAGTTACAGTCATGTTTATGGCCTGAAACAAACGGGATTACGGTTTTTTACAGTATATGGTCCATGGGGTAGACCTGATATGGCATACTATATATTTGCAAGGGCAATTGAACATCAACAGCCAATCACATTATATACAGGGGATAATCTTTCACGTGATTTTACCTACATTGATGATGTAGTGGGTGCATTAACAAGTTTATTTGATTGTTCCACCCTGGAGGATTATGACGTATATAATATCGGGAATAATTGTCAGGAACGGGTTGAAAAACTTATTGTATATTTGGAAAATTATCTTGGTAAGAAAGCATTGATCAATTATGTAACTCGCCCTAATACGGATATTGAGGCGACACTTTCAGATATTGGCAAAATCAAACAAAAAACGGGCTGGTTACCCAAAACAAACCTAAAAAACGGTGTCGAATATTTTGTCAGATGGTTCAAGGGGTATATTTAATATCGATTAAGATTTGGACTGATTATTGTCCAAATCTTAAACTCTAAATAAATCAGGCTATATGTAATTGTTGTTGATACTCTGATTTTTCATTAATATAATAATCATGGGATAGTACTTGGATTATCAATATGCCGGGTTTGTCAGCTTTGCCATTGTCAATATTTATTACAGCATTACCATTAGTCCAGCGAGCATTGGCATTTTCCCATGTATGCCAGCCATCCAAGGTATGAGAGGAGAGGTGCTCTGTTAGGGAGAATGCTTGGTTTTTACGCAAAAGCGTCACATTTCCAATTAAAACACCGAGTATGCGACGGTCATCAATGTAGGGACCGATAACCCGGTTTGGGCAGCTCGCACGAGAAACTAAACGTACATATACGGTGTCTGGTGGAATCTTAAAAGCAACATATCCTTCTTTTTGATATAGTTTGGTCAAAGTTGTTCCAGTATTGGTTACCAGGCGCAATGCACTGTCATTGGTGATGCTTTTTTCAGGCAGTTCAATTTTATAACCTAAATCTTTAGCCCTATTCATTAACTGACTGAAAATAGGCTCAACCAATTCCTTTGTTGTTCCCAAGGGAGCTGCTGAATCAATATTCCAGCTTTTTCCCCGATTGATAATGCTGATCACTTTTTGGTCGTGATTGAATACGGAGCGATGTCCTGTATCCAGATAGCTTTCAGTCAGAGCGCCATCAGCTTTGATGATTGCGTGTTCTTCAGTTTCAATGTGATAATAGGTATATTCTTTAATTGAATGATCATAAAAGATGGTGGATCCATTAATCAGCATGCGAACCGGAATGAAATGATTCTTAAAGAACATGCAATGTTCGGCTGTAATCAACATATCCTTAAAAGGAACACCATCAGTGATCGCATTTTTGATAATACGTACAGGATATCCGGCATTCTCGTCATTAAGGGTTGTTTTGACTTTGATTGTACGATGACCTACCCAAATAACAGGAGACGGTTTTTCTTTACCGTCAAGATAGGTGATTATTTGGTCCCCCTCTTTAATATGTTCAACGGCTATTAAACCTTTAGGGCTGGCTATCATTGTGCCTTCCAAGAAACAAGGATCGGAATTGTCCTGGTTGTTGATTATACCACCGTTTACCAATACCTGGTATGTTCCGGCACCCTTGTCAACACCAACATAAGATCCATCAAAAACACCCCCTTGTGTTAAATCGACAACTCGGTTCTGACCGTTCGAATCTGATGCGCAAAAAGGAGCGGTGGCAGACTGATAGAAAAAATCATGCTTAGTAACAGAGCCTTTTGCGCCATTGTAATTTATGGAATAAAAGGTGTTATTTTCTGTTACTGCGCCAACGTGATTATTAATGGTGCTGTTTGATAATATGGAATCTTTAAGAGTCCCATAATTGTTAATAGTGGAATCAGCTGATCTTGTATTTATTGTTACCCTGAGATGTTCAACAATAGCTCCTTTATTGATGGTCAAGGAATTAATGTCCACAAGATTGATAGGGCCTTCAACGATAATTTTCGTGATATTATTTGTATAAACTGTTCTTCCAGTATCCGGATCCAGGCTTGCAACCCAGTCTCCACCGATAAAAACAGGATTTTCATTCAATCTTACCAATGTTTGGTTTATATTATTTATATAATTATTTTTTACATCTATATTTCCAAATTCTGTACCGCCATTTAATGTGAAATTACCAACCGTTGGTTCACCTTTGATAATAGGATTTATTATTTTGGCATTATTCAGTAAATTGAACCCACTGACAATGCCATTGTCAGGTGTAAAATGATAGGCACCATTCGCAGAGATAAGATGTGAATCATAAATCTGCCCGTTATTATATCCACCAAAAGTATCATTTTTTGAAATGCCTTGGATACCCTTGCATATGTCTGCCATATTTATTGATGTATACGTGTTGTTTTGAGATAAACCACCATCTTCAATATTTAACCAGGCGTTATAAACATTTGAATTTTGAAGTATTCCACCATTTTGAATGTCAACGGTTGGCCATTGCCCATCACTGGTAATTACTATCAAATCAGTGGCAACCGCACCATTCTCTACAATTAATTTACCTCCAGATATATTGATGGGTCCTTCATAAATACCATCAGGTGCGCCAAAACAAGTATCAGCACCGGTGACTTTGTACATGGTTTTTCCGGTTGCCTGGTCATAATAAGCATGAATTGTCGCATTGACGAAGGTGGTATTCTGGTTATGAATGGTTACCATTCTACGAGTAATATGATAATTTCTATCTTGTATAATTTCTTCCTCTATTTTTGAGGATTTATTATTGTCTGCCATTATATATTAATTCTTTCTAAAATGTTTCGAAACAATTTCTGCAATATCGTTGCAGTTTATTTAATATTTATAATTCTTTATAAGTAATATTTACGTATTTATAACATTTTGTAAACAGAATAATAATTATTAAAGGCATATATATTTAAAAAAACATGGTTACTTTATAAAAGGCTTGGCATTTATTTGATTCTGTAAGTGTAGTTTCTTATAACATTATGAATATTAATAAAATTTTTAAAAAAATAATTTAATAAAATTGAGAGTTACGGAATCGGAGATTTGGATGTTTTGTTGGCTGGGTTATGGTTATTTAAGGTGTAAGGTATTGATAACCTATTATTTTTGTTATTGGCGAGATTTTTTTGGATAATTTTGAGAGAAATCGGTTGACTG
>NZ_WNII01000006.1:0-48159 GCF_009725775.1 Commensalibacter sp. ESL0382
AAGGCATCCTTGTTACACTAGTGCGGGGTGGAGCAGCCCGGTAGCTCGTCAGGCTCATAACCTGAAGGTCAGAGGTTCAAATCCTCTCCCCGCTCCCAATAACTTCCACTCAAAATTGCTATATCATTACTTAAACAAATTTTACTCGTTATATTAGTTTAAATTTAATTTGATATTTATATATTGCTTGTTAATTGCTTTTAATTTTCAGGTCTGGTTCATTAAAAGAAATATTATTTTTCTGCAATGTCAATTCTATGAAAGGAGATTATGACACAAAAAAAAACTTACAATTCTATTAATCAGACTTGGTTTAAAATTCTTTTTTTGTTTCATTTTAGTTTTTTTTACAGTGTTTACTATTCTAAATGCGTTTTTTCACAGACTTATTCTGATCATGAAATTGATACATTAGATCAAAATGGTAAAAGTGTACCTTACGATTCAGATGGTGAATTATTTTTCCATAAATTAAATGAAAAGTTGGATCCTCATGGTGTGCAGTTTGCTTTAAGCTGGACAGGTGAAACAGCAGGTATTGTAAGGGGAGGACGTAGAAAGGGTGTCGATTATGCACATCAGATTGCTTTTTCAGTTGATATGGATTGGGAGAAAATTGCAGGTTTTAAAGGGTTTTCTACTCATGCGATGATTTTAAATCTAGCTGGGCGCAATGCTAGTTCCGATTATGTTGGGGATACGCAGATTCAGGCCCAGGAAATATATGGGGGTGGATATGACCGATTATTTCATATGAATTATATTTATATTGAACAACAGTTATGGAAAGATCAGGTCAATATTCGTGCAGGACGGTTAAGTGTTGGAAATGAATTTGCATCAAGTCCATTCGCATGTCAGTTTATGTTAATTGCAACTTGTGGTCAACCTAGGAGTATTCAGTCCCAACAAGGTTTTACACCCTGGCCTGGAACTGTTTGGGGGATTAGATTTTTATTTCATTTGACAAAGCAAAGTTACTTCCAATTGGGTGCTTATGAAAGTTCTCCATGGGGAACCGGTAAAGGGGGTGTCGCAGGTTTTGACTGGAGTACGAATGCTGCAACAGGTGTTTTTATACCAATTGAATACAGTTATAACTCTGAATTTGGTAAAGATAATTTAACGGGATATTATCATATAGGTGCTGGTCTTGATACCAGTCGTTTTCAAACCTGGTCTGCACAGGCTGTAAAAGGAAATAAAAGAGATAATCGCAGTCAATTTTGGGTTATGATGGATCAGATGATTTTTCGTAATGACCCCAAGAAAGATCATGGATTATATTTAATTTTGAATTATGGACATGATTCAACAACAACTTCTACATTTAAGGATCTTTATAATGTAGGTTTTATTAATAAGGGTTTTTGGAAGAAAAGACCCTATGACCAAATAGGTTTCATGTTTACCTATTATACAGTGCCTAAGAGTTTAAAACATGCACAAAAATATCAAATGACGCAATTGTCTTCCCCTTTTAATGCAAAGGTTTTGTCATTATTGAATGGTGCACCCGCAGCACAGACAAATTCTGCTTTGTTTGAATTGAATTATGGTATTTCTGCTTATCGGGGTGTTATGGTCATGCCAGTTGTCGAATATTTTCATCATGTTGCTGCCACTAAAGCCTACAAAGATGCTTTTGTTATTGGATTAAAAACCAATATTAATTTTTAGAAAATTTATTCAGAGGTTTTTGTTCAATCTATACTTATAAGATGTGAAATCCTTGTATCGTTTCATTATATTGTAAATTAATGAATAAATAGGTAATAATTTGTAGTGCGTATTTTTATTTTCCCTTTTATATAATGTATAATTAATACAGTTTAAAATTTATTGAAAAAAGGTGGTTTTTCTTTAATGAAACAAAAAGGAAATAGATTGATTTTGGGGATAATTGGGGGATTGGTGGTAAATTCAATGATTCCGTTCTTATCTTGTTTCGCACGTCACCACCATCATCACCATGTTCCCCCTCCAAAGACGGTTGAAAAAAAAGAAGATGAAAACACGCCGCAACAAACGATTAAAGACGCGGATTCCATTCCTTCAACCATCAGGCAAAAAATGCAGGAGAATCAAAGGGTTGAACATTATCAACCTTTAAAACAGGAAAACAAGCCCGCCTTGTTACTTCCCAATCATTATACAAGGGGTGATAAAGGCCATTTGAATGCTGAACAAGGTTGGGTGAACAGTAAACGTCAACGTGGTCATCATGATATTGGTATTAATGCACCGCTTCCTCAAACAGCGGACCCAACTCAAAATAAAACACGTAACGTTTTTCGTAGAGCAATGCCGATATATGAACCAAATTATTAAACGTTCATGAAACAATATTTAATTTTTCGGCAATTGCTTTTTTAGCCTGATTAATGGTTTCTTCAATGGGTTGTGTATTATTGTCAATATCAATAATGGGGGCACCATTATAGGTTAACTGTTGTAATGTTCCAATTTTTTTGATCATTGATTCAAGGCGATGATCAGGTTTTCTCTGTTGGGCTGTTTCAACGGTTACGTTTAGTCGTATAACCAGATCGGGTGTATGGTTGATCATCCAGTTATAAAGTGATCGTTCAAGCTTTGAGAGCAGGCGTGTTATGGACGACGCTGGGTTTTCTGTTGTCAGATCAGGTCCATCCAGTCCACCAATAACGGCAACTTGGGGAAATCGGTCAGTAAGAATGTAAAAGCCTTGCTTACGCAGGGAAAGCATCCTGTAAAAGCGATAAACGCGACGCAGAGACATTATGAATATTCCCAATGCCAATAATGCGTTCGGTCCTTCTTTTGATTTAGCCTGTTTATTGGTCTTGGTAATATTTTTATCAAGTTTTTTCCCTAGAAACGGAAGTTTAATCAGACGTCTTCTTATATTTCCCGTTTGTCTGCCCAAGTGGCATAATTTTGTAGGATGAACTGAATTCAACCAGCGTTCCAATTCCAGACAGACTGTTGTTTTGCCAGATCCGTCGCACCCAATAATAGCAATAATCGGTGGCGTAGAAGATTGTGTCATAAATTATATATCTCTTGGTTATTTAAATGGGATATCGTAATCTTTCTATATTTCAATAGATTACGGTCAAATTTGATTTGTTAGTCAATGAAAACTGTATTATAAGACAACCTTTCCTAGTCTGTTAGGTTGGAAATTCCTTGGAATTTTTCAGTATAGAATCAGTAACTTAAAGCAAATCAGGCTTTAAGTTAAAACTTTTGTTCCAAAGATATCCATAATTATATACATAAATCTGTTATATTTTAGAAGATTATATATGCATAAAAAAAGATCAACTGAAAATCAGGGCCCATTAATTGCATTAGTCGGTTGTGATGGATCAGGAAAATCAACATTAAGTTTTGATCTTGCTGAAGCATTAAATCAAGGGCGACCTGCAAAGTGCTGCTATTTGGGCCAAGGATCAGGAAATATTGGTCGAAAGATCAGTCAATTCAGATTTGGGGGAAAAATACTTGGACGTATAATCGATAAGAAAGCGGGAACGGCTCGTACCAAGGGAAAAAAAATTCCTGGTGTTTTAACGGCCTTGGTTATTTTCTTTTTTTCCTGTGTTCGTTTTCTTAATTTTATAAAAATGTTGAAATTAAGAAAACAGGGGGTTTTGATTATTGCGGATCGCTATCCTCAGACAGATGTTGTAGGATTTTATGACGGACCCGGTTTGTCAGCTGCACATACGCAAAATCGTTTTATCCAGTTTCTTGTTAAAACAGAATACAGGCTTTATGATTACATGGCTTCTATAAAACCGGACTTGATAATTCGGTTGAACATTGATGTTGATACCGCATATCAACGTAAACAGGATCACGATTATAATTTGTTAAAAATCAAAGTGGAAGCCACTCAAAAATTAAAATTCAGAGGGGCACCAATTGTTGATATTGATGCTTCTTTGCCTTATAAAGAAGTTTATGAAACAGCTATGCGGGCAATTAGGAAAGTAGAAATTGCATATAGCGAAGGGAAAATAAGGAATTAATTATTGTTTAATCATAAAATGCTATTTTTAATAGGTTTTATTTTTCTTTTATTTGCTGTTTTTTTATTCCTTTGCACAGATCTGGATCAGAAACTCAATGGTGTTTTGCTTTCTGATCATGACAGTAGCTTGATTTATTGGAATAGACTTGTATCTAAATCGGGTTCATTTGCGGTTGTTCTTCCCTTAAGCTTAATATTCATATTATGGGTCTGGATTTATCGTTCGCATCGAGACGCGGTTTGGCTGTTTGTAATCTTGATTTCAGCGCGTCTGGTTTTTCTTTTAATGAAAAATATAATTGTTAGAGCAAGGCCCGCTTTTCCATTTTCTCATATTCATGCGACAACAGCCAGCTTTCCAAGTGGACATGCAGTCAATGGACTGATGTTTGTGTTGATTATATTATACTGTTTAAGAAATTACAGTTTGGTTTGTTGGATATCATTGATATGGGTTTTTTTAGTGGGATGGTCGCGTTTGACATTGGGGGCACATTGGATAAGTGATATACTGGCAGGATGGGGATGTGCGATCATGTGGTTTGCTTTTATGATGGGGATTAGAAATACTGTATTTGTTCAAAAATTGCTAGATTATATTTTATAATCAGGTAGGTTTTTACTGTATTAATTTTATAGCGGAAATATCGTGAATTTTAAATTTTTTACCAAGCCACAGAATATTATACAATTTGAGGGTTTCCATTTTTCTCGTTTTCAATGTGATCAGCTATATGAAATGATTTTGGTGGATGATGAAATTCACCTCAATGTTTCATTACCTGACAAACTTGTATTTGATTATACACAGGATCAACTGATTGACGGTTTTATGATTAGTCGTCAATTATGGGTGGAAGGGGTTATGGAACCCGCATTTATGAATATTTTGCATTCCTTAAGATACTCTTGCCATTTATCCAAGGAAAATAAAGCCGTTTATAAGAAGGTAAGGGCCAAATTCAAACATTTGTGCTATGCATATAGGGCTTTTGATGAACGCCATTGTAGACCGTACTGGCTTGGCAAGATGACGGGTTTATTAGGCAAATTACAGGATGGCTTCAAAAACAGGAAATCTTTCATTGTAAAACCAAGGGCGGTATTTCTGGATTATATTTGGCATGAAAAAGGGTTGTATTTATTAAAACGGGAAGTAAATTGCTTTTTTCCCTGCAACCTGAAAAGCTTTGTAAAATATTTTCGAAAAAGACTGGAAATCATTAAGAAAGAGCTTGAAACACATGTAACTATAACAGCTCATGAGTTTCATAACATGAGAAAAACAATCAGTATGATTGCAGCCACCTATGGTACTTTTGATGTTTTGTTTCCATCAGGTTATCATCATCAGACTTTTCAATATTTATCGACAATTAATGGTATGATGGGCGATTATCATGATGAATTGGTGGAAAAAAAATTGAATAAAATTCAAAATTACTATTTTGATCGATTTATGATACCTGAAGAAATTAAGAACAGGTTAAACACTTTTGCAGGTCGTTTTATAGACGATAGTAATGATTTTTATTGATCTTGTTTCACTTTATTGAATGGATAATCAATTTTAAAATGAACCACCAAGCGTAAATGGATGCTGATGATGATGCTTCATTATCATCTAGTAGTCCATGAGCGGTATTATTACGAAGATTAAAGCCTATTGGATCAATAAATAAACTTTTAAATTCAAAAAGTAAATTTACATCTAAAATTTTTTCTATTTCAGGTGATTTTAAAAGAGTATTCAGGACTATTATATGTTTCAATATTATTTTTATCCAAATTGCTGGTACGAACTTTAATTTTTTTAAGTTGATCTCTTATAATATTTTCAACTTGCGGGCAAAGTAGATAAATAGCAGCTATAAAATCCTTTTGAAAACCTGACCACAGGGCGTTTGCTATGATTTTTTCCCGATTTTTAGGAACAATAGGAGATTTATGACAGATATTTTCAAAAATTTCTTTTGAAAATTTATCTTCTTTATGAAGTTGGTTCAGCCCTTCATTAATCAATGATATGTTTGTATAAATAATTAATCTATATTTTTCTTGTTTTTTTCATTTAATTTATTTTCTTCATCGTCAGGTGAGATTTTTGCGATTATACGTCCATCATCACTTCTATAATCTTTTGTAAATAAATTAGAGAAAAAAAATTGATCTGATTCTTTTACAGCATTTTGAACAAGATCTTGATAATCAATACCTAAACCGGTAAAATATTTGAGAGTTTCAATAGGATCTGTTTTGTTTGAAATGTGTTGTACAAATCCTTGCACTGAATTTGTAATATTAATGGGGCCTATATATATTTTACGCATATTTGCTAACACTATTTGGTTAGATTCTTTTAATTTAGCATGAAGGTTGTGTATTTTATTATCTACATCGTAATCGTTTCGATTTTTTTTAGGTATTTTATTATATGTTTGTAAAGCCTCCCCATAAATAGAATAAGCGCTACAATTATTATTTTTATATCTAAAATCCCCATCATATTCATGATATTCGGCTATGTTGAAAAGAGATTTTATTTCATTTTCTCTATCGTGAAATTGTTTATATTTATTGTTTAGAAATGTTAAAATAATTATTGATAAATGAAAATTATTTTCATTTTTAAGTTGAATTGCCTCTTGATATAATCTAGGCATTGCAATTTTTTGTAATACATCCTTATTTTTTGTTTTATCTATTAATTCTGCTAATATTAATATTAGTCCACGGTCATTTTCACTTTTAAAAACATATGTCAATTTAGATAGTATTTTATCTAATTGATTACTATCATTTATCTGTTGACACAAATAAATCGCACGTTCGTAGTATTTGTTCAAATCTTGGAACAGAAAAATTATATTTTTTTTGTTGTCAAAAGTGTAATAAGTGTATGAATCAATTGCGATTTGGGCATATTTATAATTTTTTGGTTCTTGAACAAGCCATAAAATATCGGCTATTTTTGCTTTTAACGATGGTTCAGGAATGTCATTTAATATAAGGCTTAAGAATTCAAGCTCTTCTTTTGTAAGATCTGAAGGTTCTTTAGTACGTCCTAGTATATTTGTAAAAAAAGCCCTAAAAAGTTTATCTTTATTATCAGCATCTAAATACATTAAAGAAATTTCCGCTAACAATTCAAAAATTTCATATTGTTCTTGCTGTCCAATATCTAGTTTTTCTTTTGCAATTTTTTTTAAACTGGAGTGAAGTTTATCGTAAAAAACAGGGTTTTGTTCCGGTTCATATTTCCAATTACATTCAAGAAATGCCTCTCGCGTTAGTTTTGGAGAACTTTTCATTGTTTTAAATTTCTTTCATGATTTTAAATCAAGGTTAAATTCGTTTCGAATAAAATATAATAAACGAAATGAAATTTAATGAAATTTAATGAAATTAAATTAAAATTGAAGAGAGATTAGTGTTTTGTGGCAAATCACTGCAAACTACTAAATAATATATTTATATATAATTAATTTTTATGGTGCCCAAGGGCGGAATCGAACCACCGACACAGCGATTTTCAGTCGCTTGCTCTACCGACTGAGCTACTTGGGCATCTTGATATTCGCTTTCGGTATTTGACGCGAATCAATGTATACAAAGCATTTACCCTACATTGGGATCAGGATCAAGTCTTTCTTTTATGGAATTTAGCAATTCTTTTTCTTCCTCTTCATTTTGTGGAAGGGATGCAATGCGATAATCCTCGTAAAACCAACGACCTAGATCAATATCGGCGCATCGTTTAGAACAAAATGGTTTGAATTTTTCTTGGGCCGGTTTTTTACAGATAGGACAATGTAACGCAGGTTTATTCATAAGAAAAATCCCATTCTTGAGGTTTAAACGTTAAATCCGCTTTTAGTTGTAGCGATATAGAACATCGTCGTTCAAAATCTTTAATGGCATATTCATCCTTTAGTAATGCCTGATATAAATGGGGATGAAGTTTCAATTTTAAAAGATGATAACGGTAATGGTGATTGACAGAATTGAATTCCAGCATGACCTTCGCAAGGATCTTAACAGCTTTTCCGTGATCCGAGGTTAATAGTTCATGAAGGGGTGGGCGTTTTCTCATTCGAACGATTTCGGCCAATCCCAGGTGCGTAAATCCCAATAATCGGGGGGATAACGGATCATTGGCCAATGCGTCATTGATGTCCTGTTGTAATAAACGTCTTTTTTTGATTGGCAGACCTATTAGATCAATAAAAATTGCACCTGATAGATTACGCAATTTTATTTGATGCAATAATGGTGGCAAAGCGATACGGTTTGCGTCAAATTGCGCCTTTATTTTTGTTTGATTTTCTTGGCTATGGCTTACACTATCCATATCAATAGCGACGAGAGCCGGGGTCGGGGTAATTGATGCTTGAATTCCTTTTGGTAATTTAACGGATGATTCCATTAATGCCTCAATCTGTTCCGATATAATGCTTGGACAGGAGGTCTGCGCAATTTGAACACGATTATGCAACGAACTTGGTATGATATGAATAAGGTGCGGATCATCAATTATGATTGGTGAATTCCCCCAAAATCTTGAAAGATCTTCTAAAGGAGACGGTCCTTGTTGGATCAGATGTATTTCAGTGCTTTTCTGGATATTGATGGATAGGTTTTTGGTATCCAAACGGACATTTTTTCCATTCTGGGCACTTCGTGAGACTTTGACAATTATTTTATCGCCATTGTGCAGATTTTTGGCACCTGCATTATCAGGCAAAAAACCGGATATGTTTTTACCCAGAAGAATAAAGGCTCCACCTAATGCAGGTAAATGGGCGGTAACCCGACCATAGTAAATGTCCCCGAAACCATCAGGAAATCCAGGATACCATAAGGCATAATCTAAGAGAGTGTCATGATGGGTAACGGCAATATGTATTAGACCAGGCGCTGAAATAACCCAGATTTGAGGCATCAGGGGATTAATCCTTGACCGCGTATAAGCTGGGCCGTCTCAAATAATGGAAGACCGACAACATTACTGTAGCTCCCATTTATGGATTTGATAAAACTGGCGGCATAACCCTGAATGGCATAGGATCCAGCCTTGTCTTTCCATTCATCGGTTTCTAAATAAGAAAAGAGTTGTTTATCAGTCAATCGTGAAAAATGCACGATAGTACAGACAAGACGTGAGGAGATCCGTTGTGTCTTTGCATTATACAATATAACAGCTGTATAAACTCTATGTCTTCGACCAGACAGTAAACGTAATTGTTTTTCCGCGATTTTTACATCTTTCGTTTTATTTAAAATACGTCGTCCTGCTGCCGCAACCGTATCAGCGGCTAAAATCATGGGTGATTCAAGAGAGAGTTCCCTGCCAGCCGATAGTTTTTCCTGTGCAAGGCGCTGAACATACTGTCTGGGCAATTCTTTTTTTTGGGGCGTTTCATTAATTCGAGGATGAACGATTTTTTCAGGATTAATGCCGATTTGTTCAAGCAGTTGTAAACGTCTTGGTGATGCGGAGGCCAGTGTAATTGGAAAATCAGAATTTTCCATCAAGAAAGAGGAATGATGCATTATTATTTAAAGCGGAACGTGATGCGACCTTTGGTTAAATCATAAGGGGTCATTTCAACGCTTACGCGATCACCCGCCAAAACACGAATACGGTTCTTGCGCATTTTACCGCTGGTGTGGGCCAAAATAACATGTTCATTATCCAATTTTACACGAAACATTGCGTTCGGCAAAAGTTCAGTAACAGTTCCGTTGAATTCGATCATATCTTCTTTAGACATTTTTAGTATATATATCCTTCAAGTTAAAACAATTAATTTTGTTCTTACCATAACGATGAATATTGAAAAATGTCCAGTTTTATTTATGCAAACTGTCCAAACGGGAGGAAATACTTAAAGCATGTGCGGTTAAACCCTCAGTTTTTGCTATCGCCACTGCAGCAGGTCCCACTTTTTCAATACCCTTTTCATCGCTTTTAAGGAAAGTCGTTCGTTTAAGAAAATTAAAAACCGATAATCCGGATGAAAAACGTGCAGTACGACTGGTTGGCAAAACATGATTGGGACCGCCAACATAATCTCCAATTGCCTCAGGACACCATTTTCCAATGAATATCGTGCCGGCATGTTTGATTTTGCTGAATAGGTCATCTGGATTTTCAAGCATGAGCTCCAGATGTTCAGGGGCAATCCGGTTGATAAGAGGAATGGCTTCTTCCCAGGATTTCACAACAAGAATAGCACCATGATTTTTCCAGCTTGTTTCCGCTATTTCTTTTCGTGAAAGACTTTTCAATTGTTCATTAACAGCTAGCGAAACTTGATGGGCAAATTCCTCATTATCAGTAATAAAGATTGATTGTGCCATGGTATCATGTTCCGCTTGTGCCAAAAGATCCAGGGCGATATGCGTTGGATTATTATGCCGGTCAGCAACAACCACAACCTCGGAGGGGCCTGCGACGCTATCAATTCCGACCAAACCGAAAACCTGTCTTTTTGCTTCGGCGACATAGGCATTGCCAGGACCAACAATATAGTCAACGGATTCAATGGTTTGTGTCCCGAAGGTCAGGGCGGCAATGGCTTGTGCTCCACCAACACGGTAAATTTCGGTAACACCTGCCCTATAAGCCGCAGCCAAGACGAGAGGGTTTAAATGGCCATCCGGGGTCGGGACACACATTGCCAACCGTTTGACTCCAGCAACCTTGGCCGGGATAGCATTCATTAAAACGGATGAAGGATAGGCAGCGGTACCTCCTGGAACATATAATCCGGCGGAATCCATGGCATTCCAGCGATACCCAAGATTAAATCCACAATCATCCCGGTAATCAAGATCGGGAGGCAATTGTTTTTCATGGAATTTTTGAATTCGTTGGGCGGCTAGATCAAGTGCATCAAGCAATTCCGGATCAATTTTCTTGCAGGCTTGCTTTATTTCCTGTTCTGTGATCCGTAATTCCGTAGGAGACAGTAACAAACGGTCAAAGCGTTTGGTATATTCACAAAGTGCATCATCGCCATCATTTTTTACAGCCTGTAGAATCTCTGTTACGGGTTTTGTTGCTTGTGAAGTGTCTGCTGTTCGCGCGGCAAGAAGATTACAGAAAAATGTTTTAAAATCCGGTTGATTTGTTGATATGATTTTCATGATATATCTTCATTGTTTGGAAGGGTGACAAGTTGGCGAAACCGTTCAATTAATGCATTAACGTGGGCAGATTGTGTTTTTAAGGCGGTGCGATTGATGATGAGACGGCTGGAGATTTGTGTAATCGTTTTAATTTCCTGTAGACCATTGGCCCTTAGGGTTGATCCTGTATCGACAAGATCCACAATCAAGCTGGATAATTTCAAGACAGGCGCAAGTTCCATGGCACCATGCAAATTAATGATATCCGCTTGCACGCCTTTACTGGCAAAATAACGTTGGGTGATATTCGGATATTTGGTTGCAACACTTATCTGTGACCAACGCGCAGGGTCTTCCAGATTTTTATTTTTTGTATCCGCTAATTGCGCGATAGATAAACGACAGCGTCCTATATTGAGATCAAGAGGCGCATAAATATCCGAATAATCAAATTCCATCAGGACATCGGAACCACAAACACCCAGAGAAGCCGTGCCAAAAGCTACAAATGTTGCGACATCGAAAGAACGGACGCGGATAATGTCAAGCCCAGGGTCATTTGTCTTAAAGCGAAGAAGGCGGCTGTCTTTATCAAAGAAAGCGGGTTCTGGTATAATATTGGCTGTTTCAAGAAGAGGGAGACAATCCTTTAGTATCCTTCCTTTAGGAAGGGCTAAAATAAGAGGGTTTGATTTCACGCCAGGTACAGACATTTAAAGTGTAAGCAAAAGTGGATCTGATTATAATAAAATTGTTAAATAATTTAAGGTTTAACTATAATCAGATCATCGGTATAAAACAAGTTCTCTTCTATGAGGAATGAAAATATTATTTAGTCTTGATTCTTTCAATTTGAGCACCGCAGGCAGACAGTTTTTGATCAACTGCTTCATAACCGCGGTCTAGATGATAAATCCTGTTCAGGCTTGTTTCTCCGGCTGCGGCCAGACCGGCTAGGATTAACGAAAACGAAGCCCGTAGATCCGTTGCCATAACAGGCGCGCCGGATAGGGAATGAACACCACGAATAATTGCTGAAGAACCATGAACATTGATTCTTGCACCCATACGGTTCAGTTCTGGGACATGCATGAAACGGTTTTCAAAAATTGTTTCCGTAATCATGCTCGCTCCTTCAGAAATTGAAAGAAGGGCCATGAATTGGGCCTGCATATCCGTCGGAAAACCTGGATAGGGTTCTGTCATGATATCAATGCCTCTTAAATCACCCGTGCGCCGGACAAGAATGGCGTTTTTTTCCGGAAACACTTCTACCCCAGCCTCTTCCAACGCATGAATAACAGATCCCATGGCATGAATGTCGGCTCCGATCAGGCGCAGTTCTCCACCTGTAATACCGGCTGCACAGGCATAGGTACCGCATTCAATTCGATCAAACAGGATGGAATGTTCCGCGCCATGTAAATGATCCACGCCATCAATGATCAGATGACTTGTTCCTTTACCCTCTATTTTTGCACCCATCGCGATCAAGCAGTCGATAAGATCGCAGATTTCAGGTTCACGGGCTGCATTCAGCAGTTCCGTTCTGCCTTTGGCAAGGCAGGCAGCCATGATTGTATTTTCTGTAGCGCCAACAGAAACAAATGGAAATACAAAGCGACCACCACGTAATCCCTTGGGTGCAGTTGCAATAACATATCCCTGATCAATTTCGATTTCAGCGCCCAAGGCTTTGAGTGCATCCAGATGAAGATTAACAGGACGGGTTCCGATTGCACATCCTCCCGGCAGGGAGACCTTGGCCTTACCACAACGTGCAAGAATGGGCCCTAGAACAAGGATAGAAGCCCGCATTTTCGAAACGATATTGTAGGGAGCTTCGGTGTTTGCAATATCCCCTTGAAAAGTGATATGATGTGGATCCTTGTCATTATAAGTGATTGTGAGACCATGTTGTTGCAGAAGTGCGCACATGGTACGTATATCAACAATACTTGGAACATTTTGCAGTGATAAAGGTTCAGGGGTAAGCAAGGCGCATGCCATGATTGGCAAAGCTGCGTTTTTTGCCCCCCCAATGACGATATCACCATATAAGGGTCTGCCCCCACGGATTAAAAAGCGATCCATTCTTTTTTTTTCATTTATAAGCGAGGGGTAGCGACACCCATCTGTTTCATGTATTTGCCATTTTTATCGGCATAACTGACTTCACAAGGTTCACTGCCCTTGAGAAAAAGAAGCTGGCAGATTCCTTCATTCGCGTAAATTTTGGCAGGAAGGGGAGTGGTATTACTGATTTCAATCGTAACCTGCCCCTCCCATTCAGGTTCCAGAGGAGTGACATTTACAATTATGCCACAGCGTGCATATGTTGATTTTCCCAGACAGATGACCAAGATATCTTTTGGAATACGAAAATATTCCACGGTTCTGGCCAGAGCAAAGCTGTTGGGCGGAATCACGCATACATCTGTTTTACGGGTTACAAAGCTGCTTGGCGTAAAATTTTTAGGATCTACAATGGCATTGTCGACATCTGTAAAGATTTTGAACTCGTCTGCAACGCGGGCGTCATATCCGTAAGATGATACACCATAAGAAATTATTCCCTGACGATGCTGTTTATCAGCGAAAGGTTCAATCATTCCTTTTTCTTTAGCCATCTCTTTAATCCAGCGATCAGGCATAATTGGCATAAAGCTACTCCCTACCCTTAATATCTTTGCGTTTTAATTAAATAAATTTGAAATGATAAACAAGTATTTTGTAAACAAACCTTTACAAAAATTATTTTACGTCAGTGGTTCTCGCTCTTTTCTTTCACGCTGTTGCTTTTTTCTGCGTTTTAGATTCTCGCGTAACGCCGCGGCTTCCTTGTCGCGACGTTGAGTTATAGAATCTTTCAAAATTATTTTTTTTGGCTCACTATTCATAATGAATCAATTTACCTAATTTTTTGAAAGAATCAACAAGGCTTATTTTAAATGTTGGACTGCAAAAGCCGCAGCCGCTCCTAAAAGCCCTGGTTGTGGATAGGTCAGAATTTCAACAGGGATATCAGCCAGCATTCTTTCAAAGCGACCCTTATCAACAAACCGTTCTGCAAAACCCGAATGGGGAAGATAATCGGCTATAAGAAGACCGATGCCACCACTAATTACAACACGGTTGGCCAATTGTACCAGAGCCATGTCGGAGCAGAAAGTTCCCAAATTCAGACAAAACCGTTCCAGTGCAGCCGTGGCAAGATGGTCGGTACCCTTTAATGCGGCCTCCCATAAATTGCTATCGCTGTGATGGGTAACAGGCAGTCCGGCATTTGCGCCAAGCGCATCATAGATATTACCCAATCCGGGACCAGAAATGATCCGTTCTGCGGAAACCCTGCGATAATGTTGTTTCAGGTATCTTAAAATACTGATTTCGATATTGTCACAAGGGGCATAAGAGGAATGTCCGCCTTCACTTGGAATAACGGTATATTTGTCTGTATCGAATGCAAGAGAAGCAACTCCCAGTCCTGTTCCAGGACCGACAACTGTGGTTATTCCTTGAGGACTTTCTTTTCTTCTTGGGCCACAAATATGTTTAAGATGGTCCTCTTGACAGTTGGCGATCGCATGTCCAATTGCTTCAAAATCATTTATCAGAACAAGCTTTTCCAGATTTAGCTGTTGGGGAATAAGGGCGGGCCGAATGATCCATGGACTGTTTGAAAATTTGAGAATATCACCTCGAATCGGACAGGCAATTGCCATGGAGGCTTGTTTAGGCAAAGGACGGCCAACCTTTTGTCCAAAGGCATCCCATGCAAGTTGCAAAGTTGCATAATCCGCTGTTTTTAAAATGGTTTCGCTGTCAATGGTAACGACCTGTCCATTTTGTATCTTGGCAATTGCAAAACGTGCATTTGTCCCTCCGATATCTGCAACGACAATTTCAATGGGAGCATCAACAGGAGTGGAGTTATTCTTGGAGTTGGACATAATAAAAATCTCCATTTAAGAGGATTAAAACAAATAATATTAACAATATTTTTGTTCACATAAATTTGAATTTAATTTAAGGATTTTTAATATTTTTTTCAACTTTTTGTTAAATTCGTTAAGGCATTTTTTGGGTAAAGATTAAAAACAATCTCTTTAGACTATTGCGAAGCGGTTGTGCTCGGTAAGGTTAAGTTAATCTCTGGATGTGTTGTTATTATAAGCTGCATAGCTTGATTGACTTGTTTCAGGGATAAAGATTGCGATGAAATGGGTGTGATCAGACGAGCCTTACGTACAGTAACAAGATTATTCACAAATTTTTGTCGGTTTTCCAAATCTATTGTCGCGGAATAATAGCAGTTTTCCTGATCTCTTTTCTGAAGAATGAGATTGATGCCCTGTTTTTCTGTTTTATCATTCAGGTAGAAAATAATTCCCGTATTTGGCCAAAGTGGCGTTACGGCATTGAGTGTGATTTTTTCAGCTGAAAAGGAAATATATAAGATTGGTGCAGCTCGGGACATTCTCTCATTCCACCAGGCAAGTGTCGGTGGATTAGATTGGGGATAATATAACCATTCCCCAAATTTTATGTTTTCGCTGGTTTGCCGGGTTATTTTTCGTGTTTTCAGAGTTTCAGAATATGTTGTCACAGAATAGGATGTTGTAAATAAACTCACACCCAGAACAAATAATTGACATGTTTTTGATAAAGAAATCATGGAATACGTTGCCCTTCATAAATTAATTCTAGAGTAAAGGTTTAAAATCGAAGTTTAAAGCAAAAACTATGATTTGTTCTGGTTTATGTAAATTAAATTTGATCCTTCATCATGGATTGAGCCTTTTGCAAATCCTCCTGAACCTTTTCTTTCAACTTGGGAACGCTTCCTTTAGGACTCATGATGCATAGTCGCCAATTTTTATTTTTATCATGTTGGTCAGGGTCACCGCTTCCCCAGCACCAGCCTTTATCTTTCATCTTTTTTAAATAATCGTTACGTGTTGTACACACTGATTTTCTGGTTGGGCTATTTAATGGTTCTGAGGCGTGATCAATACATTTTTTGACATAATAATCAGCCTGTTGAAAAAGAGGCACTAAATCTGGAGACATCCCGTCAGGAGGGCTAACAGGTTCAGGATTTGTTTTTCTTGTGACTAGGGGAGGGGGGGCTTCCAGATTTTTTTCCTTGATTACATTCATGAAAGAATTCAATGCAGATCGTTCACCATTCATGTCAATTGGAATTGAGGTTGAAATCGAAAGATTCAAAATCATTGGTGAACTGTGTTGCAAAGCATTAATGAATTTTGTGATGTTATCTGTGTAGATAGCGGTAGAATAGGTTACCCAGCCATTATGATCCCTTGTCTTGTTTAGGGTCACGGAAACTTCCCTGATGTTCCAGGTTATATAAGAAAGCTTGAATTCCCGATAAGTATTTTTTTTGGCTGTTACATCAAGGGTTATTCTGTGTTCGGAAGGTGTAATATATAAATTTAAATTGGAAGTTGAATTTCTGTTCCAGTTAAGGGAGGCATGATTTTTACCGACAATCACATTCCAGTCATGAAAATCTTTTTCTTTAATGATGGAATGAATTTCCTCATTTTTTATTGTGGAAGGATAAGTTTTGGGATCGGGGGAGGATGAGGCCGTTGAAATATTGGCAAATGTTGAGAGTGGAAAAAAAGTTAAAAGGTAAAATAATTTACGCATTGGAATACCTGATTGCCTCGAAAAAGAATTAATTGCATTATAATATGAAAGTGGTAAAGCAAAGCAAAGAATATTTTTATTAAATAATGTTTTATAACTTCCATTATTTTATTACAAGTAAGGAACAGTAAGATATAATTCGTATTTTTTCTAAATTGTATTCTGTAAGGATGGTATTGTTAAAGTGAAAGCACAAAGTTTAAAAGATCTGGCGGCACGTTCCCCAGTGACTGAAAATTTATATAATCAGCATGGCTGTAATGATGTCATGACGGCATTTAATATCGCTAATCACTTACATTTATACGGTTTTTTAGAAGAGGCAGCAGCTTTTTATCAAGAGGCGATTAATTATCGTAAATTAGAAGCCGAAGCACATCCACGTGAAGCTATATTATTGCAGGTTAAACTGTTGTGTTTGGTAAAGGCCGGTATAGCTCTGGATGAAAAAGATTGCCAAAGGTTGCATGAGCTTTCCCCATCCTTGATGAATTATATTAGGGGTGTTGAAGAATATAGATGCGGAAAAATTGATGCTTTACAGGCGATAAAGAAAATTGATCATACTTTTGAACAATTTCATACAGGTGAAGAAATTGATGCTATTAATGTTGGTTTAATTCATGATGCATTGAAATCTGATATTTTCCCTGAGAGAATGGTTAAGAATAAGATTCCTCAATCTATTTTTTTTTACTGGGATCAGAATTTACCGGAGGATGTTAAGGAAAACATTGAGCATCATCAGAAGTTCCAGCATTTTAAAGTAGAGGTTTTTGACAGGGATAGGGCTTGTGAATGGTTATATGGCTATTACGGGCGTGATGCCAGGGAACTTTTTCTAAAATCCAGACATCCTGCAGAGGCTGCGGATATTTTGCGCGTTCATGTCATTAATCTATTGGGTGGGTTTTGGGTAGATGCGGATTTGAAAATTGTTTCTGAAAATCAGTTTATTGAAATGATTCCGGCAAATTATGATGCGGTTTTTTTTCTGACTGAGGGAAATTTTGTTCATAATGATCTTTTTGGAGCCCAACCGCATAACGTTTTTTTAGAAGATTGTTTGTTGTCTATCTATCACAATTGTTATAAATATGATGGTTTATTTATTTCTTATAAAACAGGTCCGGGTGTTTTTATGAGAGCATTAAATAGAATTTATTCGCGTTGTATAAAAGAAAGAAAATGGAAATATCCTTCTTTGAAAATTATGGATTCTTCATTTTTTTCCAAATTAACTGAACAATATCCAGTTGCATACAAACAAAAAGGGACTTGGAGTTCAGTTTGATAGTCAATAGTGGTCTCATATTTGAAATATTAAGCAATTTTAGAATTGAATATATAATTAAGGTAAAGTTAAAATTATGACTGATGATATGAATTTGGATGTTGGTTATGAGGAGATTTTATCTGTTTGTCCCCAAGCTTTGGATGTTTTCAAACATCATGGGGCAAAAGATTTAAATCCCTTGTTTGATATTGCAAACATTCTCTCGACAAATCATTTTTATTCCGAGGCAGCTTTTTTCTATAAAATAGCGTTTGATACCCATTCCAAAAGTCCAACCCAATATCCATTGGCTCATGTTTTACTTATGGCCCGTCAGGTTGCTTTACTGAAAGCAAGTCTGCCGTTAAAGCAGGAAGAACTTGAACAGTTAAAAAATCTATGTATTCCTTTATATAATTTTGTGGTTGGATGGAAACAATATAGAGAAAACAATGATGCTTTTAATGCCATTCAAATTATGCAAAATTGTTATGAGGAATTTCATACCGGTGAGGAAGCCGATACAATCTATCTTACAATTATGATGAATATCTTTAATCCTGCATCATCGATAGGGATTAAAAATAGAGAAGTGGGTAGGGCCGATTTTAGTGTTATTCCCAATAATTTATTTTTATATTGGGATCAGAATCCTCCGGAGGAAATAAGTAATAATTTTCAATTTCTAAAAGAACTTGGTCATTTTAACCTAAAAATTTTTGATAAGGCGGAAGCAACAGAGTGGTTATATCAAAATTATGGTGTTGAAGCACGGCAAATCTTTCTTTCTGCTCGTCATCCAGCTGAAGCGGCGGATTTTTTAAGAGTTCACGTTATTAACTATTATGGTGGCTGGTGGCTGGATGCTGATATTCAGATTCAATCTGTTGAAAAATTTTACTCAATAACTCCTGCTATTTATGATCATGTATTCTTTTTAACGCATAATAATGTTGTTCATAATGACTTTTTTGGTTCTGTTGCAAAAAGTCCTATTCTAGAAGAATGTATGTTGAGTCTTTACCGGAATAGTTATTTGCATCAGGGTTTATTCATTGCCTACAAGACAGGCCCAGGAGTGTTCGCGCGTGCACTGAACCGTCATTTTTATCGTGCTTTGCGTGGAGAGGCAAAATATCCATCCTGTATATTATTGGATCATCAAAAATTTGCCGAGGTTATAAGGGAGTTTGATACACCTTATAAAGGAACAACTACAAGCTGGATGGCTGTTTGAAGAACAGTTGATTGTTTATCAAAATTCAATGACAATGGGGGCGTGGTCAGAAGGTTGGGTTTTGGCTCGTTCCTCTTTATCAATCCAGCAATTTTTTAATTGTTCAGTTATTTTTGCTGACAATAGAACGTGGTCAATTCGAAGACCTGCATTTCGTTGCCATGCAGCTTTGGTGTAATCCCAAAAACTATATTCGATTGTATCAGGATGGAGAATGCGAAATGCATCCGACAGACCCAACCATAAAAGCGTATAAAAACCCTTTCGGCTTTCCGGACGGATCAATGCGTCATCGGAAGAAAGTATATTGGTGGTTAAATCACTGTCGGTGGGGCAAATGTTGAAATCACCTGCAAAAATACAGTTTTGTTTGTCGTTCAATAAGGATTGGGCATGTTTGATTAATGCATTGATAAAATCCATTTTGAATTGAAATCCCTCTTCGCCGCCGGAATTACCATTTGGCAAATATAGATTGCAGAGATGAATTCCTCGACTCTCAATCTCGAGATATCGAGCATGGTCTTTTGTATTCTGTAGATCAGGTAAATCCGTATGAAGCAATTTATAGGGATGGCGGCTTAAGGTGGCAACCCCGTTATAGGCTTTTTGTCCATGTACGATAACATGATAGCCTAAGGCTTTAAAACTTTCCGATGGAAACTGTGCGTTCTGGCATTTGATTTCCTGTAAAAAGAGCCAGTCAGGTTGTTCTTTTTGAAGCCATTTTTGAACATGGGAAAGTCTTTGGCGAATAGAGTTAACATTCCAGCTAGCAAGCTTCATCAGGATAATCCTTGGTATGAAAAGATACAAATTGAATTCCAGTCAAATTAATCTCATTATATCTTGATGGCAAGGGTGGACAGATTATCCTTTTCGTCTTTAAGCTTTGATTTTTTGTGATTGGAAAAAAGTAAAATTCCGGATGATTGAATTATGTAAAATCGAAAGTGCTGTATTTTAATCTAACACATATATGATTGTAGTCATTGAATTTTGGCCGTATTTTAAAATAAATTGAGAGCTATATACTATTACAATTTTATAATGATATAATTAGAATAATAAATGATCAGGATAATTTAAATTGATTATGTTGGATAAATTTAGGCGTGGCAATCATGAATCTAGCACCTTATGCCGTTCAGGAAAAAACAGCTCGGGGACGATTTTATCCTGAATCGGAGGCACAAGGTCGTAACCCCTGGCAAAGAGATCGGGATCGTGTAATCCATTCTACAGCTTTCCGTGTATTGCAATATAAGACACAGGTTTTTATCAATCACGAGGGTGATTTTTTTCGAACTCGTTTAACGCATTCGTTAGAGGTTGCGCAAATTGCCTGTTCTGTTGCTCGCGCTTTGAAATTAAATGTGGATTTGACAGAATGTTTGGCGCTGGCACATGATTTGGGACATTCACCCTTTGGACATGCTGGAGAAAGGGCTCTGGCAAAGATGATGCGGGATTATAACGGTTTCAGTCATAATGACCAGTCATTAAGACAGGTAACGTTATTGGAGCAACAATATATTGCCTTTAATGGACTCAATTTGACTTGGGAAAGTTTAGAGGGATTAGCCAAACATAATGGGCCGGTTGACAATCCCGACCCTTATTTAGAACGGATTAATCGGTCATATCCCTTGGATTTGTTCAATTATGCATCAGCGGAAGCCCAAATAGCATCAATTTCCGATGATATTGCCTATCATAGCCATGATTTGGATGATGGTTTACGTGCGGGATTGATAGAATTTAAAGATTTGGAAGATCTTCCCGTTGTTGGAGAGGCTTTATATGAAGCAAGAAAACAAATGGAGCAATGTAAATTTAAGGATAGTCTTCAAAAGCGTTTGAGATATGAAGTAATAAGACGGGTTATCGATTGTCTGGTTCGTGATTTGAAAAAACAGACTGCTGATAACTTAAGCGGTTTGAACCCGAAGACGCCAGAGGATATCAGAAATTGTACATATGGGATCGTGCAATTTAGTCCTAAAATTATGGAAGGCAATCAAAAAATTCGTAAATTCTTGTATCAGAATTTATATTCGCATTGGCGTGTCAATCGTATGAGTCGAAAGGGGGAATTGTTGGTTCAGCATTTATTCGAGATTTTATCTGAAAATGTTGATTTGTTACCCAAAAAATGGCAAATACGTGCCTTGGAGGCAGGAAAAAGAAAACAGAAATCAGGTATTTTACGGGTTATTACGGATTATATTGCTGGTATGACAGATCGTTATGCAATAGAAGAGTATCAAAGACTGACCGATTTATCTATTTTGTCGTAAAAATCTAAATAATTTGTTGGATGGTTCAAAGTCTTGTTTAGGGTATGGTCAATTTTATTTTCAGTATTGCTGAATAATTGGGTATGGATAAGGTGTTTATAAAGAAAGATAATTTTTGTATGGCTGAGCAGAATTTATATGTTTCCTTTTATCATTGTGTTATAAAGGCCTTGCGACAAATTTTACCTGATTTGTCAGAAGATTTGATAAAAAGAATTGAATTGACACCTACACGTGATGTTTCACATGGGGATATGGCGACGAATGCAGCCTTGATTACGGCAAAAATTGCCAAGCGTCGGCCACAGGAAATTGCCAAGGAATTGGCTGAACGCCTTCAATTTGTTTCTGGTATTGAAAAGGCTGAACCTGCTGGGCCGGGATTTGTGAATTTGAAATTGGCCCCTTCTGTTTTTCAAAATCTTGTTTCAACGATTTTGCAGATACAGGAAGCGTATGGAAACAGTCAGATTGGAAATAATATCAAAACCAACATTGAATATGTATCTGCCAATCCGACAGGACCAATGCATGTAGGTCACTGTCGTGGCGCGGTCGTTGGGGATGTGTTGGCCAATTTGATGGCTAAGGCTGGTTTTGACGTTACCAAGGAATATTATATCAATGATGCAGGTAATCAGGTTGTTGCATTAACATGGGCAGCCTATTGGCGTTATGTTCAGGTTCTTGAAGGAGATTGTTCCCCGACTGATTTTGAAGAGCGTTACAAGGCGTACATGCCAACTGGTTTACAATACCAAGGAGATTATCTTATTCCAGTTGGACAGGATCTTGCTCAGCAATATGGTAAGACATTATTGAAGGGCATAGAACAAAAACCGTTTCCAGCATGGTTTGAAAAAGTTAAACAGTGCGTTTTGACTCACATGATGCATGATATCCGTCAAGATCTGAAAGCTTTAGGTGTTTTGCAGGAAGAATTCATCTCAGAACGTGCAATTCTTGAATCTGGTATAGCCGATCAGGCAATTCGGATATTGGAAAAAAAGGGACTGGTGTATACAGGTATACTGGAGCCTCCCAAAGGGAAATTGCCAGATGATTGGGAGGCTCGTCCACAAACACTTTTTAAATCAACGGCTTATGGTGACGACGTGGATCGTCCCTTACGGAAATCTGATGGCAGTGCAACATATTTTGCTAATGATATAGGTTATCATTATGATAAAATAAAAAGAGGTTATCAGATTCTATTGGATGTATGGGGTGCAGATCACGGTGGATATGTTTCCCGTATGAATGCGGCAGTAAAAGCTCTAAGTCCAGTGGATGTGTCAACTGATTTTGAAGTTATTTTATGTCAGATCGTTCGAGTTGTTCGTAATGGTGAGGTTGTAAGGATGTCCAAACGGGCAGGCACTTTTGTAACATTACGCGATCTGATCGATGAAGTTGGAAAAGACGCGGTGCGGTTTACCATGTTAACACGTAAATCTGATGCGCAAATGAATTTCGATCTTGAACAGGTTGTTGCTCAAACCCGTGACAATCCTGTTTTTTATGTTCAATATGCGCATGCAAGATGCCGTTCCGTTTTGCGTTCTGCTGAAGAGATTTTTGGTCAAGAGCGATTAACGGCCTCCGATCTGGCAAAAGCGGATCTGTCGAATATCAGAAATGAAGAGGAATTAGCGGTTATGCGGCGACTTGCACAATGGCCCCGTACAGTTGAAAGTGCCGCCTTGATGCGTGAACCACATCGTATTGCCTATTATTTGATGGAGCTTGCATCAGATTTTCATGCATTGTGGAATGCCGGACGGGATGATGCGACTTTACGCTTTATCCAAAAAGGTGATGTTCATGGCACGTTGGCCAGAATGGCGTTGATTGAAGCTATTGCAAGTGTAATTCGTTCTGCTATGCAGGTCTTGGGAATAGAACCAGTTGAGGAAATGAGATGATGGATCAAAATTCACCTGAACCCCCTAGAAAAAGATCATTTTTTGATGATGATTCCATGGAAGCCTCTCGTTCAGGTCAGGGCAGAGAGAATATGATACGTGGACAAGACCCGCGTATGAATCCTGCCCGTGAAGATGATGGACGATTGTCTCCACGTCAAAATCGTCCTGATCCAAATGGCAGGGAAAGAATGGCATCACGTTATCATGAAGAAGACGATGAAGAAGACGAATATGATGAGGATTATGATCGTCGCGGACAGCCACGTTTCGCATTTATGCAGAATTTATTTCATGGAGATTCCTCGACACGTCGATTAGCCTATGCCGCAGCGGGAATTGGCGGTATTTTATTGCTTTTCATTGGAGGGTGGATGATGTCTCATACGGGACATCAGGGTATTCCCGTTTTTGAACCGCCTCAAATTGCTGCCAAGGAAAAACCTTTACCGGAAAACAACACAGAAACTATTGGTATGGATAAGGCTGAAGGTCAAATGAAAGCGAATGGAAAACCTGTTCTTGCGCCTGGACCTGAACAGGCTGACCCATCGGCATTAGCTGCACAATATGGAACAGGCAATTCAACAGCCTCTAATAATCAGACTCCCGCAATGACCAATATGAATGGCAATGTTATGGATAATGGAGTATCGTCTCCCAATAATGTACCTTTGGTTGCAGCTCCATCGACGGCAACGTCATCAATGGGTAATGACTTGCCAGAGAATAAAAACAAAAAGCAGGCACAATCAAAGGAAGATGAGGGTAATGTCTCTGATGAACAATCGGATGAGGCAGAAAAATCTGTTGCGCCTGTTCCTTCAAAAAAACCTATTCGGCATCATCGTCAAGATAACGGTAAAAAAGTCCCTTCTGTAAAATTGGAAGAAAAACGCGTAGGAAATGGTCATTTTATTGTGCAGTTGGCTGCATTAGGGTCAAATGCTGCAGCACAAAAACAATGGCAGGTCATGCGCAAAAAAGCTCCAGAGTTATTGGGGCAATATTCTCCCACCATTCAAAAGGCTAATGTTAAGGGTAATACGATTTATCGAATAAGAATTAAGGGTTTTACCTCCAAGACTCAGGCAAATAGTTTTTGTAGCCAATTGAAAACGAAAAGTCTTTCTTGCACGTTGGCCAATTTTTAATCTGGTTTTCATAAATCTGGTATAATAATGCGGCAATCGGATCTTGTTCATGAGACGGAAATGGAAAATCATTCTTCTTCATGGAATGATGAGACTTTCATTGTTCGGCTTGATGGATTTGAAGGGCCGTTGGATATGTTGTTGCAATTGGCTAAAACCCAAAAAGTTGATTTAACTCAGATATCAATTTTGCCACTGGTTGAGCAATATCTACAAATTATTGAATCTGCAAAAAAAATAAGATTGGAGTTGGCAGCCGACTGGTTGGTTATGGCGAGTTGGTTGGCATGGTTGAAATCATGTCTGTTATTGCCGCAAAAAACTGATCATTTTGGCGATACTGAACAGGCGGTTGATTTACTTCAAGAACGTTTGCAAGGGCTGGAACAAATCAATAAAGCGGCATTGTGGATGCAGGAGCGACCTTTATTGGGGAGCGAGGTTTTTGCCAGGGGATATTATGAAGATCTTACTTCAGTGGATTCCTCTGGATTGATATTGGATAGTGCACGTTTTATTGACGCATATATTCGGATATTCCATCGTAAAAATAAAAAAAGGGAGTGGCGAATTCGATCGTTTCATTTTTGGACGGTCAAAGATGCTCTAAATCGTTTGAAACGTTTACTCAAATCTCATCATGTACCTGGATGGCATGCGTTGGATGCTTTTCTACCCTGTTGGGAGGCGGTTAATAAAAAGGATCAATCACCTGTCCAACAACAGCAACAATGGAAAGCTGCCTGGTGCGGAATGTTGCTGGCCGGATTGGAACTGGCAAAGCTTGGTGAAATAAAGCTTGATCAGCAAGAGCAGTTTGGTCAAATTCGATTGCAATCACGAAATGACGGCCAATCCTATCATAAAAATTTGGAAGCGGAATGAAAACGGACTTGGAAGATTTAAAAGGGTTGATCGAAGCATATATATTTTCGCAAACGGAACCTGTTTCAGAACAATCAATTGAATCTTTGCTGGAAAAAAATTCAATAAATTTAAATCCTGAAGGAAAGGCAACTGTTAGCATCCTTGACATTATTCATTCACTTCAAGAGGATTATGCGTATCGTGGCATTCGTTTATGTAAAGTTGCCGGTGGATGGCAATTTCGGACAGCTCAGGAATGGACGGCATATCTGGTAAAAATCATTGCCAGGCCAAAGCGTTTATCTCGTGCAACAATGGAAACTTTGGCCGTCGTTGCTTATCATCAGCCTTGCACTCGGACAGATATCGAAAAAATTCGAGGGGTCGGTTTAAGCCAAACTGTTTTGGAAACTTTATTGGAATATGGTCTTATCAAACCTTGTGGACATAAATCTGTACCAGGACGACCAACTTTATGGAAAACATCCAAAGAATTTTTAACTTATTTGGGGTTAAATGATTTAAATGATTTGCCAAAAAAAGAGGAGTTATTTGGAGATATTCCGTACCATTCTTTAAATGATGAATAAATAAGTGGTAATATCTTTGCTAAACAAATCATATAAAACCAAATCATGATGCATATTATGGAAATAGAGGGGGCAATATAAAGCATGTTTGATTTTTCTTGGGCAGAACTGATATTGATTGGGATTGTCAGCATGATATTTATAGGACCAAAAGATTTTCCAAAAATTGTCCATTGGTTTAGTGACGTAGTGAAAAAATGCAGGGGCATGGCACGTGAATTCCATAGTCAGGTGGATGAGATGGTTAAGGATCCAGACCTTAAGGAAGCCAAAGATCAGTTGATGAAATTACGTCGTATGAATATTAAAAGTGCAATATTGGATGTAATCGATCGAGATAGAACACTTCAGGAGAATTTGAATTCCCCCCTAAATCAAACATCTATTCAATCTCCGAAACCTTATGAAATTCCTTTTTCAAATAAAGAGCCTGAGATTATTCCCGAATATTCAGCGTCAACCGATCATAAGGAACCTGATCTGGAAGCTTTGGCAAAAAAAGATCCAGCTCCAATTTTTTTTCCTCCTGCAATTGCGCAGCGTTTACAGGTTAAAAGATCGGCTCCACCTGTTCCAGCGATGATTCCACCACAAATTGTCAATTACAGGGAACAGAGATGGCCATGAATATTCCCGAAGAAGAGTTGATCAATGATAAATCAATGTCTCTGATGGAACATTTTATTGAGTTACGTCGTCGAATGATTGTCTGTCTGGCAACTTTTTTGATTGCTTTTGGGTTTTGTTATTACTATTCGGAACAAATCTATATGTTCTTGGCCCACCCCTTGGCGCAAGCCATGCGACAACAGGGAGAACAACCCCATCTTATTTATACGGCCTTATATGAGGCATTTTTCACTTATATCAAGTTGGCATTTTTCGGTGCAATTTTTTGTTCATTTCCTATGTTTGCCATTCAAGCATGGATATATATCGCCCCGGGATTATATCGAAATGAAAAAAGGATTTTTGCGCCTTTTTTGGTTGCAACACCGATTTTGTTTTTACTGGGTGCAGCGCTCGCTTATTTCTTTGTCTTTCCTTTTGCATGGAAATTCTTTTTATCATTTCAGGTTGGGGGGGATCATAATATGCATATTGAATTGCAAGCCAAGGTTTCCGAATATCTTTCGTTAGTTATGCGGTTAATCATGGCTTTTGGTATTGCATTTGAGCTTCCTGTCATGTTGACATTGATGGCAAAAATAGGTTTTGTGACTTCATTAAAGTTAAAGAAATTCAGAAGATATGCATATGTTATTGCTTTTGTAATTGCTGCAGTTCTTACACCTCCCGATGTAATTACACAAACTTCCTTGGCTATCCCTTTAATTATTTTATATGAGATTTCAATTTTATCTGCCCGAATGGTGGAACCCAAACCAGAAAAGGAATTATTATAATGCATGATTTTCGTGCTCTGCGTTCTGATCCTGTGGCTTTTGATAACGATTTGGCCCGTCGTGGATTATCCGCAGTTAGTCAGACATTATTATCGTATGATGAGGAACGGCGCTCATATTTGAATGAGCTGCATCAAAAACAAGCTGATCGAAATAATATTTCAAAACAAATTGGTCAGTTAAAACGGAATAAAGAAAACAGTTCCGTTTTGGAAGCGCAAGCCATAAGGTTGCGTCAGGAAATAGATTCATTGCAGACGCGTGCGGATAAACTGGATCAACAAATTTTTGAGGTTCTGGCAAGTTTGCCTAATCGTTTGGCTGTGGAGGTTCCGACGGGAAAAGATGAAACTGAAAATGTTGTTGTACATTATTGGGGAAAAATACGTGAATTTGGTTTTACTCCATTGCAGCATTTCGAGTTGGGCGAAAAATCAGGGTTGATGGATTTTAATGCAGCTACCAAGTTAGCGGGCGCACGGTTCAGCATTTTACGTGGAGCGTTGGCAAGACTTGATCGTGCCCTGGGACAATTTATGCTGGATTTTCATACAACTGAACATGATTACGAGGAATATGTCGTTCCATTACTAGTTAATGAACAGACCATGTTTAACACGGATAAATTGCCTAAATTCGGGGATCAGTCTTTTTGTACAAAAGATGAGCGTTGGCTAATTCCAACAGCAGAGGTCCCTCTGACAGGAATACAGGCAGGTGAAATAATCAATTATGATCAATTACCTGTTCGCAGAACTGCTTTAACTGCCTGCTTCCGAAGTGAAGCAGGAGCTGCTGGTCGTGATACAAGGGGATTAATTCGACAGCACCAATTTTATAAGGTTGAAATGGTCAGTGTGACCGCACCTGAAGAAAGTGAAAAAGAGCATGAGCGGATGACCCGTTGTGCCGAAATGGTTCTTGAAAAATTGGAATTACCCTATCGTCGTGTCTTGTTATGTTCTGGTGATACTGGATTTGGGGCAGCAAAAACCTGGGATCTGGAAGTTTGGCTGCCAGGCCAACAAGCCTGGCGCGAAATTTCATCTTGTTCCAATACACGTGATTTTCAGGCGCGTCGCATGAATGCTCGCTATCGCCCACAACCTGAAGAGGGTAGAAAAACGCCTCCGGTATTTCTGCATACTTTAAATGGATCTGGTGTTGCAGTTGGACGGGCTTTGGTTGCTGTTATGGAAAACTATCAAAATGAGGATGGTTCAATATCTATTCCTGAAGTGCTTCGATCTTATATGGGTGGTATTGAAAAAATCGGATAATGAAATATAACAAAAGGGGATAAAATTCACCCCCTTTTGTTTTTGGACTGTCAAATTGTAAAAAGAAAAAAGTGTTATCCACTGGATAATTTGGCCGTTAAATCCTCTATAAATTGCCAGGCAACACGGCCATTTCTGGCACCACGAGTAACTGACCATTCGTTGGCCTGTGCTATGAGATCCTCTTTTGAAATGGGTAATTTTCTTGCTTTTGCATATTCTGTTACAATCTGATCAAATAAATCTTTGGAACAATTATGAAATCCGATCCATAATCCAAAACGATCAGAAAGAGATACTTTTTCCTCAATGGCTTCAGAAGGATTAATGGCGGAAGAGGATTCGTTTTCAATCATATTTCTTGGCATTAGATGTCTACGATTGCTTGTGGCGTAAAATAACACATTTTCTGGGCGTCCGGCAATTCCACCATCTAATACGGATTTGAGCGCTTTATAATCACGGTCTTCTGATTCAAAGGAAAGGTCATCTGAAAAAATGATGAATTTGTAAGACAGAGGTTTCAATAACCGTAAAAGAATGGGCAGGGAGTAGATATCATCCCTGGGAATTTCAATAATTTTCAAAAGAGGGCAAATGGTTGATAGTTTGCTGTTTACTTCATGATAAACCGATTTGATCAATGAAGATTTTCCCGTTCCCCTTGCCCCCCATAAAAGAACGTTATTGGCGGGAAGATTTTTGGCAAAATGATATGTATTCAGAAAAAGTGTTTCTTTTTGGTTTTCGATACCTTGTAACAGATGAAAGTCGATAAAAGACATGTTCTGAATGGGTGTCAATTCATTATTCTGGGCGGACCAGATAAAACAGTTATGTTTATCAATATTTTCAATTTTTGGCTGAGGAGGGGCAAGTCTCTCTAGGGAAATCGCGATACGTTCCAGTAAGGGGATAAGGGATTGAGTCATCTTTTTTCCGGTTTTCATGATCTTGTAGTATGCGAGATACTTTATATAGTGTATGAAGGTGCCTATAATGATAGATGATCAATATACGTAATGTGAATAAGATAGGAAAGCAGTTTGATGATCAATTTTATGGATTTATTTATTACTCCTGCCTATGCACAAAGTGCAGGTGGTGGTGGAGGTGGTACTGCCACAATCATGAGTTTACTGCCTTTTATTGGAATATTTCTGGTATTTTATTTTATTGTTATTATGCCGCAGCAAAAAAAAGCCAAGCAAGTTCGTGAAAAAATGAAAGCATTGCGACGGGGTGATAAAATTGTAACCGCGGGTGGTATTGTTGGTAAAATTGTACGTAACCAGGAAGATTCAGATCAAATGGAAGTGGAAATTGCGTCAAATGTTCGAGTAATGGTTGTTCGTAGTACTGTTACGACTATTTTGGAAAGTAAGGCCCAAACAGAAAATACCCAATCCAAGATAAAAAACCAAGGTAAAAAAGAAGCCAAAGAAAATAAGGCTGTTACATTGGATAAAGCTGATGAAACGGTAAAAGCGGAATAAAAAACCGGCGGAATGCCGGTTTCCTTGATACAGTTTATTTTGCGTTTATTTGGGCTTCTGCAAAATCATAATTTGCGAGATTATTAAGGAAATTATCCACAAAATCAGGGCGGCGATTACGGAAATCAATATAATATGCATGTTCCCATACATCAATGGTTAATAGAGGCTTTCCCTGGCCCTCGGAAATCGGGTTTTTACCATTTGGTGTTTTGGTAACGATTAATTTATTGTCAGAAGTCAAAACCAGCCAAGCCCATCCCGAGCCAAATTGCGTGGTAGCGGCCTTTTTGAATTCAGCTTTGAAATTTTCAACTGAACCAAAATTTTTACGGATTAACTCTTCAAATGCAGGAGACATTGAACCACCATCAGGACTTAGGGAATTCCAGAATAAAGAATGGTTGTAATGTTGACCTGCATTATTCAAAACAGGTGTTAAGGATTCATCCTTTGCTGCCGTTACAATTAATTCTTCTAATGATTTCCCTTCAAGTGCAGGGTTTGCTTTGATAAGATCATTCAGGGTATTAACATATGCTTGATGATGCTTGTCATGGTGAAATTGCATGGTTTCTTCGCTCATTCCTGAACGAGCCAGAGCATTATAGGGAAAGGGAAGTTGTGGTAATTCAAAAGACATTTGGTTCCTCGATATATTGCAATAATTTTAAAAAATTATATAAGACCTTTTTGGTTCTTAATTCTCTTATATAGAGATTATGCGGAATTTTACAGAGATTAATTGATAAATTTTTTAGGCACATCTCCTTCATAAATTATATATATCTTTTGGAAATGATTAAAGAAAAATCTAAACCCCTTTCTTTTTGCGGCCAATATATAAGGAAGTCTGATCCAGATCACTTCTTTTGCGCGCTTTTTATGCCTTCTGATTTACGAGAACAATATTTTCGTTTATTGGCATTTTATACCGAGATTACTCGGGCCGTGACCCTATCCTCTTCATGGGATGTGGCAGGGCCAATGGCGGGTTATATCCGTTTGCAATGGTGGCGGGACTTGTTGGCAAACAAATCCGACCGGGATCATGAAATTGCGCCTTATATCAAGGATTCTCTGGATCGAAATTTGTTTTCTGCTGAAGATCTTTTAAAAATCATTTCCGCTCGCGAAGAAGAATTGGAGGGTATAAAAAATTGGAATCATTGGGGTTCGATAATGGTGCGGTCTGTTGGACAAATTCAGCGGATTCTTGCAAATCTTTTTAAAATAAGAGAATTACCGTTGGTTGAAGCGGTGATTGCAGCGGGTATTGCCAGTGAAACCGTTCATATTTCAAAAAATTTACCGAATATATTTAGAAAAGGGCGTTGTCCTTTGCCAGCAGAGATAATTCATGATTTCTCGTTACAGCGGTCAGAAAACGGAATTAGCGTAACATCATCAGAACTTAATGCAATCCGTGATATTTTAATAGAAAAGGCATATTTTTATATGCGAAGAAGCGAGAAGGCTTGTTTGTTAGAGCGTCAATACAGATCCGTTATTTTACCTGTTATTTTGGCCAAACGGGATCTACACAGGTTTGAACAATGGGATCATTTGTCCCGGAAACGTGGAATTGGAGACAAGTTGTCCGTTATAAAGGCAAATTATTGGGTTAAATTGAAAATAAACGAGACTTAGAAAGATGATTTTTTATAAAAAAGGTTCATTATAAAATTAATGAACCTTGAAAATAATGGATATTAGAGATTATAAAGCAGAAAATAATAAGATTATCCAGGTTGTCCTGTTCCTCCCACAATTCCCCAGCTTTGCCCTGTTACATAAGATGATTCAGTAGAGGCAAGTGTAACATACAAGGGAGCGATTTCTGCAGGTTGCCCAGGTCGTTTAAACGGACTTTCACCACCAAAGTTTGGAATAGCTGATTGGGGCTGAGCCCCGCAAATTTGTAGGGGGGTCCAGAAAGGTCCTGGATCAACACAGTTGACACGTATTCCTTTGGGAAGAAGCTGTTTGGCCATTGATTTGGTAAAGTTGCTGATACCTGCTTTGGACATGCCATAATCCACCAGAATTTCTGGAGGCATATATGATACGAGTGAAGAGGTGGTGATGATGGAACTGCCAGGTGGCAAATGTGGAATGGCAGCTTTGGTGATCCAGAAAAGTGCATAAAGATTGGTTTTCATTGTCCAATCAAATTCTTCTGTTGTTATATCAGTCAGTTGTTCAGAATATTTTTGTCTTCCAGCCACATGGGCAAGAATATCTATTTGACCCAATTTGGCTACAGCATCTGCAACAAGTTTTTTACAGAATTCCTCATTCCGGATATCACCGGGTAATGCAACAGCCTTACGTCCGGCTTTTTGAATAAGATCAATGACCTCTTTTGCATCAGGTTCTTCTTGTGGTAGATAATTGATGGCAACATCCGCTCCTTCACGTGCAAAGGCTATAGCGGCAGCGCGTCCAATACCGGAATCACCTCCTGTAACTAGTGCGTGTCGTCCTTTTAAACGTCCGCTTCCCTGATATGTTTTTTCTCCGCAATCAGGAACAGGTTGCATCTTGGACTGTAAACCAGGCCAAGGTTGTGGCTGTTTAGAAAAGGGAGGCGTTGGGTATAGGGACATTGGGTTTTTTAGAGGAGGGATAGATTTATTTTCAACATGTTCAGGCATGGCATGAATACTCCTGTTTGTCGCTAAAGCGGCAGCTCCAACAGCAACACCGGTAAGGACTTGGCGACGAGAGTTGGTATGAAATACGGAAGGATTCGCATTATTCTCAGACTTTTCTTTTTCAGACATATTTATCACCTAAAGAAATTTGAGAAATATAAAATAATAAATTAATAATTAAATTTTATTACTTGGATAAGTTTATTAATTATTATTGGCAAAATTATTTTATATTATGTAACTCATTACAATTTCTATTCTATATTTTAAATATTTTAAATTCAATATATTTTAATTTATTACTTAATTATATAGAAAATAATGAAATGCTACGAGATATAGTTATTCTATGAATTTTAATGAAAAAAGATAACTGAAGAAAAGAGAGTTTCTCCAGTTATTAATTGTTATCTTTATTTGCTTAAAGATGCCGGTTTATTGGGTTGATCAGGCTGACTTTCGATTATATCTTTTATATGTTTCAGTTCCCGATATATATCGCTATTTTTGTCTTTGGCCTTTGTTTCTAATTCATTGAGTTTTTTATAAAGGTCACTGTTCTTATCATTAACTTGTGTTTTAAGATATTCAATTTCTTCATTTAAATCTTTCTTTTTATCATGTGTATATGTTTTAAGTTGTTCCAGATTTTTGTGTAGATTGCTGTTTTTGTCTTGGATTTGCTTTTCCAGCGTATCTAGATCTTTATCGAAATCTTGGTTTTTTTCATGAGCGTAGGATTTTAGAAAATCAAATTTTTGATGCATCATATTATCTCCCGTTGGGGAATGATTAATGGTCGTTTTTGATTCGTCTGTGACTTGGGTAGTTTCAGCCAAGGATGGACAGGATAAAAGTAATCCCAGAAAAGCGCTATAGGACAGTAAAAGTCTTTTTTTTATAATCCTCATAATTACCATACCCATTTTGATATAAGTTTATCTTTTAATAATATTAATCCCGGTTGTGATGTTTTGGGTCAATCTTACCTAATAAAATGATCATTCTTAATTATATATCTTACCGGAATTATGATCAACCTTACCCAATAAATTGACAATACTTATCATATACCTTATCGAAATCAGGATTAAAGCCACCTATCGTGTTATAATCATTATCGTAAACCTAGCTGTCATCTGCATTGGCATAGGAAAAAGACAAATGGTTTAAAAAAATTACTGAAATAAAAATTTAGCTAATTTATAAATGAATGTTGGATTTCCAAAATTTTTTAGGCTTAAATAAAATATTAAATGTTATTAATTGTTATTTGAATATAATTGTTCAAGAAAAGTTTTTTGTCCGATCACTCGGATGCAAACCATAAAAAGATAATCAAAAAACATTCACCATTTGTCTAAAAAAATATTATAATCTAGGCGATTATTAAGGGATATGAACGAATTATGAAAAAATACCAACTTTTCTTATTCATGATTGGGATAAGTCTATATGATTCATCAAGTCATTCAATTTATGCCAAGCCTTCTGTGACAACTAAGGAAACCCCGAATGAAGAATGGAATATCCATCAATCGGAGAATAAGTATAATACTGATACTGGCATTTTTCCATCCTATCATAAAAAAAGAGGTTTATACCCTTCCAAACATCAGATGCATAATCCGCTACGTAAAAAAGGTTGGCATACTCATCCAGATCCCTATATCGAGGAGGGGGGTGTCTATACCAATTCTGAACATCCTGCCTTGACAGATGATCAATCGACTATGCGTGAATATACAAGTGGAACACCTAATCATTATGTTTCACCCCCGTCTATTTTGTTAGGGTTAAAACATTCACGCCAGTCTCAGCAAAAGGTCAGGATCACTGACCCGTCAAATGGGTATGCACCGCCCATTTCATTACCCCCTTCATAAAAAGAGTCTCTTTAGTTTTGAGGAACATTTAAAGCGTGTTCTTTGATTTTAAACTAATTCATGATACATAGAAAAATCTGATTTGCCGAGTTCAAGTCAACGTTGATTAAATTTTTGACCAAATCTGATTCTGAGATAATATTATGACCCCAAAAAGTTCGTTTATACAGGAAGCACAGGCACGAGGATTTATTTTTCAGGCGACTGATCTGGAAAGTCTGGATGAGCGTATGGCAAAAGGTTCTATTTCTGGATATATCGGATTTGATCCAACAGCTGACAGTTTGCATGTCGGGTCTTTGGTACAGCTGATGCTGTTGCGTTTATTGCAAAAACATGGACATCAGCCCGTTGCTTTAGTTGGTGGTGGAACAGCCCAAATCGGAGACCCCTCTTTCCGGGAAGAAGCACGCAGCTTGATGAATCAGGGTACAATTGATCGGAATTTAGATGGGATTGTCCAGAATATTCATCAAATTTTACAATTTGGATCAGGCGAAAACAAAACAATTACGGTTGATAATGCAGAATGGCTGAAAAAGCTTTCCTACATTGACTTGCTAAGGGATGTTGGCATTCATTTTTCAGTTAACCGTATGTTATCCTTTGACAGTGTTAAAACACGTTTGGAAAGAGAACAAGGGTTATCATTTCTTGAATTTAATTATTCCATTTTGCAATCATATGATTTTCGCGAATTAAATCGTCGTTATGGAACTGTTTTACAGATGGGTGGTTCAGATCAATGGGGAAATATTGTATCTGGTGTAGAACTTGTACGTCGAATGGAGGGAAAACAGGTATTTGGATTAACAGCCCCCTTATTGACAACAAGTTCAGGGGCCAAGATGGGAAAAACAGCCAAAGGAGCCATTTGGCTTAACAAGGAGAAATGTTCGGTTTTTGATTTCTGGCAATTTTGGCGTAATACGGAAGATCAGGATGTTGGTCGTTTTCTTAAACTTTTCACAGATCTTTCCATTCAGGAATGTGAACGTTTAGCCGCTTTGCAAGGAGCGGAAATAAACGAGGCGAAAAAAATGCTGGCAACAGAAGTGACCGCAATTTGTCATGGTCGTAGTGAAGCAGAAGCTGCACAGAAGGCGGCTAGAGACATATTTGAGCAGGGTAAACTGGCTCAAGACGGATTACCCGAAATAGTCTTGCCCACCGAAATGCTACAACAGGGTGTTCCTGTTTTTCGTTTATTTGTTCTTGGAAAGTTAGTGAATAGTAATGCGGAAGCCAGAAGATTAATTCGAGGGGGTGGGGCAAGAATTAATGATGAAAAAATTAGTGATGAGGGACAAATTATTACTGATGATGCGTTATGTGATGGGGTTATTAAGCTGTCATCAGGTCGTAAAAATCATATATTGATACGTTGTCGATAGTATAAGGATGCTATTTTTAATATTACCGTTTAAAACAATCGTTTTTTGTCTTAACCTTTTAAAACCAAATATCGGTTTTAAAAGATTTATTTTCATGATTTGGTTTTTATACAATTAAATGAATCATTTTCTATCAATGATTATAAAATAAATATATATCGCTGTATTATTATAGAATTAGATTAAAAAATTGATAATTTTACAGTGATTATCTTTTTTCGTTTACGGTTTTTATGAAATTACAGTTTGATTTTTTAAACTATCCTTACAATTTCGAAAATGTTTTGAGGATTATACAAACACGTCAGTTGGATAGGGTTTTATCCTGTATACAGGAAATAGAGGAATGGGTAGGAAAAGGATATTATGCAGCAGGATTTATAACGTATGAAGCCGCGTCTGCCTTTCGTTCTTATTTGATAACGCATCCTCCTGAAAAAATGCCATTGTTATGGTTTGGTATTTTTGAAAAACCGATAAAAAGAAAATTCAAACCACAATCTAAAAAAATTGATTTTGGATTAATGAATTGGCAACCTGATTGTTCATGGCATGAATATCAACAAGCTATTGCAGCTGTTAAAAATCATATCGCTGACGGTGATACCTATCAGGTGAATTATACATTGAGAATGGGAACGGATTTCCAGGAAGACCCGTATGAGTTCTATCTGCATATGTTGCAGGCTCAACAATCAAGTTATAGTGCATATCTGGATATTGGATTGTTTCAAATTCTTTCGGCATCTCCGGAATTGTTTTTTCAGGTAAAAGAAAGGAAAATTACTGCTAAACCGATGAAAGGAACAGCCCCAAGGGGATTAATCTTAACGGAAGACCTTGAAAACAGGAAAATATTGAATAATGAAAAAAATCGTGCTGAAAATTTGATGATTGTTGACTTGCTGCGTAACGATTTGGGACAAATTGCAGAGCAGGGAAGTGTGAAGGTTTCATCTTTGTTCGATAAAGAAAAATATCCTACAGTTTGGCAACTCACTTCAGAAATAACTGCACGATTAAAGGAAAAAACAACATTATCGGATATTTTTAGGGCGTTATTTCCATGTGGTTCTATAACTGGTGCACCGAAAGCAAATACAATGAAAATTATTCGAAAGCTTGAAAAACAGCCGCGTGAAGTTTATTGTGGTGCTATTGGGATAGTAACCCCTGATCAAGAAGCGATATTTTCCGTTCCTATTCGAACGTTGGTTGTCCAAAATAAAAAAGCTGTATATGGTGTTGGAGGAGGAATAACTTGGGATTCCACTTCCAAGGATGAATATCGTGAAGTTATTCATAAAATACAGGTTTTGTATGATCGCCCGATACCCGATCATTTACTTGAATCAGTCTTGCTAGAGAATGGATGTTATTTTCTTTTATCTTTACATCTGGACCGGCTGAAAAAATCGGCTGAATATTTTGATTTTTCCTTTAACCAGGCAGAATTGTTAAAAAGCCTGCAACATCTCTCCTGTCAATATGAACGAGGATGCTGGAAGGTAAGAATATTGTTAGATCAAAAAGGGTTAATCCAGATAGAAATTAATGCTATTCAGTCTTTACATCACGATTTGATCGCAAGATGGGCGAAAGAACCTGTTTTGTCAGATAATATGTTTCTATACCACAAAACGACAAGAAGGGATTTTTATCCTCCTGTTACATTGGATTGTGAACAATTACTTTTTAATGAGAAAGATGAAGTTACAGAATTTGTCAATGGAAATATTCTTTTGTGTAAAGGGGGGAAATGGGTTACGCCACCTGTCTCTTCTGGCCTCTTGAGAGGAACGATGTGTCAATATCTGTTGGATCAGGGCATGGCGACAGAACAGGTGATTTATAAACAGGATATACAGGTAGGAAGTCAGATCGCTTTTATAAACAGTGTTCGTAAATGGCGTAAAGTGATCTGGAAAAATTCGTTAAACAGTTAGAGTACTACAGATAAGATATTAAGATATCGAAGATATATTTGGGTTAAAATAACCAGATTTTTTTATGAGATTTTTTATGAAAAATTATTTTATCGCACAATTAATCAAGAGGTTAATATGCAACAACATATTATAGATTTTTTACAGCAACATGGTTTTAAATTTAATCAGTTTACTTTGTTTTTAACAGCTGTATCTATTATCATCCTTACGGCGGCCATTGTTCATGTGATTTTACATCGGATTGTGTTGGTCCGATTGGTTCAATTTGCACAAAAAAGCACGCGACTATGGAGCAAGGTCGTTACAGAGAATCAGTTATTTAGCCGTATGGCTTTTACTGTGCAGGGGTTGATTGTCATACTACAGACCACTTTTTGGGTGCATCAGGGTGTGAAAACGCTAGTTTTTCTTATGATTGCCGCAAAAGTTTGGGTATTGGTCTGTGCACTTCTGTCAATATTTTCATTTCTGGATATTGTTTTAAAATTTGCAAGTAAGCTGGATATAGCGGCGCGGCTTCCGCTTGGAGGTATATTTCAAGGATTTAAATTATTGGCCGCACTGCTTTTTGGTATTTTTATTCTTTCCGTACTAATTGACAAATCGCCACTTATCCTGATCAGTGGACTGGGAGCCATGGCAGCTGTCATCATGTTGGTTTTTAAGGATTCCATTCTGGGCTTATCAGCGGGAGTTCAGTTATCTGCAAATAATATGATGCGTGTAAATGACTGGATACAAATGCCCAAATATGGTGCGGATGGAATTGTAATGGATATTGGTTTGACAACTGTTAAGGTTCGCAATTTTGATAATACAATTACGATGATTCCTACCTATGCGCTTGTTTCCGATTCTTTTACCAATTGGCGTGGAATGCAGGAATCTGGCGGTAGACGGATCAAACGTTCTGTGTATATTGATGTTACAACCGTTCATTATATAACACCTGAGGAAAAGGAAAAAATATTAGAAAGCAAGTTGCTTCAACCCTTTGTAAATTCAGAAAAAAATAAGGACAGGGTTGATCATAAAGAATTTATTATGGATTTAGGCAAATATTTATCCAAAGGCCAGTCAATCACAAATCTGGGTCTTTACCGTATCTATTTGGATTTATATTTGAAAAATCATCCTCGTATTCTTAATCAGATGACCTATATGGTGCGACAGATGGCCCCCGATGCAACAGGATTGTTACCGTTGGAGATTTATGGATTTAGCAATACAGTTGTCTGGAAGGATTATGAAGCCATTCAATCGGAAATTTTTGAACATGCCTATGCGGTGATTGAGGAGTTTTCATTAAGTGCATATCAAAATCCATCTGGAAACAGTTCATCTGTGACAGTTTATCAGGGAAATGCTGCATAATGATTGATGTGTAGTAAGACAAGAATTTGTTGAACAGATCAACATTTAGATATTGTTTAACAAATTTCTTTTTATTGTTTTATATGAAATTCTATAGGAATATCCAAATTAATTAGTAAACCTTGGATATCATCGGGTGGAGGAGGAAGTTTTTTAACTCGGTGGGATAAAGTAAGGACTTCTCGATCTAGGATCAAATATCCGGAACTTTTTGCAAGACTGCTTGTTAGGATGATTCCCTGGCGATTTATGGTAATGTGCAAAATGGCGGTTCCCTCTAGGTCATCAGCTTGGGCTTCAGGCGGGTAATGTTTGAAACGTTCGAATTTATTTAAAACCATTCCCTGCCAATTAGCGGATGTTGAAGAAGTGTGTATGACTTGTGCGTTTTGATCCTTTTCTGATGGATGATCGGTATTATTATTTTTTGATGTGGATGTTGAATTTGATCCAGATTGAGAAGTATGTTGTGGAATAATATGTTGGGAAGGTTGCTTTATTTTGAGTTTAGAGAATTTTTCTATTCTTGGTATATCAGGTAGAATATTTGATACAGGAAATTTTGGCAATAATTTTTGAATGGGTGTCAAAGGTTCTGTTTTGGCAAGTGTTGTAGGTTTATTCAATAATGGTGAAGTCGGAGTTTCTGTTCGATTGGGGGATAAGTCAAGTACAAGAGCACTGCTTTCAGTAACAACGGGTTTGTTGGGCACTGAAGAATTATTGTAAAAAAGAAAAAAAGGAAAAATAAGAATTAATAAAGAGACGATAAAGGAAACAATTATTATATAATGGTTTTCTTTAGATCTGAGATCATTTCGGTTGGCTTGCCATTCTGTAAAGGAAATTTTGTCAGTAATCGTGGAGGTTTTCATGCCATTATTGTTTGTTTTGTAAATTTACCAAAGAAATTTTATGATAACCCGCGGCACGGAGTTGATCCATTACCATAATGAAAGAGCCGTAATCAATTTTGGTATCCGCATAAAGAAAGATATGTTCTTCCTTATTGCTGTTTGTTGCAATGTTAATAGTGGAATTGATATCCTTTAATGAAATAGTTTTATCATTTAAGGTTAGGGTATGGTCTGTTTTTAGTGTTAGATAAACAGGGTGGTTGGGTTGTTTCATGTTTTTTGAGGAAGAGTAAGGCAAAGTGACCGGAATTTTTACTGTTGTCAAAGGTGCGGTAATCATAAAGATGATTAAGAGAACCAAAACCACGTCAATAAATGGTGTGACATTGATATCGCATATTTCTTTTGAATCGTTATCAGCATGACGCATACGGATCATGATATTTTTTCCCCCATCATTTTTGGTTGAAAGGGTATGATCTGTGTATTCTTGTCTTTTATTTGCAACTTGCTTATGTCACGAGAAACCAGACGCATGAAAATGGTACTTAAGTCTGCAATTTTTGATCTGCAATTCGCGTTTGAACGAAGAATCATATTATAGAATATTACGGCAGGAATAGCGGTAACCAGACCAACAGCCGTGGCAAGTAAGGCTTCTGCAATTCCCGGGGCAACAGCCGTTAGACTTGTTGTTTGGGTGGAAACGATCCCTGTGAACGATGTCATGATCCCCCATACTGTTCCAAATAGGCCTATAAACGGTGAAATCGCACCAATGGTTGCCAAAAAACCGGTCCCTTTATTTAAATAATGACCTTCATTGCTTTCAATTCTTTCTAATAACAATACAATCCTTTCCTTTAGCCCTTCCGAATCATGTGTCAAAACATTGGAACACTGATATTCATCCGTGATAGCCATTAACATTGTCCTACCAATCCCTTTTTTGGAAAGATCAATGTCAGGCATCAATTCTTTGGCATTTTGTAAACGGAACTTATCAATCAAAAGGTTATGGTTGAGGCGGAAAATCTCTATATATTTCGCTATAAAAATTGTCCAGCTGATTAAGCAGGCAAGTAAAAGCATGATCATGACAAACTGCACAACAGGATTTGCATTTTCAAATAGTTGCCAGGGTGAAAAAGATAAAGTGGTCATTAGTTATCTCCATATAGACGACGAGAGATAAGATATGATCCTATAAATGTATCTGACATGCGTTAATCCAATAAGATCTTGTATATTTAATAAATTTTTAACAGGCAATTCAACTTAATAAATTTTATCTTATATTAAGTGATATTAATTATCAATATTAAGTGATATTAATTATCATTATCAAATTATGGGACTGGTATTAAACTGGATGGGAAAGCCTAAGATTAAATATTTTTCTGTATCGTAAAAAATAGAAAATTTTTATGTAAAGATGGCAATAAGGATATTTGTATTTAAAACTGGTTATTTAATAAATAACCGGTTTTATGTAATTAAAGTTATGTCGTTACAAATTTAGCATAGGCAAGGATTTGGCTAAATGCGGTGGTGGCACTTTTAATGGTGGTATGAATATCCAATTTTGCCTGGTTAATTGAATTTTGAAATATTTTCCAGGATGCGCCTCTTCCATCTTGATCTGGTGCCATATGTCGTGCCCCATAATTTTCAGATAAACCAATTTTTTCCACGCGTTTCAAAAGCGTATTTGCCCCAAGTTTAGATCCTTCGACAACATAAAGAAAACCTACCGCCTCAGAAGCATTCGTTGTGTTTGGTGAAGTAAAGGTAGTGGAAGGGATATCAATTTTTAAATCTTTCAAATCCTCTTTCACTTTTTCAAAGCGGTTGCGATTGATGAGATCGGGGATAATGGCTGTTAACGTTTGGTCATGATAATAACTGTTGGCATCACGATGAATATAATATTGAAGTGAGAGAAATTTCTTGTAGAGTTCAATGTTGTTGAATAATCCAAGATTGGTAAGATAATGATCCAATTTTTCGTGAGTTTCCCGTGTTTGTTGACGTAAAGCTTCTGTTAAAGTAAGGGTTCCTGAGTCTGTCATGGTTGTGTTTCCATTATTGCATGAAAATTAATCAGTTAAGTTGGCTAAATTTATTAGCACCATAATTTTTAGACATATACCAATTAATAGTAATTATCAATATCAATTGATATTAAGAATCATTATTAATTCATTGACATTAAAATTCAGTTGTGTCATCAAAAAGTTATTAATAACCATTCACAATAACGATTGATGAATTCCATGCAGACTATTCAAAAAAAACATTTTTTTTTTCCATTTTCATATAAATTTCCATGGTTTGTAATGTCCGGTTTTTTAGGTTTGACTAATATATCAGCCTGGGGGCAATCTTCTAATCCCATTAATCAGGATTTATTGCCGGACCTCAAAACGCAACAGAGAGATGAACAAAAAAGATCGGATAAATTTAACCAGAAAAACAATATTAAAGGAACTTCGCTAAAGCTTTCTCCGATCCAAATCAAGGGAAAATCAGACCCGATATTGTCTTATACAAAAATTGATCCCGATAAAGATTATAGCTCCCAAGGAAAATCAAGAGTTTTGACGACAACAACAATCTTTAAAACTTTCAGGGATAAACAGATCGATAGTTTGGAGGATTATTCGCGTCGTGTGGATGCGGCAATTAACTATAATTCAAATAATTATAGTATTAATATGCGGGGTCTTGATCAAAGTCGTTTATTAACAACGATTGATGGTATTCGTATGATGTGGGCAAATGATGGTGCATTTGCAAGTGCATTTACGACTCAACAGGGTGGTTTATCAACCTTTGATTTTAATTCTTTGGGTGGAATGGATGTTATTAAAAGTGCAGATTCCAGCTTTTTTGGAACAGGTTCTTTGGGTGGAGTGGTTGCCTTACGAACTTTTAATCCAGAGGATATTCTAAAATCAGGACAAAAATTTGGCGGGATTACAAAAACTACCTATGATGGCGTCAGTGCAAGCGCTTTGTTAAACCAGATTTTTGCCGCACGTTACAAAAATACACTATTTTTACTGGAAGGAGGCTATTCCAATGGTAGTGAAACTGGAAATATGGGACATACTGGTGGGTATGGAAATACACGTACAAAACATAATCCTGCCTCTTACGATCAGGGAAGTTTTGTTGGAAAGGTCATCCATTATTTTTCAGGCGGTCATCGGCTAGGAATTACAGGAGAATGGGTCGATCGCAATGTTGATGAACATACATTGACTTCCCAACGGGTAAAAGAGGAATTTTATCGTACACAAAGTGAAAATCAACGCTCCCGTTTTTCTGTCCATTATGATTACAAGGCAAAGAACCCAGCCAAGGATTTATTTGGCGAAGGGCAGTTTATTGCCTATTGGCAGGATAATAATGTTATAACGAATATCTCAGATCGTTATGATTTAATGCCGAAGCGTGATTCGTGGCAGAAACTGGACATGGATGTTCAATCTTATGGAGTGGTTGGACATGCAACAATGAACGTGTTTACAGGCTCGATACATCATGCAATTACATATGGGGGTGAAGCTTATCTAACAGATACAAGTCAGTATCAATCAGGATGGAATGCCACCAAGAATCCATTCCTGCATAATAATTTTTCGGATATGCCAAATGTGCACGGGACTGATTTGGGGGCCATTTTACAAGATCGTATTGGCATTGGAAAAAATGAGTGGCTGCATATCACATCAGGTGTAAGGTTTGATTATTTTAAACGGGATCCGCATAACACTTCGAAATATCAAAACAATCCAATTTACAATGGATTACCCAAAGGGGCCAGTGGCTCTCGTTACTCTCCAAAGATTTTGGTCGAAGCCCGGATTATTCATCAATTGGTTGCTTATGCACAATATTCACAATCCTATCGTGCACCCAGTGCAAATGAAGAGTATTTAAGTTATGGAACGCCTCCCATGTATCAGGTCACTGGTAATCCCGATTTAAAGGCTGAAACAGGTCGTGGTTGGGAAGTTGGACTTAAATATGGCAATTCAAGACGGGGCTTCAATATGGCCTTTTATGATAATTACTATCGCAATTATATTGATATGATCGGTATCAATCCTTGCACCGGAACACAAATGTGTTTTGGCTATGATAACCTGTCTCGTGTTCGTATTTATGGAACAGAGGCCAGTATGAACTGGGAATTCGATCCCAACTGGCATACGTGGGCCTCTTTTGCATATGCCCATGGACGTAATACAGATATAAATTATGCTTTAAGTTCAATAGCGCCTTTCCGGGGAATCATTGGGTTTGGATATAAAACAGATAATTGGGGAACGGATTTATCAAGTACTTTTGCAATAGCCAGGGACAATGCCAAATTTTTGAATAACACGGGTGTTCTTTCCAAACAGTGGAATACGCCAGGTTATGTTGTTTTTGATTTGACCGGATGGTACAGACCTTCTTTTTATCGTCCCTTGCGGTTTCAATTTGGTATGTATAATATGTTTGACAAAAAATATTATAATGCATCTTCTTTGCCGGTTGGACAATCCTCCCGCAGTCTACAGAAGGCATATTTCTCTCAACCGGGACGTTATTTCAAGGTGACTGCACGTATAGATTTCTGATTTGATTCTTTTAAAATTTTGAATTTCTGCATAGTATTCAGGTCTTTATATTTTTGTAAGAGCCTGATTTATTATGCATAAAAGAAAATTAAATAAAATTTTTGAAAATGAATTGACGAATTACACGGAATTATAGTAAAGACATTTCATCACACAATGGCGGATGTAGCTCAGTTGGTAGAGCGCCGGTTTGTGGTACCGGTTGTCGCGGGTTCGATCCCCGTCATTCGCCCCATCCGACAATTTATTGTGACAATAAAATTTTTCCGTAAAACATGGTTTAAATTTGGCATTTAATCCCTTTTATTTGCAGGCAATTAAATCAATTAGGACTGGTTGTACCAATTATTATAATACTTTGATTAATATTCATTATAACAAGAAGATTAAGATACAGAAAAATTTAGCGGAAATAATTTTCCATTATTGTATTGCTTGTCTAATTAATGCTGGATCATTGTAGTATTGTAGTAAGCAATAAGAATTTATTTGGTTTTTTGTCTAAAGAGAAGAGAAAATAATGTGGTATTATAATACCACATATTTAAAGCCGTTGAAAAACAAATAAAAATTAGTAAATATTAAAAAAAAACTTGACGAAAATCATACTTGAGTTAATAAACAAAAGTCAAATTACAGTTTTGCTCAATTAACGGAATCTAGAGTTAATGAAAACAACCATTTCGCTTAAACCAGCGGAAGTAACCAAGAATTGGGTTCTGATCGATGCGAAAGACATCGTTTTGGGACGTTTGGCTGCTATCGTTGCTAATCGCCTTCGTGGCAAGCATAAACCACAATATACACCCCATGTCGATTGTGGTGACAATATTATTGTTATCAATGCTGATAAAGTCGCCTTAACAGGTAAAAAAGTAGAACAGAAGATGTTCTATTATCATACAGGTTATCCCGGTGGGATCAAAGAACGTACGATCAGACAACGTTTGACGGGTAAAAATCCGGAACATCTTGTCATTAAGGCAGTTGAACGGATGATTAGCCGTGGTCCATTGCAGCGTAAACAGATGAAACATTTATATGTTTACGCCAGTGATGCTCATCCACATGAAGCGCAACAACCGGTTAAGCTCGATATAGCTGCGTTGAACCGAAAAAATAGTGTTAATAAAACTACAAAAGTTGGAGCCTGAGGAATATGTCAGAGACTCAAGAACGCACAGGCAGCTTGGCTGATCTGAAAGAGGCAGTTGTTGATACTGTTTTGGCACAACAGGAAGTTATCGTTCGTGAACCAAAGCGTGACCAGTTTGGTCGTGCCTACGCAACCGGTCGTCGTAAGGATGCCATTGCACGTGTATGGGTAAAACCCGGTAAGGGCGAGATTATTGTTAACGGACGTCCGGTAACAAGTTATTTCGCTCGTCCAGTTTTGCAGATGTTGTTGAATCAACCTTTTCAGGTAACCAATCGTGAAGGTGAATTTGATGTTTACTGCACTGTAACAGGGGGAGGTTTGTCAGGACAGGCTGGCGCGGTTCGTCATGGATTAAGTCGTGCTTTATGCAACTATGAACCTGAATTACGTGCCGCATTAAAAGCGGCAGGCTTCTTGACACGTGATGCGCGTGTTGTTGAACGTAAGAAGTATGGTAAGGCAAAAGCCCGCCGTTCCTTCCAGTTCAGTAAACGTTAAGCCTTACAGCTTTATGAAATCAGAGGCGAGGAAAGGCATTATGCTTTTCTTCGCCTTTTTTATTTAAGCATATGTTTAATTATTAAAAACCGATTTATTTGGAATGACAGTCATGACAGAAATGCCTAAAATTTTTATTGATGGGGAATATGGAACTACGGGGTTGGGTATACGACAACGTTTGGCGGATTTTCCAGTTGAATTATGTTCTGTCCCTATTGAGCATCGTCATGATATTGATAAACGTCTTCAAATGATGGCGGCAGTTGATTTGGTGGTTTTATGTCTTCCGGATGAGGCTTCACGTGAGGCTGTTGCTCTTGTTGAGATGATGGAAAGTAAAAGACCGCGTATTTTGGATGCCAGTACAGCATTTCGAACAGATCCGGAATGGGTTTATGGATTTGCTGAATTGGATCCGGGGCAAGAACGAAAAATTGCAAAAGCCGATAAGGTTGCCAATCCTGGATGTTATTCCAGTGGAGTAATTGCTTTGCTTCATCCTTTGGTAAAGGAGGGTATAATTCCCGTGGACTATCCATTAACCATTAATGCTGTAAGTGGATATAGTGGAGGAGGGAAAAAGCTGATTGCATTTTATGAACAGGAAAAGAACGCACCTCCTTTCGAATTATATGCTTTAGATTTGAATCATAAGCATTTACCGGAAATTTGTCATTATTGCGATCTGGTGCAGGAACCTGTATTTGTCCCATCCGTAGGAAATTTTGCACAGGGAATGATTGTTTCAATACCTTTGCATGTTAAGTTGTTAAATGGTACGGTCAAACAGCTTAAAACATGTTTGAAGGAACATTACTTTCAACGAAAAAATATTGTTTTTGTTGAGGATGGTTTAACGCGTCTTCCCGCAAACCAGCTGGCCTTTACCGATCGTATGGAGCTAAGGGTTCATTCGAATAATAGAAATGATCAGGTAATATTGACTGCAAGTTTGGATAATCTTGGTAAAGGAGCATCAGGGGCGGCCATCCAGAATATCAAATTGATGTTCGGTATATGAGGTATTTATCAATCAATATCATTGGAACAATAACCATTTGTATATAAAATTTTAATTGAAATGTTGATAAATGCAGATAATGAGAATTTTTCGATGAAATCGAGGATAAGAATTATTCTAGAAAGATGTCTGGTAAATTTTATAGTAAGATCAGGTTATGAAATACAGTATTGAAACGTATTAGATAACCTGATCCTGTAATAATCTGAAGTATGCTGTTCAGTTTCTCAACTGATTTTTATGATCCAACTGGTTTTGTGAGATATACGGTCCAGCGGCGATGACCTTTACGGTAAGGATCTTCCGGCCCTTTTGCAGAACATGCTGGTCCAGGGGCAGGAGAGCATAGCCGTCCGTCCAGC
>NZ_WNII01000007.1:0-134034 GCF_009725775.1 Commensalibacter sp. ESL0382
TTTTTATGATCCAACTGGTTTTGTGAGATATACGGTCCAGCGGCGATGACCTTTACGGTAAGGATCTTCCGGCCCTTTTGCAGAACATGCTGGTCCAGGGGCAGGAGAGCATAGCCGTCCGTCCAGCGGCAGGGTATGTTTTCCTGATTATGCCACCCTTCAAGTTTTTTGGTTTCCAGGTGGGCTTTGACATAGTGGTTCTCCCTGTTGTCAAACAGGGTGATGGTTTCGATCAGTACGCCGAGATTGCGCCTGTCATCAACGAAGGGACCGATGGCATCGCACGGGCGACTGCTATTTGAAACGATATGGACATGATGAACGGGACTGGGGAGAACAAAGACATAATTTCCATTTCCCGTTACCGGCCATTGTGGATGGATAACCTCGCCTTTGTCAGTAATGATATGAAGATTTGTGGAGTGGGTGATTGTTTCTGGCGCAACCATGTTCTTCATGCCCAGATGCAATGCCCTCTGTTTCAAATGGGCATGGACAGGTTCAACGGCCTCACGGCTTGTTTCCAGAGGGGCTGCGGCATCCTGTGCCCAGTCTTTTGTCTCCTGTCTTAACTGAACCACCTTTTCAGGATTGTGGAAATTTTTATGGTTGTCCGTATTGAGGTAGCTTTCGGACAATACGCCATCCGCCTTGATAACGCCATGTTCCTCCAGCTCAAGATGATAATAGGTATATTCGGTTTTTGAATAATCGTAACGGATGGAGTGATGATTGACCAGCATGCGGGCGGGGATGAACTTTTCATCAATATAGAGACAATGTTCCGGCGTGATGCGCATATCCTTGTATGGGATATTGTCAGCCAGGGCGTCTTTGACGATATGGATTGCATAACCCGCCACATCATCGGGCCTGTTCCTGCGGACACTGTGGTGACCCGATCCGACCCAGGTCACGGGTTTGAGAACCCTCGCGGAGCCTTCGTATGTATAAACCATGTCTCCGGCACGGATCTTTTCTATGGCCTTCAATCCGTCTCTTGTCTCTATCATCGTGCCACAAAGGTAACAGGGTTGGGGATTATCAGTGTTCAGTCCCGGCACATAATCTATGGAATAGTTGTGATTAGTGTTTATTGTTGGATTGATGAATTGTCCTGTAGTCCCGACAGTTACGCGAGTCAATCCGTTGGTTAACCAGATGGATTGATTGGGTGGAGGGTTGTTGTTAGTCTGATTATAGACAGGGGGGTTGTTTCCATTCAAGCAAATATTATTATTATTTGCGATATTTAATTTCCCACTTGCTGACCAGGATGTTTCATAAATCGTATCATTTTGAGACAAACCGTCGATATAATGGCCATTACTTGAAAATTCTGGCGAGAAATAAGTATTGTTTATTGACTTTCCACCTTGTTCGATCCCTATATAACCATCATAAAATTTTGAATTTTTTAGGGTGCCACCTTTTTGTATAAAAACGTTCTGCCAACTATTATTGGCAAAAATTTCAGCACCGTCTACAACCGCTCCATCTTGAATATAGATATTGTTAATGTTGAAAATATTTACTGGATCATTACCTCTGTAAATGATAATTCCGGCTCCATTTTTATAGACATTCTGTCTAATCATATTACCGGCAGGATCTGAAGCGATTTCAGAGCTGATATAAATTGAGGTGGTGCCACCCGTACCGATGATATTGATATGATCGTTGGAAATGTTATAGTTTTTTACATAGTTTTCAATATCATCCCCGGTAATCTGTTCTTGAGAAAATTGGGCGGTTCTGCTGACTGATACGGTCAGCCTGTTTGATGAAGGGTTGTATCTGTAAAGATCCGGTATATTGGGATTTGTTACTTTACTGTTGTTATTGAGGGTAAGATTGGCAGTATTATTATCACTTGATTGAAAATAAGAGTTGGGTTGATTCTTGTAACTATTGCCACTAAAACTTTGACCTCCCAGATTATAACCGCTTCTTGTAGTATTTGGGTTAAGGAATGAGTCATTATCCGAAGTGGCGGAACCGTTCATGATAACGGGGCTGGAAATAAAAGTGTTGTTGGTGGAACTGCCACCATTCATCGTAACATTTTGATTGAATATATTTGAATCCTGGAGCGTTCCACCAGTATTGATTGTAATGGCTGAATTGTTAGAGGGGCTGTTTTTGATCAAAAGGAAATTTGAACCTGAAACGGTTGCACCATTTGTAATGGTTACAGTGCTGTCAACAAAATTGATGGGTCCTGAATAGGCTTGTGATGGATCAGATGTAAGATGATTATTTGTTGATAGGCTGAAATACTGTCCATTGGTTGAGTTTATTTTGTAGACAGTGCGGCCATCACTTAATTTAACGGCATACCAATTGCCACTATCAATGATCGGATTGTTATTTTGTAATATATAACTGTTCAGGTCTGTATTTTCGACATTTTTTAATTGATTGGAAGTCGCATTCTCTCTTGTAAGGCGATTATTTGAGAAGGTTTGAATAGAATTTTGACTGTTCTTTTCACCATAGGATGGAGGATATTGATATGAATGGACAAATGAATGATTTATTTTGAATGTATCATCATCTTTTTTATCTTTACGCAAGTAATCTTTTTGTTGGTTCGTCATCAGTGATTCTCATATAATTTTTATTATAAGCGTGTCAGAAAGTAAGTATTTGCGACATTTATTATTTAAGTAATACTTTCATGAGCATGCTATTTATTATTTAATATATTTAATTATTATAATGTTATTAATATATTTAGTAAATTAAATTTGATAATTAAAATGTAATATCTTGAATACATTTATTATTTTTTAATAAATATTAGATTTCTATTAAAAATAGTTAGATAGGGATTCACCCAATTTTGTTTTTCAATAAATGTATGGAAAATAACATTATGAAGTAATGGCCTGGTCGGGATATGGATTAAGTAATAAAATTGCTAGAATCAAATGGGTTTTATAAAAAAGCCGGATCAATTTATCTGATCCAGCCTTATAAGTAATATAAAATGGTATTTGTAATTTTTATTATGATGACATTATTTTTTTATGATCCAACTGGTTTTGTGAGATATACGGTCCAGCGGCGATGACCTTTACGGTAAGGATCTTCCGGCCCTTTTGCAGAACATGCTGGTCCAGGGGCAGGAGAGCATAGCCGTCCGTCCAGCGGCAGGGTATGTTTTCCTGATTATGCCACCCTTCAAGTTTCCTGGTTTCCAGGTGGGCTTTGACATAGTGGTTCTCCCTATTGTCAAACAGGGTGATGGTTTCGATCAGTACGCCGAGATTGCGCCTGTCATCAACGAATGGACCGATGGCATCGCACGGGCGACTGCTATTTGAAACGATATGGACATGATGAACGGGACTGGGGAGAACAAAGACATAATTTCCATTTCCCGTTACCGGCCATTGTGGATGGATAACCTCGCCTCTGTCAGTAATGATATGAAGATTTGTGGAGTGGGTGATTGTTTCTGGCGCAACCATGTTCTTCATGCCCAGATGCAATGCCCTCTGTTTCAAATGGGCATGGACAGGTTCAACGGCCTCACGACTTGTTTCCAGAGGGGCTGCGGCATCCTGTGCCCAGTCTTTTGTCTCCTGTCTTAACTGAACCACCTTTTCAGGATTGTGGAAATTTTTATGGTTGTCCGTATTGAGGTAGCTTTCGGACAATACGCCATCCGCCTTGATAACGCCATGTTTCTCCAGCTCGAGATGATAATAGGTATATTCGGTTCTTGAATAATCGTAACGGATGGAGTGATGATTGACCAGCATGCGGGCGGGGATGAACTTTTCATCAATATAGAGACAATGTTCCGGCGTGATGCGCATATCCTTGTATGGGATATTGTCAGCCAGGGCGTCTTTGACGATATGGATGGCATAACCCGCCACATCATCGGGCCTGTTCCTGCGGACACTGTGGTGACCCGACCCGACCCAGGTCACGGGTTTGAGAATCCTCGCGGAGCCTTCATATGCGTAAACCATGTCTCCGGCACGGATCTCTTCTATGGCCTTCAATCCGTCTCTTGTCTCTATCATCGTCCCACAAAGGTAACAGGGTTCTTCCTGAGCATTATCCCTGTAATCCAAAATATATTTACTATTACTTGATATCGTCGGATTAATTAGTTTTCCGTTACCCGCGACATGGATTTGGGTTGTACCACTGGCTACGGTAAATTGTGTATTGTTTGGAGGGTTATAGCTTTTGTCATTATAAACAACATTATTATTGCCATCAATATATCGACATTCATTATTTGCGATATTTACGAGACCTTTTACGGTTCCAGAACTCTCAAAGAATTTGTCGTCCTGTGAAGTGCCTTCCATTCGATGGTCGCCCAGATTGTCCCATTCGGAATACCAGAATTCCGGTGAATAATAAGTATTGTTTATTGACTGTCCACCTTGTTCAATGCCTACATAACCATCATAAAATTTTGAATTTTTTATGGTTCCGCCATTTTGGACAAGGAGTCTCGGGATATTGTTTCCCAAAATTTGCGCGCCGTCAAGAACTGCACCTTTGGTGACAATAACCTTGTATACATTGTAAAAATTAATTTTTTTATTACCACGGTAGATTTCATGTCCGGCACTATCCCGATAGACATTTACTGTTTGGGGTACACCTGATGAGTCCAAAACAGGTTTTCCATTTTGGTCCAGAACGTTTTCTGTGTATACATAGACACAATTGTTACTGCTACCGTTATTTGGGCCAATAATGTTCAGGCTGTCATTTTGAATAACGGTACTGGCGAGATATTTATCAAGTTCTGGACCAGTAGGCACCCCCTTTGTTTCAAATTGTGCTGTATTTACCACATTTATAGTCATGGTATTACTTGAGTTGTTCAATGGAACATTCGGTATATGGGGATTTCTGACAATACTCCTGTCATTTACGTTTACATCAGCAGATCCATTATCACTGGATAGAAAGGTGTTGTCATGTTTGGTGTCAAGATAGCTTCTATTTGTATAACTGATTCCCTTTAAATCATAATATCCTGTTTTAGAGGAAAAATTGACGAAAGAATCCCCATCGGATACGGTAGTTCCACTTATGTTGACGGGGCAGGAAATAAAAGTGTTGTTATTGGAATGACTATTGCCAGTAAAAATTACGTTTTGATTGAAAATATTGGAATCTTGCAGTGTTCCACCATTATTGTATAATGTTCTGGAATTGTCACTGGCAAGGAAATTCAATCCAGAGACAACAGCCCCATTTTCAATGTAAAAATCGGAATTTATGATATTAACAGGACCTGAATAGGCTTTATTGGGATCATTGGTTAGGTGATCCTTGTCGTGTAAACTGAAATAGGGGCCATTTGTGCCGGTTCCCCGTTGATAGACCGTTTTACCATTGTCAAGTTTAACGGCATGCCATGGAATGGTTCCATCCAGGATCGGGTTATTGTTACGGACGGTATAATTTGCAAAATCGACATTGTTATCGAATTTCAATGGATTTTTACTGGTATCAGCAGATAGGTCAGGATCCACACCCGGATAATTATACTTTGGCGAACTGTTTGGATCATTATTTTCCCCCCCGCCAAAATAATCAAGATAATAACTATTGTAGCTTGATATACTTGGATCAATGAATTGCCCTCCATAACCGATATGCAGTTGCATAAATCCATTGACAACCGAAAAGCGTTGGCTTTGGGATGGATTTTTAGTGGGATCGTTTACGGTAAAACCATTTTGATCGAAATAGACATTGGCATTATCACTAATGTCTAAAAGATTCTGGTAAGAGTGTGCAGATTCATAGAATTTATCATTTTTGGAGATCCCTTCCATGCGGCTGGTGACATTATTTCTGCTGTACCAGAATTCGGGTGAGTAATAGGTGTTATTGAGTGATTGACCCCCATTCTGAATCCCGATGTAGCTATCGAAAATATTGGAATTTTGAAGAATGCCTCCGTTTTCAACCAGGATACTGGGAATTGCTCCGCCAAAAATTTGCGCATGATCCAGTACCGCGCCTTTTCTGACAATTATTCTTGAGACATTATAGATATTGACAGGACCGTTTCCCCGATAGAGTACATTATTATTTGAATCCCGGTATGTTGTTGCTGTTTGTGTCACTCCATTGGCGTCTGTAAATGTCTCATTGGTGACATATACAACGTTATAATCACTGAAACTTCCGTCACCGATAATGGATTTATAATTATTTTTGATTATTATGTTGTTCAAATATTCATCAATGTTGTTTGCGGAATAAAAATCCTGTTTTCCGAATCTTGCTCCTTGATCAACATTGATCTGCGTACTTCTCGTGTCGGCTGGAACCTGCGTATCGGCGGTGACAGTGGGATTGGTGACTATGGTAGAGTCTTTTATATTGATTGTTGTTGTTCCACCCTTACTAAAGAAAAAATTTCCTGATGAGGGGGTCTGTTGGGAGGCTATACCCGTTAAAGTCCAGCTACCCACTGATAGGATGTAGGCATTGGTAAATGAATCGTTGTCTGACCGAGTGTTGCCGGCCATTGTGGTGGGGCAGCTATAGTAATTGTTATTACTGGAAAAACCATTGTTGATGTTGACATTTTGATTGAAAATATTGGAATCTTGCAATTTACCATTTTGATCAACGGTAAGCGTATATTGATTCCCGTCAGTGGAAAAGTAATTGAGTCCTGATACTACTGCGCCATTCTCGATATGCAAATTGCTGTTGATAATGTTTACAGGGCCAGAATAGGCATAGTTTGGATCAGTGGTTGTGTGATCAGCCGTATACAGGCTAAAGTATGAATTTGTACCGCCCTGATTATATCCGCCCTTACTATATATAGTTTTTCCATTATAGTTAACGGCGTACCAATCACCGGTATTCAGGATGGGATTGTTATTGTGTATGGAATATCCTATCGAATCAAAAGTGCTTATTTGATCTTCGGTGACGTTATTTTTATTTGCCAAATTAACAGGATAATAAATATAGTTTACAAAATGATTTGTTTTAAATTCATTTTCATCTGTTAAATCTTTGCGTTTGTCGTCTTTTACATGTTTAACCATAAGTAATCTCTTATTTTTACTTTATTTTTTCGTTCCTGAAATATTATTATTAGTATAATACAACATAATATACAAACATGTTATTTATTAATAAGTAATTTTTACATATAAAAAATGATATTTAAAGTAATAACCATTAAATTTATTTAATATTATTTAATGAATTATTGATTTTTTAATTTTTTAAATTTTGGTAAAGTAGTGAATATTTTTGGTTACTTTAAAAGTTTTGCAAGGTTTGCTTTTTATTGGAATTAATTTTTTTTATTAAAAAACTCTAAAAAAATTTAAATAAATATAAGTTAAATAAACGATGTATAAGTAACCAGTTTCATAATTTTTTGTATAAAATTTAATTATAATGTGAATATTATGTATTTTAAATGAAAAAATCTTTGAAAAACACTTGCAATTTTTTTAATTTTTTTTAAAAACAAGATTGTCTTTTGGTGGTGTTATCTGCTAAGAGGAAATAAGCAAGCGAGAGTGACGGAACGGTAGACGTAGTCGACTCAAAATCGACCGCCGCAAGGCGTGGGGGTTCAAATCCCCCCTTTCGCACCAATTCACGTTATCTGTTAACGTGCAATGAATGGTTATTAACGCTTATGTCAAGATTGTCCATATCTCCCAAACCCCAAAAAAAACCTGAAAATCCATGTTTTTCATCTGGTCCTTGCGCAAAACGTCCCGGATGGAATATCAATGTTTTGCAAAATGCCCTGATAGGACGGTCACATCGTTCCAAGGAAGGGCGGGCCAGGTTACATGATGTCATCCACCGCTCTGCTGAAATACTTGATGTTCCTGAAGGATGGAAATTGGGTATTGTTCCCGCTTCAGATACCGGGGCTGTTGAAATGGTTTTGTGGGCCTTGCTAGGGTCTCGTCCTGTTGATGTGCTTTCTTATGACAGTTTTTCTGCGGAATGGGTTACCGATGTTGTTGAACAGTTAAAACTGCCCAATACCAATATTATTCATGCAGAGTATGGTGAATTGCCAAATCTGGATGAAATTCAGTGGGATAATGATGTTGTAATGGTGTGGAATGGAACGACTTCGGGTGTTAAAATTCCAAATGGGGATTTCATTCCTGACCATCATGATGGATTGGTTATTTGTGATGCGACCTCGGCTGTTTTTTCGATGGATCTGCCATGGTCGAAACTTGATGTGGTAACGTGGTCCTGGCAAAAGGTTTTGGGTGGGGAAGCCGCGCATGGAATGCTTGCTTTATCCCCACATGCAGTGAAACGTCTTGAGGAAACGGAACAGTTAAGACCCTTGCCTAAAATCTTCCGTGTATTGAAACAGGGAAAATTGAACGAAAAAATTTTTGAGGGAGATACAATCAATACCCCGTCAATGCTTTGCGTTGAAGACGCGCTGGATAGTTTGAGATGGGCTCAATCTGTCGGGGGATTGGCAGGATTGAAACGTCTTAGTGAAAATAATCTGAGGATTGTCAGTCAATGGGTTGCTAAAACGGCATGGATTGAATTTCTTGCAAAAGATGAGAAGTATCGCTCACATACCTCTATTTGTTTAAAAATTGTGGATCCTTGGTTTGTCGCGTTGGATAATAAAAGTCAGAAAACGGTTTTATCGAAACTGACTGGGCTTTTGGCTGAGGAACAGGTCGCTTATGATATTGCCAGTTATCGTGATGCTCCTCTGGGATTGAGGTTATGGGGTGGGGCAACGGTGACTGCTGCATCTATGGAGGCCCTGTTACCTTGGCTTGATTGGGCGTTTGCGATGGTAAAGGCGGATGGCTGAATCATACGGGAAGATGATTAAAGGTAAAAAGCAACTATACATATGATTGATGATCTGGAAATAAGTAACGCATTGCTCCCCGTTGGTTTTTGCGATGTCTTGCCCTCTGATGCTGAGACAGAAGCGCATGGCTTGCAAAAAATGATGAATATTTTTGCTAATTACGGTTATGATCGGGTCAATCCACCTTTATTGGAATTCGAACAGAGTCTTCTTGCGCATGCGGGCAAAGGAATTGCAGAGCAAACTTTTCGGATAATGGATCCAGAAACACGTTATATGATGGGCTTGCGCGCAGACATTACACCTCAGATTGCCAGAATTGCTGCGACACGATTGATCAATTCACCACGTCCTTTGCGGTTGTCGTATGCCGGTCTCTGTATCTGGGTTAAAGGGGCAAGACATTCAGCAGCCCGTCAAATTTTACAGACTGGCATTGAATTAATTGGCATCGATAATGCACAGGCTGATGCCGAGGTGATTCTGGTGACTGCACAGGCATTGCAGGCGCTTGGGATTCAGGCCTTCAGTTTTGATTTAATGATGCCGCAGCTGGTACAGGCAATTATTTGCCCGGAAAATTTTACCTCTGCACAATTGGTTGCGTTAATGCGTGCATTGGATCGTAAAGATGTTGCCGCCGTAAAATATTATGGTGGGGATTATTCGGATATTTTGACAGCTATGTTGCAGGCGGCAGGACCTGCGGATCAGGCTATTGGCGCATTGCGAAAATTAGATTTTCCAGCAGAGGCCCAACGGTTGTTTGAACGGTTGTTGGCTTCTGTAAAAGCGGTGCGAAATCAAGATCCGGATATTGAATTGACTATTGATCCTGTTGAATTTAGAGGCTGGGATTATCATACAGGATTATGTATTTCCGTTTATGCTGATGGTATTAGTGGTGAAGTTGGTCGGGGTGGAAGATATCTTTCCAATAATCAGGAACCTGCTTGTGGTTTAACCCTTCGTCCAGATATTTTGTTGCAAAGAGCGGAAAGACCTTTGAGCAAATCAAGGGTTTTTGTTCCCTATGATTGTCATAGAATTGAGGAGTTGAGCAAACTGCATGAAGAGGGATATGTTACATTAATGAGTTGTGCGGTTGAAGGCGATCCTGAAGAAGAGGCTCATCATTTAAATTGTCAATATATATACAAAAAAGGAAAGTTGTTTCCTTTGTAATTGGTGTAAGCGCTTTAATCATTTAATATTTGTGTAATTTTATAAATAAGGTTGTTTAGATAAGGAAGTCTATATGTCCAGTGTTACCATTGTCGGTTCCCAATGGGGAGATGAGGGAAAAGGAAAGATTGTTGATTGGCTGGCCAGTCAGGCAGATGTTGTAGTAAGATTTCAGGGCGGACATAACGCTGGACATACCCTGGTTATTGATGGAAAAAGTTATAAATTATCATTATTGCCTTCCGGTGTAGTCAGGCAAAAAATTAGTATTATTGGCAATGGGGTTGTTGTTGATCCACAGGCCCTGTTAAATGAGATTGCCAAGTTTAAAGATCAAAATATCGAAATTACTCCAGATATTTTAAAAGTAGCCGAGAATTGCCCTTTGATTTTGCCTTCTCATGTGGCCTTGGATCAGGCTCGTGAAAAAGCACGTGGAGAACATAAAATTGGAACAACCGGTCGAGGTATCGGACCCGCTTATGAAGATAAAGTGGCGCGTCGTGCCATTCGCTTGTGTGATTTGACAGAACCGGAAACGCTAGATTGGCGTTTGGATGAGTTATTGGCTCATCATAATGCCTTATTGGTATCATTGGGTGAAAAAACATTTTCAAAAGATGAAATTCTATCCTATCTCAATACTATTGCTGTAAAGGTTTTACCTTTTATGGCACCCGTTTCAGAATTAATGGCAAGTTATATTAAGGATAATAAATTTGTGCTATTTGAAGGGGCACAGGCCATAATGTTGGATGTAGATCATGGAACCTATCCTTTTGTAACCAGTTCAAATACTGTGCCTGCTCAAACGGGGATTGGTAGCGGTACAGGTCCACGGACAGGCGGATACATACTTGGAATTGCCAAGGCCTATACGACAAGAGTTGGTGCAGGGCCATTTCCAACCGAGCTATTTGATGAAACTGGAAAATATTTAGGTGAAAAAGGTTACGAGTTCGGTACGGTAACAGGACGGCCAAGACGCTGTGGATGGTTCGATGCTGTACTGGTACGTCGTGCAGTTCAAGTTGGTGGATTGGATGGTTTGGCCTTGATGAAACTAGATGTTCTGGACGGCTTAAAAGAGGTCAAAATTTGTGTCGGGTATCAATTGGACGGTCAGAATATAGAGCGTTTTCCATATACTTTGGAAGCGCAAAAAAGATTGAAACCTATTTATGAAACGATGTCAGGATGGAATGAAAAGACCTCTGGTATTCGGTCAAAGAAAGAATTGCCGGCAGCAGCAAGAAATTATATTGAACGTATTGAAGCATTGACAGGGGTTAAGGTTGCTGTCATTTCAACCAGTCCTGAACGTGAAGATACAATATTATCCGAGAATTTTTTGCCAAACTAATTTTAAGATAATTTATTGTCTTTTTGTGACCCCTGACAAGGGGTCTTTTATAATTCTCATTTTACGTTTCTTAATTCGTTCTATAAATATTTATTTGTGAATAAAAGATTTTTATTAAGAAAATTTTAATGAATTTTATTCAAAAAAAGATTTGAAAATTAATATTTATATGAAAAAGAAACAAAAACCACCTTTTAATATATGTTCAAGAAATGATTTAAGGATATATTATAGATAATTTTATTTTATTGCTTAAATATAATGATCGAAAAGATAGATTGTAACTAAGAATCATTTGAAACAAATTTATCTGATCGTAAAATTAATAACAGTATGTTTTAAATTTTTTTATCTTTTGAAATTTGTTGTAGATTTAATATATTCCAAAAGAAAAATTTTAAAAAAAACTGTTTTATTAACAGCTTAATAGATAATTATCAAATATTATTTTGACCAATTCAATGTGATGCACATGGTTATCCAAATATTCAATAAAAAAAATAACGGGTTAACATCTGATTCCAATAAAGAAAAACGCGTAGGATCAAATATACGCAGGGAAATTCTGAGAGCTTTAAAGACAGCTTTTCCTTTAATGTTAAGTGTCATTCCTTTTGGTCTGTTATTGGGGGCGCAGGCAAAGATACATGGATTGTCAACGCTTGAGCTCTGGTTAATGTGCAGTTTAAATTTTGCTGGCGGATCTGAATTTGTCGCGATTAATTTATGGCAAAAAACACCGCCATTATTATTGATTGTTGCGATGACCTTACTGGTGAATTGCCGTCATATTTTAATGGGCGCCACCATGATACAGTTTTGCAAGCATTTTTCATTAAAAAGGATTTTACCATCTTTTTTCTTTTTATGTGATGAATGTTGGGCATTGTCATTGCAGGACTGTTATCACAGGTTAAAAAAAGTCATTAGTCCATCTTTTAGCTATATATTTTATATGACTGTAGGAGTTTCTTTGTATCTTGTCTGGGTTACAAGTGCCGTGATAGGAATTTTATTGGGGCCTTTATTTGGCAATCTTTTGCATTATGGATTTGATATGGCGTTTGCAGCCATATTCATTGTTTTACTTCGTGGTATGTGGCTGGGATGGCGAAAAGGCATTATCTGGGCAAGTAGCCTTATAACTGCCTGTATAGTGTATATGTTTGTGCCTGGGGAATGGTATATTATTGCGGGTACTTTGACCGGAATAATATTTGTCTTTCTGGTTCCCAATCACATGCTGCAGGCATCAAAAAATGTTTAGTACCTACATTAATGAACACGCTTTTCTGACGATTATATTCATGGGGATGGTAACATATCTGACACGAATTGGTGGATACCTTGTTTTTAGTAAATATGATCATCCCCGATTAAAGAACATATTGGAAATTGTTCTTGGATGCGTAATGATTTCCTTGATCGCACCTTATTTTGTTACAGGACGGATGGCAGATATGATTGCATTAATCTTTACGGTAACGGCGGCTATTCGATGCTCTTTTTTGGTTACACTGATTATCGCGATAGGATCAGCTGGATTATTACGATATCTTCTAGGTTAAATACGCCATAATCCAGCTTGTTATGTTTTATATTTTTAGGCAATAGCTACCTGGTTTATTGAGTTTTTAAATCCAATATCTGAACCATGTGCTTTTTGAATAATTTCTTGCAATTTTTCAAAAGCACGGGTTTCAATCTGACGGATACGTTCTCTGGAAATTTTATAGACTTTTGAAAGTTCTTCCAAAGTTGCAGGTTTATCTTTTAACCTACGCTCCGTTAATATTTCACGTTCTCTGGGTTTTAAGCCTTCCATCGCTTTTTGTAGAATATTATGACGTTGGGATAGTTCTTCACGTTCGGCATAGCTCTCTTCCTGGTTAATGGCGTCATCAACCAGCATATTCTGCCATTCGTTATAATCACTGTCGTTTCCCATAGGGGTATTTAGGCTGTGATCTTGAGCGCTTAACCGTTGATTCATACTTTGAATCTCGGATGTAGTTACCCCAAGTTTCTCCGAGATTGTTTCCAATTGTTCCGGGGTTAGATCAGTGTCACTAAAGGCCTTAATCTGGCTTTTAACGCGACGTAAATTGAAAAAAAGCTTTTTTTGAGCAGCGGTTGTCCCTATTTTAACCAAAGACCAGTTGTGAAGAATATATTCCTGAATGGCCGCTTTAATCCACCAAATTGCATAGGTTGTAAACCGGAACCCACGGTCTGGATTAAAACGTTGGATGGCTTGAAGCATACCTATATTTCCCTCACTTATCAATTCATTCAGGGGCAAGGCATAGCGTTTGTATGTTGTGGCTATTTTAACGACTAATCTTAAATGTGCATTGATCAATTTATGTGCAGCCTGTATATTTCCCTCCTCTTTCCACTGTTTCGCATAGGTGAATTCCTCTTCAGCTGTTAAGAGGGGAAATTTGCGGATATTCTGGATATATTGTGTAATGTTGTTTTCTGGCGTGATATCTAACATTGAAGGAACCATTGATTTGTACCTTTATGATGTTATGGTCTGCGTAAAACAGAACACATGTCTTGTTGATCTTTATTGTATTTTTAATTAATGCAGTTGACCCACATTTATATTTTATGAAGTTTGTTTTGTTTACGAACATTGTTATATCAGACTAATTTAGTCCTGTCAAAAAAAATAACATAAAAATAAAGTATATTTTCATCGATAAATTCGATTATAGGTAATAAAAATTGAACTGGTTAATATTTATAGAGTTTAAAACATGTATTTTACAAAATTTTAATCTTTATAATTAATAATTTATTAATAAATTTTTAACAAGTTATTTTTTTCTTTGCAAGAGTGTTTATTTCGAATCGAAAAATAAGGATTTATTATATCTTTATTTTTCCGTAGTTATTTTCTTTATTAAACGTTCCATATCCTGGGGCAATGATGTTTCAAACTCATGATATTTATTGCTTATGGGATGATTAAATCCTAAAAGTGTCGCATGCAGGGCCTGTCTGGGAAAATCAAGAAGTTCATTTCTTTGATCTATGGGTAAGATTTTTGCAATGGCGGGAATCCGCTTAAGATATACGGGATCACCTATTAAGGGGTGACCTTGTTTCGATAAATGCACACGAATCTGGTGAGTGCGTCCTGTATCAAGTTTACACTGAATAAAGCTTACAGCTGGATTTATTATTTTTTGAATTTTATAATTTGTTTTGGCATATTTTCCACCTTTTTTGACAATTGTCATTTTTTTACGATCATAGGGGTCACGACCGATATTTCCCTCAATAGACCCTGGACTTGGGTTTGGTATTCCCCAACAGATGGCATGATATAACCGGTTTATGATTCGATCTGCAAAATCAGCGGATAGTTTGCTTAAGGCTTGTTCAGATTTTGCGACAACCATTACTCCAGAAGTGTCTTTGTCCAGCCGATGAATGATTCCGGGACGTTTTTCTCCTCCTATTCCTGACAGGCTGTCTCCACAATGCGCCAAAAGAGCATTGACCAAGGTACCATTTTCATTTCCCGGGGCTGGATGTACAACTAATCCAGCCGGTTTATTGATTACGATAAGATGATTGTCTTCAAATAGAATTTCCAGGGGAATGTCCTGAGGTATCAATGAATACTCTTTTACTTCAGGGATTTGCAATTCAATTTTATCATTTGTTTTAATGGGAGTTGATGGATTTTTAACAGGGACATGATTACGTTTACAATGTCCTTGTTCAATGAGTGCTTTAATTCTTGATCGTGAATAATTTTGATAGGTTTTGCTTAAAAATCGATCAAGTCTTAAATTATTGTATTTTTCTTGAACTGAAGTTACAAGCAAAGTTGAGTCGATCGTGTTTGAACCATTCATACAGAAAGTACCTTAATGTCAATGAATATATCCCTTGAAAACAAAGATTCTTTATCACGAAAAAATAAAGGATTGTTAGCTTTAGTTGTATTTTTGGGAATTCTGATAATAATGGCCACAACGATACTGGTTTTCGCAATTATCAGTCGTATAACTCATAAGAAAAACGATTCTGTCATGATTTATGAAAATTCACTAAAAATTACACGTCCAATCAGTATATTGCAAGAACCTAAAGGGACACGGATAGAAAAGGTCACACGTCAGTCTGACAGGATGGTATTGATAACATTGAGAGGTGGAGGGCCTGATCGTTTGATTTTCTGGGACATTGATCAACAAAAAAAGGTGGCGGAAGTTAAAATTATCGATTCGGGGATTGATGATAAATAGTTTGTTAATTGAAAAAGAATTTTTATGAAACACCTTGCATATATTCGGATTTATAATATGAATAGTTATTGCAATTATCAAATAAAAAAACAAGAAATAATATATGTATGGATTTTTATACTTTGTTTTACTTTATAAAAAAATGTAATATTTTGATATTTTAATGACAATTGAGAAAAATAGTATATAATTGAATTATAACAATCATTTAAAGGAGAATTGTTATGAGTAAACATGAAGTATCAAAAAAAGAAGCTCACAAAGCTGCCGAAACGCTAAGGGATCCTAAAGCTAGTAAATGTGATAAATCCGAAGCAGGTTCTGAATTATCAAAGAAAAAAAATCAAGGTAAAAAATAGATAACTAGATAATTAATCCCATTTATTTTGATTTTTATATGCTAAACTCAAATAACGATTGCAGGTCTTTGAAAAGGGACTATTTAACAGTCGTTATTTTTTTGTGATTAATTTGGATTTTTTGGTGAGTTTTAGTTGCTTTTTAGGGCAGGATGACGTAGATAAAAGAAAAATATAGAAGGTTTCTGGTCCCGTTCGTCTAGAGGCCTAGGACACTGCCCTCTCACGGCAGCAACACGGGTTCAAATCCCGTACGGGACACCAAAAGAGAATATCAATCTAGCAATACGTTAAATAATTATTATCGTAAGATTATATAGATATTTAAAAAAGTACTAGAAGATTTGCTTCAAAAATAATTGAAAATATTTTCAATACGAAATTATCTGTTTTGTTTAAACAAAATCTTTTTTCGCATTATAATATAGACATAGTTTTTTCATATAGTGAAATGGAAAAATATTAGATTACTGAAAATAATTTTTGTAATAGATCCATATAATACTTTGGTAAAATTATGCAAAAAAAAATTATAAAGCCTAAAAGACCTTTTATAATCAAAATGGGGAAAAAACTTCGTCCTTATTTTAATAAAGTGCTTGCCCGTTACTCAGAAATTCCGGATCAACCTGTATATGATATTTCGGTTCTACCATGGATATCTGTAATCGAAGCTAATGCAGATATAATTCGTAAAGAATGGGAACAGCTTGTTCAGAAGTATCAAAATGAATCTGTTAACGCACCCTCACTGCGAGATATATCTCCTGACCATGCTAGAATTGCCGCGGATAAACGTTGGAAATCCTTTTTTTTGCAGGGTTACGGGTTACGGGTGATGGAAAACTGTAAGTTAATGCCTAAAACAGCAGCTTTGATAGATAAGATCCCGAATTTAAATTCAGCGTTTTTTTCTATTCTTGAACCGGGTGCCGTTATCCCCCCGCATTATGGTGTGACCAAAGGTTTGCTTACGTGTCATCTTGGGGTCGCTGTGCCGATAGATCAAAAAAAATGCTGGATTGATGTTGATACGCAACGTTTATACTGGGTCCAGGATAAATGCATTCTTTTCGATGATACCTATAGGCATAGTGTTGAAAATGATACGAATCAAACTCGGGTTGTTTTATTATTTCAGGTTCTAAGGCCGGAAAGAGGATTTGGTAAGGTTGTTCAAGATCTGTTTATGATGGCGATCCGTCGTTCTGCCTTTGTTAAAGAAGCCTATGATAATTTTATGAAAATCAATAAACAACAAATATTACATTAGTTATTGATTGAGGTATTTGATTTTTTATTAATGTTCAAATGCTTTAATCAATGAAATGGGGTTGCAGAAAGGATTATTGAATAATAAGTGAATTGTTATAATTTTTAATTAGGTTATAAATTATTACTGTAAATATTCTGGAGAAAGTGTAGATTTGTGAGAATCGGTTTTTTAGACTGTTTTGCTGGTATGAGTAGCAGCCGATTTATAGGGGCTTTGGCAAGTGCCGGTGTTCCTGAACAAATTTTACAAGATGCAGTTGACGCCCTTGATATAGGCGCACGTCTAGAATTAATGCATGTCAAGCGAAGCAATATTGCAACGATCAAAGCCTATATTAGTTTTGACATTTCAGAAAATGGCTTGAATTTTTCTCATGATTTCTTGCGTTCTTTTCAAGATGAAAAAGTCAATAATAAACAGTTGCTGGGAACAATTCAGGCCTTGATTTCCAATGCGTCCCTACCTGTAAAAGCGAAAAAGCTTATTTTGGAAACTTTTCAGAATTTGGCTGAAGCACAAGCCAAAATCTCAGGTCTGCCAATCGAAGAAATCAGTTTTCATGAGATTAAAGCGCTGAACACGATTGTTGGAGTAACAGTTTGTTGCGTTGCATGTGTCTGGCTGAAGATAGATCAATGGTATGTTTCCCCCTTGAATGTAGGATCGGGAATCAAAAAAGATTCCAAGGGATTTTTACCTATTCCAACCCCTGTAACGCTTGAGCTTTTGGGAAATGAGGTTCTTATTTATGCCTCGGGGCCACAAAAAGAATTGTTAACCCCAACCTGTGCCGCATTGTTGAAAGCGTTAAAGACCAGTTATCAGCCTTGCCCTCCAATCTTGATTTCTCGTATAGGGTATGGAGGGGGAAGAATGGAATATGATAATCTTCCAAATTTTTTAAGACTATGTGTGGGAACCACAACAAAAGGAAAAAATACACAATCAGTTATTGGGGAAATTGTTATTGTAGAGGCAGAATTTGCCAAATCATCGCAAGATGCATTAATTGAATTACAAACCCATCTTTATGCGAATGGGGCAAAATTTGTCTATACTGTGCCAATTTATTCAGTCTTTAATCAAATGACCGATAAGGTTGTTATTTTCTGTCTCCCGGAACATGCCGATGAGATGCGCCGTTTCTTATTTCAAAGATTAAAAACGGCATATGTGCATTGGCGTATTGAGAAATATGAAAATTTGATTCATTATGATGAAAACGTTAATACCCCATGGGGAAAAATAAAAGTTATTGTAGGACAACTGTTAAACAATCAAATTGTTTCGGTTGTTCCTGATAAAACAACATGCCGCTCTATTGCCAAAGCACATGATTTATCAACAGTTGAAATTGAGGAAACGGTTAAACGGTTGTTTTTTTCCGGGAAAAGTTGATTGAAATTATGAATAAAGATTTAAAAAACGTATAAAAATCTGTATAAGAAAACCTATTATTATTGTAATATTTCCGTTTTATTGATGTACAAAAGGCAAAATGCGAATAGAAAAAATTCACAAGCTGCCATAATAATCATTGGAGAGGCTACATGACGAAGAATTTAAATGCTTCATTCTCTTTTTCCCGTTCTTTGGTAATGGTCAGTGCTTTAAGTCTGGGGCTTGTAGCTTGTTCCAGTCATAAAAAAGAACGGGATCTGATTTTGCCCGAAAACCATCTTGTTGGTGTGGATCGTTCAGCCACAGGTGGGGATGATAGTCTGGCAGGTGGTGTTAACGCTTATTTATGGCGTGCGGCATTGGATACGTTGGCTTTTATGCCCATGCTTTCAGCTGATGCTGTGGGGGGAAGCATTATAACGGATTGGTATCAGCCTGTTCCATCCAATCCTGAAAGATTTCAAGTTGTTTGCACTGTACTTGACCGACGGTTGAGATCGGATTCGATCAGTGTTGTTGTTCATCGTCAGATAAAGGAAAACGGACAGTGGGTCGATGCGCCTGTAACCTCTCATACAGCTTCAGATCTTACCAGTAAAATTCAGGTGCGCGCACGTCAGTTGCGTGCTGATAAACTTAAGTAAATTTAATATATTTGATAGACTAACATGAATAATTCCACTCCATCATCGTATGATTTTCAACGTGTAGAATTTTATTGGCAACAGCAATGGGCAAAACGTCATTTGTTTGATGTACCCAATGTACCTAATTCTGAATTGCCAAAATATTATGTCTTGGAAATGTTTCCATATCCATCCGGACAGTTGCATATGGGGCATGTAAGAAATTATACATTGGGGGATGTTGTCGCTCGATACAAGCGGGCAAGGGGCTATAGCGTATTACATCCTATGGGATGGGATGCTTTTGGTCTTCCAGCTGAAAATGCTGCCAAAAGCCATGGTGTTTCTCCTGTTAAATGGACTATGGAAAATATTGCCGCCATGCGGGAAGAACTCAAAAGATTGGGCTTCTCCCTAAACTGGGACAGAGAATTTGCTACGTGTCAGCCCGAATATTATGGTCAGCAACAAAAATTGTTTTTAAGCTTGCTGGAAGAAGGCCTAGTTGAGCGTCGCGAAAGTTGGGTGAATTGGGATCCTGTTGATCAAACTGTGTTGGCTAACGAACAGGTAATTGATGGCAAGGGATGGCGTTCTGGAGCTCCAATTGTAAAAAAACAGCTTTTCCAGTGGTTTTTGAAAATTACGGATTTTGCACAGCCTTTATTAGATGGATTGAATACACTAAATGACTGGCCTGATCGTGTGAAAGCGATGCAAGAGCGGTGGCTAGGAAGATCCGAAGGGGCAAAAGTGCGTTTTGAGGTTCTGAATTTGCCAGCAGATTTTGAATCTAGTTTGAACGTTTTGGAAATATTTACAACCCGTCCGGATACCCTGTTTGGTATGGCATTCGTTGCTATTTCACCTGATCACCCGATGGCGGCTAAATTGGCAAAGACAAATCGCGGAGTGGCTGATTTCATAGCTGAATGTCATCAGTTGGGCACTTCAGAAGAGGCGATTGAGAAAGCTGAAAAAAGAGGAATCGATACTGGCCTGAAAATTCGGCACCCTTTTATGCCTGATCAGGAATTTCCAATCTGGATTGCCAATTTCGTATTGATGGACTATGGAACGGGTGCAATATTTGCCTGTCCCTGTGGTGATCAGCGGGATTTGGATTTTGCATGCAAATATAAAATTGATTTCAAGACAGTTGTTGTTCCGAAAGGAGAAACCTCTGAAACTTTTAAGGTTACCGAGACTGCATATACAGATCAGGGAATTGCTGTAAATTCTGAATTCTTGGATGGATTGCCAACAGTCAAAGCCAAGGATGTGGCAATAGCGGAATTGGAAAAATTGGGCATTGGTGAAAAAGTGGTGAACTGGCGTTTAAGGGATTGGGGCATTTCCCGTCAGCGTTATTGGGGCTGTCCAATACCTGTTATTCATTGTCCAAAATGCGGAATAGTCCCTGTTCCAGAAGGCCAGTTGCCGGTTCAGTTACCAGAGGATGTTGATTTCTCTTTATCCGGAAATCCGTTGGATAATCATCCAAGCTGGAAACATGTTGAATGTCCCCATTGTCATGGAGCTGCCCAGAGAGAAACCGATACATGCGATACATTTGTAGATAGTTCCTGGTATTTTGCACGATTTACAGCACCTCATGCCGAAACCCCGACAGAAAAGGAGGCTGTTCATCGTTGGATGCCGGTAGATCAGTATATTGGCGGAATTGAGCATGCGATATTACATTTGCTATATGCGCGTTTCTTTACACGAGCCATGAAACAAATGGGATATGTGAGTGTTGATGAGCCTTTTAAAGCTTTATTTACTCAGGGTATGGTGATGCATGAAAGTTATCAAGATGCACAAGGCGAGTGGATTTTTCCTGACCAAGTAAAAAAAACAGGGAATAAAGCTGTTTTACGTGATACCGGCGAAACTGTTAAGATTGGTCGTGTTGAAAAAATGTCAAAGTCCAAGAAAAACACGATTCCACCATCTGCAATTATTGAACGTTTTGGTGCTGATACGGCACGTTGGTTCATATTGTCAGATAATCCTCCCGAAAGGGACATGGAATGGACAGAGGAAGGGGTAATGGCCACTTCCCGTTACCTGCAACGTTTATACCGTTTGGTTTTAACGGTATCACAACAGGTTCCAGTGCTGGTTGTTTTACCTGATACATTTTCGGAAAATGCGGATCAATTGCGACGCTTGACCCACCGCACCATTGTTGCGGTAACAGAATCATTGGATAATTTTGCAATGAATGTTGCGATTGCAAGATTGCGCGAATTAACCAATGCTTTGGCTGATGCAGAAAAAAAATCGGGTGATCCGGGAATGGATTTTGCTCGTCGTGAAGCTGCCATGATGTTAAGTCGACTTTCCAGTCCGTTAATTCCGCATATGGCGGAAGAAATGATGTCTCATCTTTTTGAGGATCACAAATTGTTGGCTGAAAGTGAATGGCCTAAAGCGGATGAAGCTTTGTTAACCGCGACAAAAGTGGTTATTGCTGTGCAAATAAAGGGCAAGTTACGGGGAACGATTGAGGTTGCTCCGGATATGGAAAAAGAAAAGATAATCCAATTGGCACAGCGGGAGAAAACAGTTTCTAAATTTTTGGAAGGAAAAACGGTTTTAAAGACAATTTATGTGCCTAATAAAATCGTTAATTTTGTGGTAAACTGATGAAATCATTAACTATATTCCTTAAAAAATCCAGTATTCCCTTGTGGTTTGCAATTTTATTGGCAGGATGTGGTTTTCATCCTGTCTATAAAAAAACGGCTACATTGGATACCAATAAGGAATTGAAAAAAGTTTATATTCCTGTTTTGAATGATCGTTTTGGTCAGCAAATTCGGCAGTTTTTACAACAGAATATGGCAGGGGATGGGCCTGAAGATCCAAAAACATATGAGTTGGATGTAACCCCGTCTTTAAGTGAAGAAGCAATTGATATTCATTATGACAATTCTTCGGGTCGGGCAAGAATGACCGGGAATGCGCATTGGATATTGAAAACCATATCTGTTAATCCAGTCATTTTGGCACAGGGTGATGCGCAGACAATGGATGGTTATAATATTACTTTTGAACAATATTTTGCTCAGACGTTGAATGACGAAACCGCGCAAACTCGTGTTGCTCAGAATTTGGCGAATGAAGTTACACAACAAGTTGCTGTCTGGTTCAGGCATAATGATTCTTTTCAAGAAACAAGTAAAGTTCCAAATACACCCAAGGCGCAGTATATGTTACCAAGCATGATGCCTGGAACAAGCGGAGCACAGACTCAATCAGCGGGAAGTGATGGAATGCCAGCAATGGCTACCGGTCGAAATACCATGATTCCTGTTGGAATGGATAACATGACAGAAGATGAAATGCCTTCAGATAAGTAATGGATAAAAGATGAAATAAGGGTATCAATATTTCATGAAAATCGATGCACGAAAAATTACAAGTATTTTTCAAGATATCAATCAATTTCGTGTATATCTGATTTATGGAGAAAATACAGGATTGGTACGAGAACGTGCCAGCCGCTTGGTAAAAAAAATTGCCAATAGTTTGAACGATCCTTTTCTTGTCGCTGTTTTGGATAAGGAAAATCATGACCGTTTGGTTGAAGAGGCGACAGCCTTATCTTTGATGGGTGGGCAACGTGCTGTATGGGTAAGAGATGCATCGGATAATTTAGCTAAAAAACTTGAAATTTTTTGCGCTTCTTATTTGAACAAAGAAAATTCATCCCATTTGGATTCAGTGATTGTTATTGAAGCGGGCAGTCTTTCCACTCGTTCTCCCTTACGGATCTTGGCCGAAAAACATCCATTAATGGCGGCAATTGCGTGTTATGCAGAGACTGGACGCTCACTGGAAGAAACTGTTCATTCACTATTGGGGAAAAAGAAGATTTCCCCGGATGCATTCCGATATTTATTGGCAATGTTAGGTGGAGATCGAATTCTTATTCGTAATGAGATAGAAAAATTATTACTTTTTGTTGGAGATGAGGCAGAAATTACAATTGAAGCTGTTGAACAGGTCTTGGGGGATAGTAATGAATATTCTATAGAGGATATTTTATATGCGGTTATGACAGGGCAAACAATTGTTGCAGATCGTACGTTAAATCGGGGACTTAAGGAAGGGATTACCTTAATTGCGCTTATTCGTGGACTTTTATATTTAAATGATCGTATGATGCAGGTTAGAATCATGATGGAAGAAGATGGATTGTCCCTGAAATCTGCAATGGGAAAATTAAATCCACCAATTTTTTTCAAGCGTGCCAATGATTTTCAAAGGGCAATGACCTATTGGAATAAAGAACGATTATTGGATCTTGCCAGACAAGTTCAGTATCTGGAATTTTTAAGCAAGCAAACTGCTGTGCCGGGTGAAACATTATGTCGACAGTTTATGTTGATGATTGCCCAGATGGTTAAGGATAAAAAAATGGTAATGAATTTAAAGGAACTCTTTTCAAATTTATAAAGACAGGGTAAAAGAGGCATAGTGTCTGCGTAGCTCAGCAGGATAGAGCACAGGATTCCTAAATATTGGGCATCTTATTTGGAAACAGTAAGATGAATCCACTCTAATTCGGGGAACGCTTCGATCAAGAACGATCATGCCAATCCCGAGCCAAGTCTGTTTTGAATTTAACAGAAAGGTGTAGAGACTGTACGGGTGGTACCTACGGAAATATTTCTACGGTAAAGAGACAGTCCAGCTTACAAACATTGATTGTCAATTTCACAATCAATGGCGATGAAAATCGTGGTGAGATGAATCCTGGGGCCGTGGGTTCGAATCCCGCCGCGGACACCATTTGAATATGCCAGATATTGCCAGTTCCTGACAAATCCCTTGTTTTTCCTAAAAAATACATATTTATCTATCATATTCTTGCCAGTTCATGACAGATTATGCGATAAAAAGTGGGTGCAAAAGTGGGTACAAATTCAAGGAAAGTGGGTACAAATTATCTTAACCGATTCAGAACGTTCAGTTGGATAGAATGGGAATTTATATCCTTGAATATTTTTTGGTTAAATAAAATTGGCAAGATTAGTTTGGTGATAATAATTATTTGATTGCCTAATGACAGCTGGTTATTATATTTTTAAGGGAATTTGTCCTTATCTGGATCAAAAAAGATTTTCTTAATATTCAAATGGAATTAACGTATAATGTAATAGTTTAAAATCAATAAATTTATATTATGCTGCTAAATTACAGAACGTTTTTAATAATCTTATTTTTTTACATAACTATAATAATAGCTATCGTTTTTTTGGGTAGTCTCAAAAAGATTGACAATGCTGATTTACTTGTGGTTTTTGGTACCAAAATTCATGAGGATGGTACGCCAAGTGCTGGATTGAAAGCACGTTTAGATGAGACGGTGTTTGTATATCGTAAACATGTGGCCTCTTTAATTTTTGTTAGCGGGGGATTGGGAAAAGAAGGATATAATGAGGCTAAGGTTATGGCCGATTACTTACTTACCCAGAATATACCCCGTGAAGCGGTTATTCTTGATGAAAAAGGGGTTAATACAAGAGCAACTGTCAGAAATGTGGTTGAATTATGCACCAAGCAACATTTTAAATCAGTTATTGCAATATCTCAGTATTATCATCTACCCAGAATACAACTGGCTTTTAAACAGGCTGGCATGCCATTGAAAGGTCAATCTGCTCCGCGTTATAATTCATGGCGGGATATTTTTTCTTTGAATAGAGAGATAGTAGCCTATTTGTTTTACTGGTTAAAATTAAAATAATTTTTGAAAATTGCGGGTATGCAATAATGATCATCTGAAAATTTTTATAATAATTGCATTACATTTCTTCCAAACCGTTTTCGGAAGAGAAAAATTACAATAGAGCTTGTATTGTCTTACCGTCCATGATAACGCATCCTCGTGAATTAACTCTCCAATAGTGTAAATCATTAATCCATTTTCATAGCCAATAAAAATGCAGACATCATGTTCTTTTACTGTTTTCCGTGGATGAACAACAATTACATCGCCAACACGGAATAGGGGATACATAGCATGATTGCCGATTATAATTCCAAATGCATCTTTTTCAAGGTTAACCAGATGGGGTCGTGGAATATATTCTACAGGTGTATTTGTAATTAAGAAATAATTGTCAAGTTCCTTGATGGTGGCGAATATAGGAATGTCACTGTTTATTTTTTTCAAATAATTTGATGTCGATTTATGTTCATTTATGACATCATGAATATTTACCGTATTTATATCGCTATTGATATTTTCCTTGTGATTGTTGGAATGGGTCAATTCAAAGGCTCTTTTATTTTGATCTTTGTTAAGATCAGGATCCAGGTCAGCTATATTTACGCCCAATGCGCTGGCGATATATGGCAGATATTTGCTGCGTTTAATTCTGCCTTTTTCAATACTGTTAATTGTTTGCTGTTTACATCCTACAATATCAGCTAGGTTTTCTTGTGTATAGCTGTTTTTCAAACGATACCGTTCTACATTTTTACCTATAATATTTTTGTATCGTTTTTCATTATAATTGATCATAAAGATCAATTTATTTATTTTTCTCTAAAAATCTCTACTTTTTTTATTGTAAAAAACAATTTTATTTGTATTAATTACTATGTTTACTATTTAATGTTTTGTAATAATGATAATTATAAATATGTTAATAATTTAAAAGAAATATAATTATAAAAGGATATAAAATGACTGAAAAATTATTTTTAAAAAAAGTATGTATTGATTTTGACCCTTTCCAAAAAAATAACCGTTTGGCAATTGTTCCGTATATTGATGAGGATATTAACGAATTGCAAAAAGAGCTATGGATTGAATTAATGTTAGGATCCTCACCATTATATATTCATTTTAAAAATATATCTTTTTGTAATAATCAGGCTATTTATGAGGCTGATGCTTATACAAATAATCGTCCTAAGACACAGGTTTATTGTGCCTCAACGATTGGTGAATAAATTATAATATTCAAATAAACATTATTTGTATGTATAGCTGTTTTATATCAAAATCTTATACCATTCGTTGGTTGAAATAGTATATATAAAAGGTTTATTGAAAATTTATATATACTATTATTTTAATATAGTAATCTATTCTTTTTATTAAAGAATTATTAATTATAATAAACAAATAATTTATATTTTAATTTATTTTTTATTATTGATAATAATTATATTGAATATAATTTATTATTTATGTATTTCATTCTTATAATTATTGCCTCAATTAGTTTATTTACTTTTGTTAAATAATAATTTAATGCCTGAAATTATTGAGTGAATATTTTAATGAATAGACGATCGTTAGTTTTTAACGCTATATTGATCTATTGCTTAAGCTTTTTATGTTTAAATAACAAGGCTTACGGTTTTGGTAATAACCAGTATTATAATTCATTGCAATATCAAGGATATCGTCAAAGGCAGGAGTTAATGGATATGGAATTGCCTTTATCCAACGATATTTCTGTTAATCAGGGCGAGAAATTCAAGCCTCAGATCAAGGATTGTGTAAAAATCAATAATATTGATATTGAAAATCCGTACAGTCTTTCAAAAGAAAAAATAGACCATATCATTAAAAAATGGAATCATCGTTGTTTAACTGTTTCGGATATAAATACAATCCTAAATATTTTAAATCAGGCTTATCTTAAAACCAATTTTTTGACGACAAGGGCATACCTGCCACAACAAGATTTATCTTCTGGTCATTTGCGTATTGTTATTATTGAAGGCAGGATTGAAAATTTCAATTTTACAGGAACTCCTGAACGATTTCATGAAATGACGGCTTTTCCATGGATTGCTGGTAATGTTTTGGATCTGAATGATTTGAAACAGGGACTGGATAACATGAATCGTTTACCTAATTGGAAAACCTCATTAAAAATCAATAAAGGTCATCAGGATAATACTTCTATTGTTGAGGTGAAAACTCCAAAAGCGGGCTTAATTCATGGCAAGGTGAGTACGGATAACAATGGGCAAAGCATTTCAGCCAGAACGATAGGTCGATCGAATTTTATTGTTACTGATCTTTTTGGTGTATTAGATATGTGGTCATTTGAATATGATCATTCGTTGAATAATCGACAGAGGTTGGGACATAACTCGTTTTTTTCCATGGAGGGTTCCGTTCCAATGGGTCCGTGGTTATTATGGTGTGGATGGTGGCGTTCAGATGATATGTATCATGATGGACCAAAAATCGCGCTGCATCGTGAAGATGTAACACAGAAGGATTTTCATGTTGGAATTTCCAGGGTTTTAACCAGGGATTTAATTGGTGTAACTTCTTTAATTATTTCCTATCAAACAAAATCCTTCATGAATTATAGAAATCATATTCGTGAAAATTATAAAAGCGCACGTTTGTCAATGCTAAATATAACTTTAAGTGAATATACAAAATTGTGGGATCGGGTATGGTATATTAACCTGGGAACTAAAATTGGATTAAATGGATTAATGACCAAGACCTGGATAAATAATTCAGGAAAATATGCACCACATACGCGATTTGTTAAATTTATCATGGATATACAGGGAGATCAGCCTATAACAAAATCGCTGACTTGGCACACTTTTGTGCATGGTGAATATAGCGACAAAAGTCAATATGATAACGAGCAGATGCAGATTGGGGGACCATATACAGTAAGGGGATTTATACGTCAGAATTTGGCTGGTAATGCCGGTGTTTATATTCGGAACGATCTTTCTTGGACTTTACCAACGGATGATATGCATTGTGGAGATTATCAGGCTTTTTGCGATTTTTTTCTGGATAAGTCAGAGCTTTACGGTTCTTTGGATGCAGGAATGACACGAGCCGTCTATGCTACCCCTTATCATGTTGACAAGCCAAAAGTCGGTAATATCGGGAGTGGAGGAATAGGGCTAAGAAAAAAAGATGGAATTTTTATGTGGGATGCATCGGTGACGCATGCCTTTACCCCGTCTATTCTTGCGCCAGAAGGATGGATTGCTGGTTTTGCGTTTGGTATAAGCCTTTAAATTTTTTTATAGATTAAGAATTTTCTTTAAAATATCATTGTTAAAGATGAATTAAACAAGATAAATGGATAAAGGAAATATATGTCTGCAGCCTTGACCCAGACCGAATTGATTGCTGTGTTGGTATCAATTATAGATTATATGCCTTATGTTATGACAATTCATAAGGGATCAACGCTTCCATCTGGTTCTTTTGAGCCGGGACATCAAAGTTTACAAGCTGGATTGCGCGCTTGGATTCATCAACAAACACGTTATCCTGTCGGTTTTTTGGAACAACTTTATACTTTTGCCGATCAAGACCGCATATACAATCAACCTCAAGTTCGAACCATTTCGATTAGCTATCTTGGACTTGTGCGTCATCAAGATTTCAGTCTAAACGAAACGGAATGGCATGGTTGGTATGAATATTTTCCATGGGAAAATGAATTAAAACCAGCTGTAAAAAACATACGAGAAACAATAATCGGGGCTTTATATGAATGGCAGAGCCAGAAAACGGAAGATACGGAACAAACAAAACGTCGTATTGAATTTTTATTTGGTCTCAATGGATATGTCTGGAATGAAGATCTTATTTTACAGCGCTATGAATTGTTATATGAGGCAGGCTTGGTTCCGGAAGCAGGGAATAGATATCTAGAAAGGAAAGATTTTGCTGGTCAGGGTATGTTTGCTGATCATCGACGGATTTTAGCTACAGCAATTGCGCGGTTAAGGGCACAAATAAAATACAAGGCCCTGGTATTTGAACTAATGCCGACAGAATTCACTTTGTTGCAATTGCAAAAAACCATTGAACGTATCATAGGGCGTTCTTTGCACAAGTCTAATTTTAGGCGAATGATTGAACAACAGAATTTGATTGAGGAGACTGGTCATATTACTGACCAGTATCGTGGCAGACCTGCAAAACTTTTTAGGTACCAAAAGTCAATTGTTGATGCCAGAGCAATGTCCGGATCAAAATTGCCATTGGTAAGGAATTGACATTCTTTATATTTTAAGGATAAAATGGCATATATATACTCAAATTGAGTATAAAAGGAGAGTGACATGCGGCAGGGACTACCTGATTATTTAGAAAATAAACTGGGCAGAATTGCTGCTGCCCCGGAACGAATGAGTTTAACAAAAAAAATTCAACGTGTTAACCAGCTAAAAAAAGAACGTAATGCGGTTATTCTGGCGCATAATTATCAAATTCCAAAAATTTTTCATACGGTTGCTGATATCGTTGGGGATAGTCTTGCTTTGGCACGGGAGGCTGAAAAAATTGACGCGGATGTCATTGTTGTGGCAGGCGTACATTTTATGGCAGAAACGACAAAATTACTCAATCCTGATAAAACAGTTCTTATTCCCGACTTGAAGGCTGGTTGTTCTTTGGCTGAATCTATTACGGCAGAGGATGTCATGGGATTACGTAAGAAATATCCAGGTATTCCTATCATTACGTATGTGAATACTTCAGCGGCGGTTAAAGCGGCTTCGGATATTTGTTGCACATCAGGGAACGCCAAAAAGGTTGTTGAAGCGCTTGGAGTTCCGAGGGTTATCATGATTCCTGATGAGTATCTGGCACAAAATGTTGCAAAACAAACCAACGTCGAGATTCTGACATGGAAGGGGCATTGTGAAGTTCATGAACGATTTACACCACAGGAAATCAAGCAGTTGAAAGCTGAATATCCAGAGGCTGCAATCCTGGTGCATCCTGAATCCCCTCCTGAGGTGATTGAAGCGGCTGATTTTTCTGGATCTACGGCTGAGATGTCAGATTTCATCAAGCAAAAAAGATCTGATGAAGTGATTTTGCTGACTGAATGTTCAATGAGTGACAATCTGGCAGTAGTACATCCAGATATCAAATTTATTCGTGTATGTAATCTATGTCCTCATATGCAGCGTATCACATTGGATAATATTTTGACGTCGTTGGAAGAAAATAAATATGAAATCACGATTGATCCATCTATTGCTGATAAGGCACGCCTTTCCATCAAAAGGATGTTGGAAATATGAAAAACATTATGCAGTCACCTGTTGTCGTGATTGGCAGTGGATTGGCTGGATTAATGACGGCATTACAACTTGCGCCATTGCCGGTTTTGCTTTTGACGCAGGGAAAGATAGGACAGGAGACATCCAGTATTTATGCGCAAGGTGGGATTGCGGCGGCCAGTCATGAAGAGAAAGATAGCTCCGCGCATATAGAGGATACTTTAAGGGCTGGAGCGGGATTATGTGATCAAAAAGCTGTCGCTACCATATTGGACGATGGAAGAAAGGCAATTGAAGTATTGGAGAAATATGGTGTTATTTTTGATCATGATCGCCATGGCAGGCCTAGGCTCGGATTAGAGGGTGCACATAGTCATCGGAGAATTTTTCATATTGATGGAGACGCTTCCGGGCAGGGTATTATCAAAGCGTTGACAGAGGCGGTTTTGCGAACCCCCTCAATAACTGTAATGGAAAACACCATTGCGGTTCGTCTTCTAAAGGATAAAAATAAAATAAGGGGAGTAATAACCCAAATAGAAGGTCAATTCAGGTCAATCGTGACATCCACTATTGTGTTGGCCACCGGTGGTATTGGCGGGTTATTTGAGGAAAGTACAAATCCTCTGCAAAATTATGGTCAAGGTCTGATTTTGGCGGCTGATATTGGTGCTGTATTAGCTGATCTGGAATTTATTCAGTTTCATCCAACCGCACTTGATGTAAATATTTTTCCAAAGACTTTAATCAGCGAGGCGGTTCGTGGGGAAGGGGCTGTTTTGGTTAATAGTGATAACCAACGGTTTCTGGCCAATACAGAAGGACAGGAATTGGCATCCCGTGATGTTGTGGCAAGAGCAATTTATCATCAGACTATTCAGGGTAAAAAAGTTTATCTTGATGCCAGAAAGGCTTTAGGCAAAGGTTTCAAGACACGTTTTCCAACCATTGCACAGTTATGTCATCAAGTCGGTATTGACCCTTCAATGGATTTGATTCCTGTCAAACCCGTTGAACATTTTCATATGGGAGGCATTAAGACAAATTTGAATGGAGAAACAACGATAAAAGGTTTGTGGGCAGTGGGTGAGGTTGCTTCTACGGGTTTACATGGAGCAAATCGTTTGGCCAGTAATTCATTGCTGGAAGCTACAGTTATGGCCATGCGGGCAGCCAAGGCAATTTTGGATAATCATCCTTCCATTCAAAGCAATGATAATGAGATAGATGAAACTGGGATTGTGATTTCTGACCGTTTACCTTTTGTAAAAAAGATAATGCAGAAAGATTTAAATATCATTCGAGATGAGGATACTTTGAGATCGGCAATTCGGCAGTTTCTTACCCTGGTTAATGAACATGATGATCAATATGTCCTTAATCCAGAACAAATTGCCATGATGATAGCAGTGAGTGCGTTCTTGCGGAAAGAATCTCGTGGGGCACATTATCGACAGGATTATCCCGCTACGCTTGAAAAAGCCAATCGATCTTTCATCAGTTTTGATCAGGCATATCAGTATGCCAAGACATTATGATGTTATTATATGAAATTAGTTTGTATATTATAGATTTATCAGAATATAGAGGTGACTATGACGATTCCAGCTTTGCCCCATATCCTAATTGAACCCATTATTCGCAATGCGTTATTGGAAGATCTAGGATTGGCTGGGGATATAACCACTAATGCAGTTATTGATGAAAATCACCACTCCAAAGTGGCGATGGTTTCAAGAGAGACTGGTATATTGTCAGGAATGGATATCGCTTCAATGGCTTTTACCTTAATTGATCCATTAGTTAATGTAGATTTAAAGAAAAAGGATGGAGATATATTAAAGCCGGGAGATGTGATAGCAATTATTGAAGGGTCATCCCGTGCAATTCTGACAGGTGAGAGAACAGCCTTGAATTTCATGAGCCATCTATCTGGAATTGCCTCGGTAACTCATAAGATTGTCAAATCTATTGAAGGAACCAAAACACAGGTTGTTTGTACGAGAAAAACAACACCAGGCTTACGCATGATGGAAAAATATGCCGTGCGGTGTGGTGGTGGAATGAACCATCGTTTTGCCTTATATGATGCAGTTTTGATTAAAGATAATCATATTGCAATCGCGGGTGGAATACGTAAGACGCTTGAACAGGCTAAAAAAAATGTAGGGCATATGGTTAAAATTGAAATAGAAGTGGATACGCTGGATCAATTAAAAGAAGTCATGGCATTGGGTGTTGATGCCGTTTTGCTAGATAATATGGATCCTGAAACTTTAAAAGAGGCGGTTGCGATTGTTAATCAACGTGCCATCACAGAAGCTTCGGGGCGTATCAATCCCGATACGGCTCGGATAATTGCTGAAAGCGGTGTTGACTTGATTTCTGTAGGTTGGATAACCCATAGTGCACCTATTCTCGATATAGGACTTGATTTTATTTCGTGATAGATGAACCAATAAAAGCTTTCCAGTAATAGAAAAGGATCATTTTATGCAAATGGAGGAATTCATTACATACTGTCAGGCCGGACATTCCATTTCCACTAACGAAAAAGAATTGATGCAGCTGTTATACCAATGTGCCTTTGAAGCGCAAAAAATAATAATGGAATTAAACAATAGCTTTCATACGCAAAAAGAAATCGTTGATATTTTCAGTAGTCTGACAGGAAAAACTGTAGATTCATCTTTTGTTTGTTTTCCTCCTTTTTATACTGATTTCGGTAAAAACATTCATATTGGTAAAAATGTATTTTTTAATACAGGATGTTCTTTTCAGGATAGGGGAGGAATCTTTATTGGTGATCACAGTGCTATAGGCATGAATGTTACGATTGCCACATTAAATCATGGTTTGGATATAAGAGATCGTGGTACGACATATCCATCTCCTGTTAAGATTGGAAAATATGTTTGGATAGGCTCGAACGTCACAATTTTGCCTGGTGTTACTATTCATGATTTTTCAATAATCGGTGCCGGTGCTGTTGTAACTAAAAATGTACCCTCTAAAAGTGTTTATGCAGGTGTGCCGGCAAAATGGATAAAAAGTATATAGAAAGATATATATGATGCATCTACCGCCATTGACCATAAAATTATTGAACAAATTCAAAATAACTGAAAATTACAATTTTGTATTATTGAACAGGAACACAATTCATTCTTTTTACTTTTAGCAAATTACAAGCCTGTAAGGCTGTTGCATAGCTTAATCCTCCTAATTTGGCTCGGTATAATGTTTTTCCGTTTTTCTGAACGGTTTCAATATTTGGATACGCCAGGACCAGTAAACTGGCGGCTTTTTGTTTTGCGATTGCAATTGCGTGATTAGCTAAATCTGCAGATGTAAAAGCTCCAACCTGAATATTCCAGTTACCTTTTGTTGATATATAATAATGTCTACTGCTAGGAGAGGTTCGAATAATAGAAGGGGCTTTGGGTTTTGCTGAATAATAAGCATTGGATGAGGTTGAATTGTTATGGACATTTGCATCATATGCAGGATGATAATTGGATGGAACAATCATGATTGGAGGTTCATTGGCATTGTCTGATGCAATTGCATGTTCATTATCTTTGACAATGAATTTTTTAAGTTCGTTTTTACTTTCAGAAGGCATAACCTGTGCTGTTGTAACCATTTGAACGGGGCTATAGGTTTTCGGTGAATAATAAGCCTCGAGTGGTAATGGGGTACGAGTATTTTTTTTGGCGTAAGGTCCGCCAAAAATTGCAAAAGGTCCACTCATAGGTACTGAATTCCCCAGATTGGGAGTGACGGAAATCATGTAGTTTTTGGTTGCCTTTGGCAATGCGGTTCCTCTTTTTAGATAGGCATCCAAAGTTCCGGGTCCACCATGGTAAGCTGCAACAAAGCCGGGGGCACCGTATTTATTATATAAGGTGCGGATATATCCTGTTCCAGCCATGATATTATCATGCGGATCATATACGTCATTTCCCAAATTATAGCGTTTTGCTAAATCTTTATAAGTTGTTGACTTGATTTGCATCAATCCCTTTGCTCCATGAGGTGAAGTGACTGGCCGTTTGTTATAATATTGATATCCTCTCGTTTCCTGTAAAATGATGGCCCGTATCCATTGATCAGGAACATTGAAACGTTGTGAGGATTGATTGATATATGGACCCCACGGATCAAGAGGGGGACCCGGAGGGTTCCATTTTTTAGGATAGCCAGGCATGTAATTGCTATATCGTGAAGAAATGCCTCCTTTTCCATTATAAGAATGCTTTCCTCCACCACAGGCAGAGAGGCAAAGCAGGAAAAACAAAAGCAAAAATTGCATTGGAACATAAAAATTTTTGCAAATTGTTTCCTGCATGGTTTTTTGATTTCTTTGAAAAATACCGACTATAAAATTTAAGTTTCAGATGGTAACAGATATAATCATTTTTGTTAAAAACTATTCTATGATATTTGGTCAGAAATTGGAGATTATACAGTTTATTTTGAGTATTTCAGGTCGACATTGGAAAGGATATTTGTTTGGATAGCTGAATAAAAGCATCAAGATAATTAGTTAATTGGTCGGCCTTGCGTATTCCAATAAATAACTGTTTTGGAATTCCTTTTTTTCCCAGTTTGATAGGAAAGATTTCAAAGCGTTCTTTATTTTCCTGTACCAACCAATGTGGTAGAGCCGTAACGCCTCGATTATTTTCAACCATTTGTAAAATTATATCCGTTGTTTCAATTGTTTTATGACGACGTGGCATTATACCCTTTGGTGCCATAAAGAGACTATATATGTCCAGTCGATTTGGTTCTACAGGATAAGTTAAAAGAGTTTCTGAGGACATTTGTTCTGGAGTGATATAAGGTAAATTTCTGAAAGGATGTGAAGGTCCAACAATTAAGATCTGTTCATAATTAAAGACAGGTTCAAAATGGAGGTCAGACTTAATAATCGGGTCAGGCGTTATTAAGATGTCTATTTCATAATTCAGTAGCGCCCCTAAACCACCGAATTTAAATTTTTGTTTGACATCGAGTTCAATCTGAGGCCACTGTTTCAAGTAGGGTGAGGTAATTTTAAGCAGCCATTGATAACAGGGATGACATTCCATGCCAATCTTTAGACTGCCAATACTCCCCTGCGCAAATTGTTTCAATTTTGATTCATTATGTTCGATCTGAGGTAATATGCGATGGGCCAGCGTCAATAATTCCTGTCCCGCCTGAGTTAGCTGCATGTATTTTCCCTCCCGTCGCCATAGGCTGACCTGCAAATTTTGTTCGAGTTTCCGGATGGCGTGGCTTAAGGCGGATTGTGTCAAACACAAATTGACAGCCGCGGCAGTCATTGATTTTTGCGTTTCGATTTCCTGAATGATTTTTAAATGAATGATCTCAATCATGAATGCAAGATTATATCCTATGAATAAAGTTAATGGATCGATGAAATAATATCATTTTATTTTATGCTGTTATCTGAATAGGGTGTTTAGAGCAAAATCCGATGTTGAATAGGCAAGTAAAGGAATAAAAAATGGTAACAGTACATAATCTAGGATTTCCTCGAATTGGTGTAAAGCGTGAATTGAAATTTGCGCTTGAAGCGTACTGGCAAGGAAATATTTCCTCAGGTGAATTGGAACAAACAGCCCAAAATTTACGGAAGTGTCATTGGCAGAATCAAAGTAAACTCGATCTTGTTCCTGTTGGGGATTTTTCCTATTATGACCATGTTCTGGATACAAGTTTTCTTTTTGGTAATATTCCATCACGTATTCAACAACAGCAAGGGGAAAAATTAGATCATTATTTTCAGGTTGCACGTGGACGTTCGGGTGGAAAAAATTCTTGTCTTTGTCACGTTGCGGCAGGTGAGATGACTAAATGGTTTGATACAAATTATCATTACATTGTACCGGAATTCACAAAGGATACACGGTTTGTTTTAAATAGCCAGATTTTACTAGATCAATTGAAGGAAGCGAAAAAGAAAGGTTTAAAAACAAAAGTTGTATTGTTAGGACCAGTAACCTATTTATGGTTGGGAAAAGAACAGGATAAAAGCAACAAACTAGCTTTGTTGCCTGCACTTTTGGAACAATATCAAGCATTATTGCAAGAGTTGGCAGAACAGGGGGAAAGCTGGGTTCAACTTGATGAACCAATTTTGGTGACAGAGCTTGCAGAAGAGTGGAAAAAGGCACTTGTTTCTGCCTACAAGGTTTTGAAACAGGCACCAATCTATATTTTGTTGGCAACCTATTTTGGAAAGTTAAAAGAAAATATAGCTTTATTGCCAGAATTGGGGGTGCAGGGGTTCCATATTGATGCCATAAATGCGCGTGATGAAATTCCTGCCATAATTAAACAGCTAAAAGATAAACAAGTCCTTTCATTGGGAGTTGTTAATGGGCGTAATATCTGGAAGACGGATTTGAATGCTACGCTTGAATGGCTAGAGCCTATCTACGCTATATTAAAAAAACGATTGTGGCTGGCCCCCTCATGTTCATTATTACATGTTCCTGTTGACCTGGAACGTGAAAGTAAAATGGATGCGGAAATTCGTTCATGGCTTTCTTTTGCGATACAAAAGCTTGATGAAATTACTGTTTTGGCTAAAGCTCTAAATGAAGGAAGAGAGTCAGTAAAAGAGGCGTTATCTAGTAACCAGGCTTGTCTGGATAACAGGCGTCAGTCAAATAGAGTTCATAATGATAAAATTAAAAAACTATGTCAATCGATAACATCGGAATTGGGAAACCGGAAAAGTGCCTATGCCGATCGTATGGAATTACAGCAAAAAATCTTGAATTTGCCATTGTTGCCAACAACCACAATTGGTTCATTCCCACAAACTCAGAATATACGCCAGATCAGAAGTCAATTTCGTAAGGGTGAACTTTCCTTGAATGAATATGGCAATCGTATGAAAGAGGCGATTGCTTATTGTGTCGAACAGCAGGAATCACTGGGATTGGATGTTTTGGTTCATGGCGAGCCAGAACGGAATGATATGGTGGAATATTTTGGTGAATTGTTAAAAGGATATGTTTTTAGCCAACAAGGTTGGGTTCAATCTTACGGTTCCAGATGTGTAAAACCCCCGATTATCTTTGGAGACATTAGTCGTCCTGAACCAATGACGGTTGAATGGATTACTTACGCCCAATCTTTAACGGCACAACCGATGAAGGGCATGTTGACGGGACCTGTAACCATGTTGAACTGGTCATTTGTAAGAGATGACCAGCCACGTTCGGAAACCTGTTATCAATTGGCTATGGCGATACGTCAAGAAGTGTTGGATTTGGAAAAGGCAGGTATTCGCATTATTCAAATTGATGAGGCGGCTTTACGGGAAGGATTACCCCTGCGTCGTTCAGAATGGCAAAAATATCTGGACTGGGCAATTCGGTCTTTTAGAATAACAGCGAATGGAGTAAAGGATCAAACGCAGATTCATACCCATATGTGTTACTCAGAATTCAATGATATTATTGCTGCTATTGCCCAGATGGATGCTGATGTCATTACAATTGAAACCTCACGCTCTCACATGGAGCTGTTAAAAGCGTTTGAGGAATTTGAATATCCAAACAGCATTGGCCCAGGTGTTTATGATATTCATTCTCCCAATATTCCAACAGTAGAATCAATTGTTCATTTAATTCATCAGGCTAAAAAATATATTCCTGTTCAAAGGTTATGGATTAATCCAGATTGTGGCTTGAAAACACGTCAATGGTCAGAGGTTATTCCTTCATTGAAAAATATGGTACAGGTAGCGCAGATCTTGAGAGAGGAATATAAAAAAAAACATATTAAATAGATATTGAAAAGGACTGATCAATAAAAGATCAGTCCTTGATTGTTATTTAATAGATTTCTAAAAATATATCGGAAGGATTGAAAGTAATTTTTTTGGCGAATTGAATAATAATAGATTTTGTTTTATGATTAACTATATTTAATGGTTCAATGTTATTTTCCTTTTTTAAGGAGGGGAGTAATTATGACTAAATTAACATCAAAACAACGTAAATCTTTACCAGATCAGGAATTTGCATTGCCTGATGAGCGTAAATATCCCTTGGATACAAAAAACAGAGCAAGGAATGCCAAAGCAAGGGCGTCTGAGGAATATCATAAAGGCAATTTAACAAAAGAACAGGAAGAAACCGTTGATCGTAAAGCTGATCAAGTTTTGAAAGAGAAATAATATACAGAAGAATAAACCATATAGGGTTATAGATATTGGTTAATTATCGATTTCCTATCCAATAGGATCAATCAATCCTAGAGTTTCCAACTCTTTTCTCAGCTTTTTAGGTAATGCTGCTGATATATTTGTATGGCTTAATGGCAAATCCTTAGGCGCATCAGTGTTTTTAAGATATCGCCATCCCTGGAAAGGGCGAATTGGAATGGAAAAGGTACGAATTATTTCTGAATCAAGAATAATTTGAATGCAGGGATTTCCGTTTTCCCGTTGACCTGGCAGAAAATCAACAATTTTCTGTCGGCAACATAAAGTTCCGTTAATAACCCGGTATAGGGAACCATTTTTTAAGATTTCATCGGCCTGCTTCGGCATAAAGCGTGTTAAAGTGTATGAATTTCCATTGTTATTCACGGCCATTTGTTCATTAATAATTTTCAAATGCGCAATATCTTGGATACCAACTGCAACCTTCATCATGTGTAACAAAATAATATTCCTATTTTACCAAGATATCTAAAATAGCATTTAACCGCATGCTTCCTGTCGGGGTTGTTTTCAACCGTTTTTGGTCCCAAAAGATATAATCTTCTTCTACAAGCGCTTCTAAGATTTTCATATCGATTGCATTGGTTAAAGTCATATTGCATTTTTTTTGAAAGGCAATAGAATCAACACCCTCTTTCAAACGTAATCCCATTAATATCATTTCACGGGCCTTGTCGATTGAATTCAAGGCTTCCTTGATAATTAGGGCGTTACCATTTTTTTGCACTAATTCAAGCCAAATTTTAGGATTTTTCTTACGTTCTGTAGCATATAAAACAGCATTTTCTGTAATTCTGCCGTGTGCTCCCGGCCCAATACCAATATAATCCTGATAACGCCAATAGGCAAGATTGTGCCTGCTTTCCGCACCAATTTTAGCATAATTAGAAATTTCGTAATTATACATACCATATTGATGTGTCATTTCTTCCGTGGCAATTAATAATTCACTACTTAATTTTTCATCAGGGAGAGATAATTTCCCCTGTTTTTCATATTTGGCAAAAACTGTTCCTGGTTCTATTGTCAACTGGTAGAGTGATAAATGATCATGAGCCAAATCCAGTGCCATTTTTAATTCTTTCTGCCATTCGGAAAGGGTTTGTTCCTCACGTGCATAGATAAGATCAAAAGAAATCCTCGGAAATAGGCGTTTGGCAAGTGTTAAGGCGTCAATTGCCTGCCTTGCATCATGTTGACGACCTAACCTTTGTAGTGCTTGTTGGTTAAGACTTTGGATACCAAGGGAAATGCGGTTAACACCTGCCTGTTGAAAATCTTTTAACTTTTGGATTTCAACACTGGTTGGATTGGCTTCAAGGGTGATTTCAAGGTCCTCAGTAACAGGTAAATGGTTGATGGCATAATCAATCAATTTATGCACTGTTATAGGATCCATTAAAGAGGGGGTGCCACCACCAAAAAAAATTGAGGTTAACTTATAATTTTCAATATTTGAAATAGCATGACGTAATTCCTGAAGCAAAGCATGTGCATAGGTTTCCTGTGGAATGATTTGGGCAACATGGCTATTGAAATCGCAATAGGGACATTTGGACAGGCAAAAAGGCCAATGGATATAAAGAGCCAAGGGATCAGGCTTATGTTTTCTTGTCTTTTTTTCCAAATTTAATAATTTTATTTCATTCATCAAACAGCAATACGGACTGAAAGTTCAACAACCCGATCCACGGGAATTCTTAAGAAATCGGTAATCGGGCTGGCATTACGTAACATGAACATGAATATATTCATTCGCCATTTACTCATTTTAGAAATAGGTGCTCTTACAATTTGTTCCCTTGTTGTAAAATATGAAGCTTGTAAAGTATCAAAGAATTTCAGGTTGGGTTGAGTTTTCATCAGTTCAAGAGCACGGGGCAAATTAGGCATTTCCATAAATCCATATCGAATTATCACTTGATAAATATTGGGTGCGAGTTGCCGCATTGCAATACGGTGCCCACGTTCCGCCTCTGGTTGTTTCATATTTTCAATAGTTACAAAAAATACATGTTCATGTAAAACTTTGTTGTGCCGAATGTTATGTAATAGGGAACTTGGAACAGAAAGAGGGTCTGGTGTCATGAAAATGGCAATACCAGGAACCCTTGTTAAATGGGATTGAGGTAGGCGGTTTAAAAACGAGGCGATTGGTAAAGCATTTTGTGCCCGTTTATTATAAACCAGGGTACGTCCTTTATTCCATGTTGTCATGAGGATGGTCAAACAAATTCCCAATAATAATGGGACCCACCCGCCTTGTGGAATCTTCAGGGCATTTGCCGAAAAGAAAGTGACATCAATGATAAAGAAAATTCCAAATGTACATGCGACTTTGTATATCGACCATTTGTAAGAACGGTTAAAAACCACAGAGGAAAGAATAGAGGTACAAGTAAAGGTTCCCGTAACTGCAATTCCGTATGCAGCGGCCAATGCATCAGAGGATTGGAAACTTAAAATCAATAAGAGGGACCCTATCATTAAGGCATTATTGACTTCAGGAATATAAATTTGTCCCTCTTCTTGTGCATTGGTATGTCGAATACGCAGCCTTGGAAAATATCCAAGTTGGGTTAATTGGCGTGCAAGTGAAAATCCTCCTGAAATTCCGGCCTGACTGGCGATAACAGTTGCAAATGTGGAAAGGATAACCAGAGGGATATTAAACCAATGAGGAGCCAAATAGAAAAACGGGTTTTCCAGAAATTTGGCATTGGAAAGAATTAGGGCACCTTGTCCAAGGTAATTTAAAGTCAGACAAGGAAGGACAAAACAGATCCAGCTGTAACGAATTGGACTTCTTCCAAAATGTCCCATATCAGCATATAAAGCTTCAGCACCTGTTACTGCCAAAACGACAGATCCAAGGGCAATAAACGCCATCCAACCGTGATGGATAATAAATAAAATCGCATGATGCGGAGAAAGAGCCAAAAGGATATAGGGATATTTCAGAACCTCATAGGCACCCAGAAAACCTATAGTCGCAAACCATATAAGCATGATTGGACCGAAAATTTTACCTATATGTTCAGTTCCCTTGCTTTGAAAACTGAATAATGCAACCAGGATTATAAGGGCAAGGGGAATGATGAAATTTTTTGTCTCTGGAAGAGAAACTTCCAGACCTTCAATTGCTGACAAAACTGAAATTGCCGGGGTAATCATTCCATCTCCAAAAAAAAGACAGGTTCCTGCAATACCGACAATTCCCAGAAATATTTTTCCTCTGGTTGTTTTTGATACACGTTGAGCCAAGGACATCAATGCAAGGATTCCACCCTCTCCATTATGATCAGCGCGCATAACCAGCGTTACATATTTAATTGTAACGATTAATATTAATGCCCAGAAAATTAAGCTGACAACACCGAAAACCTCCCAGGATTTAATATTGCTGTGATGATTGGATACAACTAAAATTGTGGAACGTAGGGCGTAAATAGGGCTTGTCCCGATATCACCATAGACAACGCCCAGAACAGTCAACAAAATAGCCAAACTTAATGGTCTGATTTTATGTTCTGGTTGATCGGTTCCGAATTCTGTAACTTGGTTTTCCTGATCCAGAGATGGTAATACCGCAATCGTATCTTGTTTATAAAGTGTATCTGATGGAGTTTCATCCTCATTTTCTATTTTTGAAGGGGTTTTTCCCTCGATGATATTGATATCATCCGTACTTACGCTATCATTCTCTTCTTGGTTTGCTTCATTATCAGGGTTGATGTTTTCCTCATGAGAAGAAAGCATGATATATTACTCCACCTAGGTTGCAATTGCGGTAAATATTAAATTTGCAGCTGTTCATTATTGGAATGAATTATTTTTAGGATTTAAAGGGCGTGTTCCAAATATTCCAGTTCCCACCCTAACATACGTTGCTCCACATGTAATGGCTGTTTCAAAATCATTTGTCATTCCCATTGATATTTCATTCAGACCAAATTTTCTGGCAAGATTGGCAAGTTTTCTAAAATGAGGAATAGGGTCTTCATGAACGGGGGGAATACCCATTACACCCTGAATTGATGATCCAAACCGTTTCCTGCATAATGAAATAAAATGATCCGCATCTTCGGGAAAAATTCCTGCCTTTTGCGGTTCTCTTCCTGTATTGATTTGGATGAAAAGAGTGGGGGACCGTCCTGTTTTCTGAATGGCTTTTTCAAGCGGGTCGAGAATTGACAGGCGGTCAACAGTTTCAATAGTATCCGCGATTTTAACGGCATCCAATAATTTATTGCTCTGGATGGGACCTATAATGTGCAGTTTAATATCTGGCTGTTCCGATAAAATGGGTGCAAATTTCTTTTTTGCCTCTTGAATACGGTTTTCACCAAATATCAACTGTTTATCATTGAAAGCTGCATATATTGATTCCATGGGATGAAATTTTGAAACGGCAACAAGTCGAATATCATTTGGTTTACGTCCAGCTTTACAAGCAGCCTGTTGAATTTTATCCCGTATAGAATTTAAATTTCGGCTTATAATTTTTTGGATTGAATCATGCATTTAATAAATTATATAAAATTAGAAACACATTGTATCATACAGTATCGGTAAGTTATTTCAAATAGGATTATTTTCATTGAAGTATTTAAATTAATCCTCACGAATTGGATTTTATTCCCATTCCCGTTGTCTAAGCTGAAGAATGGAAGTGTTTTTCTTAATATACCTGTTTTTTAAGAAAGAATAAAAGTACCAATCCTTGAGAAAAAAAGGGGTGTATTCATATAGAAACTTTTCCATGCGGCTCCAGCGAATATTTTTATGTTTTGTGCGTCTTTCCGATGGAATACACCAATGTTTTGGAGAGTAATAAACTTTACCAATTTTTAAAAGTCTATGAATAACCTCATGATCTTCAAAGACATAAGGCCATAATTTTTGATCAAATCCCCCAATTTGCTTTAAACTTTTAGTACGAAAAGTCTGTGCATATCCTCCAGCATGACATTGCTTGGGCATTAATTTTGATTTTAAATATATTTTCCGACATCGTTTTTGACTTTTGCGATTTTTAAAGGGCTGATAAATATCACAAGCCATCACGGCAGAATATTCCGGGTGACTTTCAAAGATCTGATTACAAAATTCCAAATAATGTTGAGGATAGTAAGTATCAGCATCCATGGTTGCCACAAAAGGAGTGGTGACATGATTTAATCCAGTATGTAAGGCATTTGTTTTGCCAGGAAGTTTTTCATTAATAAACTGCACCTCAATTGCAGGATAAAAATTCATAAATTTTCTGGCTATCTTTTCAGAATTATCTGTGGAATAATTATTGATTAGAATAAGTTTAAATTTTTGATAATTTTGTAATGCTATGCTTTCAAGAGTACCTGGAAGAAAGGTTGCTTCATTATAATACGGTAAAAGAATAGTCCAATTTTTCATTTAAATATAATTTCTAGGTTTATGTTGATAAATTTTTTAAATATGAAATTTAAATTCATTCGGGATTAAATTCTTTTATATTGGATTTATTTTTTGGATAATTTATAATATTTTATTGTTAGAGTCTAAAATAAATAATTAGTTAAGATGAAATCTCGCAATTCTGGTAAAAATTGATTATCAGAAAAATAGAGCAGAGAACGTAGTAATTTTATTTATTGAAAGTGAATATATTTACTATTTAATTCATTTAAAACTATAATGATTTTAAGTAAGAAAAGTTATAATTTTTTGAAAAAAGATATATCAATTAAGAATCATCTGTCATCGAAAGAAAATATCCGATCTGATAGAAATAATGATCCTACTCGACAAATTGCTTTTGATACTGTTTGTCAGATATTTGACTGGAAACATCTTCCGTTAGAAACAGCATTAAAAAATGCTTTACCTGTTGATGTTGATCAAAGGGATAAGGCAGCAGCATATCGATTAATTGTCTGTATCTTGAGAAAAAAAGGAACATTAGAAGCGCTTGTAGAACCTTTTCTGAAACGATCGCCACCACAGCAGGTATTATGGATTATTTTGCTAGGGGTGGCTCAAATTCTTTTTTTGGAAACACCTATACATGCCGCTATCTATACATCTGTAGAACTTGCGCGTCATAATGGATTTGCAAAGTTTACGGGTCTAGTCAATGCTGTTCTCAGGCGGATTTCTGAAAATGGACCAAGCATACTGAAGGATCTTGATCAAAATCGCTTGAATATCCCTGCATGGCTATGGAAGTCATGGAATCAGGCAGGATTTAATCCTCGTCAGTTGGCAACCCTGTTGGATAGTGAACCCCCTTTGGATATGCATTTCAAAACGAATGCCACTGTTCCAGAAGGAGGTGTGCAATTAATGAATAATCATTGGCGTTATTCTTGTCATGTAAAGGTTGAACAGCTTGACGGTTATCAGGAGGGGCAGTTCTGGATTCAGGATATGGCGGCATCTCTACCTGCCTATCTTTTGAATGTGAAGGAAAATGAAAAAGTTGCTGATTTATGTGCGGCACCCGGTGGTAAGACAGCACAATTAATTCAAGCAGGGGGAAATGTTGTTGCGGTTGAAAAAAAATCTATACGGTTAAAACGGTTGAAAGAAAATCTGAACCGGTTACAGATGGATGCAGTGTTGGTTCTTGGTGATGCTGGAAGTTTAAATTATCAAAATGAATTTGATGCGATATTATTGGATGCCCCCTGTTCTGCCACGGGTATTTTTAGACGACATCCAGATGTTTTGCATTTAAAAAAAGAAAATGAAATTCAAAGTCTTGTTAAGATTCAACGAAAGTTGATTGGTGCAGCGATCAGTTATCTAAAAAAAGGAGGACGATTAGTTTACAGTGTTTGCTCCCTACAGCGCTCCGAGGCAGAAGAGCAGGCAGAATTCTTTAGAAATTTACCTGGTGTTAGGGCTCTACCATTTACACAAAAAGAAATTCCATTTTTAACTGAAGCATTAACAGAAGAGGGATGGATTAGGACGCTTCCTTCTATGTGGCAAGAAAAAGGCGGAATGGATGGTTTTTTTATCGCACGTTTTGTAAAAGAAGACTAATTAAACATTATTTCAAGTGAAATATATCTTTGTATTGGTGGACACGATAAAATCAAATCGTGTTTTTTCTGTTCAATTCGTAAATTTTATCATAAACTGCAGTTAATAGTTTGACATAATATTTGAAAATTTTAGAAAGGCTGTAAATTGGATATAAGGGTTCCCTTGATTGCTCCCAGTGTTCTTTCGGCAGATTTTGCATGTTTGGGAGAGGAAATTAGGGCGGTTGACAAACATGGTGCTGACTGGATACATCTTGATGTTATGGATGGTCATTTTGTTCCCAATATGACTTTTGGCCCAGTAGTTCTCAAATCTTTGCGATCTTATAGCAAGTTGTTTTTTGATGTGCATTTTATGATTGAACCTGTCGATCCTTTTATCGAACCGTTTGTTCAGGCGGGTGCCGATCAAATTTCTTTTCATATCGAGGCGGGGCCTCATGCGCATCGTTCCTTGCAACATATCAAATCGTTTGGAATAAAAGCCGGGATAGTATTATGTCCGGCCACACCTGCCAATGCAATTTCCGAGGTTATAGATCTTGTAGATAATATTCTAATTATGACTGTAAATCCTGGTTTTGGTGGACAGAAATTTTTATCCAGTCAATTGGCGAAAATTCGTGCAATACATGAAATGGTTCAAAAGTCGGGTCGTTCCATTCATATTAGTGTTGATGGCGGGATTAATGTTCAAACTGCACCCCTGGTGATAGAAGCGGGAGCCAATGTTTTGATAGCTGGAACTTCAATTTATGGTCAACCTGATTATGGTCAGGCAATAGATGCATTGCGGGGAACTAAAAAGTAAAAAATTTGCTAAATTATGACTTTCACCCATTAGGAGAAATGATTCAGAGAAATAGGGAGGCTTAGGATGGCTTTTCAAGAAATGGTAAAAAAAATCCGACTTTCTCTGGTACGATTACCTGCCATTGGTTATGGACAGATTCCCGAAGTTCCAGTATATATTTTGCGAGATTTATGGACCGGAAATTCTGTTTATGGCATGCATCTTGTAAAAGGGGAATTTATTTACCAGGATTATGTTATTTCCCTATATCCCGGTCAATGGGGTGATAAAAACCTCTCCTGTGAAATTATTGGCAAACTGCATGGTTTTTCGTGGTTACGGGATATGCGAGAGCTAGGGACAGAAAATGCGCGTCTTGCAGCAAGAAATTTGGTGACGGATTGGATTGGCAATTCACCTTCATCTTATGATTCTGTTGTTTACAGACCGATTATCCTTGCAGATCGTATAGTGAATTGGTTGGGGTTCTATGATTTTTTTGCGGCATCAGCAGAAAAATATTTTCATCAACAATTTATGCGTCGAATTATGAAAGAAGGAAGATATGTTGTTGCCATGCTTCCTTTGGACAATCATACACATGAAAATTTTACGTTATTAAAGGCCGCTCTGGCTCTTGCATTATGTATGCCGGAACAATTTGATTTAATACCAAAAATCAGTAAATTCCTGCAAAGTGAACTGGCTGAACAGATTCTTGAAGATGGAATACATATTGAACGAAACCCTGAAATACAACTTTATGTATTGAGAGATCTGACCGAAATTCGTTTGATGTACCAGTTGATCAATATGCGTCCCCCTTCCGAACTTATTCTAGCGCTTGATAATGTCAGCCGTGCTTTAAGGGCATTGAGACATGGTGATGGCAGGCTTGCACTATTTAATGGTTCCAGTGAGAATGAGGCACATTTTATTGATCGTGTTCTGAGTAATTCCACACAAAAACGTGTTGCCATGACGGATATGAAAGCGGGTGGATATATTCGTTGTTTTGCCAATCGTTCAACTCTGTTAATTGACAGTGGTGTTCCACCGAAAAAGGTAGATATAAAATATCTTGGTGCTTTATCCTTTGAATTTTCTGCTGGTAAACAGAGATTAATTGTTAATTGTGGCGCTGGAGGATCATCAGCCTGGCGATCTGCGTTGGCGGGAACTGCGGCTCATTCTGTTCTAAAATTATCCAATACAGAAAGTGTTTTACTGGAGGATAATCAATTAAAAGATTTAAATTTTAAAGTTGAATCAATTCATGAAATGACTGAGGGTGCCCATTGGGTGGAATTAAGTCATAATGGCTGGCAAAAAGCATATGGTGCAATTTATCATCGTAAATTTTATCTTTCTGCGGATGGTCAGGATTTAAGAGGGGAGGAAACGCTCGATTTTGATCAGTCTTATCCTTTTACTATTCGTTTTCATTTACATCCTTCGGTTAAAGTTGAAGAAAAATTGGTTGAAATTCGGAAAAATGAGAAGGAAAAAATTTTTGTTTTATCGTTTCAACATCCTCAAGAAGGTAAACAAATTTGGTGGTTCCGTTTTTCCGATGCAGAGGGAAAAGTTGAAAATAGCGTCTACTTTGGTGAAAAAGTTCGACTTGCGACTAAACAGATTGTTTTATATAATCTGCATCAATCAAAAAAAAGTGATGTTGAAGAGAATAGAACTTCTATAACTAAATTTGAGAAACAAGACAAACAATCGGTTTTAAACGAAGAGCAAGAAGAAGAAGGGTCTGATTATGTGGCTATTTTCCATAATCAAAACGATGATGCAAAAATATGGCAAAGAAACACTGCGGATCATGTTTCTGTTGGAATGCCTGAAGATTTGTCGGAAAAAACTTCAGAAATTCAGAGGCAATCAGAAATAAATAGTTCTCTAAATCATTCAAATATTAAGAATATTCAAAATGATAAAGAAAAAATAACTAAAATTCGATGGGCTCTGCGTCGTAAGGCATAAATGAATTTATGAAAATTTTGGAAATTGCACATGTTGATTTTGCCTTATATCAATTTCTACTTCCCTTAATGCGTAGGTTGCGTTCCTGTCACCATCAAGTCATTGGTGTTTGTGCAGAAGGAAGGTTATTGGAGAAAGTGAGACAAGAGGGATTTCAGATTCGAACCGTTCCTTTTGTCCGTTCTTTTTCGATCATAGGTCAGTTAAAAGCTTTTTGGGTTCTTTACCGTATAATCAAACTTGAAAAACCAGATATCGTTCATGCCCATATGCCCATAAGTGGCGTATTGGCACGTATAGCCGCTTTTTTATGTGGAACGCCTGTAATTATTTATACTTGTCACGGATATCTTTTTAATCAATCCGGGAAAGGTATAAAATCATGGATAAGACGTCTATTATCCTTTGTTCTTGAATGGTGTTGTGGAAAAATTACGAATTTTTACATGACTGTCTCTCAGGAAGAGGCTCGGGATGCTAAAAGGTTGGGCATTCATTCCAATCCTATTTTTATAGGTAACGGTCGGGATCCAGCAAAATTCTTTTCTGATATTGCCCTGAAACAGAAATTTAGACAGGCAAACAAGATTCCACAGAATCATATAGTTTTTATGATAGTTTCCCGTCTTGTTCAACATAAAGGTTATCCAGAGTTAATCGTCGCTTTTTCTGCAATTGCAGAAAAGCTTCCAGAAGCTGAATTATGGATTGTAGGCGAAAGATTGTCTTCTGATTATGGTTTGGTATTGGATAAACTTTTTACTAAAGCACAAAAAAAATTGGGTAATCAAATACGTTTTTGGGGATATCGTCAAGACATAGATCAGTTGATGAAAGCTGCTGATGTTTTTGTTTTACCCAGTCATTTTGAAGGGTTACCAATGTCCATTATCGAGGCAATGTTAAGTGGTTTACCTGTTATAGGCACTTCAATACGGGGTCCCCGAGAACAAGTTCAGCATTCAGAAACAGGGCTATTGATCCCGCCAGGTTCTATATCTTTGCTATCCAGGGCAATGGCCTGGCTTGCCTTTCATCCAGAACAAAGAAAAAAAATGGGAGAAAATGGGCGGGCCAGGGCTTTATCAATGTATACCGAAGCTATCTGTCTGGATCGTGTTATGAATGTTTTTTCACAGATTGATGGGTTTGATAATCCCTTTTTATCCAAGCCTTGATCAAATCGAGGATAAAATCTTTTTCTGTCTGTGTTAAGGCCTGCCCCTTTTGAATCTTATACCATTTTTCAAGGCAGCTACGACAACAAGTTGCTGTGGCATGTTGGGCAATAAAAACAGGATGTCCTTTCCATGGCGTTTGTTTTCCATCATTTTTTGGAAAAGCAGGAGCCAGACGTTGATTGATGAAATCCGTAGCATGTTCAATTATTTTATCAAGGCCTTTATCGATTAGATATTTTCGTTCTTTTTCATGTAATGTAAATCTAGACCGGAATTTTGAACGATTAAGCCGATCCAAGATTAATTCTGTGGAAGAAGGAACCATTCTTGTGACTTTTTAATAAATAATTATTTCTGTGATTATCATAAATCAAACAAAATGAATATTATAATATTTGACAAAACTGTAAAATACGCATGATGTTATGACAATTAAAAAAAATACCCGTAAAAAACGTGAACTCTTGTAAATAACCAAGGATGCACCAATCTGTCCGCCTATAAAAGAACTAATACCCATTATAAATGCACTAAAATAGTTGATTTGTCCGCCTGATATGAAGATACTGAGCGCGGTAATATTTCCAGCGATATTTAACGGTTTTGCAATCATTGTCGCAATGTTAATACGTAATTTGTAAATCTGCATTAATGAAATTGTCCAGATCGCTCCTGTTCCAGGTCCAAAAAAGCCATTATAAAATCCAATTACAGTCCCCATCCATGGCAGTATTTTCGGTTTTATGGGTAACTGTCTTTTTTCGAGATTGAAATGTAGGTTTGGAAATAAATAATAATAAAGCAATATTGCCAATAAAAGCCATGGGACTATTTTGTTCAAGGTCTGATCAGCGCTGTATTGTAATGTAATTGTACCTATGGCAGATCCGATTACAGTGAAAAACAGAGGGATGGCAAGCCCATGAAAACTTAGTTGTCCGCTTTTCCAAAATCGTAATGTGGCCGATAATTCACCAATTGCTGATTGCAATTTATTTGTACCTAATGCAGGAATTATATTAATACCGGTAAAAAGTAGAGCGGGTACGGTTATTAAACCTCCACCACCTGCAAGGGTATCAATTGTCCCGGCTATTAAACCGATGAAAAATAGAAAACAATCATAAAAATAAAAATGCATTTAGAGATGTCTGTTTAATTGATTATAAAAAATCAATAAACTCATGGGGAATATCAAGATAGAGTGAATCAGCGTTATCAGGATCAGGATTAGTGATCAAATAGTCATCCAAGGTTCCTGTGCCAATTTTTGATCTCTGCGATTTTAGAAACCTGATTAGAACATTGTCGGATATTAAATGTGAGGTTCCCAATCCATTTTTAATATCTTCTGGGTTTCTTGGAATTCTGCGTCTGAGTTTTGAACGTTCTAGGAGGTGGTTCTGATCAGCATATTTCAAATGAAACAGCCATAAATCGTGCGCAAACAGGGTTTCATTTTGACATCGATGAAAACCGGGTTCCCATTGTGTCGGAACTGATGAAACTGAGGGTTTGCATGACCAACTTTTAATGGTGCCCTTGGAACGTTGTTTTAAAATGGGTCTTGACCAATCAACAGGTTTTCCAATCAAAGGATCAATGATTTCCACACCAACACATCGACATGTTTTGGCAGAACATTGTGCAAGATATTCATGTAAGGAAGTCCAACGAGATGGACGGGGAATTATAAATTCGTCTGTGTCAATACAAAGAACCCAGTCATAAAGTTTTAAAAGTTTATGCTGCCATTCGCTCATTATATTGACGCTATCTTGTTCATCCAAATACTTGCGACGTGGAATGTGCTCAACATAAATGTATTGTTCAGCTTTGACAGGCGGATCGCTGCCATCATCAAGTATGAATAAGTTATCTTTTCCTACTAGTCTGGCATAATGCCTGATCCATATGGGAAGCATGGTTGTTTCTTGATAGCATTTTGTAATGGCGGCAATGCGAAGAGGTGATGGAAAATTCATAATAAAATCATATTTAAAAAAACTATTTTTTTAAAATATCATTTTTCTTTTGAACTGGATAGAATTGAATGTTTGCGTCCGTAATAATAATAGCCAAAGACACCGATTACACTATAAATAAACATTAAGAGCAGTGGAAGTGGATTGTGATTAATTAGGGAATAAATCATGTCAATGATCAAGGGAAAAATCATGGTCAGGCAACATAGGATGCCGCAAACGGGAATATAGCCAATCCAGATATTTCTAATCTTGAATCCACCAAAGGGTACTTGAAAGGGTCGATGAATATTGGGATGAACATTCCGCTGCCATATAACCGTGAAACAGACAATACCAAATGCCAGAGAGGTTCCAAGGCTGATTAGGTCACTTATGATATCAATAGGTAAAAAAGCTGTTGTAATGGCGATGCTGAGGCTGAGGATAATGGTTCCTATCCAAGGTGTACAATGTTTAGGATGAAGTTTGCTAAAAATTGGTGGAAGCAATCCATCCTGTGCCATGATGTAGAAAATGCGGCTTTGAGCATATAGCAAAACGAGCATTACTGAGCAAAGTCCGATAACTGCGCTAGATTTCAAAATCCAGGCTAAGTTTGGCATGTTCATATAATCAATTGCCAGGGCCAGTGGATCAGAAATGTTTAATTTTCTATAAGGAACAACCCCGACTAAAATTAGCGCTACACCAATATAGATCATGGTTGAAACAAACAAGGAAGCTATGATTCCAAAGGGGACGTCCTTTTTAGGATTTTTTGCTTCTGATGCGGCTGTGGAAACAGCTTCAAAGCCTATATAGGCAAAAAAAATTGTTGAGGCTGCCCGAAAAATGCCCCTGATTCCAAAATTCATCGGACCTGTTGAGGAGGGGATAAAAGGTGTCAGGTTTTCCAGTTTAATATAGTGAAATCCCAAAATTATAAAAAGAATTAATACTCCGATTTTTAAACTGACGATTATTGCATTAATTGTTGTTGATTCGGAAACCCCATATAAGAGGAAGATGGTTGCGATCAGAACAGATCCTGCTCCAATCAGGTCAAGGGACTTAACAAATACAATTCCTTTTCCATATCCACCAATTGCAGGTTGAATCATGGGATTATGTAGCCATGAAGCGATATGAATATGGAAATCTTTTAGTAGGGAAACACTATAACTTGAAAATCCTGAGGCAACTGATACAGCCGATATTCCATATTCCAACAACAGTAACCATCCAACAATCCAAGCGAATTTTTCACCAAGTGATGTATAGGCATAACTGTATGCCGATCCTGCAGTCGGCATAGTGGATGCCAGTTCACCATAGGAAAGGGCAGTAAATAAACATGCTATTGAAGCAATAATGAAGGATAAAAGAATTGCTGGTCCAGCAAAATTAGCCGCAGCTGTTCCTGTCATGACAAAAATGCCTGCGCCAATGGTAGAGCCGACCCCAATCATTGTTAAACGCCATGGACCCAAACATTGTTTTAGACCATGTTTTTTTGAATCAAGTGTAAGTTGTTCCAGTGATTTGCGTTTAGAGAAAAAGGCCATATTTTTTGTGTAAAGGGTTAGGTAATAAACCAAAAGAAAGACAACATTTTATGATGAAATAAAATTCAGATATTTTGCCTAACATAAAATGTATCTAATTCGGGAAAATTAAAGAGATATAAAAAGAACAACGTTAATCTAAGGTTGATCAGATCTGTTCTTTAAAATTTTCTTAACGTAATTGGTAATTGTTTTTTCGATCTGCTCAGTTTGATCGGCAAAAATATGATCGGCATTAGGGATTGTATTATAGGCAACTTTGATGCCTTTTTGAGTGTTAAGTTTTTCAACAAGTTTGTCAATTTCCTGCAATGGGACAATGCTGTCGGATTCTCCTGCGATCATCAAACCGCTGCATGGACAAGGTGCAAGAAAATTAAAATCATAGTGGTTTGCCAATGGCGCGATGCTGATCCATCCTTGTATTTCAGGACGACGCATCAAGAGCTGCATTCCAATAAAGGCTCCAAACGAATACCCCGCGATCCATAATTCCCTGGAATTTGTATTCGCCATCTGTAACCAGTCCAGGGCCGCTGCCGCATCGGATATTTCACCAATACCACCATCATATTGTCCCTGAGACCGTCCAACACCACGGGAATTATAACGTAGTACAGAAAAATTCATTTTTTGGAATGCACAATACATTGTATAGGCAATTCGGTTATTCATTGTCCCACCTTGCAGAGGATGGGGATGTAGGATTAAGGCAAGGGGGGCGTTAGGTTGACTGGAATGGTGATAGCGTCCTTCAAGACGACCTGCTGGGCCTGCAAACATTACCTCTGGCATAGAACGATCCGTTTATCTATTAAAACTGGCACAATTTGTAAGATTTAACAATAATATAAGTGAGTGTAGGAAAACAATAAAAACAGTTTATCTCTATAAAGATATTTCTTATAAAGTGAAAGTGTTTTTGTCTTATCTATAAAATATAAATGAAAAATCAATAGCGATATGGTGATCGGACAAGGTTAACATATCCTTTATCTTTGCTTATTTACCAGTAAATCTGTGAAAATATTTCTATTATAAGGTAACAGGGTTCATATTTGTATTTATATATTGTAAATTAAATACAGATTTAATTAAATTATTGTTGTAATGCAATAAATTATGCGGGTTAATTTTGGAATTCATGGTTTAATATAATAAATTGGATTATAAATGAAATGATACGACAATCTATATATCTAGATGCGAATGCCAGTGAGCCCATGCGCTCTTCAGTTATATCTGCAATGGTGGATATCATGCAGCAGACTGGTAATCCAACGTCTGTTCATCAAATGGGACGCAAGATTTATAATCAAACGGAAGATGCAAGAGAAACCTTGGTCGAATTATTCGGGGGGAGCGTTCAAAATTGTATTTTTACCTCTGGTGGGACAGAGGCAGATGTACTGGCTGTGCATGGTCAGATTGGTGAAGGCAATCAACAACGTCCTCTTTGGGTGGGAGCTACGGAACATCCTGCAATCATGCAGATTGACCTTTCAAAAAAAATTTTACCTGTAACACGGCAGGGCATTGTCGATCTTAACTTTTTAGAAGATGCACTAAAAAAAACGTCAATACCTCCCTTAGTGTGTTTAATGCTGGCCAATAATGAGACAGGTGTATTACATCCCATTCAACAGGCAGCAAAAATTTGTCATGATTATGGTGCAATTCTTCATGTAGACGCAGCTCAGGCTGCTGGACGTATAATGTTCAATTTGGAAGATATCGGAGCGGACAGCCTGATTCTTTCAGCTCACAAAATGGGAGGTCCAAAAGGGGTAGGCGCATTGTTATTGGCTGGTCATGAAAGAAATGCGAAAAAGATAAATCCTCTTTTTAGTGGAGGAGGACAGGAACAGGGAAGAAGGGGAGGAACTCTGGCTGTTCCGGCAATTATAGGGTTGATGACTGCCGCAAAAGAGGCCTGTAAAGAAGATCGTTCCAATATTTTAAAATTACGTAATTATTTGGAAAAAGAAGTGAAAAAATATGGAGCCGTCATTTGTGGCGAGGAAGCTGAACGTTTAGATAATACATCCTCTATAGCTTATGCTGGAGTTTCAGCGCAAAAATTATTTATGGCTTTGGATATGGCTGGTTTCTGTGTCTCAACGGGATCGGCATGTTTTTCAGGAAAATTATCGCGTTCACCTGTTTTATCAGCAATGGGGTTGGAAGAATTGGCTGATTGTACGATCCGTGTATCTTTACCATGGAATATCCAGCAAAAAGATGTTGAAACTTTTATTCATGTTTATGGCCAGTTGATTCAAAAGTTAAAGGATTCATAATCTATAGAAAATGGATTTTTCAGGAAAAAACAAGATAAAAGAAAAGGTGATTTACCTTGATTATCAATCGACCACACCGTGTGACGAACGTGTTGTTGAAGCGATGCTACCCTATTTTGTGCATAATTTTGCAAATGCCAATTCAGAGCATATATTGGGTAAATATGTTGCTGAAACCATTGATAAGATTCGCGCCGATATTGCCGAAATGCTCGGGGTGGTTTCTCAAGAAATTATTTTTACCTCTGGTGCGACTGAATCCAATAATATTGCCTTGCAGGGTAGTGTGCGTTATCTAATTGATCATTATCCCAAGACCAAACGGGTTATCACGATTGCGACTGAACATAAATCCGTTCTTGAAACAGTCCAGAATTTACAGTCCATTGGTGCTGATCCTTTTATTTTGCCAGTTCAATCCGATGGATTGATTGATCCTGATAGTTTGAAAGCGGCATTGCAGGTTCCAACAATATTAGTCAGTGTCATGGCCGCTAATAATGAAACAGGAGTTATACAGAACATTCCTTATTTGTCGGCATTGTCTCATGAATATGGCGCTCTTTTTCATTGTGATTTGTCTCAGGCTTGTGGAAAAATATCTGAAAAAATCCAGTTGCGCTCCTGGGGAATTGATCTTGCCTCAATTTCCGGGCATAAAATTTATGGGCCCAAAGGAATTGGCATTTTATATGTAAAACGTAAACCTCGGGTAAGGGTGGAACCTTTATTTTATGGAGGATATCAGGAACGAGGAATTCGATCAGGAACTTTGCCAGTTCCCTTGATTGTTGGTTTGGGTAAGGCATTTTCGCTATTCCAGAATGAGGGAAATGAAGAAATCAGGCGTTTGGCATCTTATAAACATTTTTTGATAAATGAATTGCAGGCAAGAATTCCACAACTTAAAATTAATGGATCAATCGAATGTGCCTTGTCAAATTGTGTTAATCTACAATTTCCAGAGGTTAAGGCCCTTGATCTTTTGGCAAGAATTCCTCATTTATGTTTATCAACAGGTTCAGCATGCAATCATGTTTCTATGCCATCCTATGTTTTACAATCCATGGGATTGTCAGAACAAGAAGTTTTATCTAGTATCCGTCTTTCTTTTGGTCGGATGACAACAAAACAAGAAGTCGTTGAAACCGTTCATGACCTTTATTCAGCATGGTATGATGTAAGAAAAGGGACATGAGTTAAAATCAGAATATTAATTGGTTTTTAAATAAGGAATTCTATAAAATGCCACAGATAGTTTTTATTGAACAAGATGGAACACGTCGTGAGGTGGATGCTCCTGTAGGGCTTTCAGTATTGGAAATAGCGCATAAGCATGGAATTGATCTTGAAGGTGCTTGTGAGGGATCATTGGCTTGTGCGACCTGTCATGTAATTGTTGATGAATCATGGTGGGATAAATTAAAGCCCGCCGCAGAAGAAGAGGAGGAGATGCTGGATATGGCTTTTGGGTTGGAAAGAACCTCTCGATTGGGTTGTCAGATTATTATGACAGAAGAATTAGATGGTTTGGTTGTTCGCTTGCCAAAGTTATCCTGAACCAATGCGTATTATGATTGCAATGTCGGGCGGAGTGGACAGTTCCGTTACGGCTGCTCTTCTAAAAGAACAAGGACATGAGGTTTTTGGTGCCACCTTGCAGCTTTATGATGCGCGAGGTGTGGTTAAAAAAGGTGCCTGTTGTGCTGGTCAGGACATCAGGGATGCACGTAGGGTATCAGAAAAGCTGGGTATCCCGCATTATGTTGTCGATGCGGAAGACCGTTTTCAAACAACGGTAATTGAACGTTTCGCACAATCTTACCAAAAGGGAGAAACGCCTGTTCCATGTATTGCCTGTAATCAGGGAGTCAAATTTACGGATTTATTGACAATGGCGCGAGAGCTTGGGGCAGAAGCGATGGCAACAGGTCATTATGTGCGTCGAATTGTGGGAAAAAATGGTCCAGAGTTGCACCGTCCAGTTGATTTAAGTCGAGACCAATCATGGTTTTTATTCGCCACCACCCTTGAACAGCTTGAATATTTGCGTTTTCCTTTAGGGGACATGCCAAATAAAGATAAAGTTCGGGAAGAAGCCGAACGTTTTCATTTGGCTGTTGCTCAGAAGTCGGATAGCCAGGACATATGTTTCGTTACAGATAATTCTTATATAAAAATTGTTGAGAAATTGGCACCAGAAGGTGTTATGCCAGGCGAGATAGTTGACGAGCAGGGCGTTGTGATTGGTCATCATGAAGGTATTGCTAAATATACCATTGGTCAAACAAAACGGTTGGGTAATCTTGCCATGCGGGATGGGCAGCGACAAATGGTGTTGCGAATTGAATCCGAAAAAAGAAGAATCGTTATTGGTCCAAAACAAAACAATATTTGTCAAACATTCTATTTACGCGATTTGAACTGGCTTATTCCTGTGCCTACTGAATTTTTATATTGTAATGTTCAGATTCGTGCGCGGGATCAGGAACGACCTGCTAAAGTTATAATTGAAAAAAAGGATAAGGTAAGAGTAGAATTGGAAACGGCCGCTAACCCAGCACCTGGTCAGGCATGTGTTTTTTATCAAGGGACACGTGTTTTAGGAGGTGGATTTATTCTGTAAAAATTTAATTTGATATTACTTTAGGTTAAACTTTACTTTTAAAGTGAATTTCAGTTATTAAATCAGATATTATTTTAGTAAGTTAATAAATTATTTAACGTAGCGAGATTTTCCGTTGATGCACTGTTTTTATGTAGGTTCCAAACGATTTTCTTTGATTGTATGGCTGATAGCAATTTTTGCTTTGATATGTTTTTTCAACTTACGAAGTGCTAATGCGGAATTTCGAATTGGATGGAAAAATCAAGCTGATATCGCCAGTTTTATTCAATTGGATAAAAAACATCAAAAAGTTGCCAGGGAAACAATAGCCTGGAAAAAATATGACGACGATTTTAAAGCCTTGCATAATTTGTCTATTGGTCAGGTTGATGCCGTTCCAGTAGATATGGTTACTTTTTTGTCAGTTATAACGGTTGGTTTGCAGGGACGTGTAATCGCAATTGATCGGCAATATGGTAAAGAAAGCGCCTTAATCGTAAAAAACCAGAAACATATAGATACTCCTCAAGATCTGGTTGGTAAAAATATTGCGGTACCTTTCATGACAAGCAGTTATTATAGTCTGTTACGTTATTTGCAGCATAATGATATTCCTGTTGAAAAAATTCATCTGGTAAATATGAATTATAATGAAATTACACAAGCTTGGCAGAAAAATGAAATTGATGGGGCCTATGCTGACGGAACTACAGTTTTACCGTTTGTCAAGGATGGACATGTATTAGTAGATTCATCACAGTTGGCAAAATGGGGGTATCCAACATATCAGGTATGGGTTGTGATGGATGAGATTATTTCAGATCAACCTTTTTGGATGGAAAGTTTTGTAAAAAAAATATTGAAAAATATCGATGATAATAGGCAAAATATAGTCTATTTCACTCCTCAGTCTCCGGAGGTTGGCCAGCTTGCCCAATTATTAGATAAATCACCGGAAGTAGTTTGCAGCTTGTTAAAACAGCAGACTTATCTTGATAAAACTCAGCAATCTTTAATAATGTCACGTTATTTGTCGAAGGAGTTTGATGAAATTGGTTTGTTTATGAAGGCTCAGAAAATTATGCCTGATATTTTACCTGATTACCTGATTTATGTTTATGACAGTTTTATAAAAAATAATAAAAATAATTAATTGATTTTACAATTTTTTTTACATTAAATTGAACAATATAAAGAAATTAATGTAGGATTAAAAAATTTATTAACTGTTTCAAGTATAGTATTTTAATAATAATCATCTTATTTTTGTTTTTTATCTGAATAAAATTAATAGATTGCTAATTTGAATTTCATGTTTAAAAAAGAATATGTTGAGATTTAATATTTTACATAATATGAAATCTTTTATTATTGATGTATTTGATTTACGTTGTGATTTCCAGGCTGTTATTTCATTGCGTAATGTTTTCTAATTAATTCCTGTTCTTAAACCGGAGAGCCTTTGGGTTATGGAATCTGTCCGTAAGTTTCTCAATAAGTCGACACTGTTCGCTGTTTTAATTTTGCCTGTTTTTTTAACGCATTTACGGGGTATAGCGGATGGGTTGATCAGTTATATAGCAATATGTTTTGTAATTTACTCTTTTATCAACAAACAATGGGACTGGGGAAAACAAAATTGGGTGATTATTGCATTTCTCTGGTGGGGGTGGATTTTATTGTGTACTATTCCCTTTGGATTGTTTCAATATAACATAATGATGATCCAGGCTGTTGTATTAATTCGTTTTATTTTTTTTGCTGCGGCACTTCAGGTCTGGGTTTTAACTGATGAGAAATACAGGCGATGGCTATCTTATGTTTTGATTGCCTGTGCGACTTATATTATTTTGAATATGCTATGCCAGCTTATTACAGGATATAATATTGTAGGAGCGCCACGTTATTTCGACGGTACACTGACAGGTCCATATCATCATCCTAGAGCGGCAGGACCATTGGCCAGGTTACTGTTGCCAATTACTTTAAGTTTGAGTATTTATTGCATTTATCGTTTAAAAGGATGGCGGGGAAATCTGGTCGCTTTATTCATTATCTTGTTTGCTATACTGATGATGGCTTTTGCCGGTCAAAGAATGCCATTTATTCTTTTTGTTTTCGGAATAGTTGTATCCTTGTATTGGTTACGTCCCTTACGGACAATCGTTTTGTCAATGTTAATTTGTATTCCATTAATACTGGGTGCAACATCATTTTTATCGCCTAAGAGCTATCATCATTTGGTGACTTTATTTATCCATCAAATGGCACATTTTTCCTCTGATAATTATGGATTGATCTATACACGGGCGATGATTATGGGATTGTCAAATCCCTGGACGGGTTTGGGATATGATGCCTATCGTCATTTTTGTGCCAATCCGATTTATTTTCATGGATTGTCCTTTTGGGGAATTGCAATTGGACATGGGGATGGAAAAGGGGCAGAGATTTGTTTGCCCCATCCTCATAATCATTATATTGAAATGTTTGTAAATGCAGGAATTCCCGGATTAATCTTGTTTTGTTACATGGTATTTTTATGGTGGGTTAATTTGGTAAAGGGATTAACGTCCAAATTGCTATCATTGAAAGATGCGGTTAAAAATTCCTGGCGTGTTGGATTATTTGCTGCGGTTTTAGTTCACGAATGGCCATTTGCGGCTGGAGGAAGTTTCGGAAATTTACCCTTGGGAGGATGGTTTTTTCTACTCTTGGGGCTAGGTTTATCTTATAGTTGGGATTATGGTAATCATAAGGCAGCATTGAAGGTTGATAATGGAATTGGATCATAAAGAAAAAAATAAAATACCTGTAACTGTTCTGACGGGTTATTTAGGAGCGGGGAAGACAACTTTACTAAACCGTATTCTAACGGAACAGCAAGATAAAAAATATGCCGTTATTGTTAATGAATATGGTGAATTAGGTATTGATAATGATTTAATAGTCGATGCGGATGAAGAAATATTTGAGATGAGCAACGGATGTGTCTGTTGTACAATTCGAGGCGATTTGGTTCGTATTCTCAACAAGCTTATTCAAAGACAAAGAAGTTTTGATGGAATAATTATTGAAACCACAGGGTTGGCTGATCCTGCGCCCGTAGCACAGACTTTTTTTGTTGATGAGGATATTCGTAACAAAACTCGTCTTGACGCGGTGATTGCCGTAATTGATGCGTTTCATGTGATGAAGACATTGGATGAAAGTAAGGAGGCAGTTAATCAAATTGCTTTTGCGGATGTAATCTTGTTGAATAAAGTTGATCTGGTTGATAGGGGATCATTAATTGCTATAAAAAAAAGAATTCGTACAATCAATCCGATGGTTGCTTTATATGAAATGGAAAAAGGAAATATTTCCCTTATGAAAATTCTGGATCTTGGGGGGTTTGATTTAAATAGAGCCTTGACGTTAGAGCCCAAATTCTTATCATCCCATGACCATGACCATGACCATGACCATGACCATGACCATGACCATGACCATGACCATGACCATGACCATGACCATGACCATGACCATGACCATGACCATGACCATGACCATGACCATGACCATGACCACGTACAACATTCTCATGGTGATGGTGTGACGAGTATTTCACTTATGGAAGATAAACCATTAGATGGAAAACGTTTTAATTTATGGATGTCCATGGTTCTTCAGAAATTTGGAAAGGATATATTGAGAACCAAAGGAATTATGAATTTTAAGCATGACGATCGATGTTTTGCATTTCAAGCTGTTCATATGATGGCAGAGGGAAATTTCATCCGTTCTTGGAAGACAAAAGAGGATCGTTGTTCCAGATTGGTTTTTATTGGCCGGAATTTAGATGAGAAATCTCTACGTGAGGGATTTTTTAAATGTATAGATTAACAAATCTGTGACTGGAAAGTATGGAATGAATCAGCCGTTACAATTAATCGAAAGTCGGGGTTCTTTTAAAAAAGTGGAAGGCACGATTATCGCCTGTGCTACATCTTGGGATGAACAGTATAGTGCTTTTGCAACGGCAGATGGAGATTTGTGGATTATTCCTTTGATTCACAATAATGATCCAGATTATTGGTATAAAGTTCAACCTCATGATGGAGGGATTTTATCTTTATCACAAGATTTGACCTTTTCAGGTTTTGTTACTTCTGGTGATGATAATAAACTAATAAGAATCATTCCCGGGAAGGAACCTCAACAATTATTAAAATCCAGACGTTGGATTGATAAAATCGTTTCTTGGACTGATAAGGAAAGGAAACAAAATAAAATCGCTTTTATTACAGGAAAAGAAATTCATTTATATAAAGATAATTTTACAGAGCCATATAGAATTTTTGAACATTCTTCTGGAGTTAGTGATTTGGTTTTCAGTTTGGATGGTGCAAAAATAGCCAGTTCTTATTATAATGGTGCCACTTTATGGTCTGCTGATTATAAAAATCCTGTAAAAATTAAGGATTTTACATGGAAAGGTAGTCATACAGGGATTACTTTACATCCTAAAGAAGAGGCGTTGGTAACATCAATGCAAGATCATGATTTACATGGTTGGCGTATTTCAGACGGACACAATATGCGAATGAGTGGATACACAACCAAAGTAAAATCTCTAAATTTTTCATCTGATGGAAAATGGTTGGCAACCAGTGGAGCTGAACCGGTGGTTTTATGGCAGTTTTTTGGAGGCGGTCCAATGGGAAAACCTCCTGTGGAATTGCCTGGTATTCCTGGAAGTTGTTGTATGGTAGTGGCATGTCATCCGACCTATGATATGGTTGCTGCTGGATTTTTGGATGGTAGTATATTATTAATCGGAATCAGCGACGAGAAAGTTGTTCCGGTAAATTTAGGATCTAAAAAATCCATTGGAGAAATTACGGCTTTACAATTTAATAAAGAAGGCAGTTTATTAAATATTGGCACTGATGATGGCTATATTATTCTAATTGATTTATCTGAAAAAAAATAGTTGTAAAAAATAATCAGCCATATCCTTTTTTCTGTCCAGGATTTATTTATATGGATGAGATATCATGTTTCAGAACAAGTAGTTGATCAGAATTTAAAAAAATTATTCTGGTTCCACATGAATGTTTATTGAAACATTTCCAATTACTTTTTGTAAAGCGTGTTCAATACGATCACATATTTTATGGGCTTCTTTCACTCTCATGTCTCCAGACACAACCAAATGAAAATCAATAAAAATCAAATTGCCAACCTGACGAAAACGGACCATATGGAATTCTTTTGCTTCAGGGGCATTTGCCTGAATTATTTTATAAATACTGGAAATGGTTTGAGGGTCAGGAGCTTTATCCATCAAGCCATTAATAGAATTTTTTATGATGCCAAAGCCTATACGTAAAATATTAATAGCAATGAAAAAGCCCATTAGGGCATCAAGTGCAGCCCATTGAAACATTGGAATAAGTGTAAAACCTACAATTAATCCGATAGTTGTCCATACATCGGAAAGAACATGCTGTCCACCTGCTATAAGGACTGCAGAAAAATATTTTTTACCTACACGAATAAGTGTTATTGCCCAGAACAGATTAACAAGTCCAGCTGTTCCATTTATAATAATTCCTTTTAAAGGCGCCATGGGAAATTGGGGATTTTTCCATCCTTGCCAGGCTTCGTAAAAAATTAAAATTGATGTTACTATTACTAATAAACCTTCGGCGGCGGCAGAAATATATTCGGCTTTATAGTGTCCATAAGTATGGTTTTTATCGGCTGGTTGGGTCGAAATGGTGATTGCGAATATTTCAAAAATAGCGGCTAACACATTGATTGTTGTTTCAAGCATGTCAGAATAAAAAGCAACACTGAGTGTTGTTTTCCATGCCAGATATTTAAGAAAAAAAACTACAAGACTAACCAGAAAACTCCCAAGACTGAATAGGATTTTCTTATTCTTTATTATTTTAAAGATCATAAGGTAATTATAAGTTTAAGGTTAAACAGTATTAATGTCCGCCAGATTGCAAAAACTGGCTTCATTTTTTTGTTCGATCTGGAAAGTTGAATGATTAATTCTAAATTTTTCCTTGAGGCGTTGTGCAACCATATTCAGAAACTGGTCAGAATGTTGATTGGTATTACTGACCAAATGAACAGTTAGGGCGGTTTCTGTTGTACTTAAAGCCCAGATGTGTAGATCATGTAAATCAATGATATTGGGAAGGGAGCGTAAATAGGTTTCCACGGCGAAAGCGTCAACATTGCTTGGGACACCGTCCATGGCAAGTGTAACTGAATCTTTCAATAAAGACCAAGTTCCCCAAATAATTATTGCAGCGACAATCAAGCTGGTAATGGGATCAAGCATATTCCAATGGGTGAAAAAAATAATAATCCCTGCCCCGGCAACACTCAACGATAAAAGGGTGTCATAGGCCATGTGCAAAAAGGCGCCCTTAATATTAAGATCCTCTTTTTGTCCGGAATGGAACATTAATGCGGTTATTCCATTTATAACAACACCGAGTAAGGCGACTAAAATTACTGTTTTACCTGTAACAGTTGCAGGTTTGTAAAAGCGTTCAATTGATTCCCAGATAATTCCTCCCGTAACAATAAGCAATAAAATTGCATTACTTAAAGAAGCCAAGATAGAGGTTCGACGATATCCGTAGGTAAAATTGGGAGAGGGTTTTTTTTTGCTTAAATATGAGGCCCCCCAGGCGGTGGCCAAGGCAAAAACATCTGATAGATTATGACCGGCATCAGCAATTAAGGCTAGAGAATTGGCAAAAATGCCCCATATGGTTTCGGCACAAATATAAATTAAGTTAAGGCTAATTCCTAGAGCAAAGGCCTTGCCAAAAGATTGTGGAACATGATGGTGATGACCGTGGATATGTTCATGTGCATGATCATGCAAGTGGGAATGATTGAATTGATGCATGTCATGCGTGGAATGATCCAAATTGCTCAAGATTAAATCCCTATAATTTTTTAGTTATAAAATAAGATTAACCATATTGTTAAACGCTTATTATAAAAAATTTAATTTGATTAGCCTAATTTTATTTTTAAAAATTTATCTAAATTATATCAAATCTGACAATCAAGTTTTAAATTGGTTTTATATGTAAATACTGTGTTTTGTTTATTATAAAAAAATCCAAATATTAATCGGGAATGAATGTTAAGAAAATTTGTGCTTCTTCGTTAACGTAACCACGATGATAGTATTCCTTATCACTATTATTTATAAAAGATTGAACAACGCAATTACCCGCCTCGATGTGAACAGGTAATCGATTATTATCAGAAATTTGTTGAATGGCAGAATCTTTTCTATGAGCGGTTATCAAGGTCTGGGCTATTACTTGTGAGGTTGGTCATAAGGAACTGTATTAGGAATCTTGTCATTAAAAAATTTGACCATTATGATTAGGAAAAGCTATTATATGACATTGTTGTTTATAAACTGCGATTATATTTCTCACAGCTAGTTTTTTATATCAAAGAAAGATTGATAGCTGCAATATTTTCATAGATAGAAATTATCTTTCTCTTTGGTAGAATTATATAACTGTTACCATCAGGAAATTGGTTTGGTACAAAAAATGATAATAATATTATAGACTGAGATGCTTTCCTTGAATTTATTTTTTGTGAATTTCAAATGGATAGAGAACATCTGAAAATCATTGGAAGCATGGGTAGGTAAAGAAATTAGATTATAAGCTCCAAATAAAAAAAAGTATAAAAATTATAAATAATTATTGAGGGAAGGTATATCTAGAATAATGTTATTAACGTTTTTGAAAGAAAGATATAAGATATGGTTCCAGCTTAAGAAAATGTTACTTGTAATTGGTTGTTTTTGAAATTATATGATGTTTTATCGTTTAAGTTTTTGATACCTCTCCTTAAATGTTGTAAACTTCCTGAAAGACTAACTTTATTAAAGACTGAAAATAATTTATTTTCAGTCTTTTTTTAATAGTTTTATATTGAATAAATCATGTATATCAATTTTTTAGTGCCAATAATGGTTTATATTAGCGAGGATAATTAAATAAAATAAAATTCTTTATGTTATAATATTGAGCTCACGAAAAGTTTTATAGAAATAACAAAATCACTGATTTTGTATGATTTACCAATTCATTAATTTGATTTAGAAAATACAGTTTGGTTTGTTTTTTCTAAATTAAAGACTTCGACAACGTTAATAATATGCAAGTTTAGAAAAAACAAACCGAAACAATATGAAAATAAATTAAAGAATGTTACTTTTCAGGCTTCCTTATTTCTAAAAATGCAGAAGCAAATTATAATTGATTAATATAAAATATTTTTTCTATTCTCCTTTTAAACTAAAATGTAAAATTGGACAGTCAAAATAAAATATTTAAAATGAAGTTAATAAAATATTTTACTATATAGAAGATTTATGTTGAATCAATTAAAAGATAAATGTTTTATATTACATTTTATTATCATGGTTAAATCACTACATTTACGAATTAACTGCCAAATAGCATTCAACAGATAAATGTTTCCACTCTTTGTACAAGTAATCATTACCAAAACAAAGCTGACTTTTTTCCACATGGTAATAAAAACCATAGTCTTATCATATAAAATATGATAAATATCACAGACAGTCATTGCAGAAATTCCTCTTCTGTTATGATTAGGTCGGGTCAGTATGTTGCAGCATCTGATCCGGCCGCTTCGACACTATCTGTCGAATGCTGATTACAAATATACAAAGAAAATTGGATTTATGAAACTTATTTTTTTTGTCCATGTAAAAATAAGATCATTAAATTGATTCCATATTATTGATAATTTCATATATAAAATATTATATTTGAACAATATTCATTAAAATCAAGGTTTTTTAAAGTTGGTTTTTTCCAAATTTATTATTCTTTTATTGAAATGTAATTTTTACATAAAGAATTGGTAAAATAATATTCGATTCGAGATTTTGGTTTTATCTTATATTTTTCTAATATATATATCTAATTATTTATTATTTACATATATGTTACTTGATGATAGTGAATTTATGCTAGGTTATATTTCAAAAAATATACAAGAAATTTTAAATAACTAGAATGATAAAGTGATTTTTATAAAAACTTCATGATTAATTTTCATAAAATAATAACTACATATTATGTATACTCAATTAAAGTCAAGAAATATTGCGAATTTTATTCCATAAATAAAATGGATGTCTGTTTTACAAATAGATGAGAATTTTATTTTTTCATTTATCTATTTTATAGAAAAATTATAATTAAAATATAGTGATAATAAGATTTATTATTTGCAAAATTAATGCACTACTATAATTTTTATTGTGTTTATATAGCTATTGACTTAATTACAATTTAATATAAGTCAATTAATCATTATTTATATGACAAGATTATTGATATGTATAATTGATTAATATGATGGCCAGCATTAATATTTCGATACAATATGACATAATGTTTGATGTAAAGTGTGGATGAGGACTTTGTGTCTTTGATTGGACATTTACCTGTTTTGGTCAATCTGTGGAAATTATATTGAATATGGGTATTTGAATCCTATTTTAATGATTGTCTTTTAGGGATTGTTCAGGATATAAACAGCGATATTCTGCAATCAGGGATTTAAGAGGATAAGAACAATTAGGATGAAAAGAAAATCTGGTTTTAAAGATGGTTAGAGTTACAGAAGTGAAACTGCCCTTGGATCATGATGAAGCAGATTTGAAACAGGCCTTGTATAATCGTCTAAAACAATTTCCCAGCGAGTATCAGGTAATAAGGCGGGGATATGATGCGCGCCGACGGGGGGACATTCAACTGGTGTATACCATTGACTGTTCCATTGATAATGAAGAGGAATTTTTACGCAATCATTCCCTGGATCGCAATTTATCAAAAACACCAGAGGTTCGGTATCAGTTCGTGATGTCCCGGCAGACTGGTGAAAAAATTGCTAGTCAGGCCAGCTATGTTCGTCCCGTCGTTATTGGTGCGGGGCCTTGCGGGTTTATGGCGGGGTTGTTACTGGCACAGATGGGTTTGCGTCCTTTGATTCTTGAACGTGGGAAACCGGTCAGGGAAAGAACGGTCGACACTTTTGCATTTTGGCGTCAGTCAAAATTCAACCCTGACAGCAATGTCCAATATGGAGAGGGAGGTGCGGGAACCTTTTCCGATGGCAAACTTCATACGCAGATCAGTGATCCGTATCATTATGGTCACAAGGTGTTGACAGAATTTGTCAGGGCAGGTGCGCCTGAGGAAATTCTTTACATATCCAAACCTCATATTGGTACGTTTCGGTTGGTCAGTATGGTTGAGAAAATTCGTCAGGAAATTGAATCCTTTGGTGGTCAGTACCGGTTTAATACTTATGTACAAAATATTTTGATGAATAAAAATCGCCAGATTGTCGGGGTTCGATTGGCGGATGGGCAGGAAATTCAGACAAATCATATTATTCTTGCGACTGGACACAGTGCGCGGGAGATGATGCATGCCCTTTATGAAGATGGCGTGGAGATTCAGGCAAAACCTTTTTCTGTTGGTGTCAGAATTGAGCATCCACAAATCCTGATTGATAAGGCCCGTTTTGGTTCACAGGCGGGACATCAGCTGTTGGGGGCGGCCGATTATAAATTGGTGCATCATGATGCAGACAAGCGGGGGGTTTATTCCTTTTGTATGTGTCCGGGGGGGACGGTGATTGCGGCGGCCTCGGAAGAGGGGGGAATAGTGACAAACGGAATGAGCCAGTATTCCAGGGCGGAAAGAAATGCCAATGCTGCAATCGTGGTGGGTGTTCAGCCGGAACGGGACTATGCAGGCCATCCCCTGGCGGGTATTGCCTTCCAGAGAAATCTGGAGCGGAAAGCTTTTCAGCTGGGGGGTGCGAATTACAAAGCACCGGTTCAGCGGGTGGAGGATTTTTTGCTTGGAAGGGTAACCCAGACATTGGGTTCGGTTGTTCCCTCTTATAAACCGGGGGTGAAACCCGATGATCTTGCGGAGATATTGCCTTCATTTGTTATCAATGGAATACGGGAGGCATTACCTGCATTTAATCGTAAATTGTCCGGATTCAATTTTGCTGATGCTGTAATGACCGGTGTGGAAACGCGAACATCCTCGCCAGTTCGTATTCCAAGAATGGATGATGGGCAAAGTGTAAATACTTCCGGACTTTATCCTGCGGGAGAGGGGGCTGGATATGCGGGCGGTATCATGTCTGCGGCCATTGACGGGATAAAGATTGCCGAAAAAGTTGCCCAGAATATCCACGACAATCATCAGTAGATCGAGGGATTACATCCCTACAGACAAACTGTTGGTTTGGGATGTGATCCGGATTCATCTTTGCAACCTTCATAATTAATGTTTCAATGTTCACTTTGATGATTTTTGAATATTGGGTTAAAGTCAGATGATGGGAATGATGAGACAATAAAGGAAAGAAATCTGCATAATGAAAATTCATGCCGCTCAATTGGCTAATCTTGATCAGATAATGGCCATTCAAATGTTATGTTATTATGCGATTGAGCCTGAATCACGGCTTTCTATGGCTTCAAAAATCATTGCCAGTCCTGATACCTGTTTTGTGGTGAAAGAGCGGGACATGGTCAGGGGGTATTTGCTGGCCATTCCCGTCATGTCGGGTGAACCTCCCGCCCTGGATAGCGAAACTTGCGATTTGGCAGGAGGGGCGGATTGCCTTTATCTGCATGATTTGGCCGTTCATCCAGAATCAAGAGGGCTGGGAGTTGGAAGTATTTTGGTGCGGCAATTCATGAATATTGCTCATAAGAAAAAATACCGTCATGCATCCCTTGTTTCCATTCAGGATTCCTTCCGTTTTTGGCAGAAACAGGGATTTGGGGCAATTGTTCCCTCCGAAAAGTTGCAGAGTAAATTGATGACCTATGGTCAGGATGCAATTTATATGGAAAAACTTCTGATTGACATTCCTCAGGAGTAGGATAATTTTATGAAATCCCTGTTTTTTTATTGTATTGCGGCCTTTGCCGAGATTGCCGGTTGCTTTTCTTTTTGGGTATGGGCACGTTTGGGGAAGTCGCCCTTGTGGCTCGTACCTGGAATGGTCAGTTTGGTATTTTTTGCCCTGATGCTGACGTTGGTGGAGGTTGATCTGGCGGGGCGTGCCTATGCTGTATATGGTGGAATTTATATTTTATGTTCCCTGTTCTGGTTATGGATTGTTGAAAATACACGACCGGATCGGTGGGATATTCTGGGAATGCTGATTTGTTTGGCTGGAGTATCCATTATCTTGTTCATGCCCAGGGGCTGATCAACCGTAGGGATCAATGGAATGTGGTTTTGGGACAAAGCGGATTGAATATCGAAATTTAAAAAAATCCCAGGCAAATAATAATAAAATGCCTGGGCAAAAAAGTGCTTAAAATAAATATCAACGTAATAAAAGATATTTCACAAAAGGTTATTAATGAATTCAGTTATAAGAAATTTCTCGATGAAAAAATCAGCCTATAAATTTGAACTCAAACAATGAAATACCAACTACTATGAGCTAATATATGAAATCACATGACTTTTATACAATTTATGACCGATTGCGTCAATATTGATACCTATGATTTTCCTATAAAATTTAGTAAAATAAAAGAGATAACGCTTGGAAAACAAAGGTTTTTTTTATAAAATGGCAAAATTTCAAAAAAAATTGATCGTTTTTGAAACAATAATAAATATTTCGGAATCGAAAAATAACAGGCTCTTTTATACCACAAGATTTTATTGAAAAATGATGGGAACTGATATCCAGATTTTCAATTTTATCCAGTGACAGGATCATGTCGGATTTATCAAAAAAATACCCAAAAAAGAGATTGTATGAAAAGGGAAAAATCCGGAGACAAAATTCTGGTCAATACAACATTTGCATGAATGAAAATAACACTGTTTATAAAAATACGGAAATAACCTGAAAATCATTGAAAAATCTCATATATTCCCCCGGTAGAAAATGGCTTCTTCAGGGTCATGAAACCGGGGGAAATAAAATTTTTGTATTTTAAAAACAATTAAGCAAGGGAACGGCCACTTACGTGAATCCTGATGGAAATGCTAAATATACGGATAAATTCATTCGTTGGTTCTCCTTAATAATTTAATGGAAATTAAATAAATGCGGCATCCAGCGAACAAACGGACCTGTTCCCCAAATGTGCAGTAAACCGCAGAATGAGAGGGTTGGTTTCTGAATAAAATTTATTTTTGGTGATAGCGAAAGGGCTAACAGTGTGATATAAATTCAAATCAGTCATTGCAGATTCCGTTCAAAACTTGGTCTGTGATGATTAGGTTGGGTAAGATGTTGTAGCATCTTATTCAACCGCATCAAGGCGTTATTCGCCGGATGCTTCTGTTACTATACGTGTAAAATTCCCTTTTGCAAATAATTTTTTAAACGAATTAAAATTTGTCCCATTCCCTTTATTGCGGATAAAAAGGTTATTCGTATCGGAATGGATTCTATATCTGAAATTCGATTTAATGAATTATTTCAAATATATATTAAAATCTGTTTATTATTGTCCATTCAGTTTAATGGCGCAAATGTTATTTCTCCTAACAAAAATTTGATAATTTCGTGATTTGATCGTTTCACGTAGTTAATATATTGTTAAAGATCGTTATATTTATGGAGTATTTTATGATGAATAAATGGGTGGATTACGTAATTACCGAAGTAAGATACAATAATGAACGTTCACATATCGTTGCATTCAAGTGCTGGCGACATATCGGGGCCGAACTGATCGGTCCGGATATACGGTCAAGGGCTGATATCATTAATGCCATTGACAATGAGAACCTGGTTTTTATCACCGAATATAAAGGTGAGGATGGGAAATGGGAAAAGGGCGGTGATGTCGGTATTGTAACGGTTGGAAATGAAAAATTCCTGCGAACCGATGCCAATCCGGAAACCCGTGATAATCTGGGAAATTTGCCCGAATTGTAATGTTCACGTAAATATGTCCAATACATCCAGTTTATCCATTATCGGTTATTTTCATTTAAGCAAATTTTATTAATTTTACCTAGTTATAATGTTAAACAGTTGTGATTATATTGTTGCGGTGAAATAATGTATTATTTAATATCATTAATTTAAGGAGTATTTATCATGAGTAAATGCACGAACTAAATTTTTACAGCATTATGTTACAATATTGATCATTCTCATATTGTCAAATTACAAATCTGGGAATGTGATAAAAACTTTGTAACTAAAAGATAATTTAGGTAATTTACCTGAATTTTGATTTGATTTTAATGTAATTGTAATTTATTACTTTAAATTCTTAGGTTATTTAACGTTAATTTTATATTTATAGATTCAATATTATCATTGATACAAGGGATTTGTTCCTAGCATTAATGGAAATATTTTTATCAATAAATTTCAGGCTGGGTGATTTTGCTTATTAGTTATTCCTGAATCAGATTCTGGAATATCGAGTGAAAATCATTCAGTTTTTTTTATCCTTTTTGCACGGTCTGGTTTCCGCAAACCGTTATTCTTTTGCCCCCTTTAATATTGTAACCCCATCCGGCCAATTTAAATAGCTAATATGAATATTTGGGAAAAAGGTTTGTTTTGATCTTTTGATATAGATGGATTAAAATTGATTTTTTCATTTTGAAATTTTATTATTATTGTGAGGGAAGAATTGACTGATAAGAAAAAGGATGATTCCTTGGACATGAAGATTGTCCAACGGGTCGCTAAATTATCTGCACTTGCCGTCAAGGAAAAAGAACTGGCAACCTATGCCCGGGATTTGGGGGGTATAATACACTGGGTTGAGCAGTTGAACGAGCTGGATGTTTCTGCGGTTGAACCAATGGTTGGGGCAGAAAATGCACAATTGAGAATGCGTGATGATAAGGTTACCGATGGCAATTGCCGTGAGGCTGTTTTATCCAATGCTCCAGAACGTATTGCCGATTTTTATGCTGTTCCGAAAGTGGTTGAATAATGCTGACAGAAATGACGATTACAGACGCGGTCGAGGGCCTGCGTCAAAAGAAATTCAGCGCGGAGGAATTGACACGGGATCATCTGAAGGCGGTTGGTCAGTTAAACAGCCGGATCAATGCCTATATCTCGGTAACGGAAGAGGTCGCCCTTGGTCAGGCCAAGGTGGCAGATGAAAAACTGGCTTCGGGGAATGCGCCGGTACTGACCGGTATTCCTTTGGCGATCAAGGATCTTTTTTGTACAAGGGATATTCCAACAACCGCCGCCAGCCGTATCTTGGAAAATTTTGTTCCACCCTATGAAAGTACGGTGACCTCGAATTTATTGAGGAATGGAGCCGTTTTTTTGGGCAAGACCAATCTTGATGAATTCGCAATGGGATCCGGCAACCTGAATTCGGCATTCGGTGCCGTTGAAAATCCATGGAAACGCAAAAATGATGATGCGTTTCTGGTTCCCGGCGGCTCTTCTGGTGGTTCCGCGGCTGCCGTGGCGGCGCGGATGGCTCTGGGGGCAACCGGAACGGATACGGGTGGCTCCATTCGTCAGCCGGCAGCATATTGCGGTATCACCGGAATCAAGCCAACCTATGGGCGGTGCAGTCGTTGGGGCATTATTGCCTTTGCCAGCTCGCTTGATCAGGCTGGGCCCATGGCAAAAACCGTTGAGGATTGTGCAATCTTGTTGCAATCAATGGCCGGTTTTGATCCAAAAGACAGCACAAGCGTGGACAGGGCGGTTCCGGATTATCGTGCGGCCTGTAACCGTTCATTGAAGGGGTTGCGTGTGGGTATTCCAGAAGAATATCGCGCTCCTGGCATGTCATCTGAAATAGAGGCAATCTGGCAGCAGGGAATTGACTGGTTGAAAGAGGCCGGTTGCGAGATCGTGGATGTTTCCCTGCCTCATACTAAATACGGATTGGCCACCTATTATATCATTGCCCCTGCTGAAGCCTCATCCAATCTGGCCCGTTATGACGGGGTGCGCTATGGTCGCCGTGTCAGTGGAAAAAGTCTTGAGGAACTCTATGCGAATACACGCGGAGAGGGTTTTGGTACAGAGGTGAAACGCCGTATTTTGATGGGTACTTATGTGTTGTCGGCCGGTTATTACGATGCCTATTATCTCCGGGCGCAGAAGGTTCGCAAACTTATCTATCAGGATTTCATGAATGCCTATGAAAAGGTGGATGTTCTCTTGACACCAACGGCACCATCAGCCGCTTTTGCCAAAGGTGAACATCAGGATGATCCCGTACAAATGTATCTGAATGATATTTTCACCGTTCCCGCCAGTATGGCCGGAGTGCCTGGTCTGGCCTTGCCGGCCGGGTTAAATGACCAGGGTCTTCCCCTGGGTTTGCAGTTGCTGGGTCGTCCATTTGATGAGGAGACCCTGATTGCTGTTGGGTCAGCAATGGAAAAAGCTGCCAATTTCACATATAAACCCGCCATTCGTTCTGGAGTTTCCCTATGAGTTATGTGATTGAAGGGTCAACAGGATCCTGGGAAGTTGTTATTGGTCTTGAAGTCCATGCCCAGGTTATCAGTAAGGCCAAATTGTTTTCAGGTGCCTCCACGCATTTTGGTGGTGAACCCAATACGCAGGTCAGTCTTGTTGATGCCGCTTTTCCCGGTATGTTGCCCGTCATCAATCGTGAATGTGTTGATCAGGCCATTCGTACAGGATTTGGGTTAAATGCCCAGATTAATCTGGTAAGCCGTTTTGACCGCAAGAATTATTTTTATGCCGATTTGCCACAGGGATACCAGATTTCTCAATTTACGCATCCTATTGTTGGCAAGGGTGAAATCGAGATCGAACTGGATGACGGTACGGTCAAGAAGATTGGTATTACCCGTTTGCATCTTGAACAGGATGCGGGAAAATCCATTCATGACCTTGCCCCAAAAGAGACCTGTATTGATTTAAATCGCTCTGGTGTGGCTTTGATGGAGATTGTCAGTGAGCCGGATATGCGCTCACCGGAAGAGGCAGGTGCCTACTTACGCAAAATCCGTGCGATTGTGCGCTATTTGGGTACTTGTGATGGAAATATGGAGGAGGGATCAATGCGTGCGGATGTGAATGTGTCTGTCCGTAAGCACGGTGAGGAATATCGTACGCGTTGCGAATTGAAAAATATCAACTCCATTCGGTATGTCATGCAGGCAATTGAAATTGAAGCCAAAAGACATGTGGAAATTTATGAAAATGGGGGAGAGGTGGATCAGGAAACCCGTTTATTCGATGTTGCCAGGGGGGAAACCCGTACGATGCGCAGCAAGGAAGACGCCCATGATTACCGTTATTTCCCAGATCCGGACTTGCTGCCTCTGGTCGTTGAGCAATCTCACGTTGACCATCTCAAGGCAACCCTGACTGAATTGCCGGATGCAAAACGAGACCGTTTCCAGAATGAGTATGGATTGCCCCGTTATGATGCCAATGTTCTGGTAGCTGAAAAAGATATTGCCGATTTTTTTGAAATTGTTGCAAAGGGTCGGGATGGGCGTTTGGCCGCTAATTGGGTCACAGGCGAACTGTTTGCCGTACTGAATAAAAAGGGTCTGTCAATCCAAGAAAGTCCTGTAAAGGCTGAGGCAATTGGTGTTTTGCTGGACTTGATCGCTGATAAAACCATCAATGGTAAGATTGCCAAGGAGGTTTTTGAGGATATGGTTGAAACAGGTGATATGCCTGCGGATATCGTGGAACGCAAAGGTTTGAGACAGGTAACGGATACTACGGCAATTGACAAAGTGATTGCCGATATTCTGTCAGTCAATGCAGATAAGGTTGAACAATATAAATCAGGTAAAGACAAGCTTTTTGGTTTCTTTGTCGGACAGGTTATGAAGGAAATGAAGGGTAAAGCCAATCCCGCAATAGTCAATGAGCTTTTAAAAAAGCATTTATCTTGATAAAAATTAAAAAAGGAAATTGACAGTCCTCGAATAAATGATTAGAAACGGTAAAAGCAAACGTCGTGTTATAGGCAGGCTCTTCTTGCGGAGGGGTGGCCGAGTGGCTGAAGGCGACGGTTTGCTAAACCGTTGTACGGTGTAAGCCGTACCGTGGGTTCGAATCCCATCCCCTCCGCCAGTTACATATGTTGAATATTGCCAATTCCTGACAAATACCTTGTTTTTCCTAAAAAACCCATATTTATCTATCATATTCTTGCCAGTTCATGACAGATTATGCGATAGAAAGTGGGTACAAATTCAAGGAAAGTGGGTATACAAATCGTGTTGACAGATTCAAAGGTTAATTCTGACAGTTAAAAAACATTATCCCATAGTACCTCATATTTTCCGCAGAAAACTAGCATTTTTAAGTAAATTTCCAAACATTATCCCACATTATAAAACATTTGAATGCATTTAATATTGGGGTATATTCTGGGGTATATCGATGTTAACGGACAAAGCCTAAAAACAGCCAAATATCAGGAAAAGGGTAGAAACAAACTTTATGAACGTGGTTTATATCTGGTTATCACAAAAACCAATTCTTAAATATGGTGTTTAAAATATAATTTAATAAAAAAGATAAACTCTTTTGTTTGAAGATGTGAAAATCTTTTATTCATCGGAGTAATGAGAAATAAAATAGGATTTATTCATTACCTATAATAATTAAACATTTAAATGCATTTAATATTAAGGTATATTTTTTCTATCTTGGGGTATATCCATTTTAATGGATAAAGTTAAAAATATAGCTAGATATTGAGAAAAGCCTATATTTGAGATAAATCATTAAAAACACTTATGTGTTTTGGCGTTAAGAAGAAAGTAGCAAAAATTTCTTTAGAGGTTTTTCTATAAGATTATTTTAGAAATCTTGACCGTTAAATAAAAAATAGTGTCAAATACAATAACAACACCTTATTAAGTTGCTCAATCACTTGTGTTTTTATCTAAAGAAAAAGTTTAAATAAAGAACCTGATCTCATTTTATATAGTTGTATTTTAAGATACTTGATATGAACTGTAGTCATCCTGTGGGTAATGATGGTGGATATGACGTCAAGATTACGACAGAAGACAGTTATTTGAGAAGCGCTGACGGTAAGAATTAATTTAAAAACAGCAGCTTGTTGTGAATCTGTAATTTATTGATCAAAATTTAATTTAATAGGATATTTGAATGGTTAATTATTCTCCAAAGGATCTGGATCTCTCCGCATGTACTGTTTGTACTGATGGAAAGAACACATCACAAAAGTTATCAACTTTGGCTAAATCTCTTGATGAAATAACTAGCCAGATTGTTGGAATTTCCAAAACATCTGTTGATACCAAGCATTCAGTTGAAAAGGTTGCTGAAAAAATAAAAGATATTGATACAGAAGTTTATTTTAATAAAAAAGATGCGTTTACGGCGGGTAATCCTACAATATTGGATAAAAATAAATCAAATATATTCGGTATTCAGGATGATGGTATCGTTAATCTGTTTTTTAGTCATAAAATTGACGAGAACGGCAATACATTTGTTGCACCAGTCAAATCAATTTATTTTAATTATGTTCTGAATAATACGATTATTGGGAGAGAAGCCATATGGACCACTGAAGATAAATTTTATAAAGCCTTTATGGGGCACGCATTTCATGCGGATAGTGATGGAAGTAGTGATCTTGGCATGAATGACCATGCCTGGAACAACATTTATTCAAAAACCGCGGTAAGTGTCACATCTGATGCGAGTGAAAAGAAGGTTCTTGCCAACCTTGGCGATGACAGGGATGCAGACAATCAAAAATTGCTGGATGCAATCTATAATCTGAATATCCATACCTATAAACTGAATGATTCCATCAATGAGAAAGGTGAGGACAAGGCGCGTCTGCATAACGGTTTTATTGCCCAGGATGTCGAAAGGGTTCTGACAGATGCGGGGCTGAACCCATCTGATTACGGTATGTGGATTCAGGACAGGGTTTTCAGGAACATTGAGGTCGATATCGGAAAAAAGGATGCCAGCGGGAAAGCTGTAACCAGAAGCGAGTACCAACCTGTTCTGGATGAGAATGGGAAACAGGCATATCGTCAATCCCTGCGATATGAAGAAGTACTTTGCGTATTGATACAATCCATGAAACAGAAGATCGACAGACTGGAAAAACAGGTCGCATCATTACAGGTAAAGAACGGTAAATAATAACAACCATCTACAATATTTTCGGTAGGGAACCAGACATCAGTCTGGATTATCCCGATTAGGATGATATTGCCTATCATGTCCAGGTGTAGAACATATACGTGATTTCTTTTGCAAGTCAGCAAACAAGCCAGATGCAGCGTATGACTATCGTGTTGCTACAATTCGGTGACGGAAATTGTGTTGTTGAATTTGATACACCCATTTACTGGCAGGACAGGCAATTTTTTATCGACACAAGGGCATTAATAATGACCATCATGGAAATTATGTTCGATGCTACATCTCAATTTTATGGAAGACTGATTTATGGCTGATCTAGCTAAACAACCCACAACAGGATTTGTCAATAACGGAAGCCTTGTCCAGTATGGAAATGACAACAAGGCGGGTGACTGGGACTATATCGTGATATCGAAACCGAACAGGCCATGGAGGGTCTCTATCAGGGGGGATATTCCAACAAGCAAGGACGGTGTGGACATGAGTGTTTCCGTTTTCGAGGGAACAATACCCCTGTTTTCCTCGACAGGAACATGGAAACTGCAGGGACAGACAAGCCTGAACGCCACCAAGAAAAACTTCAAGATAAAGTTCAGGAATGCGGAGACAGGTAAAAAACTAAAGGTGAAAATAGGGGACTGGACACCCTTGAATGGTCTGGTTCTGAAGGGTTATGCGGCAGACAGAACCCTGTTGAGAGACACAATCACCACGGAAATATGGAGAAATCTTCATAGGGATGAAAAAGGCTGCCTTGCCCCTGAATCCGCCTATTCCTATTATGACAGGGACAATCTTGGAATGAGAACATCAGTGCTGTTTTCAACGGCCGGTTTTCCCTGTGAACTGTATCATGACGGGGAATTCTTTGGGATGTATATAATAAGGTCTGACAATGACAATGACCAGTACCTGATTGATTCATCAAACCCAAGACATTTCCTTGCCCAGCCCGATCATGCCAGCACGTTCTGGACAGACGGCAACTACAATCCTCAAGAATGGGAGATATACTCGCCCGATCCAAATACGGATGACAGTGTCAGTTTCCTGAAAAGATTCCTGCGATGGTCTTCGGACTGTATCGCGGGCAGGGTGAGCATGAAGGAGACATATCGGGAATATATCGATCTTGAATGTTTCATTGACTATATCCTGCTCTGCGAGGTCTGTTTTTCCCCTGACAGTCTGGTGAACAATTTCATGCTATGCAGCTGGAATGCCACGCCGGTATCGGGTGTCATGTATATATATCCCTACGATGAGGATCAGACATTCGGTATTGTCGATCGATATCTGAGTGCCAGGGATACTGATCCTTTCAAGATGGGCTGGGTGACGAAATGGGACAGGATGTTTGACCGGCAGGATCCGATATTCTTTGAAACCATCCATAACAGTTTCACACCGGAAATACGGGCGAGATGGCGTTATCTGAGAGACACGGGAAAGATATCGGCTGAAACCTTCAACAGGATCATAAAGGATACAACCGATCTCATCAATCCTGACATGATGAGGAAAGACCTTGAATTATGGGCAATGGATGCAGATGTCGGAATAGGAAATGGCAAGGTTATTTCAGATGATGGAAAGAAATGGTCGGTCAGTTTCATCATGAATTTTGCCAAACGCCGTATCCAATGGCTGGATCAGCAATTCAAGTACTATAATTGATTATTCTTATTGAGAAGCCACCTTAACGGGTGGTTTTTTTCGTCTGGAAAAGGAAAGACAGATGGCAAATATCATACTCATTATCAAGTCTGTATGCTCTTTTTTATGGAAAGGGAAAGGGTGGATCATGGCGGGACTTCTTTACCTGACAGGACGAAGGACAGCGAATAGAAACAACCTGATCAGGACACAGGATGAAGTCATCAGGAATGACCGGCAGACCCTTCGGACTGTTCAGGCAATGCAGCAGGCAGCCAATCATTCACCTGAAAACATGGATGAATTGGAAGATGTGCTGGAGAAAGGGAAATTCTGATGAAACCTATTATTTTACTTGCGGCGGTTTTTCTTGCGGCATGCTCGTCATCGCCACGTGTTGTCTACCAGATTGAATGCCCGCCGTTGAGGGATTACACGCCCCAGTCACAGGAAAAGCTTTCCAGCGAGATCAAGGCGTTAAAACCTGACAGCGAGATCGGCCGTTACCTGCTGGATTACAAAAGACAGCGTGACATGATCATGGCCTGCCAGAACACCAGAGATACCAGCCACCGCTAGGGTGGTTTTTTTATGTCCATAGAAAAGGAGAGAACAGATGGATTTTTTTACCGAGCTTCTACAATATATCATCAATGTCCTGCCCAGTAATGTGGCGGGTGATGTTGTCGCGGTTGTCACTTTCATCGTGACCCTGTGCACCCTTGTCATACGGTTCTGGAAAGAGCCTGATCCAAAAAGTGGATTGCATAGGCTGTGGTCTATCATTCATCTGCTGGCCTCTTTCAGGCTGCCAGACAGGCAGATCGGAAAAGATGGAAAGAACGGGGATGACACCAATGGAAAACAGGCGGCACCAAAAACATCGTAACCATTGCCCGGGTGAGTGGTGGAGCTCGATACTGCTGGTCATGACGGGAATGTATGCGCTTGCATATTTCATGGCCGGCAGCATCTTTCACTATTCATTCGTCAATGGGTTCAGGGCTATCCTTCCGGCCTGTATTTGGGAAGGATCATTCATACTTACAGGGACACTGCAGCTTGTTTCATTGATGTGCGGAAGTTTCAGGTGGAGGGGTGTGGCCTCTTTTCTGGCGGCATCCCTTTTTTTGTGGGGGGTGCTGAACATGCTTGTCTACGAGAGGCACTGGCATTTTGGCATTGTGGCCTGGGGAACATTCGCGCTGGTGAACCTTTACACCCTGGCAAGGATACTGGCGGGGGTCATAAGGGATTATGAATACAGTCTATGAGTTTTGCAAATGGTGGTGGCTGAACAATTGTGAATGGATCAAGATTCATGATCCATGGGTCATTCCGATCATAGCGATCTGCATACCGTCAAGCATGGTCATTCACTCCATCTGTGCTATTGTCAGGATTTAGTGAGAGACAGTAGATTTAATAAATTATAAAGTGTTGATTTAAATTAGTTGTAAAAAGAAGAAATTCTTTTCTTGAAGTAAGATTTAAAAGATTTCTAATTGGTATATTAAGGTAATTTTTTTGAAAATTGAAAAGTGAATTAATCAATTTAATCAAATCATTGTATTGATCCTCTGATAAAGATGGGAAAAATTTTTTATCAAGATATAGTTTTATACCACTTAAAGTTAGCCTTGTATACACAATTTCATATAGATCTTTAATTACGTTACAGAATTTTTGTAAACTTTTATCTTGGGTTAAACATTCATATTCATAAGTGTTTACTTTATCCCACAGTTGAATATAATTACAAAAAATCATAGGAAAAAATGCAAAATAAATATCATTTATAGCGTTGTAAGCATCACTATTATTATAATTTTTTTTAGGTTTAATAATATTTCTAATTTTAGCATCATGCTTGGTTAGATTTTTATCATATTTACATAATATTAAGATACAAATAATTACAATAGGGTGAGCAGGACGAATATTAAATTGTACGGCTTTCTTTACAATATTTTTACTTTTTTCATAAGTTAGCTCATCTTTTACCTCATTAACTAGTTGAGGTACAACATTTTTTAAGAATTCTTGATATAATTCTATTTTATCTAAGGCTTCAAGTAAATTTACATACGCATTTTCGTTGTAATTTTTAGAACTTTCTTTAAAAGCATTTTCAAGTTTACGAATATCTGTTTCAGCATAATTTAGTAATTTTTTAGAAGCCAAATAAATTTTTTTAAAGTTATCTAAAATATACAGATTCCTATCTTTAATGGTAGGAAAAGTTTTTTTATTACATTCTGTTAAAGTAAATACAAAATTAAAAATGACATTTCTCTTGTCTCTTTTTTTTATTTCATTTAATACATCATTATTTGAATTAGTTGTTGTCTCTTCTAGCTTTGAATAATTTGTAAAAAAACTTAATATATTTTGGTCGCAAAATACAATTTTTTTGTGCATTATTGAGTTAGATGTAATCATGAGGTTGAAAGCTAATTTATATTATTTGTAACAAATGGATTCAAATAAAATTTTTGTTATTAAAAAATAATGAAAAACAGATAAAATTAATTAATATTAATATAATAGGTATTAATAAACATATTGATAATGATCAATTTTAAATACAAATAAAGGAAATAAAACAAGAGAACTTTATTTGTATTTAATCAAATCTATTTATTTGTTTTGTTGATTTTGTCAACCAAAGGTTTGTCAGGAATCAGCTTATCATTTTTATTATTGTTGGGCATGTTGTCGGTTTTTTTTGAGGGGACAATTTTATCTACTTTAGAGGTTTTATTTTTGGTCATGATTTGAACTTTCCCAACGAATGAATAGATCAAGAGTTTATTTCTGAACTAATGGATGTGTTTTAAAATCAATATCAAAGGACCAGCCATTCTCCTTTTGTGACAATGTAATTGTGGCCTTGCCCAGTCGGTAAATCAATAGAACAAATAAAGTAAATAAAATCAGTTTTTCCAGTTTTCTTAGCATAATTGAATTCCTTATATTATGATACAGTTACATTATAATGCTATTTCGTTAAATTAATAAGTGTTTTATCATTTATATCAAATGAATTACGGTTTTTAATGTGACCAATCAGATTTCTGGATTTATCAGTTTGTTGAATGAAAAATTAACATATAGCTCAAGAAAAACATAAGCAATGCAATAAATCCCTCAAGCAATTTCCAGGTTAGGGGATTTTGAAAAAAGGGTTGTAAAAACTTTGCGCCATATCCTAGCAATGTAAACCAGGTGACACTTGCCATACAGGCCCCCATGCCAAAGAACCATTTGCCAATACCTGCAAAACGTGTTGAAATGCTGCCGATCAGAATCATTGTATCTAAATAAACATGCGGATTTAAAAAGGTAAACGCCAAACAGGTCAATATTATTTTATTTCTGCTTGCTGTTTTTTCTTTTGTCGGATTTAGGGTTTCAACGGTTGACAGAGCTCTTTTGGCCGCCATTAAACCATAGGCAGCCAAAAACAATGCCCCTCCATAACGGAAGAATTGAAGCAGTTGAGGACAGGTTTGAACAATCTTGCCTATTCCTGCAATGCCTGATGAAATCAGTAAAATATCGGACAGGGAACAGATAATGATGATTAAGCCAATAAAATTCTGTTGTAATCCCTGTCGCAGTATAAAGGCATTTTGCGCACCAATTGCCATAATCAGACTGGCGGTTGTAAGGAAACCAGATATGACAGCTGATAAATTCATGAACGGTCTCTTAAGGATAATAATCAATAGATATAAGATATATAAAATGAGGTTGGATCTGGCCAGGATTATATATATTTGGAAAATTTTATCCATGTGTCTAGGTCAAATGAATGAATAAATTTTCAATATTTAGTCGCTTTGGCAGAGGTTTCAAATAGATCAGATGGATAGGATAAAATGAAATTCAACAGTCAAGCAAAAATAGATAATTTAATAAAAAATATCTATAAATAGTTCTTTAAAAATTTTTACATACAATATATAGTATTAAAGAAAGGTTTCGAAAATATTTATATAAAAGGGTTCAATTGTTTTTTGAGTTATTTTTCAAGTGAATTCGATAGACTTGAATATGCAAAATAAGCCTGTTTGAATTTTTAGTTTCGATCCCACAAAATAGGAATTGATTAACTGTAGAGTAAAATAAATACCAGGGAGTTGTTTGGAATATGTTAACACGTGATGAAGGTGTCAAAATTGCGATGAAGCCTGTTCTAAGCATTCAGAAACCTGATCCGGTGTTCTCAAATGAAACTGGATTGATGGATATTTACAAGAAATTGACTTTTACAGCGGCCCAGGATGAAGATATTAAGCGGGAAAATGCGAATATTGATGGGGATACCGCTATGGGCACAATGTTGAAATACGGTTCCGAAGGATCAAAATTCTTTATAGATCAATACATATTGCCTGAAGAAATTGCACATGCCCATCAGAATGGTGACATTCATATTCATGACAAGGATTTTTACATGTTGACCGAAACATGTTGTCAGATTGATTTGATTAAATTGTTCAAAAAAGGTTTTTCAACGGGGCATGGTTATTTAAGAGAACCTAATTCAATCGAGAGTTATTCAGCGCTTGCCTGTATTGCCATTCAGGCCAATCAAAATGAAATGCATGGAGGGCAAAGTGTTCCCAACTTTGATTATGCAATGGCGGATGGAGTTAAAAAAACATTCAGACAAGAATTTTGGAAGGTTTTTTCAATTTTTTTGCAAATTGAAACACAATTGGGAAGTGTGGAAATTGATGTTTTTCAAGATCAGGTTGAGCATCGGATAGGTGTTATTGGCCTTCAATTTTTAGAATCTTATGGAGAAAAATTATATCAACTTGGGAATTTGGGTGTTGATTTAGAAACAATAAAGAAAGCTTATAACTTTGCATGTAAAAAAGCGCTCGGTACAACAGAGAGACGCACTTATCAGGCGATGGAAGCGTTTATACATAATCTGAACACAATGAATTCACGTGCTGGGGCACAGGTTCCCTTTAGTTCAATTAATTATGGAACGGATACTTCTGAAGAAGGTCGCATGGCTATTCGAAATCTTCTGCTGGCAACAAAAGCGGGGCTCGGTAATGGTGAGACGCCTATTTTCCCTGTCCAGATTTTTAAAGTAAAGGAAGGAATCAATTTTAATCCGATAGATAAAAACTATGATCTATTCAAATTGGCGATGGAAACGTCCGCTTTACGTCTTTTTCCAAATTTCAGTTTTATCGATGCTCCCTTTAATAAAGTGTTTTATAAACAGGGTGATTATAAAACGGAAGTTGCATATATGGGATGTCGTACACGTGTTTTGGGAAATGTTTATGATCCGGACAGACAAACAATATGTGGCCGCGGAAATTTAAGCTTTACGTCAATCAATTTGCCCCGGCTAGCCCTGAAGGCAAAAGGTAATACAGATTTATTTTTTCAGTTGCTCGATGAAATGATTCATCTATCTTTTCGTCAACTTTTACATCGTTTTCAAATTCAGTGTCGTAAGAAAGTGAAAAATTACCCTTTTTTAATGGGACAAGGGATATGGATCGATTCAGAAAATTTATCAGAAAATGATGAAGTTGCTGAAGTTCTAAAGCATGGCACTTTAACGGTTGGTTTTATTGGTTTGGCTGAAACCCTGAAAGCTTTGGTGGGTTTTCATCACGGGGAAAGCGAGGTTGCGCAGGAGTTGGGGCTAAAAATTGTCAGTCATATGCGTAAAAAAACAGATGAGGCGGCAAAAAGAACAAAACTTAATTTTTCATTGATTGCCACGCCTGCCGAGGGTCTAAGTGGCCGTTTTGTCCTTATGGATCGTGAAAAATATGGTGTCATATCTGGAGTGACAGATCGGGATTATTATACGAATTCTTTTCATGTTCCTGTTTATTATCCAGTAAAAGCGCATGAAAAAATTGGACTTGAAGCACCCTATCATGAATTAACCAATGGTGGTCACATAACCTATATAGAACTTGATGGTGATATATGTAAAAATTTGGATGCGTTTGAAATAATTATCCGTTACATGAAACAATCTGGAATTGGTTATGGGGCGATTAATCATCCTTTAGATAGAGATCCTGTCTGTGGGTATGTTGGTGTTATTGATAATGAATGCCCACGTTGCGGGCGTAAAGATGGTGAGGCGGTCAGTATCGCGAAACTGAACGAATTAAGACAGATTTATTCGAATGTTCCAGATTATAATTAGAGAGGGTTAATAATGGGCAAATGCAATATGGTTAAACCTATAGAACATGTTCAAAAAAAATTCAAAATGGTGGGAAAAGATATAAGTTTTGCCAGGACACGCCGTATAACGGGATATTTGGTTGGTACATTGGACCGTTTTAATAATGCCAAACGTGCCGAAGAAAAAGATCGTGTCAAGCATGGCTGTAGCTAAACTGCGTATCAGTGGTATAGAAACAGAATCTATCGTGGATGGGCCTGGGTTGAGGTATGTTGTTTTTACCCAGGGTTGTCCTCATCAATGTTTCGGATGCCATAATCCTGAAACACATGCACTAAACAGTGGTTATGAAATTTCTATTCAAGAAATTATCAATGACTTTTTGAATAATCCACTTTTATCAGGCATGACGTTTTCGGGTGGGGAACCGTTTTTGCAGGCGGAAAGTCTTGTTTTACTTGCCAATATTGTAAAGAAAACAGGAAAAACGCTGGTTACCTATACGGGTTATACATATGAACGATTATTGGAACTGGGAAAATGCAATCCTTTAATTATCCATCTATTGGAATTGACTGATATTTTGATTGACGGTCCATTTCAGATCAGTCAACGGGATTTGCAATTGTCTTTTCGAGGCAGTGCCAATCAAAGAATTTTATATAGAATGGATCGGCAACGAATAAAAGATCAATTAAAATATTGATTTAAATTAATGAAAAATGATCCTCGATAGATGGATAAAGGATCATTTATAGTATGATACTGATATTTTTGAAAAATCTAGTATTTTTTATAAGGTAAGAATTTACCGCTAAGTTGAATATTAACACGATCCCCATTGGGATTAGGTTCTCTGGTTATATTCATTGAAAAATCAATGGCGCTCATTATACCATCTCCAAATTCTTCGTGAATAAGTTCCTTGATGGCTGATCCATATACATTAATTAGTTCATAAAAACGATATATTGTTGGATCAGAAGGAATGGCAGTTGGAAGACTTCCTCTATTGGGTGGAACGGTCAACCAATTGGTTTCCTCCTCTGTCAGATCAAAAATAGAAGCGATCAGAACGGCCTGTTCTTTATTTAAAGGCATTTGCCCGAGACAAGCGGCTGTAACATATTCCTTACTTAATCCTAAGGTTTCGGCAACAAAAGACCATTTAATGTCTTTACTAATTTTGGTTTGAATTATTTTTTCTGTGATTTGTAGACGGTTCATGATAATTTCCAAATAAAAAATGTTACATTGAGTTGAATATTCTTAAATTTGATAATCTAATGACATGTGATATTTGGATATTTTATTTTTACTATCAATAGTTTTAAAGTATATATTTTGTTTTTTGTTATAATTATGTGTTATAATTTTCAATCTATAATTATATAATTAATATTATTATTTTATAAAAATTTAATAATATTTAATAATAATAAAATTTTTTTAATTATTGTTCATATTCACTTTCTTGTTCCTTTTCTATTTATCCATTTCATATGATAATCAGTTGAATATTGATTATGAGATCAATTTATATAAGGTAGGATAAATGGCTTGGTCTATTCTTGGTAGTGGTGTTACAGGATTGTGTATTGCAACAGCTTTATGTGAAAAGGGTGAAAAACTAGAGGTTGTTGAAAATCCAAATATTCAGGCCGCATCATATTTTGCTGGCGGTATGTTGGCACCATTTTGTGAAGGGGAAAGTGCTCCAGATATTGTCGTAAAAAATGGACAATTATCTGTTGAGTGGTGGGATAATCATGTCAGCAATGTAAAAAAAACCGGAACCATTGTCATTGCGCCGCCTCGAGATATGTCTGAATTAAGACGGTTTGCCAATATGACCATTTGTCATGAATGGGTTGATCCAGGTAAGATAGAAAAAGATTTGAAGGGTCGTTTTTCTGAGGGACTGTTTTTTCCTTCTGAGGCCTTTATCGATCCTCGCTTGGCCTTGCAGGAACTAAAAGAAAATTTAAAAAATAAGGGTGTTAGTTTTCATACGGGTTCGCCCAAAGGAAAGATCATTGACTGCACTGGTATGGCGGCAACCAGTTCATTAAAAAATTTACGGGCTGTTCGTGGTGAAATGCTGATTTTTGAATGCCACGAAGTTAATTTTTTACGTCCAATTCGTTTATTGCATCCGCGGTTTCCCTGTTATCTTGTACCTCGGGCAAATGGCCGATTTATGGTAGGGGCAACAATGGTGGAAAGCAATGATGATAGTCCCATAAGTGCTAGGGCCCTGATAGAAATGCTGAGTTCAGTATATGCAATTCATCCAGCCTTTGCTGAAGCAAGGATTATAGAAACAGGAACAGGATGCAGACCCTCCTTTCCTGATAATATTCCACAGATTATTGAACAGGATGGTAAATTTTATATTAATGGCATGTATCGACATGGCTTTTTACTTGCTCCGGTTCTGGCATTAGATTTTGTGAAGAAAATTTTGGGATAATGAAAATGAAGTTATATTTAAATGGCGAATTCATTACAACACAGGTAAAGACTTTGGCAGATTTGCTGAAGGAAAAAAATATGGATGTATCTTGTGTTGCCAGTGCGATCGACGGAAATTTTATTCCTCGGGCACGTTATGAGGAGACCCAGCTGCAGGAAAATATGAAAATCGAAGTTGTATCACCAATGCAGGGAGGTTAGTTGTGCAATTTTATAATCAAAATCTTCATTCAAGATTGTTATTGGGTACTGCCGGTTACCCTTCGCCAGATATCTTGATACAAGCCATTCATGCTTCAGAGGCAGAAATTATAACTGTCAGTTTACGTAGGGAAGGGGTGGGAGGTTCTGAATTTCGTCAGTTAATAGCAAAAACAAAAAAAAGGTTTCTGCCAAACACGGCAGGATGCCATACCGTGAAAGAGGCCGTGACAACAGCGCAGATGGCACGTGAAGTTTTTGAAACAAACTGGATTAAGCTGGAAATTATCGGTCATGCGGATACTTTACAACCAGATCCTTTTGCAACAGTTGAAGCTGCCAGGATTTTGTCAAAGGAAGGGTTTGAGGTTTTTCCTTATACGACCGAGGATTTAATTGTTGGTGAAAAGTTATTAGAGGCAGGTTGTCAACTTTTGATGCCATGGGGGGCACCGATTGGATCTGGACAAGGTTTGCGTAATATTGAAGGATTAAAAACAATGCGTCAATATTTTAAAAATATTCCCCTTATTATTGATGCGGGGATTGGAGCGCCAAGTCAAGCAATCCAAGCGATGGAAATAGGTTTTGATGCAATTTTACTAAATACGGCAATTGCGAAATCAAAAGATCCTATTCTAATGGCGGATGCTTTTAACAAAGCTATTTTAGCGGGACGGATAGCATATAAAGCGGGATTAATGGAAAAGCGTAATATGGCCTATGCCTCAACACCAGCATATGGATTGGCGGATTTATCATTATAATGGAAAAATTTTATTTAGTTACAGAGTCTGTTTCATTAATTAAAAAATTATTGCCTGTTGGGGTTAAATTGATTCAATTACGAATTAAAAACATGTCTCAGCCGGATTTGAGGCAAAATATTATGGAAGCAAAAATCTGTTGTGAACGTTATGGTGCGCAATTGATTTTGAACGATTACTGGGAATTGGCTTTAGAATTGGGTATAAATTTTGTTCATTTAGGACAAGAAGATTTATTAAAAACAGATTTTAACAGAATACGAAATGCAGGAATTCAATATGGGATTTCCACACATGATAGATCTGAGTTGGAAATTGCGTTGAAGCTTTACCCTGACTATATTGCATTGGGACCAATTTATCCGACTGTATTGAAGAAAATGAAATGGCACCCGCAAGGGTTATCAAAACTGAACAGATGGAAACAGAGAATAAGAAATATTCCTTTGGTTGCTATCGGGGGATTAACAGTTGAACGGATTCCTTATATTCTGAAAGCGGGTGCAGATAGTTTGGCAGTAGTAACAGATATTAAGACTGCGTCAGATCCAATCAATCGTTATAATGCTTGGCAAAGACAGATTAAAAAGGTCATCAATTAATGGAAAAACGGTTTAAAAAACAGATAATGTTATCTGAGGTTGGTATCGAAGGTCAGGAGAGATTAAGAAAGGCCCGTCTATTAGTTGTAGGATGTGGTGGATTGGGTAATACGGTTTTACCATTACTTAGTGCAGCGGGGATAGGTTTTATAAGGGTTTATGACCATGATATTGTAGAGGAATCTAATTTACATCGACAATATATGTACTCTAAATCTGATCTTGGCAAACATAAAGCTTTGGTAATGCAGAATATTTTATATCGTCAAAATCCAGAGTGTCATATCGAGGCTTATGCTCAAAAATTAAGTTTTTCATATATTTCTGATGCAATGCGTGAAATTGATCTGGTTATAGATGCGGCTGATAATTTTATGGTGACGTATCTTCTTTCTGACAAATGTTATGAAATGGATATTCCCTTTATAAGTGCTTCTGTTCTGGAATTTCAGGGATATGTAGGGGCTTTTTGTGGTGGTGGGCCAAGCTATCGCTCGGTTTTTCCAAAACCTTCGTTTTCGAACAATAATTGTAATAATATTGGAGTAATGGGACCTGTTGTTGCGATTATGGGATCTATTCAGGCAGAAATGGCTATAAATATAATATTAAAGCTTTCCAAACCGACATTAGGAAACTTGTTCCATATAGATTGCATTAACTGGAGAGTTGGTCAGATTTGTTTTGATGATGCGGAAGAACCTGAACTAAAAACAATTATTTCATTATTGGATAGGGACAGTCTCAAAGTTGATGATTATTTGGTTGAATTACGGGATGAAATTGAAGCTCCAATCAGTGTTAATTCCCATGTTGTTCGGGTGAAACCCGAAAATATAGAAAATAGTAATTTTCCGACTGATCGACGAATAGTATTTATTTGTAAGACTGGGATAAGAGCTATTAAAGCAGCATATCAGTTACAATTTAAGGGTTATACAAATTTAGGCATCATAGCGGATTAACTTTTTTAAAATATTATTTATATTAAATTCTAATAAATTGTAATTTAATAATACAAAAAACGTTATATTTTAATTCAATCAACAAAAATTTTCAGCAAATTTAACGATTATTGTTTGTAAATATAATTGTAATGATATTCTTGAATATATCTAATGTTTTTAATAATAATAAATAATAATATATCATTTTCAGTTAAATATAAGATTTAATTAATTAAATATTAAGATTTAAATATGCGTTTTTAAAATATTTTATTTAAGTATAAAGGGAGAAATATTTTACGGTAATGTATTTTTTTTATAAAAGATAAAGAAGATGCGTTTAAAATTATATAGTTAAATGTTTAAGGATTAACAGGCATGATACATAGAATAGGGTATAGTTTGAATTTGTTGAATATAATTCTGACCAATTAATGTTGAAGAAACGATTACTTTACGTCCATCTTGTGTATCTGGTTTACGTTTAACGAGTTTTAACTCTTCTAAACGATTAATTGCCTTGGTTACAGCAGGTTTAGAAAGATTTAATGTTTTAGAATAATAATCGACACTCGCTTCAATCGCTTCGTTATAAACCAAGGATAAGATTGCAAGTTGACGAACGGTAAGTGCAAAATGACTACTGGCAGAATTTTTAATAATTTGAAAAGAAAGATTCATTTTAATTAATATCCTTTTTGAAAACAAATAAATAAGGTTTTTCAATTAAGTATTGATATAACAATGATTTTTTGTGTTATGCTTTTATTTTATAGGGAAAAAAACCGTCGTCAACAATTTTTGGTAAAAATCCCGCAAATGCAATGAAACGAATCGTTAACAAAAATAAATCTTTTAATTCTGTAATTTTATTCTTTGTATAGTATTATGATAACAACCAATGACAAGACTTTGAATTGTTACAGATGGTGTAACATTATTTTTTGAATGAAAAGAATTTGAGCGTGGTAAAATTATAGGGTGTGTAAAATTAGGATTGTTACTATAAGGCCAGAGAAAAATTTTACCATTTTCTTTTATTTCAACTATCTTAAGGGTTTGCTCATAACAATTTGTTAATTTATCATAACGAATTATAACAACACATTCACCATCTTTAGGGGCTCTTTCTAAATCAGAAAAATTGACAGCAATGATGATAGAGCCTTTAGGATATAACAAATTCATTGATTCATCTCTGATATTCAAGGCAAAGCTATTTGTATTTTTAAATTCAGGATTCTCAGGAACGGGAAAAATAATCCATTCGGATCGTGGCCATTCTACTTTTTGAACCCATTGACAGGCTTCTATGTTTCCTTTGATATAGATTATTTTCAAAGAAATAAAAGGGTTTTTTAAAGTCAAAGAGGGAGGGGAAGATTGTGGATTCAGGGCGTTCAAAAAATAGTCAATACTGACATTTAATGAATTTGCTAACTTGATTAACTTGTCAACTTTGGGAAAATTACCATTTCTCCGTATATCTCTAATAAAATCGGGACTTATACCAGCATTAATACATGCCTTGCGTTCACTAATATTTTTTTCTTTTATTATGTTTTCAATGTTAAATAACAGTTTTTTTATGTTCATTTTTAAAGAATAATACCATACTAATTAATTATATGTGGTATTTTAACCGGAATATAAATTATAAAGGTTAAAATACCGTACGTTTATTCATTATTGCAATTTAAATTGATGAAGGATAGCAATTTTTTATAGAGAGAATTTAATTATTCAAATTATAGGATATGATCTACATAACTTATTGATATTAAATATATTTAATGAATGAATCAAGTAGAAGCTAAATTATGATCTTTCATGATATTATTATAATTTATTTTATATCTAATATTTTTGAAGTTGAGCAAAAATTTCTATCATAATAAACAAGATTATCGTTTTTATTGTTGATATTAATTATATTAATATTTGTGAAAAAAAGTGAATGTGTACCGTATTCTTTAATTTCATTTATTTGACCTTTCAAATAAACCAATGCATCTTTAAGATATGGTGGGTTTTTGTCAGTTTTTTGCCATTCATCTTGTAAAAATCTATCTTGCATACTAACTTTTGTAATTCCAGCAAAATGTTTTGCTGCATCCAGATGTTTGGAAGAAAGAAAATTGATACAAATATTTTGATTATCTTTAAATATTTGATTTATTTTACTTTTTTTATTGATACAGACTAATATTGTTGGAGGGGTGTCGGTTATGGAACAAACTGATGTTGCGGTAATCCCGTGTGGACCAGTATTTCCATTAGTAGTTATAATGCAAACACCTGCAGCTAATTGCGACATAGCATCACGGAAATTTTTCTGCTCTTGATTTAAAATAGATAAGTTCATTTAATATCCTTTATATAAAATAATAATTAATTATTTCATTTATAAAAAATTAATAAAATATCTATTTAAAGGCAAATTAAATTATATATGCATTTAAAATTTTAGTTAGTGTAATGAATATAATTGCATAAAAAATTTTAAAAAATAGATTGTTAATAGATTAAAAAATTAATAATTTATCAAAATATTATTTTTGCTTGATTTTTTTTTTAACAGTGTTAATTGATTGAAAAGATAAGGAAGGTGCTGTTTTAAATAATGAATATTAATAAAAATTTATGAATATGGAAAAGCAGTTATTTCTTAAAAGATGGTTTAGTATTATATATCTAAAATAATTTTAATATATAATAACAATTAACATTTTATTTGAATTAGTTATTATTAGAATAAAGGAACAGTAGTAGAATTAATAAAAGGTTTAATTACAATATATAGCCATTCATCAATTTAAATAAAATTTATGAGAATATGTCATTAATGGCAGAATTAATATGAATAGGAACTGAAATGAGTGGCTTTATAAATAAAGTTGTTTTGATTGGTATTTTAGCCAAAGATCCAGAAATAAAAATGATCCAATCTGGTGATAATATAGCGACTTTAGTCCTAATGGTAAATGATAGCTGGGAAAATCGACGTACAGCTCAACAAATCAACAAAGTTGAGTATTTTAAAGTTGTCGTTTTTAGTAAAAATTTGATTAAACAAATTGAAACTGTCATTAAAAAAGGGGATCAGCTATACATTGAAGGACAATTAAGAGTTCGGAAATGGTACGATGAACAGAAAAATAATCATTATAGCGCAGAAATTGTTCTTTTCTCTCACAACGGAATATTAGTATTGTTGAATGATAATAATATAAAAAAGGAATTATTAATTAATCAAGAGGCTTCATCATAATTAAAGAAGGCCTTTTATGAAAAAAAGTATAAAAAAACGGATTAATAAAAAAAAATTACCCTTTATTGTACGTAAACATCATCTGGAAGCACAATATAATTCAGGAAAACTAATAATTGATGTTGGTATTGATCCTCAAAATATAAATGAAAAAGTTACACGATTACGACGTAAATGTGTTTATGATGAGATGATGAATCGTGGTAGTATAAGTGTTACCCAACGTAATTGTGCTGAACGATATGCCATTTTGTGTGAAAAAGCTTTCGGACAGAGCAGTTCAATTTACGCACGTATAAGTCATTGGTTGAAAGAGGGAAAAATAAGTGGCAGAAATTGGGAACCAATACCTTCACAACATGATGCATACAGTAAATTATTATCTATATGGCAAGAAATTGGGCGTTATCATCTTGATATTTTGAATATGATTATTTTGGGAAATATGAAATGTAAAGAAATATCCCAATTACTTAAATTGAATTTGAATTATACTATGGGTCAGGTTCTATCAGCTTTTATTTTATTAGAAGAAGCTTTGGAAAAAAAATAATTTTACGATAAAATTATAACGTATATAATGAGTAATTTAATCAGATGGAAAAGTTTTAATAATTTTTTATTGGGCAGTCTTTAGGCTGCTTTTTTATGCCCAGGTATAATGATACGTGTTACAAGTATTTATATAATTATCATACGTGGGATAAGCTCTAATTCAATTTCTTGTCAAAGTATATTTTTATATATTTTCGAAATGATATTGAGCTCATCTTGACTATGTAGGAAAAACATCTGGTGTTTATATATTGTCCAAGATGAATGTAACCTTTATGTAAAGGATGGACAGAAATAAAATGTTTTTTTCAAATTGATGGTTGGACATCAATTGGATCTGATAGTTAGTAATGATAGTTTGTATCCGGATGGAAGAAATTCTTGTTTAAGTTAGGATATTAATACGGAAGATGCTTTTAATGAAAATTTAAAAAAACTATTCGTAAAATGCAAAATTCAAGAGCTTTTTATGATGGTAAGGTTATCATTAAAACATTCCCTAGAGTTGAGGAGAAAATTCCCAATCCTGAAGCTTTATCTATTCAAGTATTTTTTTATAAGGATAATGATTTGGCTGATGTGCAATATTTCAATAGTATTATAATATAATAGATATTTCGATTGTAAATATGGTGCAAGATACAGAAGTAGGCAATACAGAATTTTATTATAATTCACATGATCAATTGATCGCAGGTTGTTCAAAATAAAGTTTTTCAATTTAATTCGTAAAAATTTCATTTTATTTATTTTGTAAAGAAATTTTGAATGAAATTATGATATCATACAAATAATCTTAAAATTTCTGTTACGGAATTATCGATTTATGGATGGATCTTGTTAGATCGTCTATTTAATTAAATAATATTGGCATTTATATTTTGAATGGAAATCATTATGAGATCTTTAAGTTCAGCTGATAATTTTGTTAAAGAAGCGATGAAGAAAAGGGGTGATAATTATTACCCAAAATTTCATATTGCCGCTCAATATGGTTGGATTAATGATCCAAATGGTTTAATTTATATTAACGGGAAATATCATTTTTTCTTTCAACATTATCCTTATAAACCTATATGGGGGCCCATGCATTGGGGGCACGTTGTCAGTGATGATATGGTTCATTGGGAGCATATGCCAATTGCTCTATATCCTGATCAGGAATATGATCGGGATGGTTGTTATTCAGGTTCAGCTGTAAATAATAATGGTATACTAACCTTATTTTATACAGGTCATAGATTTTTTGAGAAAACCGGTGAAGATTCACGAATTTGTCAAGTTCAATGCATGGCGACCAGTATAGATGGAATTCATTTTACCAAACATGGAGCTGTTTTATATCCTCCAGAAGGAATAGTTGATTTTCGGGATCCCAAAGTATGGCGGGCTCGTGAAAAATGGTGGATGGTTGTGGGGGCAAAAGTAAATGATTTGGGTCAAGTGAGGTTATATCAATCGGATAATTTAAAAGAATGGCAATTTAGATGTATCCTACATCAGGCAAAAGATAGCGTAGATGGTTATATGTGGGAATGTCCTGATTTTTTTAGTGTTAATAATAAAGATGTGTTAATTACTTCACCTCAAGGTATGCCTGCTCAGGAATATGATTACCGTAATTTACATCAAAGTGGTTATTGTATAGGTCAATGGGAAAAGAATGGAACTTTTTCTATTGAAACTTCATTTAGAGAAATTGATCATGGTCATGATTTTTATGCCCCCCAGACATTTGAAGCTGCTGATGGGCGTAGAATTATGGTCGGATGGATGGAGATGTGGGATGCGCCTCTTCCTAATCAATCCGAGGGTTGGAGCGGCGCGTTAACCTTGCCTAGAGAAGTTTCATGTAATGAGATTGGTAAATTATATTGTAAACCAATTGTAGAATTGGAATTACTTAGAACAGATTATAAAAATTTTGAATTGATTGTTTTAAATAATGAGGTTTATTCATTGGATGAAACATATCAAGAGCTGAAGCTATCGATTGATTTGATTGCTAGTTCAGGTAGGTGTTATGGTTTAAATATTGAAAGTGCTGGAAGAATTATTGTTGATTCAGCTTTGAAGCGGTTAATATTTGAGCGACATAGTTCTGATTATGAATTACAATCCTGTCGAAGTATTTCTTTAAAGGGAATGTTACGAATAGACTTACATATTTTTATTGATGCCTCTTCTATAGAAATTTTTGTTAATGAAGGTGAATATAGTTTAACTAGCAAGATTTATCCGATTTCTGACCAAAAAAAGTTAACGTTATTTGCTGAGAAAGGGACCGCAATTTTTAAAAATATAAAACAATGGAAATTGGATTCAATTTTTAAATAATCTGAAAGTTATAATTTTGATGATGAGAATAATTTTTCAAACTATCTTCTCATCATCATGTTAAATAAAATTTGTTAAAAAACTATTATCTAATATTTTAATTTGGGTCCTGCTTGATAGATAGTTTCAGAGACGTTAAATTTTTTGAAATTATCAATAAATTGTTGCGCTAAATTTTGTGCGGCTTGATCATAAGCTTGTGGATCTTTCCAACAGTTGCGTGGATTTAGAATTTTATTTTCAACATTAGGTATTGCAGTGGGAATATCCAGATTCATAATTTCAAGATGCTCTGTTTTTGTTTCGTTAATAAGGCCATTTTGTATCGCATGGATAATTGCTCTCGTTGTTGGAATTTTGAACCTTTTACCTACACCATAACCACCTCCTGTCCATCCTGTATTAACCAAATAAACATGCGAATGAAAATTCTTAATTCGTTTGATTAAAAGTTCTGCATAGACTTGTGGTGGACGTGGAAAAAAAGGTGCACCAAAACATGTTGAGAATGTGGATTTGATTCCTGAACCGGATCCTATTTCCGTTGATCCAACCAATGCGGTGTATCCAGAAAGAAAATGGTATGCAGCTTGTTCATGATTTAGAATGGCAACAGGTGGCAAGACGCCGGTTAAATCACAAGTCAAAAAGATAATTGCATTAGGTTCGCCCCCTTTGTTATTTTTTGCCCGTTTCACAATGAAATCACGAGGGTAGCAAGCTCTTGTATTCTGAGTGAATTGTTCATCATTGTAATCAGGCTCACGTGTCGCTTTATCTAATACGACATTTTCAAGAACACTTCCAAAACGGATGGCTCGCCAGATAACGGGCTCATTTTTTTCACTAAGATGAATACATTTTGCATAGCATCCTCCTTCAATATTAAAAACTGTTCCTGCACCCCAACCATGTTCATCATCTCCAATCAGGTAACGGTGTTCATCGGCTGAAAGTGTTGTTTTACCTGTTCCTGACAATCCAAAAAACAAAGTTACATCATCTTTTTCGCCAACATTTGCTGCACAATGCATGGGTAAAACGTCTTGTTCAGGCAAAAGAAAATTTTGCACAGAGAACATGGCTTTTTTCATTTCCCCGGCATAAGGCATTCCTGCAAGTAAAACTTTTTTTTGAGAAATGTTAATGATGACAGTTCCCTCAGAATTGGTACCGTCTCGTTCAGGATTGCACTTGAAACCGGGAGCGTTGATAATTTGCCATTCAGAAAGTTGTTTTGGATTATAAATATCAGGATTGATGAAAAGGCATCTTCCAAACACGTTATGCCAGGCGGTTTCGGTAATCATTTTGACGGGTAGATAATAATTTTGATCAGACCCGACATGAACATGAGAAATGAAACATGCTTGTCGATTGATATAATCCTCGACATGTTTCCATAAGGTGTCAAATTTATTTTCGGAATAAGGTTGGTTAATTTTACCCCAATTAATCGCATTTTCTGTTATGGCTTCTTTAACGATAAAACGATCAGCCGGGGACCGTCCGGTTCGTTTGCCCGTTTTTACTGTTAACGCACCATTAGCGGCCAATTTTCCCTCATTGCGTTGAATGGCTAACTCAACAAGTTCTGCGATGCTAATATCTGTATAATGTTTAACGTGATTCATTCAATATTTCCAACGGCATTATCAGGTTTAAAGATAAAATTATGAATTATATGCAGTCGGTTGTTTAATCACATATATGCTATTATTTATCTATTTAAATTATCAAAAAGGGTTTGTCATGATTATAATTGTTAAAATTCTTGATCAGGATCGTTATTTTTGGAAAAAGCATATGAATGTATTCAAGGGTTATTGAAGAACGATACTAATAGATCCTTTTATCTGGTTAAATCAATATTTATTTAAAAAAATATTATTCTGATTTTATTATCACTTAAATTTGAATATAATTACGAAATTATATCGATTTTTTTTCAAAAAAATTTCGATTATTCGATTCGATTTTTAATAATGATTGTCGATATTTTTGAATTGTATTACATTTATTTCATAATTTTCGATAAACAGATAATTTAACGAAAAACAAATCATCATAAATGATGATTTGGCATCATTTTTCATTTTTATATCGGATCATAAATAATGAGTAAAAATACAAATTTTGAAACCTTGGCTATTCATGCGGGGGCAACACCTGATCCAGTAACAGGGGCAAGAATAACACCGATTTATCAGACTACAGCTTATGTTTTTAAAGATGTTGATCAGGCAGCCAATCGCTTTGCCTTGACAGATGCGGGAAATATTTATGGTCGGATTACGAACCCAACCCAGGCTGTATTGGAAGAACGGGTGACAGCACTGGAGGGAGGAAGTGCAGCATTGGCAACTGCTTCTGGACATGCTGCAGAGTTTTTAACCTTTCATACCCTGATGGAGGCAGGGGATAATTTCATCGCCGCCCGTCAATTATATGGTGGTTCAATTAACCAGTTTGCCCAGTCTTTCAAATCATTTGACTGGCATGTTCGTTTTGCTGATATTGACGATTTATCCACTTTTGAAAAAGCAATTGATGGTCGGACAAAGGCGATTTTTATTGAAAGCTTTGCAAACCCTGGTGGTATAATTGTTGATATAGAGGCCATTGCAAAAATTGCTTATGCCAATCATATCCCTTTGATTGTGGATAACACCATGGCGACGCCTTATCTGGTTCGCCCTTTTGCACATGGTGCCGATATCGTGATTCATTCCCTGACTAAATTTATGGGGGGACATGGAAATTCGATGGGCGGCATTATTGTTGATGGTGGTAAATTTGATTGGAAAAAAGATAACAAATATAAAAAAATTACAGAGCCACGACATGATTATGCAGAGTTGGTTATTGCGGATGCGGCAGGTTCATCGGCTTTTGCAATTGCTGCGCGTGTATTGGGTATGCGTGATTTTGGTCCAACAATTTCTCCTTTTAATGCATTTTTGATCTTAACGGGAATTGAAACCTTACCTTTGCGTATGCAGCGTCATTGTGACAATGCAAATGTGGTAGCTCATTATCTGGCTAATCATGAAAAGGTTGCGTGGGTTTCGTATGCTGGATTGCCTGATAATAAATATAATGATTTGCAGAAGAAATATGCGCCTAAAGGGGCTGGATCAGTATTTACCTTTGGAATAAAAGGAGGATATGATTCAGCTGTCCGGTTTGTCTCCTCGTTAAAAATGTTTTCTTTATTGGCTAATATTGGAGACACGCGTTCCTTAGTCATTCATCCTGCATCGACTACACATCGTCAATTAAGTTATGAACAAAAAATTGCTGCAGGAGCGGGACCCGATGTGATTCGTCTATCGATTGGTATCGAAAATGTAAATGATATTATTCAGGATCTTGAACAGGCCTTGGCATAAAGTTAAGATAAAATATAGAATAAGAGTTATTGATTTTTAAAAATACCCCTTGTTTGATTCAGGGGTTTTCAATATATCGTGCAATCTCGATTAAATTCAGATCAGGGTCACGTAGGTAAATGGATTCAATGGACCCCTGTGCCCCTGTTCGGTTGATAGGACCTTCAAGCGATTTAATTCCATGTTTCTGTAAATGAGCAAGAATTGTTGCTGGTTTTTCTTGAGTAACAAAACAGATATCTAAAGAACCTGGTACGGGTAAATGTGCCTTTGGTTCAATTTCCTTACCATATTCATGAACATTGATTTTTTGATTGCCGAATTTAAAAGCTATTCGATCTTGTCCAAAATGTTGCAGGGAAAATTGTAAAACCTGAGTGTAAAAATGGATACACGCATCAAGTCTGTATGTTGTCAGCACAATATGATCAATGGAATTAATCATTAATTTATATTTCTTTCAAAATATAATGAAAACGAAACAAAGATTATTTGGATATGGATTGTTTTGCAAGTAAAAATTGTTTTTCGTTATGGTTTTGCAGACGCTTATTATTATTTTTTGTTTTTTGGTGGATTAACTTTATAAAAACTACAAAATAAATTTAACGATGAATTGATTTTTTTGAAATAAATAAAAAATGAGAATTCAATTATTTAATATGGTGGAGGGGGTTGGATTCGAACCAACGTAGACGCACGTCAGCGGATTTACAGTCCGCCCCCTTTAGCCACTCGGGCACCCCTCCCTCGGAAGATGAAAAACAAATAACAGGTTCTTTTGATAGATGTCAACAGAGTTTTTAACTTTTCTTTGTAGATTTTTTTGATTTTCTCTATAATCATTTGATTTTTAAATATATAGAAAAGATTGAATCATATATGAGTAAAAAACCTGTTTCTAATTCTCATCAAAAAGAGGGTGGATATTGGTTATATGGTTTGCATTCTGTGCAAGCGGCTTTGAAAAATCCATTACGTCAAAAAAATCGTTTGTTGGCTACACAAGAGATATTTGACACTTTAATGACCAAATTGGAACGGCCTTTAAATATATCTTATGAAATTGTTGATCGTATGATGTTGGATAGATTTTGTGGTCGGGATGCTGTACATCAGGGCGTTGCATTACAGGTTACGCCACTTCCCGACCCAGATTTAGAGGATATAGTGAAACGGCATGGACCCGTGCTCATCCTTGACCAAGTTACAGATCCTCGCAATGTTGGTGCTATTTTACGTTCGGCAATGGCATTTGGGGCAGCTGGAATTATTATGCAGGATCGTCATTCCCCAGAAGAAAGCGGGGTTTTGGCCAAGGCGTCGTCGGGTGCTCTTGATTCTGTATTGGTAATGAAAGTGGTTAATCTTTCACGTATCATGAAGCAGTTAAAGGAAAAAGGTTTTTGGGTTCTTGGAATGGATGCGCAGGGTGAGGTTCTAAATGGTCAAAATTATAAGCAAAGAAAAGTGGCATTGGTGTTGGGTGCCGAAGGTAAGGGACTGCGACAGCTTGTCCGTCAAAATTGTGATGAAATTGTTTCATTATATATGGCCGGGGATATTGACAGTTTAAACGTATCAGTTGCGGGTGCCATTGCCTTGTACGAAATAATCCATTCTAATTTAATCTAGAAATTTTATGTTAGTTTATTTAAAATCGTTCTTTTTATGCAATATTAAAGGTAAAGATCAGCTTGTTTAGATTGTCTGTATCAACGCGTGAAAAAATAAAAGACTTAGTTTTTCATCAGCAAAATCGTATAAATCACCATTCTATTGAAACTGTTAAGATTGAAAAAACGATTGGATGTTATGGCAGCCCGCGATGGAAGAATATTCAGGAATTTACAAACAATCAATCATATCCTTTTTTGCACTGGAAACATCCAGCCGAGACAATTTACCGTTATCATCTGAAAGATATAACCCTCGATGTTTATCATATGGTATATTTCAAACAAAACCGGGTAATTACCAACAGCAATTATTACTTATCGGAAAATTTGCTCAATTCCATCCACATTCAATCGGATAAACTGATTGATGCGCGAGATCAGGGAGCTGTATTCTGTTGTTCTGATCATTGGGAAAACAATTATTTTCATTGGATGATGCATGCCATTCCAGCTTATTATGCGGCAATGCAATCAGGAATAAAAGCCAAATTTCTTTTGCCTTACCCATTGATGTTATGGCGTAAACGCAGTTTGGAATTGCTGGGACTTGACTTATCCATGTGTTATCCCATTGAAAAGGAAAAACAATATAGATTTTCAGAATTTTATTATTTTGATTATCTCTCACAAAAATTTGGCTATTCCTGTTCAAAGCTTTCTGAGCAGGCATATGTCAAAATGAAACAGAATGCTGTTGTATCTATTCAGTCAATAGCGAAATATGACAAGATATATATTAGTCGCGTAAATAAGAATAATCGGCATTTACCTAATGAGGAAAAGCTTGTTGAAGCATTGGAGAAAAGAGGATATTTTATTTTAAATCCTGAATTATACAGTCTAGATGAACAAATCATGCTTTTTCATTATGCAAAAATTGTGGTTGGTTTGTTGGGTGCAGGTTTATCAAATATCGTTTTCTGTCAAAAAGACACATTGATTTATGAATTGATTCCAAGTCATCATATCAATCCATGTTTTCTGGTCTTGTCTTTACAAAGCGGATTGCGTTATTGGGCCGATCAATTTGACAGTGGTGTTGATCATGGGGCGCCAGATCATCTTAGTGCCTGGGAAAAACCAATTGATGTAGCATTTGTCATGAAAAGGCTTGATGAACTTGAACCTTATATGCGTTCTGTTGATAATGCAGTTGTTAAATAACGTAATCAATAGGGGGAAGACTTAAATCCATTGATACTCCAGGTAAATCTTTATGACGTACCCCGATTTGTCGGGCAGGATTACCAACTACGGTTGTGTAAGGTTTGACTGCTTCTAAAACAATTGACCCTGCACCAATCTTGGCTCCCTCTCCAATTTCCACATTTCCCAATACTTTTGCACCTGCACCAATTAAGACTCCCCGACGGATTTTGGGATGACGGTCTTTTTCATCTTTGCCCGTTCCCCCAAGGGTAACTTCTTGTAAAATTGAAACGTCATCTTCTACAACAGCGGTTTCCCCAATAATAACAGAAGTGGCGTGATCTATCATGATTCGCTGTCCCAGACGGGCGGCAGGATGTATATCAACCCCAAACACTTCCGAAATACGGCTTTGTAAATGAAGTGCAAGATAGCGTCTTTGATTATGCCATAGCCAATGGGAAATGCGGTGGGCCTGAATGGAGTGGAATCCCTTGAAAAATAGAAATGGTGTAATTAAATCGGAGCATGCTGCGTCTCTCATCATAACTGCGATCAAATCGGCTGCAGCTATGGAAATGAGAGGCGGATTGGTTCTGTACACCTGTTTGATTAAATCAGTTAATGCCTGATAGGGGATGGAGGCATCTTCTAATTTGCGTCCTATCATACAAGTCAGGGCGGTTTTGAAATCATGATGGCTGTGAATGCATGTATCAAAAAAACTGGATAATAAAGGATCACAACATCCATTGCTTTCTTGAACCATTTTTTCCCACAAGGCTTGAAGGTTTATTTCGTGGCTGTCGGGGCCGCTCGCTAATAGGTTATTCGGATCATTCATTGCGTTTTGAGTAGGTGCAATTGGATGAAGAGATTGACCAAATTTTTTTTTCATCATGCCCTCATGCAAATTTATCAGTATCCTTAGGGAGAAATGTGACTTTGGTTAACAAGACATATAAGGAAACTATATTTTTATTCAAATGACCAGATTTTTTTACATGTAAAAAAAAACATATAATTTTTTCTGCAAAGGATTGTGCTTTGTCTAACAATGTTTAATAGTTGAATAAGGACTAAAACAATAAGATTTCATTCTATGTATCATAAGCATAAACTATTGATTTGATAGAATAAAGTGGGTTTTACTTGGATTGTACGGGAACAGTTTCCAATGAAATGTAAAAATAAAAATTTTCTGAATATTCAAAAAATTTTTCTGTATCTGATGTGTATAGTTGGATTAATTCCAGACTCTGCATTAGGGGCTTTGCCAGTGATGCCTGTTTTGGATAGTGGTGATACGGCATGGATGTTAATCAGCAGTGCATTGGTTTTATTAATGACAATTCCAGGATTGGCCTTATTTTATGCAGGGATGGTTCGCAAGAAAAATGTTCTTGCAACAATGATGCAATCCTTTGCTATATGTTGTCTTGTTACTTTAATATGGATAACAGTGGGATACAGTCTTGTATTTACGACAGGGAATTCTTTTATTGGTAATTTATCACAATTTATGTTGAATGGAATTCTTGGCAACTATCACATGGGTGTTGATAAGGGGTTCATATTAGGAGCCAATGGAAACAATCCTGTCATTATGACTATCCCACAAAGTGTTTATGTTATGTTTCAAATGACATTTATCATTATTTCTGTGGCAATTTTGGTTGGATCGGTTGCAGAACGTATAAAATTTTCTGCCCTATGTATATTTTGCATATTATGGGCATTATTTTCCTATGTTCCTGTTGCATATTGGGTTTGGAATCCGACGGGCTGGTTGGCCAATCTAGGAGCAATTGATTTTGCAGGTGGAACAGTTGTTCATATTAATGCCGGTATTGCTGGTTTAATATGTGCTCTGGTTGCAGGAAAACGGTTAGGGTATGGTCGAAGTGATTTGGCACCGCATAATGTAGGTTATGCTGTTATGGGCGCTTCCCTATTATGGGTTGGGTGGTTTGGTTTTAATGGAGGATCTGCCTTGGGTGCAAATGGTCGAGCAGCCATGGCGGTACTTGTAACACAGATTGCTGCCGCTGCTGGTGGTATTGGCTGGATGTCGATCGAATGGACTATTCGAAAAAAACCAACAGTACTTGGTATTGTTTCTGGAGCAGTGGCTGGCTTGGTAGTCATTACCCCAGCAGCTGGTTTTGTAATGCCTGGCCCGGCCTTATTGATGGGATTTCTAGGCGGGTTGATTTGTTTTTGGAGTTGTTCTTATTTAAAACGAAAATTGGGATATGATGATTCTCTTGATGCTTTTGGTATTCATGGAATGGGGGGAATTATCGGGGCAATTTTAACCGGTGTTTTTGCCTTTGGTCCATTGTCCGCTACAGAGACAGATCCAGTGGGTATTAGTGCATCTTTGCATCTTGTTATTGCTCAGATTGAGGCAGTTGTTGTCACAATAATCTGGAGCAGTCTTGTTTCATTTGTTTTATTGAAAATAATTGATTTTTTGATTGGATTGCGTGTAGATACAGATTCAGAAAGGCAAGGGTTGGATATGGTTTTACATAATGAACAGATAAATTGAATATTAGCAATTATTTTTGTTTACAATTTTTAACAAAAAGCGCTTTAATACAATTGGTTTAAGAATATTAAACCTTTTATTTATGTAAGGGTATTATAAATGATAAAATCCATAGTTGCGCGCTTTCCTGTTATAGGTGCCGGTTTAGCTATTACCTCTTTTGTCGGAACCTCTTTGCTGGTAAACAATGCTGTCCATGCTGTTACATCCAAAGAATGTCATCAGCAGTTTACGGCAGCTAAAAAAGCTGGAACCGTCAAAGAAAAAACGTTTAGAGATTTCAAGGCAGCTAATTGTAAAGATGAAAGATCTGTCAAAGATGAAATGCATCAGCAAGATGCGAAAAAATCTGATACATCCCAGAATAATGCTTTTTCTAAATCTCCAGCTAAACAAGATGCTACAGCATCAAGTATAGCAGCAGGTGATGCAGTTTTTCCAAACGCGGTTGATAGTAAATATTCAAATGAGAAAGAAGGTACTGCTCGGATGCATACCTGTTTGGATCAATATAAAGCGAACAAAGCCGATAATAAGAATGGCAATTTGAAATGGATTCAAAAAGGCGGCGGTTATTATAGTGATTGTATGAAACATTTTAAATCTGGTTCAGCACAATAATTTTTCCACAGTTTATAAAAGCCTGTTTTTTTAATTAGAACAGGCTTTTTATATTTAAATAAAAAATATTCCTACTGATAAATTGAAACTTTGGGTTATCTGGTAATATTTAAATTATTGAAATAAATTGTAACAGGGTTAATTTCCTGATTTTCTGATTGTATTATAACCAAACTGATTAATATATAAAATTATGTTCTTTTAAAAAACCGTATCCGGAATTATCTTTTGAATTGAAGGTTTATGATGTTTTATGCTGTTGGTGTCTGTGAATAAGCTCTTGTCTTTCAACAATTTCAATTTTTCCAGATTGTGCATTTTCAACATCCATTACAATAACATAATCACAATGCGCAACTGTTGCAGGCCGGTGTGCCACAATAATGCGTGTTATATTCATTTCATCTAGTATTGTCGCAATATGGGCTTCTGTTGGTTCATCCAGACTGCTGGTTGCTTCATCTAAAAATAGGATTGCTGGTTGGCGATATAAAGCTCTGGCTAAAATAACCCTTTGTTTTTGTCCTCCTGACAAGGAACTTCCCATATCACCAACAAATGTTTCAAATTTCATGGGCATTGCCATTATATCTTGTAAAATTGCAGCTTTCTGGGCACATTCAATAATTTTTTCCTGATCAGGTTTATCATCAAACCCGCAAATATTATCTGCAATTGAACCAGAAAACAGTCCATCATCCTGTAAAACACCAGCAATTTCTTGTCGGTAGTTGTCTAGAGATTCTTTTAATATATTTCGACCGTTAAAGTAGATATCACCTTCCTCTGGATGGGTTAAACCCATCATTGTTTTTAAAATTGTTGACTTTCCACATCCTGATGCGCCTACAATAGCAATACTTTTACCCTTTGGAATTTTCAGGTTTATATTACGAAATATCCAAGGTTCAGCAGGAGAGTATCTAAAACCCAAATTTTTACACACAAGATGGTTTTGATCATTAATATGAAGTTGTTCCGTCAATCTGTTATTATTCGATATAGATATTACAGCATTTTCTTCACTTTCTGTAGGTGTTAAGACTATATCTGAAATACGATCACTCTGGATAGAAAGCATTTTTAGTTTGAAGGCGGCACCTATAAGATTGCCTATGCGTCCGGTGAATTGGTCTTTGTAAGATAGAAAGGCAACCAGCATTCCAACTGTCATTTTATTATCCATGACGTAATGTGCCCCGATTACCAACATTATTAACCTGTCAATAGCGAAGATGGAATCATTTATACGTCCAAAAATAAGGTCATAACGTTGTGTTTTTAATCCGACATTGATTGCATCAACCAATAAATTTAACCAGCGTGCACGTCTTCGCTCCCGCAATCCAAGTAACTTGATACTTGCCATACCTCTCAAAGTTTCAATAAGATGTGAATCCTTTTTAGCATTATAGACAATACCCTCTTCAGAGGCTTGCTTGTAAGGGCGATAAGCCACAAGACGGCTTATACCGTCAAGGATTACAGCAATTAATGTTACAAGTGCCAGCCATTTACCATAGATGATTAGCATTACAAACATACCAATTGCCATTAAACCATCCATGACTGCTTGTACCATATCAGTTGTAATGGTTTGTTGAATAATACCTAATGAACCGAAACGGGATAATATATCTCCAACATGTCTTTTCAAGAAATAATCCAGCGGTAATTTGGATAAATGTTCAAAAAGGCTGGCATTCCATTGAACAGATACACGGGTGCTGAAAAGCATGACCATCCATGTTCGGGCTGTGGAAATAAGCATTTGCAGCAAAATAAGAATGGCAATTCCAACTGTGATTGTTGTTAGCAAGCCGTTATCCAAAGTCACAATGACTTCATCAATAATGACTTGCGAGGCCATAGGCATGACAATTGAAATAGCTTCCAACCCAAGGGATGTTAATAAAAGATAAAACAGGGTTGTTTTAAGACCGTCTGTTTTTCTGAAAAGATCACGTAAATGAAGATTGTTGCGCTCATCTTTTCGGGTAAAATTTTGGTCGGGAGCAATCTCAAGCGCCACTCCTGTAAATTCATTATTGATTTCACCCCAAAGTACCTTACGTTTTCCACGGGCGGGATCATTAATCATAATTCCATTGGTTTTTACATCTGTTAACACGACAAAATGGTTTAAACTCCAATGAAGAATGCAAGGTAAGCGTAATTTGTTTAGTTCTTCCATTTCCAAACGCAAAGGACGTGTTGTCAAGTTATTCCGTTGCGCAATATTAATAATATTCTGTAGGGTAATTCCTTTGATAGAAATAGATTCTCTTTGTCTAAATGTTGTTAGATCAATATAATTTCCATAATAACTCATAATCATGGCAAGGCATGCTAGGCCACATTCGGAAGCTTCCACTTGCAAAATTACGGGAACAGTTTGGCGAAAAGCAAAATTTAGTCTTTTCAAGGTATTAATCATGAGTTCGGTTTCGTTAATCTTGTTTTAATAGTATCGTTAACCTCAATAATGGGTTGGAACATCCATTGATAAAGGCGACGATAATCAACGGCAATATCAGCTTCAACTTGCATTCCGGGCTGCAAAAAATATTTTTTATTGGGATAAGCTGCAATGAAGTTTTTTTCAGGTTTTACTCGAATTCTATAAAAGTTACGATCAATCTTACTGTTTGGACCAATTATTTCATTTTTTAAATTGGGATTGCTGTCTTTACCCATTATATCCGATGTAACTGGTGTATAAGTAATTTCGGTAACAGTCCCGTTGTATAGACCAAATTTTTGATATGGAAATGCTGCATAACGTAAGATAACATTGCTATTTTTCTTTAAAAGTCCCACGGCTGAACTAGGAACATAAAGTTCGGCTTCGATTGCTTGACCTTCTGGAACTATACTAGTTAAGGCGGAATCTTGTGAAACTTGCTGACCGATATATCCTCGAAGCGCTGTTATGGTTCCATTTATGGGGGCTGTAACGAAAATAGTTTGATTACGTTCTCCCAGTATGATTTTCTGATCAATATCATTTATGTTTTTTTTAATTTCATTGAGATCATGTTGGTAATTGGTATCGTACAGTTGATATTTTGATGCATTTTCTAATATTTGGCCTTCAATCGATGTTTGATTTTGTAAGAACTGTGCATGAGTACCTAGAATTTGGGCATATGTATATAATTGATTCTGATATTCCTGATTTGTTGCCAGAGATATTTTCTTGGCTTTTTCAATCATCAGTAACGATTGTTGAACCAAGGGGATTATTTGATTGTCATTTTCGATTTGCTGGGTAACTTTGTCATGCTGTTTGTAAAGATTAGAGAGTGTTTCTTTAATATTGTTTTTTTCAATGGGAGCGGCCTTTTCTTTGAGTGCAAGCTGTTTTTCAAGAATATTTTTTTGTTTTTTCAACAAGTTATTAGTTAATTGTTGTGTGGGTCCATTGATAGAGGTGTTTTCGAGACTTATCGTGAATAATTTATCGCCTTTATGAACAAATTGGCCCTCTATAACGTTTTTTTCAATAACAATGCCATTTGTTCTTGATCCTATAGTGATTAACCCTTCTGTAGGCATAATGCTGCCGGAAGCATGTATACGACGCGTATAACCACCAAAAATAGTGTATAATATGATAATAATGACACAAATGAATGAGATAATCGCGATGATTTTTATGGGAATAGGTTGTACATCCTGTACGCGACCTAACCATGTATCTCGTTTTGCTTCTAAAACTTCATGCCTGAAAAGAGAATTCATGGATAATAATCTTGATAGATTAAATAAATTTTGTAAGAATATTGAGAAACATTACTTCAATCATAAATGTTTATGATTGAAGTATTATATATTCTCTAAAGATTTTTTATATTTATATTAATTTGGGTGAATCAATTTACACGATAAAAACAACTTATTTTAAATAATATAATGAATAGTTGCAGGAAAATTTCATTATGTATCTTGAAACTAATGGAAGAGATTAGCAATTCCCTGCGATATTCCATTAATAATTCCAACTGTACCTAATCCTATCCCAGAAATTGCATTGTTAACATTGCTACTTATATCGGCGGCATTTTTTGATTTGGCTGCGTCAACAATAGATCCAATACCACTTCCAAGTTTACTTCCGGCATTTGCTTCATTGTTGGTTTTAATTCCTGTTAAGCTACCATAAAGATTATCGACAATTCCTCCAATTGAAGCGCCTATGAAAGAGCCTATTAAAGCGGAAGAAACGGGAAGTGTAATATTGCCCCCGATAATATCATCCAAAAAAGATCCACCTGATACGCTATTGATTTCATGTGATGTAATTTCTCGCATTTTAATATTCCTGAATAGAAGGGGTTATAATTTATTTCAATAACCTATCATCAAATTATTAACATATCAAATCAAATATACAATTGTATTTTATTAATAATACTTAATCTTTGAAAAAGTTAAACTATAATTGCATTCTTATTAGAAGTTTGTTAATTTTTATTAAAATGGATTTCCCGTGACTTTTTGAGGAGTTCCTGTTTAACTTGTTTAAGTTTTTCTCTGAATTCTTGATTTGCATGTAAACGGGCGACGACTTCAGCTCCGATCAATCGGCCTGCGTCTACATCGCTTTGCCAGTGCGCACCACAAATAACGCGACTTTGTCCGAATTCATAACCTTCTTTCAATATCTGGTCTTGTTTATCTGGAAAAATTTCGGATAGAAATAAGGCGGCGGACCATCCAAAAGCTGCGTGACCTGAGGGGTATGAACCATCTTTGCTAAGTAGCTTCTCATCCTCTGGAGTGCAGCTGTGCGTATGATAATACATAAAGGGACGAATTCTTTGATAGTGTTTTTTCGCTTTATCAGTTCCAAAATTACCGCTCATGATTAACAGATCTTCTAAAAAATCTTGAGTGATAGGGGTATTTTTCTTGGATATTTCAATACCGATGGTTTTAGAAAAGTTCTTTCCGATTGTTCCGTTAAAAATAGCGGCTTCTTCAATGGCTTGGTTCCATCGAGATGTGTTTATAAGTTTGCGTGTATTGAGATATATTTCTTTATCAATTGTGAATAGTTGACTATTTCTATCTGGTGGAGGCGGTAAAAGTTTCAAACTATTTGCGAATTGATCAGTATGCAAGGGTAATTTTTTTGATTTAGTAAATAGTCTTTTAATTTCATCTTTTTGTAAATTGCTGGATTGTCCAGTTAAGGGGGATATTAGGATATTTATTAATAATGTAAGAATAATTCTTTTTTTATAATTCATTGGTCTCTATTTATTTGTTATAAAAAAATTAAAGGTAATAGATTAAGTAAATTTATCACATGTTTTATGTTTTTATTATATTTATTATTCATGATAGTTTTGATGAATATGTATGGTATTTAAAATTATGGATTGCTTTGTTATAAAAATTAAATATTATTAATATTTTTGTTTTGAAATGATTATAAGGGAAACGTTTTTTTAAAATAAATATTCGTAGAGTTGAATATCGTTACTTATTTTTATAAATAATATATTTTTATTTTAGTCAGTATATTTTTTAAGGAATAGTTAATATAAAAAATTTTCAAAGCTCACCATAATCAATTAGTTTATGATGTTTAATTTAAATTAATAAATTTAAGACTTTAAATACATTTTACGTAAAAAATTTTAAACAGTTTTTATCGCTTGCTTATGTAATAAAAACAGTATGGATAATGATATATGAAAAAAATAGATCTTATTAATATTGGTCTTTTAATGTACCCTAATGTTCAACAAGGAGCCATTTTCGGTTTAATTGATTTTTTTTCTGTAGCAAATCAGTTGGTCAAGGAGAAATGGAATACTAATCTTCCCATACCTCAAATTAAAATTGTAAAAATTGATAAGCCAACAGTGAATTTTGACCTGCCTTCATTTATTGTTAAAAAAAATGACTTGAATTTTTCTGTTATTATTGTCCCTCCTTGTACAGATGAATTTCCATCTGGAAGTAAATATAATACGCATATTAATTTTTTAAAACATTCCTTGAAACAACCTTGTACAATTGCCTCTATTGGCAATGGCATTTTTTTATTGGCAGAGACTGGACTATTGGATGGTTATACAGTAACGACTCATTGGCAGTTAAAACATCGATTTAAAAACCAGTTTCCAAATATCTATACTGATTTTGATTCTATGGTCATTGAGGAAAGAAATATTATTACGACGGCAGGTTCATTATCTTGGATAGATCTTGGGTTGGAATTGGTGAAAAAATTTTTCGGTTCCATAGTTATGGCTGAAGTTGCACGATTTTTTTTGGTCCAACCGGCAAGACGTGCACAAAGTTATTTTAATATTTTTTCACCTAATTTAACGCATGGAGATATTCCAATAATTAAGGGACAAAAATGGATATCTAATCAAAAGAATATGAATATTACATTGAAACAGTTATCGAAAGTAACAGGATTGGAAATACGGACATTGCAGAGGCGTTTTATTAAAGCTACGGGAATGACTGTTACAGAATATATTCAACATCATCGAATTTGCCGTGCTCAATTTTTATTACAATTTTCAAAAAAATTGATTGATGAGATAGGAATTGAATGTGGCTATAAAGATTTAAATGCGTTTCGGAAGATATTTACAAAAATAGTAGGATTATCTCCCAGTCTTTATCGTCGGAATTTTACCATTTAAAAATTTTTAATATTATGTTGAAAGTAAAATTGTTTTAAGTACAACAACAATTAATTTTATTAAATATAAATAAAAGTCAAGTAGATGTATAACAATAGGTAACATTTTAATGAGGTGATGAAATAATCATTGAAATAACTTAAAAAAAATTATAAATATATTTTATTAGAAAATTAATAAGCACATTCTTTTTTTAGTTAATATATTTTTACAATAATTTTTAATAATACTTTTAATTACTGGTTTTCCCTTAATTATGTGAACTCATAATTAAGGGAATATAAAAAAGAATTAATAATATTAAATTAATATTAATTTAATGGTTAATTTGGAAAAACTATTTCATAATTTTGTAATATTGTAATTCTATTACATGATTTAGTATTATTAATCATTATTTTAAAATAATGATTTTTTTATTCTATAAAAATTTAATTGATATTATTAGATAATATTTTAAACAAATAATTATGGAAAATCCTCGAGCTAGAAAAATTAAATTTTTAAAAAAACATAAGTTACCATTAGAAATAATGATTTTAATAATGAACAAAGCTTTGGAGGAAAAAAAATATGAAACAGCTTTGGAAATTGCCTATAAGACAGCACCGTATTGTCATCCAAAATTGAATGATGCAAAAGTAGAAATGACACAAATCAAAACATTAGAAGATATGTCTGAAGAGGAACTAAAAAAATTTATTGGCAAGGTTGCGTTAAAATAGTTTTATTATAAAATTATTAAAATTAATAAATGATGCAACCTTGATGAAGCAATTCTATCAAGGTTGCATAAAGGCTTTTATCTGCCAAAATGATCAACAAAACTATATTTCTCAGCAAAATAGTTGTGAATATTTTTTCCGATTGTGGCCCAATTATCACCTTTTTCTAGTCCGGTTTTAATGATATTGAGTTTTGCCAAGCCATCAGCTTTATCATTATGAGGAGGGTTAATAACTCTATCATGGTGATTATTATGCTGTTGATTATTGTTATGATGTTGATGGTTATTATTGTGACCATGACCGCCAGCAACTTTTGACAATTCGTTTGTTTGTAAAATTTTCATTTGTCTATACCTTTATAAAAAATTAATAACTTCAAAACCTTAAGGTATTTTTTAATATAATACTTTTTTCTTGATGAATCAAATTTCGGTTAGATAATAATTACGATTATATGATAAAATTTTTGTTAGGTGTAAAAATATAATTTATGATTTTGCTACAAAAAGCAAAAAAATTAGTCATTGAAGAACTAAAAAAACGTCATGATGCGCGTCATTATCTTTCGGCATTTACAATTTATACAAAACCGGATTATCGTGTCGGTCTTCATCTGAATTTATTATGTAAAAAACTTGAAGCAGTTGAACGTGGTGAAGTTAAAAGACTGATGGTTTTTATGCCACCGCGCCATGGAAAAAGTGAATTAATTTCAAAACGTTTTCCTGCCTGGTTTTTAGGACGCAATCCTACAAAACAAGTCATTACAGCCAGCTATTCAGCTAAACTAGCAGATAAATTTGGTCGTGATGTTCGTAATTTAGTGACATCAAAATATTATCGAAATATTTTTTCTGATGTTGCTCTTTCAATTGATAGCAAAGCAAAGGATTTATGGGAAACCAATCATGGGGGTGTGTTTTTAACAGCCGGTATTGGTGGAAGCATGACAGGTTATGGAGGACATCTTGCTATTATTGATGATCCTGTAAAAGATAGACATGAAGCTGAAAGTCAAATAATGCGTGATAATGTCTGGGATTGGTATAAGTCTGTATTGAGAACACGAATTATGCCCGGTGGGGCCATTATTATTGTTCAGACTCGTTGGCATGTTGATGATTTGGCGGGAAGGTTATTATCACAGATGAAAAATGATGCAGGTGAAAAATGGGAGGTTATTAATTTACCAGCTATTGCAAATGAAAATGATGTTTTAGGACGGAAAAAAGGTGAGCCTTTATGGCCTGAAGCGTATGATAGAAATGAGCTTGAACAGATTCGAAAGGCTGTGGGTGAACGAGACTGGTTTGCTTTGTATCAAGGTGAACCAACGCTATCAACTGGATCAATTTTCAAAGTCAATATGCTAAATATTATTGATGCAGCACCAAAACCAGTCCAGGTTGTCAGACGTTGGGATTTTGCTGCTTCCAGAGATATTGGTAAATATGATCCTGATTGGACCGTGGGGGTAAAGATGCAACGGAATGTAGATAGTGGATATACAGTGCTTGATGTTGTGCGACTTCGTGGTTTGCCAGATGAAGTTATTAAGACTGTCAAGGCTGTCGCCAGTCAGGATGGTTTTGATGTTAAAATTGTAATTCCACAGGATCCTGGACAGGCGGGTGTGGCTCAGGTGCAATATTACCTCAAAATGCTTGCCGGGTATAAAATAAAAGCAATACGGGAAACGGGGAATAAAATTGCCAGAGCTGACCCATTTGCATCACAGGTTAACATAGGAAATGTATCTTTATTGAGAGCTAATTGGAACAGATCATATTTAGATGAACTTTCTGACTTTCCTAATGGTTCACATGATGATCAGATTGATGCTTCTTCTGGCGCTTTTGAGGCTATTTCATTACAAAGAAAATTACCGAAAATGCCAAATTGGCAAGGAATTATGAATATTTAATTAAATTTCGTATTGATAATTAAATAAAACAGCGGAATAGCCCATAAAGCTATTCCGCTTTAACTAAAATATTTAAATGATTTAAATAACTATGATTAATAAAATTATAAAATAATCTTAATTGAAATAGTCAATGATTTTAATAAGATATAATTAAACATTACTGATTGCAATTATTTTAAGACCTTAAAAAATCACAATTTTGTTATAAACAGTAATATAATGTTAAATTTTTAAAACCAATTTAGCGTAGTCACATTTTAAATAAATTAGATTTAAATTTTTAAAAACAACAAAACCGATAGTTGAACAGCGTATTAAACTTTCAATCGAGATATTTAATAATGAAAGATAAATTCGGTTATGGTGAAAAAAACCAAATTAAGGAATATTAATATTCCTAGACAAAATCCAGAATTTTTTGGAAACAAACAGGATATATACATACCATATCAAGCTCCAGAGGGAGTGGTTGGCGATTCTTATAATTCTGTAACTGTTAGCGACAGCTTGTTTTTTAATCAATTTCATAATTTCAATGTTGGAAATTGTCCGACGACGACATTATTTGAAGAGGGAATTGGATTTCCCGGATATCCATATCTGGCACAATTATCCTTACGTGGTGAATATAGAATAATTATTGAAACGAGAGCAGAAGAGGCTACAAGAGAATGGATAGGGTTTAAACATATCAAAAAGGAAGGGTATGATTCATCCATTATAAATAAAATAAAAGCGGAATTTAAGCGTTTAAATATTCAAGATTTAATTAAAAAATCATTATGTACGGAAGGTTATTTTGGGCTGGTACATCTTTATATTGATTTAGAAACGGCTAATCATGATGATGAGGAAAAACAGGTTCCTTTATACTTAACTTCAAAAAAAATTAGAAAAGGTGAGCTGCGTGGGTTCAAGCTTATTGACCCGACTTGGGTAACCCCTGTTTCATATGATACAACAGATCCTTTTACAGAAGATTTTTATAAGCCTTCGATGTGGTGGGTATTGGGAAAACAAATTCATGCCAGCAGGTTGATTACAATCATTTCTCAACCAGTTCCTGATATTTTGAAACCAGCTTATAATTTTGGTGGGGTTCCATTTGCTTTTATGGCCAAACCTTATGTTGATAACTGGTTAAGGACGCGACAATCAGTATCGGATTTAATCAAGTCTTTTTCAACTATGGTTTTGAAAACGGATTTATCTCAGTTATTAAGTCCTGGTTGCGAAGAATTGACGCAAAGAGCTGCCTTAATGGCGGCTTACCGTGACAATCGTGGTTTGCAGATTGTAGATAAAGAAACAGAAGAACTTACAAATATTGCTACACCCTTGACTGGATTGGCACAATTACAAGCTCAGGCTCAGGAACATATGGCCGCAATTTCAGGTATTCCTTTGGTAAAATTATTAGGTATTACACCATCAGGTTTGAATGCATCTTCCGATGGAGAAATACGTTGTTTTTATGATAGAATTGCCGCTTTTCAGGAAACGGTTTTACGTCAACCATTGCAGAAAATTCTTGAAATTGTTCAACTGCATTTATTTGGAAAAATAGATCCAGATATCACTTTTGATTTTAATTCCTTGTGGCAATTGGACGAATTGCAGCAATCTCAAGTTAATATGAACATAGCAAAAACGATGTGTGATTATGTTTCCAATAATATTTTAAGCCTTTCTCAAATAAAAGACTTATTAGAAAATGAAGATCAATCCGCTCTGTTTTCTTTTATAAATTTTAAAAAATAGGTTTTATATAAAAAATATTAGGTGCAGTAAAATGTTCATGAATATCAAAAGTTGTATAAATCTACATTTTTTATTTTATAAGTTTTTAACCAAAAAACCCTTTTGATATCAAATATATAGGTAAAATTATGGGTAATTTATGGAACCGAACCTTGACTTTTGATGCAAAAACAATGCGTTTTGAGGACTGGAACGGACATTTACGTGTAAAAAAAACAAATTTAACCAAGGCTAATATATGTGAGTATTATGGATTCGAGATAAAAAATCATATGAAATATGGTTTGGAACCAGAACGTAAATATCGTTTTCTTCGATCACCAGATGCTTTAAAAAAAGCGGTCTTTTCTTTTAAAGAACGTCCCATTCTTTACGTGCATAAAGCCGCAGATGCGGATCAGCTTGATAATTCAAAAGTCATTGGAACGACGGGTTCAGACCCGTCTTTTTCTTATCCTTATATTCAGGCTTCAATTACGATTTGGGACGGGGATTATATACAGGCAATTAAAAACAATACACAGGCTGAATTATCTGCTTCCTACGCTTTTACACCTGTAATGGAGACCGGAATGTTTGAAAATGAGCCTTATGACGGAATGATGACGGATATTAATGTGGATCATATTGCTTTGGTTGAACAAGGTCGTGCAGGACATGATGTTAGAGTTGCAGATGAAAGGTTGAACATACAAATGTCAAAACTTAATAATTTAGGGCAGAAATTAGCTTTAGTCCTTGCTGATTTTTTAAATCAGTCAAAATCTGATAGAGCCAATTATACACAAATTACAGATGCGGTTGCTTCTGTTAGTGGTGCACGTCGCAAATATATTGGAAAGTTATTGAGAGCGGTCCTTTCTGATTGTTCTATGGCAAAAGATTGTAAAGATGGGCAACAGGCAGAAAAAATTGTTGGTCTTGTTCATAAGATATTATCTGAAAATGATCAGAATGCACCGGTAAATGATGATGATTCAATTGATACTATATCGACCTCAGATGATGATATGAATGCATCAGGTGGTTTTGATGTTGAGGATAGCTTAATTAAAAAAACAGGACTTAAACCCCAAGCTTATGATGCAGTTTCCCTAGAACAATCAATAGAACGTCGGATCATGACAAAAGCTAAACAGGCCCAAGAAGCCAGAATTCTGGTAAAACCCCTAGTTGGTGAATGGGCTGGTGCAGAAGATAGCGGGGAGGTAATTCTACGAACGGTGTTGAGTGAAGTTACAGGAAAAAATCCTCCAGAAAACATGGGATACGACCAGTTAAAATATACTGTTGATATGATGCTTGCACATAAACAACAAATCAGGGCCAATGATGCTGGATATATTCGTTCCAAAGAACAGCATCGTTTTGGTGTTACACGATTACGGAGTATTTAATTATGTCTTTTCAAAATAAAGTTAACTTGAACCCTGCCCAAGGTTGGCATGGTGATTTTGCGTCTGTAAATCCACGGGTCAGTTTATTGGGTAAAGATGGGGCCTTTCAGGTTGGAGCAACAGCAATTGAGGCTGGTTCCTTTGTATGGACTGATGAACGGGAAGGATTGATTAGCAATAAAGGAAATGCAAGTCCAATTGGTTTTGTCGGACGCGAATGGGCAGGAATCAATCTTCCAGATGCACGAGAAGGAAATATGGAAATTTCTCCGGGAACAATGGTGACTGTTTTCAGTAAGGGGGAATTTATTATTGAATTATCTGAAATGATGTCCCAGGTTCAACAAGGTGAAATGGTCTATGCGTCAAAGGAAACAGGTAAAATTGTTGTATCAGATGACAAAAATGCTGTCGCAACAAATTATAAATATGCTGAAAATGCAAAGGGCGGGGATATTGTCAAAATCTCTGCATGGATTTAAGAGGAACAATTATGACCATTCAAACGAAATCATGGGTACGTGATCGAGCAATTTTGGAAAACCAATTTGGAATTCACTTACCAAATGTTGTTGATTATACAGACAATATAAGAGTAGGGGATAGTTCGACTTCACCTGTAACAAGGGCAAATAATTCCATTCCGGGTCAATTTACGACTTATATAGATCCAAATATTATTGATGTCTTAACGGCCCCATGTAAGGCAGCTTCTATATACGGGGAAGCGAAAAAGGGGGATTGGCTACATGATACAATGATGTTTACAGTCGTTGAACCAGCTGGTGATATTGCTGCTTATGGAGATTTTAATCAAGCAGGATATAGTGTCCTTAATACCTCATTTCCCCAGCGTCAACAATTTCTGGTCCAAACTTTTGCAGAATGGGGAGATCGTGAAGAAGGTCGGGCTGCTTTATCTAATATTGATATTGCATCACGTAAAAGAATGGCGGCCGCTTTATTATTAAATCATTGGCAGAATCAGTCTTATTTTTTTGGAGTTTCCAACCTGCAAAATTATGGTGCCTTGAATGATCCCGCTTTACTACCTCCGATTGCGCCCACAATAAAAGGTTCTGGCGGTACGGTTTGGGAGAAGGCTTCAGCTAATGAAATTTATGAAGATATTCAGAAGCTGTACAGACAATTACAGGCGCAAACAAAAGGGATGATTAATCTGGACAATGCCGTTAATATGGATAGTCCATTAAAATTGGTCGTATCTAATGAGATTCAACCCTATCTGTTAAAAACAAATGAACATGGGGTAGGGGTTATGGATTTGTTGAAGAAAAATTTTCCTAATCTTACACAAGTCAGTGCACCTCAATTATCGTTAGAAGGTGGTGAATTGATTCAGCTTTTTGTAGAGAATTATCAAGGTATTGACACTATAACCTGTGCTTTTTCTGAAAAATTAAGAAGTCATGGTATTGTTCGTAAAACTTCTTCTATGGAAGAAAAATTGACACAGGGTTCATGGGGGGCAATCATAACACGTCCTATCCTGATTGCGCAAATGATTGGGGTTTAAAATGGCGGAAACAGTCATAGTAGCCTGTAAATTACCTCATGGGATTATTTTAGAAGTAGGAAAAGAAAAAGTTGAGTTAAAAGGCAGCATGCACTTGGGGCGTCCACAGACTCCTTTTTATATGGCATCCCAAATTGTAGGGTTAACAAAAGTTTCAAGAGATTTCTGGGAGGCATGGGTCAAACAACATGAAAATTTTGCGCCCTACCAAAAAGGTTTCATATTTGCTGCAGATAAAAAGAAAAAAGTTTTAGATGAAGCCAAAGAAAAAGAAACATTGATGCATGGTCTTGAACCGATTGATTCTGCTAAAATGCCAAAGTCGCTGGAACAGGTGAAAGCAGGACAGGCAATATGAATTTACAATCTGATCTGAAACATCAGGAATGTGTGTTTGATTGGTCAGATTGGGCGGCAAGTTTTCCGGAATTGGAGAGTTTTTTTCGCCCTGAAACCATTTATAAAATCGCTGAACGAGCTGCCATTTATTTCAATCCAGGAAAATATAGCGTGGTTTGTTGTTTAAAGGAAAAGCGTATTTTAATGAATTTGCTGGTTTCTCATCTGGTCTGTTTGCAAAAAAAAACTGAAAATGGGGATCAGCTTATAGGATCAATTTCATCGGTGACAGAAGGAAGTGTTTCTCTTCATGTAGATACCAAATCTCATGCAAAAAATAAAATTGATCCTTGGTTGGCACAAACACGTTATGGATATGAATTTTGGGCTTTAACAAAAAAATATCGTAGTACTTTTTATACTAAACCCATTCCTGATCCTCGTCTGCGTATCTTTCCATAAGAGGGAATTATGACAAGGGCTAAAAATAACAATTTTGATAACAAGGAAATAAAATCCAGTTTAAAATATTATTTGCCATCATTAGACTTTAATCATTCAGAATATGAAAAGGAAAACCTTCAATTTTATTCTCTAGATCAAGACAATGCTGAAATTGATGAATCGATAGATTTAAGCAAATTTAAATTCAATGATTGCAATGCTGCTGATGATTATATGGATAAATTCTTGGACGATGCCATAGATATTAATGCTCAATCTATATTCGCTTATGATAATACTAAAGAACATAATCTAGATTATATTATTATTGGCTGTAGAATACCCAACGGTTTAGTTATTAAGGTTGATGGTCAAAACATCCTGTTACGAGGTATTCGGGATATGCCAGGTAAAGATAGCAGACGTTTTTTTGGAAATATTGGCTTTACACGTTTGCCAAGGGATTTATGGAATGAATTTTTAAAATGTCATTCTAAATGGTCTCCATTAGTAAATGGGTCTGTTTTTATTGCCAGTTGTCAGGATGATTGTTCAGATGCATAGTTTCTAAGTAATTTTAATTGTATTTTGCAATAAAATTAAGATTGATTATCAATTTTACATAAAAATATAATTATTTATAGATAAAATCTATAATTTAATAAGTATATAATTTTTAAATCATAAACATTAGTCTATATAAATTTAAAGGAATAGGATTCTATGAAGCTTCATGATATGGTGCGAAGTATGATTGGAATTGTAAATCCTTCTATTACAGGATCGTTATTTCGTTCAAAAGGTTATATTCTAAAAGGAACTCGACAAGAGGCTGTTTATGAAGATCCTGAACCTATTGAATTGCAAGTTCAATCTTTAAAAGGCGATAAGCTGATTCATGGTCATTATGCCAGTGAACAAAATGAAAAACGTGTGGTTTATGCTAATGGACAACTTTACGGCATAGATCGTGTAAGAGGTGTCGGTGGTGATCTTTTGGAATTTCTGGGGCGACGCTGGTTGGTTGTTCAAAGATTAGAAGAGTGGGAAATGTCTGGCTGGTGTAAGGTTTTGGTCGTAGCTCAACTTGATCAACCTGAAAACGATCAAGGAGAACTGGTTATCTATGCTGATGAATAAAACTTAATACATTTTATTGTTATCATGTCATGAATTATTTGTAATAAAAAAGTTTGTCTAGGGTAATTTATTGGAAATTAAATTGACTTTAATTGTAAGATATATTTGTTCTACTAAAATTTATAAGAAGTATTTGCTCTTGTATCATCAATAATATTTTATTCTGAATAAAATTTATTTTTTCAATATCATATACTTATAATTGCTTTCTAAAATAAAGTTTAATAACCTTGATTATAAAACAATTTAAGCAAGGGGCAATAACATGGATGTAATTGCATTATTTAAAGCGGTTATGGTCGGTTTTTTTAGTTTTATGATAGCTGTCGGTGCTGTTTTATCTGTGGTCTCGGCGATTACGAAACAATCTATTACAATGCCTAAGCATGTAAGAAAATTACCGGCTTTTTTAATGTTTGCTGTTATTTTATTGGGAGGTTGGATATTTATTTATTTGGGATTTATCTCCCTGCCGGCAGATAATAGTGTAACGACACAACAAATGATGATGATTTATGCTTATTTATTTGCCTTAATTCCTTCTGTTGCCTTGATGCTTGCATCTTTCGTTTATTATCTTGATGTAAGAAGTGCGGCAAAAAAAGAAGGAAAATCTTAAAATAATAACAAGTTTTCCAATCTTCATGCAAACAATTGAACCACCTTTTTGGGTGGTTTTTTATTCTTAAACACATTCCAAATTAAAAATTAATTATTTCTCATAAATCATTCAAACATTCGAAGTTCAGGCATGCTTGAACTAAGCCTAAATTGCCTGAAACAGGGAATACTAAAATTGGTGTTCGATAATTTTATAAACCAATTCACTATGATAAGGATTACAAATTAATGTCTATACCATTAAATAATATTGTAAGAATTAATCCAAAGGTTTTATCCGTAGGGAACAAGGGAAATGACCTATTTGGTTTGATGCTTACAAGAAAAGAGAATGTTATTCCTGCGGGGATTACATCCATATTTGAAAATGCTGAAGAAATTGGAAAATTATTTGGTTATGATTCAATGGAATATAACCTGGCAACAGTTTATTTTGCTGGATTTACAGATTCTGATCGTGTTGCAACTCAGCTTTATATGGCTTTATACGCTGAAAACAATACAAGCGCTGGTTTGATTGGCGCAACAATGTCGGCTGTCACTTTGGAAGAGTTAAGATCTTTTAAGGGTGATTTACAGATCGTGGTTGATAATAATGAAAAAAATATAGCTGATCCAGATTTTAGCTTTATCAATAGCTTTAGTGAAGCGGCAACAATTTTGGAAAATTTGTTGGGAGTTTCTGTTGTTTATTCATCTGGAAATCAATCCTTTATTATCACATCCGGATTAACCGGACACAATTCTTATGTAAGTTTTGCAACAGGGCAATTGGCTGATCTATTGAGACTTTCAGAAAATCAAGGGGCCAGTTTATCACCCGCAATTGAATCTCCTACACCATCAAGTGTTATTAATACTTTGAGAAAAGAAAACCTAACTTTTTGTTCCGTTTTTCTGACTTGGGAACCTGATGAGGCAGAAGCTCTAACTTTTGCAAAATGGGCTGATTCTATGAAGGATGATGTATGTGTCATTCTTTCTGATAGTTCAAATAAAGCGATAACGGCCAATACCGGAACTTCATTTGCTGAAAAAGTATACTCAGCAAATTACGAGGGTGTTGTATGTGTTTATAACAGTCTTGCACTTTGTGCTTTTATCGCAGGTTATCCTGCGGCATGGGATCTTGAAAAAACCGATGGACGATATAATGCCGCTTTTCGTCGTAGCAGCTTATTAAAAGCCAATGTAACGAATGAAGACATTGCCTTGGCACTTAAAGCGAATGGTTATAATTTCTATGGCGTGTGGGCATCAGCGTCAAATGATTTTGTCTTTATGATGGAAGGTAAAATTTCAGGACAGTATTTATGGTTGGATAGCTGGTATTGTCAGGTATGGATGCGTCGTTATTTTCAAAATTGTTTTATAAAAACCCTATTAGCCAAAGGACAGATTCCATATAATAATGAAGGTAAGGGAATTTTAAGTGCGGCAATCAAACCCGCAATTGATGATTTTATTAAGTTTGGTGCAATACGTTCTGGTATTTATTTATCTGAAGATCAAACGCAAAGTCTTAAACAGGCTGGTCTTAATTTATCTCAAATCAATAATATAACGGCTGTGGGTTATTATCTGAAAATTGATATGGGTAATGTAACACCACAAACCCGCGTTCGTCGTGGTTCGCCTCCCATTAATTTTTGGTATACCGATGGTCAATCCGTTCAACAAATCAACATGAACAGCATAGAGTTACAATAAAATGGCAATAAATAGAACAATTACATCAATCAATACAAAATTAACGCTCATTGCAAGTAATCCATGGGTAAATAATAATATAGCGGATAAAGTTGGTTTGGGATCAACAGCATCAGGTTTTGTTTCACCCTTGATAGGCGTACCATTAAGCTTGGAGGGGTTGACGTCAGATTCACCGTTCAAATTTTCCTCGAAAAGTTTAGTTGAAACAGTAACATCTTTTGAAGGTACTGTTTATGGAGGTTATTTGCCTGATGCGCATCAAGTTGAGCTGGAAATTAATTTTGTCGCAGCTTCTAGTTCTTTGGCAATTTTGCAATCACTGGCAAAAGTAATGCAGGTTCAAAGGGAAGCTTTGAAATTTAATGGAACAATGATTATTCCTTCTTTAGGTAAAAATTATAATTTGAATAATGGCTATCTGACTCAGTGGCAGGCTATACCCAACCATCAAAAAACATTAAGTGCCGTTCCTTGTAAATTTATTTTTGAATCTGTTGATGAAACTGTAGAGGTCTAAGTTTATGGCACGTCGCTCAGTTGAATTAAAAATCCAAGAACCTGGTCGTGATCAAGGTAAATTATTTAAAATCACCGAAATGTCTGCTTTTGATACAGAAGAATGGGCTGAACGCTCGATTAATGCGATTTTAAGAAATGCTAATAAAGAGGATATATCGTTTTTAATACCTTTAGTTTACACTTATGTGCAAGAAGCAACAATAGAATCAAGTTATGAAGAGTTAATGGAGAAAAATGATGAAGGAATGGTAAAAATTCAACAAGCTACTGAAAAATTAGCTGTATATTTGTCTTCATTGTTTTTCAGTTTGCCTTATGATGATTTAAAAATTGTAGTTAAACCCTTGTTTGATTGCTGTAGTATTTATTTGAATCCTGGTCAAAATGATTTGGTAGAGCCAATTTTGAATAATCCTAATCATTATATTGAAGAAGTTTCTACTATTATCGCTTTAAAACGGGAGGCATTTAAGTTACATACGGATTTTTTTACGAGAGACGCCAAGCGGTACTTAGACCTTTTCATAGTTTCGATGGAGCAATTACAGAGCAAAAAGGATATCGATACTACCCAAACATCCCTCAATCAATCGGAGAGGTGATTACTTCAGGTTTTGCTACGCTAAAAGAATTACAATCTGTTTATAGCGTGCGAGATTTGTACCAATTTTTAGAAATAATTTTAATTAATCAATATAATGAAATGATAGCTTCCGAATATATTAAACGGAAGAGTGAACTTGATGAAGTTCTATAGCCATTGCTATAATTTAAGGAAAAATAGGTATGGATAATTCTAATCAACCAGATAATCAGATACAACAATCCTTGTTGGATTCAGTTGCAAAGATGGATCAGGCATTAGAAAAATTTTCTTTAGCTTTTTCTACACATTCATCAGATAATCCGGAATCTTCATCAATCCTTTCAACAAATTTACAAATCATAATTGATAATCAAAATTCTGCGAATGAAAAACTTGATAACTTAAATCAGTTGAATAATTTGTCTAAATTAGGAAAGCTAGATAAACTTGATGATTTAGATATTTTGAAAAATTCATTATATGAAAAGTCCGATCATGATGGAAAGGGAGAATCATTTCTTGCTGCGGTAAGCAAATTAGAAAATTCTTTTGATAGTTTTAAGGGAGCAATTTCCGAACTGGCAGATCGTTTCTTAACGATAAGGGACATAAGTAATATTACAGATGATAATAGTGCAATGCAACAAATGGCTAGCATGACAAATTCATCTGTATCGGATGTTTATCAAGCTGTGAATGTTGGTAATCGTTATGGGGCGAATAAATCTGAAAGTTTGATGTTTTATAAAGAAATGGCGAATATAAATTCTGCCATTTCCACCAATAAAACAAATAGTTTACTTAATTATCCAGAATTACAAGAATTAGATAAGGTAGCTCCCAGTCAGCGAGTTTTACAAAGGGGTGATGACAAGGGGCATAATTTTACTGCACTTGAGCGCTTGGAAAATATTCGTAAGGCTTTAGCCACTTTACAAAAAGTTAATCCGGATCGTGCAAATATTATTGCTAGAAAATTGGCTCATGACAATGTTCATATTTATGATCAATTGACTGCGCCTGAACATGATATTATTGATGCCAAATCAAAAAGAGTTCAAACCCATGGATATCAAAATATATTTTTAGAAGAACAAAAAAATTCTAATTTAGAAGGAAATAACGAAACCAATCAAATTTTATCAGAAGCGTCAAACGCTAGTGCAAAATTAGATAATATTAAAAATCAAAATAACTTATTAGCAGCTGAAAAATCCGCCGGTTACGTTATAAATAAATCGAATTTGGAAAGTGATTTATTAAAAAGGCATGGAGATACAATCGCTTCTGCAAAATCAAAGATAGCTATTACAAATGATGTTAATGATAAGATTGATCTATTAAAAACTGTTTTTACCGCGGTTATAAGTTTTGTAGCAACAATTGCGACATTTAAAGGAGTTTTAGGAAAGGGTGGTTCAGGATTGGCAAATATTGCCAAATCCTTACTGAAGAATGGTAGTAAAGCTGATAAATTTATTTCTAAAATACCTGAAATTGGTGCTATAGGTAAAAAAGCTGGTGGATTAGGTAAAATATGGAATAAAGTTTCTGGTATAAGTGCTTTCAAAAAGGGAAATGGTTCCGTTATAGGGAGTATTGGTCATACAGCTTTGAAAATTCCGGGAATATTCGGATTAACTGGAGGAGTAAAGGCTGTTGGGGATGAGTTAGAGCATGTTGTAACTAAGATTCCTCATTTTGGTAATGCTGGTCGCATGATGGGAAAAGTTGCAGCTTTTGGTGCACGTCATATATTACCTAAAATAGCAGGTTTATTTGCTGGGCCTGCTGGGTGGGCTTTTGATGCGGTGTCATTAGGTTATGATTTGTATAGTTTGTATAACTACATGACAAGTAAAAATAGTAAGGCTGCATCTCCTTCTTTGAAAAAACCAATACTCGCTTCTTCTAAGGTTAATCAGTCAGGCAATACCATCGCGGTGGGTGTGGGTGGTACAGCTGTTGGAATCGAAGCATATAAAGCCTATCAAAGTACGATTGGTAATTCACAAAAACATTCTTTATCATCAGGTAATGATAATGTTCAAATGAGTAAACTACTGGCAAATGATGGACAAATAAATAAGGTTAATCCTTCTTTTAATAAGATAATAAATTGCATGACTAATAATAATCAGCAATATCGAATTAATATTATTGTACAACCCTCAAGTGCTGATCCCATGATGATAGCACAACAGGTAAAACAGCAATTGAGCCTTAGTTTTCCATTTTCTAACGCGGTACAATCTTACAAAGCTATCAATTGTTGAAAATTTACTTATTAAAAAACGAAAAAATATAATCTTAATTTTTATTTATTCAAGATAATTTTATAATATTTATAAATATTCTTTTAAATTTAAATAATTTATTTGTTGGTTCTAATTTAAAAGGGCCTCGATATTGGAGGATGTTATGGCTATAAAAATAGGGGCTGATAATATTTTGTCCTCTTATGCCCAGAGTGCTGGGTGGAAGCTATTAAATCAATTGGTTAATACAGATTCCAAATTCGGTTTTTTCGATAAAAATGGAAATCCATTTTATGAAACCGGATTAAAAAAAAATGAAATAAAAATCTTAAATAAAACATTAAGTTTTTCTATGGGCAATAATGTAGCCGAGGCAGGGGTTATTTATTTAAAGTATAAAAAAGAATATAAAACTTCAACTGCACCTGTCGAAGGTGGAAAAGTTGTCGCATATAATCTGGTAGAGCAACCCAGAACGGGACAAGTCACTTATGTTTCAACAGGAACTCAAAAACAACGGAAATTATTTGAGGATGCTTTGGAACATGCTGAAAATTCCACAAATGTATATATTTTGCATACAGCGGAACGTTTGATTAACAATGTTAAAATAACTGCTCATTCTGTTGAACGAAATTCATCAAAAGGTTTTCAACTTGTACGATACTTAATTGATTTTCAGGAAATTATATCCACACCAAAGAATATTACCATTAAAAATGCGCTAGCCTATTCTAACGACAGTGTAAGTCAGGGAACAACTCAACCTCATGCTTTAAATGGTAATCAGAAACAAGCGGCTAACAAAAGCCAAAAACCTTATTAGTAAGATTGATAGGTAATAATACGAAATGCAACTTATACAGATTTCACCTATTGAGGCTCAGCAGTTTATTCTTACTCTTGAGGGAATGGATTATCGTTTTCGCCTGTTGGATAGAGGAAATGTTGGTGTGTTCCTTGATGTTTATTATGGTGCAGTACCATTATTAACAGGAATTTTATGTCTGGATCGGGTTCGATTAATTCGTTCTGCTTATCTTGAATTTCCTGGAGATTTAATGTTTGTTGATCAGCAAGGATTTAATCATCCATCTTATAAAGATTTTGGTAATCGTTATCTGCTTTATTATCTCGAAAGTGGAATTGATGATGGGATAGGTATATAATGCTATCATCCTATGAAGAGAAAATCACTGTTATTGGTCATCGTCCTACTTTTACTACCTTTCATAAACGTTATTTAAAATTTGAATTTGTAATGGGAGTGGATGAAAATAAACGACAAAAAACGTTTGCAGATGGAAAATTAATCCTTTCGGTCGAACATCTTAAAGCGAAAGTTTCTATTAATTATCAGGGAGGGGAGAGTCTTCCGGAATGTCAATGCACGATTTATAATATGGATGAGCATTGGATCAATCAATTATCAACATTGGGTCAATATAAAAAAGAGTCAAATGGGTTTGGCAATTATTTGATCATATATGCAAGTCTGGAAAACAGTTCCGATAAAAAAATTATATATAATAAAATATTTGAAGGCGGTATAACAGTTGCTTATGCAGATTATGGCAGTGCACCTGATCTTGCTTTCCATGTGAATGCAATGGTTGCAGCAGGATTAAATTTGACTCCAGCTAAATCCATTTCATTCAAAAATAAAACACCTGTCGCAACTGTTGTGCAAACAATTATTGATAAATATAATGCATCTCTACCCTATTCTAATGGGATAGGAAGATTGAGTTTTAAAAATTATGGTGTTAATGCCGTTTTAAACAATCCCAATTATCATGATGATTTAATTGAACAAATTCGATTATGTACAAGAGATACGAAAACCCGTTTTACATTTCAGGATCAGATTTGCAAAATCTTTCCTGAAAATATGACATTAAATGATTATGAACGTAGACTAGAAACTAATGATAGTAATAATGATAAGATAGAAGCTGTAGAAATTTCTTCCAGGAATATTTCTGTCAATAATGGAATGATCGGTTATCCTGCCTATTCAGATAGAGGTATCACTGTTCGAAGTATTTTTAATCATTCAATTCGATTTGGAGAAGAAATAGCTCTTAAATCAGAATATATTAAAAATGTTAATGGAGTATGGCGATATATGGTTTCATTAAAACATGAATTATCCTGTTATACACCTGATGGGCCATGGTTTACAAATATTGAATTGCAAAAAGATTTTTCTAAAAAAGATAAAAAAGGACATATTGGCTAATGATGAATCCCAATAAAGGAAATAGCGTTCTTAATACGTTATGGACTATGATGGATAATGCAATCAGTCGTGTTTTTACTGCTATGCCGGTACAAGTATTATCTGTTGATACCGAAAAACGGCTTCTTGATGTAATTCCGATGCTCGCGATGTTGGATAATGAAGGAAAGGCAGTAGATCATGCGCAAATCAGTAATATTCCTTATGCAAGACAACAGGCTGGAGATTATGGAATCATTATTGATCCTCAAATAGGTGATAAGGGCATTGTTATTTTTGCTGCAAGGGATATTTCAAATGTTGTTTCTAGTCGTAAAAAACATATTCCGGCAAGTTATCGTAAACATTCTATATCAGATGCCATTTATATAGGATCCCTTTTAAATGAAGAACCAAGAACATGGTTAAAAATCACTGATGGTAATCTGGAGATGGCCATTGCGCCTGCGTCAAAACAATCCCCCACTACTTTCGTGAATATAAGGGATCAGGACGTAGAAATATTTTTATCTAATGGTACCGATGTAAAAATAAAAGATGATAAACTTCATATCAAAGCTTCGGATATTAATATAGAAGGTAATGTCAATATAAATGGTCAGGTCAATATTTTGGGAGAAACATCCATTATTGGTGAGACTTCAATTATAGGGAACACTTTAATTACAGGTGCCGCTCAAACGACAGGAGATACTGTTATTGATGGAATTTCTTTTCTTGAACATGTTCATGGAAATGGTAATAAGGGCCAGGATACTACCCAACCTAAAAATTAGATTTAAAATTTTTAATATATTCAAAAGGTTATTTTTTATTATTAATTATCATAAATCATATTCTATTAAAAAATTAATTTGAAATATTAATAACTTTATTAACCACTCTTTTGAGTGGTTTTTTTTGAGGTTGAAAATGGAATTATTATTAACTGAGGATTGGGATTTGCTGGTTGATAGAAATGGAAATATAGCAACTGTAAATGATGGGTTTGCCATTGCTCAACAGGTTGCTAACGAAATAAAATTGGAAGAGGGTGAGGGATGGTATGATGTGAACCAGGGAACACCATATTTTGCTAAAATATTGGGGGTTAATCCAAATTGGGGATTAATTAAGAATATTTTATTGGATCGTGCTGAAAATGTTGATGGTGTTATCCGTGCTGACATGGATTTGTATGTTGATAAACAAAGGGCCTTGCATGGAAACATTTATTTAATCATTGATACAAAGAGCGGGGAACAATTAAATGTCGTTTTCTGACGATGACAATATTAATGCAAGAAATATCTCACCAGTTCAGCTGAGAAATTTACCGATTGTTAAAGATGTCGACACGAACATCCCTTCATTAAAATGGGGGGGACAATCCACATCAGACCATGACAAAGAATGGGGTAATACAGGTATCATATTGCCTGAAGAGCAGGATATTCTTGCAGGCGTTATTGAAGATTTTCAGAATGCCTTTAATAATCAATTAAAGTTCTTCAATAATCAAAATGAATTTTTATTATCAACCCCACAGGGCCAACTTGCAACCTCTATGGCCGCGATAATTTCAGATCGTAACCGTTTATTGGCATATTATGTAAATCAGGTTGATCCATCTTATGCTACAGGTCGAATGCAAGATGGTATTGGTCGGATTTATTTTATTGAACGTATAAAAGCCAAAGCGACTACTGTTACCGGTATCTGTCGAGGTCAAAAAGATGTTTTGATTTCGGCAGGAACTAAAGTGCAGGATGGTGATGGAAATTTATATGAAGCGGATCAAAATTATATAATTGGTGAAGATGGCACAGTAGCTGTAAATTTTGTTTGTTTGCAAAAAGGTCCAATCAATTGTCCAGCGCATAGTTTACAAATGTATCAGCTTATTCCCGGGTGGGATAATGTTGATAATCCTACAGAAGGTATCATTGGTAATAATGTTGAAAGCCAAGCACAGTTTGAACAAAGGCGGCGACAGTCCGTCGCTTTAAATTCTGTAAATAGTGTGGATAGTATTATGGCAGCTTTACTGAATTTAAAAAATGGCAATGGTAGCAGTGTTTGTGAAGATGTTTATGTTATTGATAATGATTCGGGAGGAGGTGTGAATAAAAACGGTTTTTTTTTAAAACCGCATAGTCTTTTTGTTTGTGTCTCTGCACCAGATGATGATTGGAGTAAACAATTAATTGCACAAACTATATGGAAGAAAAAACCACCGGGTTGTGATATGAATGGCGATCAAATAGTCGTCATTCAGGACCAGAGTGGGTTATATTCAACACCTCCGAAATATACTATTTGTTACGCTAATGCAAAAAGAATTCCGATCAGGTTAAAAATTACTTTAGCAAGACCACAGTTCTTACCAAAAAATGCGGTTGATCAAATAAAAACGGCAATTATAAAAGCTTTTACAGGTAATGATGGATCGAAAAAACCTAGAATTGGAAGTGAAATTCTAGCATCCAGTTTTTATGCACCTGTGCAGAGATTGGGGAGTTGGATCAGCATCATAACCTTATTTATTGGACGAGAAATTGCCAGTTTTTCGTTGGTTCAAATGAATATTGATGAAATGCCTACATTGAATAAAGATGATGTAGAGGTAGTGTTTAATGGATGAATCGGTATTTTTTGATGAAAATAAACCCCCTTTATGTCTTGATTATCATGAAACAGTTATTGCGCAATATGCTAATTCACCCCGTTTACTTGCGTTAATAAGATCATTTAGTGAGGCGATGAAAATCTGTGTTTTTTTTAGTGATTTTTATGAAAATATTTGGGATTTGAATACTGCCACAGGTAAAGGACTAGATATTTGGGGGCAGGTGGTTGGTGTTAATCGTACTGTAAAAACCCTTACGGGTTTCTTTTGGGGATTTAATGAGGAAACTTTATTATTGGCACGTCCGTATCACGATTTAACAGGTTTTAATGACTCCTTATCTTCAATAGAAGATCGTCGTACGGCTTGGGGTATGTTTCGTGATTACCAAGAGTTAGAGGGTGAAATCACATTTACAGATAAAAACTTTAAAAAGTTAATTTTCGCAAAGGCTCATGCGAACGTGAGTAATTACAATACATCAGATCTCAATTTTATTTTGATGTATATTTTTGGATACAATGAAAATGGGGAAAAAAATAATCATGAAATATATGTTCGAGATAATTTTGATATGTCGATAACTCTCATTTTAAATTGGCTGCCTAGTACTGATGAAGTGGCTATTATCATGAATGCAGGTTTATTGTTCAAACCAGCTGGGATCTCGTTGAAGGTTGATATTCAGTCTAAATAATTAACAAATAAATATTAAAGGACAAAAAATGTCTATTCAAAGACCTGGAAAGCTTTTCTCCTCTAAATGGGCAGAAAAAGGCGAGCGTTTTGATATTGTTGAATCTGGTGCAGATCATCGAAATGGACGTGCGGATATTGAAAAAGGTTTTCCAA
>NZ_WNII01000008.1:0-184349 GCF_009725775.1 Commensalibacter sp. ESL0382
AATTCAGTCAGATGGCGGAAAGGTCGGAACAGATGGCGCGGGTAAATTATCTGCTGAAATGTTGGATTATACCATAAAAGTCCCAACTCCATCCCATCAGGATGCCTCTTTGGGTAAAGTCGTCGATAAAGTTTTAAATAATGTATCCTTTTCAACATTTACAAATATTTATCAAGAAAAAAAAGAAAATAATGATTTAGACGTTAAATGTATTGCAATTGGATCTGATCGTGAGAAAGTAATTGATAATTGGACACCTCTTTTTGATAAAAATAGTAGAATTGATGGAAACGGAATTAAGTGTTTCGATAAAGAAACTGGTGAATGGGTCGTTCCTGAAGACGGGATTTTGGATATTAATTATGATATTGCTTTTGGTGATATGTCAGGAAAAAAATACGTTCCTATAGTAGAAGCGGAAAATTTTTTTAACATTGATATGGCAATCAACAATGAGCTGAATAAAGTTAATGAAATTATAGAAGTGGTTGATCAGCAGGAAATATCTTCTTACATTAAACCTCTTAAAGAAAATTTAGACTTAGTTTCTGAAGAAACAAAAGATAATCAAATAAAGGTGGATAATAAAACAGATTTAAAATCCTTTTTTCTTAAACGTGAATATCCAATTATAGATTCAGGTAATTGGAAGACTGTTAAAATTAAGCAAGGTATCAATAAAGGTAAAATTGCCTGGTTTGATACAATTTCTAATAAGTATTTAAAAAAAGCTATTAATCCTAATGATTACGTTTTTACAGAAGAAATTGTGGAAGCTTATGCAGGGCCAGTAGTTTTAATTGATGTAGATGTGACAATATCATCCGGTACCGAAGTGTCAGGGATCAGTTTATTAACGAATGTAAATAATGAAAGACAAGATCCATATGTTTTGGTCATTGAGGAAAATGCAAAAATTTCATATTCAAATATATTTTATAGAAATGTGATATCAAGGGGAAAATCATATCATAACACGTATTCAAGTAGTATGGTTGAATTGTATAATAATGCAATATCTTTAAAAGATACCTTGATAGTTGTGGGAGAAGTGAAAGCTAAATTTTGTTTAACAAGCAAAACGTGTACAAGCGCAAAGGATTATTCCTCGGGAGATAATTCTTTTTGGTTTGGAACTGATGGGTATCCTATAGGATTAAAAGGTTACAATAACGCTGAATTTATTTGTCCAATTGTTCCATTATTGTCAGAAGATAGTCCAGTATCTCATCCATCTTACTGGTTATTTAAAGATAAAAGTAAATTTTTATATAATAATGCAATGGATACAGATGAAATAATTTCATGGGTTAAGGAACATAGTAAACAAAGATTTATTTCTAATAAAACATTGATGTATTTAGGAGACTCAACCAACAACAATTTAGTAATAGATATTGAGGAAGTAAAAGATAGCTCTGAAAATATTGTTCTTGATAAAGAAGGATGTCCTGTCTTGGTTAATGTTTATCGTGTAGATAATGGTGATGAGATATACAGAGGAAATGAACCCTTAAATTTAGTCAATTGGAATGAGATAACATTAAAAAACGGAGCAGTTTTAGATAATATAATTATTTTTAGAACTTATCAATATGAAGAAAATAATAGCACGGGATTGTATCTGGAAAAAAATTGCGGAATAAAAAATTCTGAAATATATGGATACAGTCTATATAATGATACAATGAGTCAATCAAGTGATAATTATTATATCTCTTCAGGAGATGTTTATTATAATATATATTTAATTTCTGAAAATGATTGTTTTTATGATATAAATGAAACCAAATTTCCAATTTCGTTATTTGATCGTGATATAATCTATTATGACAGCAACGTGAAAAAAATAACGCAAGGTAAAAGTGATAATAGTAAGATTTTTTATATTACAATAGGTGGCAGTAAAAAATCAGTAGCGAGTTTAGACTTAAAAGGTGGAAAATTAATAAATCCTTCCATTTCATTTTTCTATCAAGGTTCGATAAATGTTATTGATGATATGATAAATTTTAAGGAGATAGTTATTGAACCACAACCCGTTATTGCGATTAATAATATTAAAGGTCAATTGAAAAGAATTGTAAAAAAGGGGGACAGAATAAAATTGTTAGGTTATTGGTCTTCACAAATTCAGGAATTTTCACCGTTTCCTTTAGGATTAAATAAAGTTAGAACTACATTGAATTTAATATAAAATTATAAATCTTTTATATTATTATGTATTGGGTGATAAAAACAATTAGTAACAATTTAAAAACAAAAAGATTAGTAAAATATTATATGTCAATTTGAATAACTTGCACTTTATCCTCGATAGAATTTCAGGTTATTTGCCAGATAAGATCTTTATAATGTTAAATTGTTTTTTATCAATTCTAATTCGAAATTTCTGAATGTTGATAATCTTTTTAAATTAATAGTTAGATCCTTTGTTATATGTTGGAGCTTTATGTCAGCAAGGAATGTTAGAAGCAAGTTGAAAACTTAATTTTATTCAACAATCACCTGAAAAGGTGATTATCAAATTTTCAAAGTTTGAACAAATGGTTGCAACCGATTTTTTATCACAAGCATTACAATATTTCTTGGATATTTTACCGGGCAATGTAACTTCCGACTTGATAGTGTTACTTATGTTTAGTGTAACGTTATGTACATTGGTTACTAGATTTTGGAAAGAACCAGATAACAAGAATAGATTACATAAATTATGGTCATTTATCAATTTTCTGGCATCTTTTAAATTTCCTAAAAAAAACACGCAAATATCAAGAAAAAATGATGAAAAGAAAATTATATAGATCTCTTTATCATCATGAACATTGGTTTGCAGAATGGTGGTGTGCGATCTTACTTTTAAGTGCCGGTATTTATGTGATTATAATACCGAAAAGTGAAATTCTTCATCCATTTTATCCAGGGTTATTTAAAAATTATATCCAACCAAGTTTGGTATAGTTTATTTATTTTTATAGGATTTGCTCAATTTGCAGCTTTATTATATGAAAGCCTGTTGGGTCGGGCCACTGCAGCTTTTTTTGCATCAACCTTGTTTATTTGCTTGGGGAATATTTGCTTTGATTAACCTTTACGCTCTGGCACGTATATTGTCAGGAGTAGAGCATATTTATGAATACAATTTATGAATTAATTAAATGGTGGTGGCAAAATAATGTTGAATGGATTAGATTACATGATCCATGGGTTATTCCTGTAATAGCTATATCTATTCCATTAAGTATGATTATACGGATGATATATGTTATTATAAGAACTTTGCGTAAAAAATAAAAAAATTTATTAATTTTTTCAAAATTATTTCTAAATTAAAATTAATATTGAATGTATCATTCTTAAATAATAATATATTAAATGTGTAGAGATTTTACAGTAAATGTTTGAAATTATTTAATTTCTAGCATTTATTTTATGTAAAATTTTAAACATTACAAAATAATAACATCACAAAAAATTATTTATTAATATATTATAAAGTCAAAAAAAATGAATTTAAAATTTCTTTTAATGCTGGGAGTTGTATCTTCCCCTATTATAAATTTTTCTCATATTACATATGCAGAAGATTATGTGGCTAAATCTCAAATAAATGTAGCCAATGGAGTGGCTGGTTTAAACAAGAATGGAGAAGTAACAGCCAATATAAATAATGATAGAATAAATAATAATTCAATAAATAGTAATTTTATTCAGTTAAATAAAAAAAATGATCGTTTACGTTTTATTACCAACAGTCCTGATACTAATAATAATGAGATTGATATGTTTTATAATTGGGATGGTAATAATAAGGATGATTTTGGTAATCCATTAGAGGGGAATACATTTTATTTCACGAATAATAAATATGGCAATAATTACCGATTTAACGGGACAGTCAAGGCTTCATCGTTCAACAGTGGACATTTTGAACTCCCAAGACATGGTGATCGTTTGCGTTTTATTACCAACAGTCCTGATACTAATAATAATGAGATTGATATGTTTTATAATAAGGATGGTAATAATAAGGATGATTTTGGTAATCCATTAGATGGGAATACATTTTATTTCACGAATAATAAATATGGTAATAATTACCGATTCAATGGAACGGTTAAAGTTGGTGGTATTGAGATTAATGGACATGTATTAAATAAACCCATTCCAGGGGGGATTGAACCAGTCGATCCGTATAATGATGATAGGAATAATGCCAATTTAATATTTTTGAGTCAACCAGGGTATGATTGGGGAAATATTAAACCCAATACGTTAATGGTTGGAGGGCGTAGTCGCAATTCTGTAGTTGGAATAAAAGCTACCTGCCAAAATACCGGACAAGGAGATCAAGGTGGGTCTTGCTATCAATTTACAAATATGAGCGGTCCACAAGCATACCATCGTAGCGGTTCTGGAGTGACTGATGGTATTAATATGGATATGCGAACAATGGATAATTCTCCTATGGATTCAATAGGCGGGAATATATTGGTTAAAAATAGCGATGGTTCATATATTGTTAAAGGTAATGAATATTCGGTAATATCGAATGTTCCGGCTGGTGCAACAAAATTTGTTATCAAAGGAACCTTTGGATGTGGGTTGGGTGAAAGCAGATCACGTTGTGAATTGAGGGGTATCAATTTTGTAAACAATGCAGGGAAAATATCTAATTCTGTAAAAGTTACCCCCGGTTTTTATAACCCTTCAAACAATACGACAGAAGTGAATATTAATGATGGTTATGCTTTGAAGGATATTTTAACTCCAGATAAAAAATTAGAAATTATATATTATGCTTCTGATGGTACAGCATATGCTATTGATTTTTCTGAAGATGATAATGGTTCTCAATATGCGGCAATTTATCCATCTTTATCAGAAAAAGAAAGAAATCTTACGCACGCGCGTATGGCTGTATGGACTAATATCGCCAATGGGATGGCCAGTGTTGAAAATGGAACCAATGAAGACAGTGGTAATACAGACATGCCCGGTTATTATTATGGATATGCTGATGGGTTTAACGATACTGTTTTAAATCAAGCCAATATTGACGCTATTAAAGCAGATAAAACAAAAACAGATGAAGAAAAAGATCTTGCCATAAGACAAAATAAAGTAACCAAGATATTTATGAGATCTTTTAGTTATCCAGGTTTAGCTGGTGACTTAGTAAAATGGAAGAATAACAAGCATCCGCTTAATGATGATCCCAATATAAAATCTCCAGGCTTAAATGCTTACGATCAGTTGGATTATAAACTTTCCTACGCTTGTTTAACAAAAAACCAGTTAAATGATAATGAGGAACTACAAAAGAGATTGCATATTGGTAATCGACCAAATTGTTTTGATAAAGTTAATATTCCTTCAGTTGTAAGACCGGAACAAATAAATAATATAAATTATATTTATAATAGTAATTATCATCGTTATCAAAAACCCGCCCTGTTTTTAGGAATGGTTCAAAAGAATTTTAATCTTTACACTCAACAATCATTCAATAAAAGTCCTGATTCAATTACCCGTGAATTTGATAATGAATGGGATTTTCCTATGAATCAAGATCATGATGGACAAGCATCTGTGCGTGGACTTACCATGGTCTTTTCCGGAGGTGGACACCCATTGGCTCAAGGAAGCTATATGTTGCGTATGGCTGGATTCAATCATATGCCATTGGGGTTGAAAATTGATGGTATTTGGCCATATGGTGGTAAGTCTTTTGAAACTGATGCAGGTTTCTTTTTGTATAAATGGACTATGTTAGGAGCATCTCCCTATCTGCAAAATATTAATGATGTTATGAGCATATCTGGTTTGGGACAAATAAAAACCAATCAGGCTTCATACCAACTTATGACATTTATGTCTAATGATGGTAATGTAGATAACAAGCGAAATAATTCATTGCATTTGGGTTTAACGAAGCAAAATTCTACTGATCCCCTTCAGAACCTAGCCTGGAATCAATCACCAACTTGTAACGAGAATAAAGAATGTGCTGTTTTAGGTCAGATATTTTTTGATCCGTTGGGTTATATAGGTGGTATAGGATTAGGTTCTGGTTATGGAGATAAAGCTAAATTAGGATTGGTTGTAGACAAGGATGCTAATGTTTTTATAAATAAAAATTTATCGGTAACTGGTCAATCTAATAACAATAGTATTAATACTAATTTTCTTCAGCTTAATAATAAAAACAATATTTTACGTTTCGTAACTAATAGTCCTGATACGAATAATAACATGATTGATATGTTTTATAATCGTGATGTTGGTAATAGAGATGACTTGGGCAATTTATTGGATGCCAATACATTTTATTTCACGAATAATAGATATGGTAATAATTATAGATTTAATGGCACTGTTAAGGCAAATAGTATGGAAAGTGATCAATTTACTGCAAAGGGCTCCATTTCATCACGAAAGTTTATTGGTGTATTGTCCACGCCATCTTCATCATCAGCTCCATGTGCATCAGGAGAGTTTGCAGATGATGCAAATTATCACTATGTATGCGTTGCGCCAAACAAATGGAAACGTGTTGCATTATCTAATTTTTAAATAATTATATTAAACAGTTGAATAATAAATATTTATAAAAGTCTATCTTAGTGATAGGCTTTTATAATCAAAAATACATGATATTAAAAAATTAAATAATTATATAAAAATCAACCTTTATAATAATAATGAAGTTATATTAAAAATAAATCGTGATTAATTCTTTTGATATTATTTTTATACTATAATTATCAATTTTATAATTTTCATTAATAAAATACTTAATTTAAAAATTCTTGAAATTACAGATCTATAGAAAGTAAAATTTCGTATTGATAATTTAAAAAAACTATTTATTAATATTTAAAAAGTACAAAATATGAATTTTAAAACGATATTCACATTGGGGATATTATCATCTCCATTGATAAATTTATGTAACCTTAGTTATGCGGAAGATTATGTGACTAGGTCACAAATAAATGCAGCTAATGGAGTGGCGGGATCAAACAGTAATAAAGAAGTAACAGCTAATATTAATAGCCAAACGATATATACACCATTTATGTTATTGCCAAATACGGGTTCCATACGTTTTCTAACAGGTGATAGTAATCCAGATAATACAGATATTAATTTTTATTACAACAGATATGCGAATATTGACCCATGGGGTAACCATCTAAAGGAAAATACATTTTATTTTACAGATCATCATGGTGGTAATAATTATAAATTTGTAGGCAATGTAGAGGCCACAGGGCTGATTTCGGCCTCTTCAATATTAGTTAATGGTAAATCTGTACAAAATGCTGTAGATAAAGTCAATAAAGCGCTTTATGCCACTTATTTGCCTAAGACACCTTATAATAATGGTAATAATGCACCTTTGGTTGTTGTTGATGATGGATATTCAGGTTTCGATAATGTAAATATTGCTAGAAATACATTAATGCTTGGTGGGCAATCACTGGATTCTAAGGTTGGTTTAAAAGCTAGTTGTCAAAATATTTCAGGAGGAGATCTGGGAGGGTCCTGTTATCAATTTACGGATATGTCTGGACCACAAGGGTGGCATCGTTCAGGTGCAGGATTGACTGATGGTGTCAATGTGGATATTCGTACTTCTAATAATTCTCCTATTGATGTTATAGGTGGTAATAAATTAGTAAAAGAGGGTGATGGTAATCATGATTATGCTGTACAAGGAAATGATTACACAATAGTATCTGATGTAACAGCAGGAAGCACAAAATTCGTTATTCACGGAATTTTCGGATGTGGTGTCGCAATAACTGATGTCAGTGGTTGTAAAATGACAGGGACTGAATTTTTAAATGATAAGGGTGAAACTGTATCATCTGTTAAAGTATTACCTGGTCCATATGATTCTGAAAAAAATACTATATCAGTTGAACTTGCTAGAGGTTATAAATTAAAAAAATCTATAAAGGCTTTAAGTCAAGTGAGGATAACAATTTACTCTGCTGATGGGAGAGCTTATGCTATAAAACCATATAAAAATGGAACTGAAATTTATCCAGCGCTTTCCCAACAGGAAATGAATATGATCTCTATGAGAATGGCTCTTTGGACGAATATTGCGAATGGTATGTCTGTCATAGAAGATAAAAAATCAATTAATGATGCTATAGATATGCCAAATTACTATTATGGATATTATTCCGGATCTGTTGGATCTCCAAAAGGGAATATAAGTGAAGATAAAAAACATACCTATACTCAGTTAAATGTTGAAACTTATTATTACCCAGGTGCTGGAGGTAAGGGATTGTGGAAAAACTTAAAAATGTTTTCAAACATTTATGAAGGATCAGATGGTGTTCCTGGAAGTAATAAGGGAGATCAATTGGATTATAAAATAAGCTATACAGATCCAAGAACATTGAAAATGAAACATAATTCCAATTTTCATCATTATAGCCAGCCAGCTTTATTTTTAGGGCTGAGTAACAAGAACTTTAATACGTATATGTTACAAACTAATGATGCTTCTAAGACTGATTCAATTACACGAACTTATGATAATCAATGGGATTTTTGGATGTATTCAGATCATGATTATTCAATAAATAGTCATGGATTAACAATGTCATGGGGAGGCAGTAATCATCGTTTGACTGCTGGTAGTTATATGATGTGGTTAGCTGGATTCAGTAAAATGCCCATAGGGTTGAGGATTGATGGTGAATGGGAAGATGGTGGGATACCGATTGATACAGATGGTGGGTTTAGAGTATATAAATGGGTATGGCCTTCTAAAGCTTTGAATGCAATTAATGGTGAGCAGGTTATGATAGCGTTGGGACAGGCAAAAACTAGTAGTTCTTCTTATCAATTATTTTCCTTTATGTCTAATGATGGACCCGCTAATAATTCACTACATCTAGGAATGACAAAATCTAATAATGGATTACAATCTAATTATTCACCCACATGTAATCAAAATGGAAAATGTTCAGTATTGGGACAAGTTATTTATGATCCATTGGGTTATATAGGTGGTATTGCTCTTGGATCCGGACATGGAGATAAGACGAAATTAGGCTTAATTGTAGATAAGAATAGTAATATGATTGTAAATAATGAACTTACAGTTCATGGTAAATCTGTCAACAATATTGTGGATAATGCAATATTAAAGTCACAAGTAAATGTAAATAATGGGGTTGCCGGTTTAAATGGTAACAAAGAAATAACAGCACATATCCGTAGTCCATTTATAGATGTATCATATCTTCAAACGCCTTTTATGATTTTACCTGCGACAGGTTCAATTCGTTTTAATACAGGAGATAGTAATCCAGATAATCCAGATATTAATTTTTATTACAACAGATATGCGAATATTGACCCATGGGGTAACCATCTAGAGAAAAATACATTTTATTTTACAGATCATCATGGTGGTAATAACTATAAATTTGTGGGCAATGTTATTACAACTGGAAATATTACCGCAAATAACTTGCATGTTATGCTTTCAACACCATCTTCATCATCCGCCCCTTGTAAAGCGGGAGATATAAAAGATGATTCAAACTATCATTATGTTTGTGTAGAATCTAATAAATGGAAACGTGTCGCTCTATCAGATTTTTAGAAAATCAATAAATTATGATTTTATTTCATAAAATCATAATTAAATTTTTTTAATAATTTTATACTTATCTTAATGGTGGGCTTTTTTTAATTTTTTCTGAAGATAAATTTTTATATCAAAAAAAAACGAGAGGTATTTGTTTAAATTACCTTAAATATTATGTTGTCATGTCAATTTTAAATTATTTTGGTCTTTAGAAATAACGCGCTGATAATCACAGGTTACTGGTAATTGTTTTTGAAGGGTATTCAGGTAATTTTATTTATTAAAAACAAATGGGTAATGGACCATCATTAAGTATTTGTTAGATGGAACCAGCAACTTATTTTGACATTTGCAATATTTTTTTAAACAATGCTAAACGCCAATCTTTAATATATTTATTAATATACATTGCAGGAAATTTTAATTTAGATAGTTAGGGATTACCGAAACCTGATATATTAATAGGTAATCATTTTTTGTTGTGGCAATATGTCGTATTTTTATATTCGAATTAAGGAATTACTGTAGCAATGGCTCAGTATCATAAAAAATACTATAGTATCAATTTAGGTAAAGTAATTTGAAGAATTATGACCATTTTCAATAAGCCATAAACTGTTAAAATAGATCAAAAATAATCTATGAATATAAAACATAAAATATGTAATATTCATTAAATAATATAAAAGAAATTATTAGATTAATAATTTAAAAATAATTATTTTATGTATGATTTTTATAGATTTTTTTATATAAAATGTATATAATCAATAAGGTAAGGTAAAAAAAGAATTACCTCCTTTATTATTGACACAACATCTAACTAAAAATTTCAAAAGGTTTTAAATAATTTTTATTTAGAAATAAAGGCCTTTTTTACCTTACCTAAATCAATCTAGCAAAATTAATTGTGAATATCAATACTAATAGTCAATAATTTATATATCGTTATATTTATTACTTAATAATAATTAATTTTTATGACAATAATAAAGAATAAATATATATTTATTTGAATAAATAATAATTCTAATTCATGTTAAATGAAATTATAATTTTTTGATAGAATATTGTCTTGAACAATGGATAAAATGTTCACAAAACATGTAAATATAACTGTAAATTATGATTAATCAATTATACAATGCTTATTGATTATTATTAAATTTGGTAGCGAATAAAAGATATACAAAATTATTGGCTGTTTATATTGATCAATAATTTTTTACACGTTGAAATAATAACTTATTTCTATAATAAATTGTTAGGTGAATTATAATTGATCACACTATATTAAATTTCCACATATCGATTTTGTTATGTTTGTGGTGCCGGATGAGGGATTTGAACCCCCGACCTTCGGTTTACAAAACCGCTGCACTACCACTGTGCTAATCCGGCAATATACAATCAACACGTGCAGTTCTATGCCTGATTTTAGATTTAATTTCAAGAAAAAAATACAAAAAAGTTAATATTTTTAATTTTTATAATAAAAAATCAATTTTTTTTGATTGCTTGAAATTAAATTGATAATCATGAAGTAAAGGGGGATTATATGAAAACAGTTTTGTTTTCCAATTATTTTCCATGGATATACAATATATGCCTCATAAAATTGCAATAGGTCTTGATTTTGGTAGCGATTCCGTTCGCGCTCTGGCTGTAGATTGTCAAAATGGTGAAGAGCTTGCAGCAAGTATTACATATTATCCACGCTGGAAAAAGGGGTTGTTCTGTAATCCTATTTTAAATCAATTTCGGCAACATCCTCTGGATTTTATGGAATCATTAACAGAGGTTGTTTGCTCAGTCGTAAAACAATTGGGTGGTGTTGCTAAAAATATTGTTGCAATTGGAATTGATGCGACAGGATCCAGTCCTGCACCATTAGATAGGCATGGTCAAATTCTTGCGTTACGGCCTGATTTTTCAGAAAATCCAAATGCAATGTTTATTTTATGGAAAGATCATACCGCTATTGAAGAGGCGGAAGAAATTAATCGATTATGTCAAAAACCAGCATATTCTGTTTTTTTAAAAGGATGTGGAGGGGTTTATTCATCAGAATGGTTTTGGTCAAAAATTTTGCATAGTTTCAGAAATGACGAGGCTGTTAAAAAAGCCACAGTATCTTGGGTTGAATGTTCAGATTGGATTCCCGCGTTGCTGACAGGCACAACCTTACCCCATATAATTAAAAGAAACAGATGTGCGGCTGGTCATAAATGCCTTTGGAATGAACAATGGGGCGGTTTACCTTCCTATGAGTTTTTTAAAGACCTAGATCCTGTACTGGTTGAAGAATTACCCTATCCGTTATTTAAAGAGACTTATACTGCTGATATGGCTGTTGGAAAGTTAACAAAGGAGTGGGCGGAAAAACTTGGTTTAAACGAAAATGTGACGGTTTCAGGCGGGGCAATTGATTCCCATGTCGGTGCAATAGGTGCGGGTGTTAAACCCTATAGTCTGGTAAAGGTCATAGGAACTTCAACTTGTGATATGTTAACGGCTGAAAATGAGCAGGTAAAAGGTAGGTTTATCAAGGGGATATGCGGACAGGTTAATGGTAGTATTGTCCCGGGATATATCGGTTTCGAGGCGGGACAATCCGCTTTTGGTGATATTTTTGCGTGGTTTCAACGTTTTTTAGGCTGGCCCTTGCAATTCTATGCACGTAATAATTTTACACATTTGCAAGAATTTTATGAAATTGAGCATGATTTACTAAATAATCTAGCTGAAGAATGGTATAAAAATAAGAATCTAGAATATTTACCGATTGCAGTTGACTGGTTTAATGGACGTCGAACACCTTATGCCAATCAGCGTTTAAAAGGAACAATTACAGGATTAACATTGGCCACTGATGCAGTTGCGGTTTTTGGAAGCTTGATAGTTTCCACTGCCTGTGGTGCAAGGGCTATTATAGAATGTTTTGTAGAACAGGATATACCTATTAACACAATTATTGCAATTGGCGGAATTGCTAAAAAATCATCAATCATAATGCAGACATGTGCCGATATTATGAAACGTGAAATAAAAGTGTCAGACTCTGAACAGTGTTGTGCTTTGGGGGGCGCCATTTTAGGGGCCGTAGCTGCAAAGGTGTATTCTTCAGTTTTGGAAGCTCAGCACCATATGTCCAGTCCTATATCCAAGATCTATAAACCTGATTTGCATTTATCTGAACAATACGAACGGATATACGGTCAGTATCAACAATGGGCTAGGGTTTCGGAAAGACAATATGTTTAAAATTAAGTATCAAAAAATATTTATCATTGAGGAAATGGGTGTTTATCCTGAAAAAACTTGATTACAAGAATGAAAATGCTTATCTTAATGATGTCCAGTAAATGGATGATAATTAAATAACGACGTTCTTGGGGCGAGGTGTAATTCCTCACCGACGGTAAGAGAATATCATGTTCTTAAGCCCGTGAGCGCCTGTATTGTAATAATGCAGGGTCAAGCAGATTTTGGTGCGATTCCAAAGCCGACGGTTACAGTCCGGATGAGAAAGAACGATATAATTTACCTTTTACGTTTCGTTAATAACGTGAAGAAGGTATGTTATGGAGTGCCCGCGTGCGTCTAGAGATAGGAACTAGAAATGCAAGCACGCTTAGGTTCGGTTTCACAGGCTGAACAATTAAAAATGAATGAGGGAATTGATTTACCCGAAGCAATCTCTAATGCTTTTTCATATGCTATACGCGAAGCTTTACTTTATGTTGGGCAGACAGCGCCTAATCCTCCTGTTGGATGTGTAATTTTAGATCAACAGGGTAAAATCCTTGCTACTGCAGCCCATCATGAGGCAGGTAAGCTACATGCCGAGGCGTTGGCATTGCGGCAATGTCGTGTTGCAGGTGTTTGGGATAAAATTCATGATGTTATAGTAACGTTAGAGCCCTGCAACCATATAGGGCGTACGCCACCTTGTTCTGAATCATTATTGCGAACTCCGGCCCGTCGTATATGGGTGGGAGTTGCTGATCCCAATCCTAATGTTTGTGGTGCTGGTAATGAACGGTTAAGACAAGGCGGCAAAGAAGTTTTTTTGTTAAGAGATCTTTGCGGTAAAAAATCTCTTTACTGGCAAAAAAAATGTGAGGATCTTATTGCTCCGTTTATTCAATCTGTGACAAGAGGGAAAGCCTGGATAACGGTTAAACAAGCTCTTGATGTTGCAGGCTCCATGATCCCACCAATAGGGAAAAAGACATTCACCTCTTTTACATCCCTATGTCAGGCTCATCAATTGCGGCGTGGAACTGAGGCGATTATAACAGGTGTGAATACAATTAAAGAGGATAATCCCTCTTTCACCGTGCGCTATGTCCCTGATCACCCGGATCGAAAACGCTTGTTGATTATTTGCACTAAACAGCAAAAGCCTCTAGAGGAAATTGTCCCCGTAAATTATATCAAAAATGCTGAAAAAAATAATTTTTCTCTTGTTACATGTTCAAAAATTGATGATTTACCATATTTATTACATAATCATAATATATTATGGGGAATGGTTGAAGGAGGGCCACAGTTATTGCAAGTCATTCGTCAAAAGAAACTTTGGGATGAATGGCTTATATTTCGAAAACAAAATAAAGGGGATGATCAGTTAAAGTTAATTTCTAACCATCTTGCTTCACCTACGCGATTACTTTTATCCCATTTCAATTTTGTTGACTTTTCGAAAAGAAAGGAGGGCACATTATGTTCTCTGGTATCATAGAATTTCTTGGTGTTGTTTCAGCTGTTAAATATGAAAAGCAGGATTTAAAAATTCAAGCTATGGAAATTAAGATTAAAACTGGTATACCAGATTTGATTCTTGGTGAAAGTGTTGCCGTAAATGGTGTATGCTTGACGGTGACAAAACTAGGTACGAATGATGAAGCTTCCTTTTTTATCAGTTCAGAAACTTTAGATCGTACGAATCTATATGTTTTAATTGAAAATATGAAAGTAAATCTGGAACGGGCCGTAACACCTTCCACCCGTCTTTCTGGTCACATTGTTCAGGGGCATGTAGATGCAACTGGCCGTATTTTCAAAATTGAACAGAAAGGTGAGGCACATCAATTATTTGTCGCTTTACCTTCTTCATTACGTAAGTATGTTGTGGAAAAAGGTTCAATAGCCATAGATGGTGTCAGTTTAACTATTAACGGGATAAAAGAAACAGCCGAAGAAAATCACGGAATAAATGAGTTCCTGATTGATTTGATGATTATTCCGCATACTTGGAACCATACACGGCTCGGCTTGTTAAAGGTTGATGACATTGTCAATATCGAGGTTGATATCATTTCAAAATACGTGGAAAATCTATGTCAAGTTCAAAAGTGAATCAAACTTTAAGTGCGGAATTGAAACATGCTGTTTCTGCCTTGCAAAATGGGCAGATGGTTTTGTTGGTTGACGATGAGGGACGTGAAAACGAAGGTGACCTGGTTGCTGCCGGGCAATTTGTAACGCCTGAGATCGTTAATTTTATGATTACGAATGCCAAAGGTTTACTTTGTATGCCTTTACAACGTGAGCTGGCGCAGAAACTTCGTTTACCATTAATGGTTCAACATAATACCTCACCACATGAGACAGCTTTTACAGTCTCTATAGAAGCAAAAGAGGGCATTACAACAGGTATTTCTGCTTCGGATCGTGCAAAAACCTTTGAAGTGGTTGCAAGGGATTGCGTCACTGCGCAGGATATTATTTGTCCCGGTCATGTTTTCCCCTTAATTGCCGATCCTAATGGTGTTTTATCCAGAAATGGACATACGGAAGGCTCAATTGATCTATTAAAAATCGCTGGATTGAAGCCTATTGCCGCAATTTGTGAGATTGTCAAAGATGATGGATCAATGGCAAGAATGCCGGAGCTTCGTCAGTTTGCTGAAAAATATGGTATTCCAATCGTTACAATTGCTGAAATTATACGTTGGCGTGAACAGTATGACGCGAAAAAATTGGATTCTGTATCTTCATTGGTGAAAGCGGGAACAAGAGCCCATTTACCCAATTGTTATGGTGGAGAGGATTTTAAGGTTCAGGCATTCATAGACTTGAAGGGTAATGAACATCTGGCCGTTATGAAAGGGGACTTTCCATTTCATCAAACCAATGAACAAATTCCCTTGGTTCGTCTGCATTCAGAATGTTTGACAGGGGATGTGTTTGGTTCTTTGCGATGTGATTGCGGTCCCCAATTACATCAGGCCTTGAAAATGATTGGTGAATCCGAATGTGGTGTTCTGTTATATTTATGCGGTCATGAAGGCCGTGGAATAGGGCTTTTTAATAAGATTGAGGCTTACGCATTACAGGAAAAAGGGTTTGATACGGTCGAAGCGAATCATCAATTGGGTTTTTTGACTGATATGCGTGACTGGAAAGTTGCTGGTGCTATTTTAAGAAAACTTGGTATCAAATCTTTAAATTTAATGACGAATAACAAGAACAAGGTTGAAATGATGAAAAAACAGGGTTTTGAAATTCGTCATCGTGTTTCATTGGAAATTGATGCCAATCCTTTTAACAGTCAATATTTAAAAACAAAACGAGATCGTATGGGGCATCTTTTAACCCATTTATCTGAAATATAAATTTCAGTTAGAGTTTATAACTAGTGAATAAAGGTTTTTACATGATAAAACAAGCTCCTCAATCAATACAGAAATTTTCATTTTCCAAGCCACCACGGATCGCAATAGTTGTTAGCCGGTTTAATCAAACAGTAACGAATGGATTGTGTCAAGGAGCACAGGAATGGTTGTCTGAACATCAAATTCCTTTTTATCAAGAAGATTTATATTATGCACCTGGAGCTTTTGAATTGCCTTTAATCGCACAAAAACTGGCCAAGTCAGGTAAATATGATGGTGTTGTATGTTTGGGGTGTGTAATTAAGGGAGATACAGCGCATTTTGAATTTATCAGTCTGGGTGCAACTATCGGATTGATGCAGGCCAGTTTGCATACAGAAGTTCCTATCAGTTTTGGTGTTTTAACCACTTATACTTCGGAACAGGCACAAATCCGTTCTGAAGAAAATAAGGAGAATAAGGGTCGTGAGGCTGTAGCAGCCTGTATTGAAAGTTTGGCTTTATTGCAAAAAATTTAAATTTCTCAAGCATTTAATTTTTCTTGGTAATTGGCTTGATCAATTATCGAGAAAGAAAAAAGCTGCATTATTTTTTATATATTAATTGAGAATAATTATTAATTGCATAACATTGATTGTATCTTGAATGAATTTTTATTATTTTTGGGATTTAAATATATAAAAAAAAGGAGTAGTTATGTTTTTCAGTTTTAAAAAAATTAAACTGCCAGAAGAATTCGTCATATGGAAAAGTTAATAATCCAAAATTCAGAATATTGAAATCGAACCATAATGAAAATTTCTGAATTGTTATTCCTTTTTTATAAGTTGTTACAAAATTGATTTATATAATGGATGTTGAATGCTTTTAGATGAAAGCTATTTTCTTCTATTGTATCAATTAAAAGATATAACATATTTATAAATTTATAGAGTTTTGAATTCTTCTGTATTGTACGAAAAGGATGTGTTGCCGGAATGGTTTCTGCATTGATTAGACGGATTGTTGAATTTTGCTCACGTCATGCATGGCTTGTTTTTATAGTTTATCTGTTGCTGGCAATTGTATCTATTTTTGTAACAAGTAAGAAACTGGATATAACTACTGATACTACCAAGATGTTTTCCACGAAAATGCCTTGGAAGCAGCGATCGGACTGGATGGGAAAGAATTTCCCAAATCGAGAGGGAATTTTAGTTGCGATTATTGAGGCCAAAATTCCGGAAGAAAGGGAATTAAGTGCAGAAATTCTTGTTAATCAGTTAAATCAGGATAAAAAACATTTTTATTTTGCTAGTTCACCAGAAAATAATCCTTTTCTTGTTAAAAACGGATTGATGTTCCTTGATCCTCCAGTGTTGGATCAAACATTGAATACAATAATTCGTGCACAACCTTTTTTGAGTAGTCTTGCCGCGGATACTTCTGCACGAGGATTATTTGATACGTTGGGTATGGTTGTAGAAGGTATTAAGGAAAATCAGGTTGATCTGGAACAGTATAAAAATGAATTAAATGGATTTGCTAAAACATTAGAGAAAGCATCACAAAGAGATTTTGAACCTTTTTCATGGGAGAAAAGTCTTTCTGGAGAACTTTCAAGTTTGGCTGGTCGATATCAAATCGTAGTGGCAAAACCAAAAATGGATTTAACCTCCTTGCAACCTTCAGGGGAGGCTGTTGCGTCATTAAAAAAAGCAATTTCTTCCATATCATATGTTCAAAGAGGAGATGTGAAGATTCATATTACAGGAGATGCAAAAATCAATGATGAGGAATTTTCCACGGTCATGGATGGCATGGTTCTCGGTCTTTTTGCCTCTTTTGTATTGGTTGCGGGCTGGTTATTCCTTGCAGTAAAAACCTGGCGTATTATTATACCCATACTATATGTGTTATTGATCGGTTTGATTCTTACAACAGGTTTTGCTTCAATTGCGGTGGGCACGTTAAACCTTATATCCGTTTCTTTCGCAATTTTGTTTGTCAGTATTGCTGTTGATTTCGCAATCCAGTTTTCTGTTCGTTTCAGGGGGCAAGATATTCAAGCGGATGACAATACCAATAAAAGGCAATCAACTTTATTGGCATTGTCTAAAACAGGATATGATACAGGTCATCAGATATTTACAGCTTCTGTTGCAGCAGCAGCAGGTTTTTTGGCGTTTACTCCGACAAATTTTGTTGGGGTTAAGCAGCTTGGCTTAATTGCCGGCACGGGTATGATTATTGCTTTGATCTGCACGTTAACACTTTTGCCAGCCATGTTAACAATTTTACAGCCAAAAATAGTTCAAGCTATGGCTGGTTTTCCCAGATTGAAAAGTTTGGATAATAAATTTCGACATTATCGTTGGTATATCCTTGCTGTTTATGCAGTGATTGCTGTTATCGGCATTTTCTTTCTGGTTGATCAAAAGGTCAGTTTTGATGCAGACCCATTTCATACCAAGGATACCCATTCTGAAGGGATGAAGGCTTTACAGCTATTGATGAATGATCCGAATACTAATCCTTATACAGCAGATGTAATGGCTAAATCTCCTGAAGAGGCAAAAAAACTCGTAGATCAGATTGGTCAGCTTTCTTCAGTGCAAAATGTTATTTGGCTTGGATCTTTTGTTCCGGAGGATCAAAAAATTAAAATTCCAATGATCAGGGATGCAGCGTCGGTCTTGTTAAACACTTTGTCAAACACATCAATCAAATCCAGACCATCAGCATCGGAATTACGTCAGTCTATGCAGAAAATGTTGGATAAACTCAATTCGGTACAAAATACACTGACGTCTGATAGTCCATTGGAAAGAATACGTCTTGCATTGCAAAAAATTGTCAGTATGTCTGATAATGACCTCATGAAAATCAATGATGATCTGGTTCGTTTTCTTGGTTTTCAATTGCACCATCTGGAAATTATGTTAACGCCATCAGCCGTTTCTTTAACTGATGTTCCCAAAGAGTTAGCAAATGAATATCGAACAAAAGATGGATTATACAGGATAGAGATTTATCCAAAAGGCACAAATCTTGATAATGAACAAATTGCAACGTTTGTTAAACAAATTCGTTCCGTTGCTCCTGAAGCGGCCGGAACTTCCGTTGATATCATAGAAAGTGCAAATACAGTGGTTCATGCTTTTATTATCGCGGCGGTTATGGCGATAATAACTTTGGCCATCATTATATTTATCGCATTACGTCGAATATTGGATATGTGTCTTGTATTAATGCCTTTGATATTGTCAGGACTTATGACAATTATTGTGATTGTCTTAATCGATCAGCCTTTGAATTTTGCCAATATCATTACATTACCGCTTTTACTTGGAGTTGGTGTATCCTTTAATATCTATTTTGTAATGAATTGGCGTGAAGGACTATCGAATCCCTTATCATCGCCAACTGCTAGAGCGGTTCTATTTTCAGCTTTAACAACTGGAACGGCTTTTGGATCTTTGGCGGCTTCAGCCCATCCTGGAACAGCGAGTATGGGGTTATTACTATTGATATCCCTAGGATGTACATTGGTGGCGACATTAATATTTGTTCCTGCGTTATTACCCAAACGGGATATCGATAGGGAATAAATCTATTGGGATGTTTCATTCCAATAGATTATATAGAGGTAAGGGTTAGAAACAGGCCTGAATGAATTTTTGAAAAGCTAGAGCACGGTGACTAATTGAATTTTTTTTCGAATCAGTCATTTCTGCAAAAGTTAACGGATTATTTAATGGTTGAAAAACGGGATCATATCCATGACCGTATTGTCCACGGGGAGGCCAAATAAAATTACCGTCAACTTTTCCTTCAAATTCATATGTTTTACCGTTTGGATATGCAAGGGATAACACACAGATAAAATAAGCCGATTTATCAGGAATGGACTGTAATTTATCATGCATTTTTTGCATGGCCATAGAATAATTCTTATGGGGTCCCGCCCAACGAGCAGAATATAAACCAGGATCCCCATTCAATCCATTAAGGCAAAAACCGGAATCATCTGCCAAAGCAATCATGTTTGAGGCATAACTGGCTTGTAAAGCTTTCAAGCGGGCATTTTCATGAAAGGTTGTCCCTGTTTCTTCAGGTTCTGTCAGATTAAGTTCACCTGCCGAATGAATTCTTAATGAAAAATTGGAAAGTAATTGATGAATTTCCTTTACCTTGCCTGGATTATGGGTGGCGAGAACAAGTTCTGTATCACGAATAATTTTAGGTGGAAGCGAAAACATTTAAATTCTTTCATCATTCAAAAATTAAATATGTTTAAATGAGAATTATCTCTGATTAAATTATAATGCCATAATAATTTTTTTAAAATTAGAATAAATATAAGGTTATGATTTAATGTACAATAAAATAATATCTCAAGATTTATTGCGACAATTATTTTTAATATGATCTAATAAATTTCATACTGAATAGATAAAATTCATTATTAAAAATATTACTTTATATCATTCTGATAGATAATTTATTTTTCTAAAGTGGTATTTATTTTATAAATCATTTATTTTTAATAATTAATGAATGATCTATGATAGGAAAAAAGAATGCAGTCAATTGATGCGGCTTTAGCGGGTAATTTTCAATTTGATCACCAAATCAAGATCAATCGAATAGGATTTGGTGCGATGCGTATTGTTGGTAAAGGTGTATGGGGGGAACCTGAAAATCGTAAGGAAGTTATTGCAACTTTATATCGTACGCTAGAATTGGGGATTAATTTTATCGACACGGCAGATAGCTATGGTCCTTTTATTAGCGAAGAATTAATTTGCGAAGCACTTTATCCTTATCCGAAAAATTTATTGATTGGCACAAAAGGGGGGCACACCCGGCATGGGCCGGATATTTGGCGACCCATTGGCAGTCCAGATTATTTACGTCAATGTGTTTTAATGAGTATGCGTCGTCTAAAACTGGATCAAATCCGTTTATGGCAATTGCATCGTGTGGGGGAAGATACTTTTCCGGAATTACAGTTTGAAGCTATCGCCAAAATGCAGCAGGAGGGATTAATCGGTCATGTCGGGTTATCTGCCGTATCTGTAGGGATGATTAAACGTGCGTCAAAATTTTTCAAGGTTGCTTCCGTTCAGAACAAATATAATCTGGTTAATCGGGAATCAGAAGCCGTTGTTGATTTTTGTGATGAAAATAATATCGCTTTCATACCTTATGCACCTTTAGAACAGGGGGTGAAATTCACTGGTCCTGTTCTTGAAGAAATTATGAACAAAAAACACGCCTCAGCCCGTCAGATAGCGTTGGCCTGGCTATTAAAACGTTCAAAAATCATTGTTCCCATTCCTGGAACGGGTTCCGTTCAACATTTAGAGGAAAATACAGCAGCGGTGAATGTTAATTTGACGGATGATGAATGGACAAAACTTGATTTGGAGGGGAAAAAGATTTGGGATAAACAAAAAAAATCTGCAAAATTATATTTGTAAACTGAATAAAAGATCGACATATTCTTGGAATAACAACATAGTTGTTTTTTACTCATATTAAAAATGTTATATAAGAATAACTCCTAATAATCGAGTTTTCACAATTGATGTAGAGTTTTTTTTATGTCTTCGAAAAATTCTGATCCGTCTAATGCTGGTAATAAATATAGTAATTCAATTATAAAACGCCCCAGATACCGTATATGGCGGATGTTGGTTGGAATACTTGCAGGCTTGTTCCTTTTTATTCTTGCGGGAGGTGGATTATTTGCCTGGATAAAATATGAGGGAGCTGTACAGGATTTGCCTACTGTTGAGGGGTTGAAAAATTATGCCCCGCCTGTTATGAGCCGGATATATGCCAATAATGATCGTGTCATGGCAGAATTGGCATCAGAGCGGAGATTATTTGTTCCTATTACCCTTATTCCGGATCGGGTCAAGAATGCTTTTATCTCGACAGAGGACAAGAATTTTTATTCTCATGGCGGGATAGACCCCTTGGCAATTGTACGTGCGGTTGTACAAGATATGTTCCGTAAAACGTCAGGTAAGCGTCTGGTGGGGGCCTCAACGATTACGCAACAGGTTGCGCGTAATATGTTGCTTAACAATAAGCGGAATTTGAATCGCAAGATTAAGGAAGCTATCTTGGCAATTCGAATTGAACAATCCCTGACCAAAGATCAAATTCTGGAAATTTATTTAAATGAAATTTATCTTGGTGATGGTGCCTACGGGGTTGCTGCGGCCGCACAAACTTATTTTCATAAAAATCTTGATCAGCTGACCGTGGCAGAAGCGGCCTATCTCGGTGGATTGCCTAAATCTCCTTATAATTATGATCTTTATCATCATCCGAAAGCAGGGCTGGAACGTCGTAATTTCGTTTTGAGCCGTATGCTAGAAACTGGTGCAATCAGCAAAGAAGTCCTGAAACAGGCAATGGATGAACCCCTGCAAGTGACACAATCTGTTATAAGACGTGGACCTTTGGCAGGAACACAATGGTTTTCCGAGGCTGTAAGGCGTGATCTGATAGATCGCTATGGAATGGATAAAACAATGCAGGGTGGTTTGGAAGTTCATACGAGTTTGGATCTGAAAAATCAAAATCTAGCAACAAGGTTAATGCAGCAGGCATTAATGAAATATGATCGGCAACATGGTTGGCGAGGTGCAATAAATCATTTAAATATTGAAGATGGAAAAGAATGGAGTGATTTGCTAGCCAGACAAAAAAATCCTGCCGGGATATTGGATGCATGGCGTGTTGCCATTGTTTTGAATAGTAGTACGGGAAAAGTTGGATGGTTGGAGAATAAGAATGAGAAATTGGCTTTATTGGAAAATAAAGATGTAAGTTGGACAAAGCGTTCTTCTCATCCATTAAAAATGGGCGATGTTGTTTTAATTGAGCCTTTGGCTGATAATGGTAAAGTCGCCTTGCGTCAGGTTCCTCTGATAGAAGGTGCGTTAATTTCTGTTGATGTTCAGACAGGCCGCGTTTTATCCATGTTTGGTGGATGGTCATTTGCTGAGTCACAGTTTAATCGAGCAACACAAGCTCAACGACAACCAGGCTCTTCTTTCAAACCCATAGCTTATCTGGCGGGGATGGAACAAAATATTCCGCCATCTCAGATTTTTATGGATTCCCCTTTTTCAGCAGGTAGTTGGCATCCAAACAACTATGAAAAAACATTCTGGGGACCAACAGCGTTACATAATGGCTTACGTTATTCAAGGAATTTGGTCACCATTCGTTTGGCCGCTCAAGTCGGGATGAATGCTATTTCAAATTTGGCAATTGCATTAGGTGAAGTAGATTCAATGCCTAAGGTTTTACCTGCCGTTTTGGGTGCTGTGGAGACAACGGTTTTCCGTCATGCTGGTGCCTATGCAAGTATTGCGGCAGAGGGGTTGTTAACAAAACCAACCTTAATTGACTATATTCAGGATCGGAATGGAAAGGTAATCTGGCATTCAGATGTCTTGAAGTTGGAACATTCGGAAGATCCAGATAGGCTTCCCCTTATTATTGATCATCGTAAACGTGTTGCATCAGCTCAAAGTTCCTATCAAATTATAACCATGATGGAAGACGTGATGAAACGTGGAACCGGTATGTCGGCAGCGCGTGGGATAGATCGTCCACTTGCCGGCAAGACAGGAACCAGTCAGGATTTTAATGATGCGTGGTTTGCAGGATTTTCACCGGATGTCGTGACGGTAGTATGGTTTGGGTTTGATCAGCCAAAAACATTGGGAAAAGGTATGTCTGGCGCTGTTGTTGCCGCGCCAGTTTGGAATGAATTCATGAAAAACATTCTGGCTAATCGTCCCAAACTTGATTTTGCAAAACCAGAAGGTGTTTTTCTAGCAAGTTATGATACGAGTAAAGGAAGTGTAACCGATGCTTTCAAGGAAGGACAAACCCCGGGAATTAGCATCAATTTGAATAAGGGGGCAGCAACGGGTGAGTTGACAGCCCAGGATACAGGAGCTGAAAATATACCTGATTCTGAAGAGTCCATGGATAGTAATGAGGGGATTGTATCTCCATCTAATGAAGGAAGTGAAAAAAAGATTGGTGAAAAAACAGGTCAATCTTCATCTTCAGGTGAAGGGGAAGATATAGGTATGGGTGGATTATATTAAGGTTGACCTTGTATTTTTATTAAAATCTTGTTAATTGGATTAATAATTAATTGCATTTAAGGTAAATAAAGGAAACGAGTATGTCTGCGGAGAGTGATACACTCCAACAAACAATAGAGCAGTCTTTAGAACTGCTGAGGAGGCATCTTTGACTGGGATACAGCTAAAGATCGTCTAGCCGAGTTAAATAACCGCATTGAAGATCCCAATCTATGGGATGATGCGGAAATTGCGCAAAAGATTATGCAGGAAAGAACAGGGCTTGCCAATCAAATTGAGCGGGTTGAACGGTTGGAGCAGGATTGCAAGGAAAATCTTGACCTAATTGCGTTGGCTGAACAGGACAATGACATGGAAATTGTTCAGGATGCCTTGCAACAATTGCAATCAATGGAAAAAGAAGTTAAACGTCTTGAATTGGAAAGTTTACTTTCTGGTGAAGCCGATCGGAATGACTGTTATCTGGAAGTGAATTCCGGGGCAGGAGGCACGGAAGCGCAGGATTGGGCTGAGATGATGTTAAGAATGTATACACGTTGGGCTGAACAACATGGTTATAAGGTAACCATGTTGGAAAGTACTGAAGGGGAACAGGCGGGTATAAAATCGGCAACATTGCAAATAAGCGGGATAAATGCCTATGGGTGGCTGAAAACTGAAGCGGGAGTTCATCGCTTGGTTCGTATTTCGCCTTTTGATTCCGCTAAAAGGCGTCATACATCTTTTGCTTCTGTTTGGGTTTATCCAGTTATAGATGATTCAATTGATATTGAAGTAAATGAATCAGATTTGAAAATCGATACGTATCGTGCATCGGGTGCTGGCGGACAGCATATCAATAAAACGGAATCAGCCATAAGAATTACCCATGTTCCAACAGGAATTATTGTCGCTTGTCAAACGGATCGATCACAACATCGTAATCGGGCAACAGCAATGGAAATGTTGAAGGCCCGTCTATATGAATTGGAATTAAAAAAACGCGAGGAAGAGGCGGCACAGACAGAAGCCAATAAAACTGATATAGGTTGGGGTCATCAAATCCGTTCTTATGTTTTGGCACCCTATCAATTGGTGAAAGATTTGCGAACGGATGTGGAAAAAACCAATCCAGATGCTGTTCTGGACGGTGATCTGGATGATTTCATGGCAGCGGCACTGGCTTTAAGGGTGGGGGCAACACGTTCAGAAGCAAGTGCGAAAGCAACATGATAAAAAGGCTTTGTTAAAAACTTTGACTAATAATGATTTATCAGTGGATAAATATTGAAGATGAGTAATTTCACAGGAAATGGAAAATGATTCATGGTTAATCTTAATCAACGTCATCCTATTGAATCTATTGGTATTTTAATTCTTGTTATTTTGTTTCATATTTTTGGAATTCTTGGATTATTGTTTCTGATGCATTCCAATAAAAAAGAAGATATGCCTGCTCCATTAGAAATAAGGGTTGTAGATGTATCTTCCGCCGCATCCTCAGCTTCCGCACAGGTTTCACAACCACCTGCACCGGAAATGATTGTTCCACCTCCACCAGAGATTGAGCCCCCCCCAATCAATACAGAAGCCTCTGTACAACCTAAACCGCCTAAAATTGTAAAAAAACAAGTCAAAAAAAGGGAACCGGCTGCCCAACCTGCAAAAAGCTCGGCATCCGATAGTCAAAATCAAGGGAATATGAATGGTACATCTGGTGAGGGGATGTCGAATACTCCAAATGATGGTCCTCCTGACAGAAGTGCTGGCAGCCGTGCACTTAATGGTGTTAAAATGAATTATCCTCCTGATATGGAAGCGGCGGGTAAGGAAGGTCGGGTTATACTATCCTGTGATATTGAAGCGGATGGCCATACCAATAATTGTAATGTAATTGAAGCCAAGGGAGGAAACTCGTTTAAAGAAGAGGCTCTACGCTATGTGGCTTCTGCCCGTTATCGTCCAGCCACACGCAACGGTATGCCAGTAAAAGAGAAAAACCATCGTCTTACAATCAGTTTTAAATTAGGTGCTGGATAAATGGTTCATTTATTTTGGATTGGATATGTCAAGCAATCACCTTAAATGCAAATAAAGATAAAATTTCTTTAAATTTAGTTACGTTAATGTCGAAAAATATGAATAAGTTTACCAAACAAGATATTGGGCAGACCAATATTGATAATCCGTACTCTCATGATATGAATTTTTATGACAAAAATTTTAGGGATGGTTTAGTTGACGCTTTAAATATTTGTAAAAATATATTTAAGGAACATGATCGTTATGTCATTGGGTTATCAAAAATCAATCCCAGAGCGTCACCCATTCGATAGCAGATATGGTATATAGGTTTGAAATGAACCTAGAATCAATTATAAGTTGATGGTGTTTCATATCAATATAAAAATAAATAACAATGAATATGTTTGTGTTGTCTGATGTTGTTTAAAGAAATTACTGCCCAGTAAAATTAACGAAGGAATGTGTTAAATATGGAAAAAAATAAAAGTTTATTTCGATTGATTCGTTTTAAATTCACTGTGATTGCCGCATTTTCTGGAATGCTTTGCCTGTCAGGTATAAACAATGGTTTTGCGCAGCAGCCTCAGCAAAATATACCAACATCAACTGTACATGATAACTCCGCTTCTCAACCAATGCAAAATTCAGCGGGTAGCAACGTAAATCCAGTCGTTTCTTCGACCATAGACAATCCAGTAAAACCGGAAGCTGTCCCTCAATCATCAGAAAATCCATATGGTTTAAAAGCTTTGTGGAAAGCGGGTGATATTGTTTCAAGGATAACATTGCTTGTGTTGGCAATAATGTCAGTAGGGAGCTGGTATGTAATCGTTGCAAAAATTGTTGTCCAAAACCGTGTGACGCGTGCTGGAAAAGAAGTGCGTGAAAAACAGTTCTGGCAACAAAACACTTTAAAAAAGGGTACAGAGAGTTTAGGTAGTAATTCTTCCTATCGATATATTTCTGAAAATGGTATTGATGCATTGATGCATTATGAAGGCTCCTTGCAGGAAACGATTGATTTATACAGCTGGGTGTCCATGGCCTTACATAGAGCGCTTGACAAGATACAGGGACAATTGCAAGGCGGTCTGGCTTTTTTGGGAACGGTTGGATCCACTGCCCCTTTTGTAGGATTGTTCGGAACAGTCTGGGGTATTCATCATGCCTTGACCGCCATTAGTATCGCTGGACAGGCTACATTGGATAAGGTTGCCGGTCCTGTAGGCGAGGCTTTAATTATGACAGCAATTGGTTTGGCTACGGCTGTTCCTGCTGTTCTGGGATATAATTTCCTGGTTCGTCGCAATAAAGTGATTATGGATCAAACTCGCAATTTTGCTGCAGATGTTCAAACAGTCTTACTTGGGGGAAACCTGAATAATAAAAAAGCGATCCCCGAGCAAGGAAAGAGAGGCCCATGAGCTTTAATTTGAATGGTAATCGTGGTGTGAGGGATTTTATCAGCGCGGAAGGGGATAATGATGAGGTGGTATCCGAAATCAATACAACCCCCTTGGTTGATATCATGCTTGTACTACTGATTATCTTTTTAATCACTATTCCTGTTGCCACACACGCTGTAAAGGTTGATATTCCAGAACGTAACAGTCATTTAACTCAAACCAAGGTAGGAAATATAGCCCTTGTTATTAAGGCGGATGGTCAGGTATTTTGGAATGAACAGCTATTACCTGATGATAATGCATTAAAGGCAAAATTGGCTTCGGTAGCATCTTTACATCCTCAGCCCCAAATTCAAGTTTGGGGAGACATACAGGCAAAATTTGAGAAAGTTGGTCAGGTTATCCAGGATTGTCAGCAAGCCGGGATCAGTCGGGTTGATTTTATTACGAAACCAATTAGGAAATAGTAATACGGTATAGGGTTAAGCCAGATTATATGATTGAAAAGGATATAGTATAATGCGTTCATTACGTTCTGGACATGCTCGCAGAATCATGATTCAGCAAGGTGAAAAGGAAGAAGAGGTCATGGTAAATATTAACACGACTCCCTTGATTGATGTAATGCTGGTTTTATTGGTAATGTTGATTATAACTATTCCCCTACAGACGCAATCCGTACAATTGGCCTTGGGAAGAGCAGTTCCAGTAAATGAAACAGAACTTCCAAAAACGGTGACAATCGGTATTGATTTTGATAATAGTTTGTCGATTGATGATACTGCTATTTCCAATGAGGATGCGTTACTTGATCGTTTTCGTGAAATAGCTGCTAACTCTGACCAGCCAGTTGTTATCGTAAAGCCCAATCGATTGGCCAATTATAAAAATGTTGCCATTGTTTTGGCTGATGCCCAACGGTTAGGAGTAAAAAAGATAACAATTGCCAATCAACAGTAATGAATGAGGATAGATCGGGATATCAAACTATGAAACCTGTTTCTTTATTGCGAAATTTATGGATGGTTGCTTTATTGGGAACTGCTGGAGGTTTATATTCGGTTTCCATTGAATCCAAAGAAGTGGTAAGCAAAAAAATGGCTGCTCCTTTAAAAAACATAGAACATCTTATGAAACAGGGAAAGATTGCCCAGGCCAATGCTGCGCTTAAGGAAGTTCAGACAATTCCAAATCCTTCCACCTATGAAAAAAATATTATTGAACATTTGCGGATTGCTTTGGCAATCAAGCAGAATGATCTTGATGCAGCCTTTACCGGATATGATGAATTGATTAATTCCACACGTACGTCTGCATCCGAAAAAATTCAAATAAGAATGGCGCAGGCCAGCCTTGCCTATCGAGCTCGACAATATGTGAAGGCAATAGAATATATTAAACAGTATTTTTTGGTTGGTGGTACCAACACACACATGAAAACATTGCTGATCCAGTCATATTTTCTCAACAATAACTATAAGGAAGCAATGACAGCTCAGCAAAAACAAATAGATGAAGAAATAAAAAATGGTCAGGTACCAGCTGAATCCCAGTGGCAAATTATGGCTAATTGCCAAGAAAAACTTGGAGATCAGGATGGTTTGCGACATAGTTACACGCAATTGGCTATGCATTATCCCAAAGCCGAATATTGGGGGCATATTATGGCGGCACTATCATCCAGCCGTGATTTATCACCCTCTGTCAAACTTGAAATACTCAATTTGCGTTTTAACATGAATTTAATGAGGACCAGTGAAGAATATATGGAAATGGCGGAAGTGGCAATGCAAGCCAATATGCCGCATTTCGCATTGAAAATCCTTGCGGCTGGTTATGACAAGGGAGTATTGGGTACGGATCATAACTCGACACGTGTTATGAGACTTAGGAAATTTATTCGGGATAAAATTAACGAGAATAAATCAGCGTTACCTGCAAAATTGGAAGCTTTCGAAAAGGCACCAAATGGTGATGATATGTTGATACTTGGATATGATCAGGTTATGGACGGTAAAGGTCAGTCAGGTCTACTATTGATGAAGGAAGCACTGAAAAAAACGTTGAAAGATTCTAATGAGGCGTTGCTTCATTATGCTATGGCACAACTACAAGTTAACCAGAAAAATCAATCAATTCAAAATCTAAAATCTATTCAAGCACAGGGAGTTATAAAAGAAATTGCTGATTTATGGCTGATTAAATTACAGACAAAATCCTAAATCTTGAAATAGGATATATTGAAATACTAAGTAATTAATAATAATATGCTTTTTCGTGAAGAGGATAGTTTGCGATATTTTTAACAATTGTTTATTTATTTGTCTATTTTGATAAATCCACTTAAAAGGCATATTTCTTGATAGGTTTTTATTTGGGTAAAGCCTGTTTATTTAAGGTGGAGGGATTAAGGAACTGGGAATGCTTATTCATACGGAAGAAACACCAAACAGTCATGCATTGAAATTCATTTTGGGTAAACCGATCCTTGATTCGAACCAGACAATTGATTTTACGAATAAAGAGGCTGCAAATATGTCGCCACTCGCATTGAGCCTGTTTGATGTTGAGGGAGTGAAACGTGTTTTTTTTGGTTACAATTTTATTGTTGTAACCAAAGATGAGAAAGTTTCCTGGTATGGGCTGAAATCAGCGTTAAGTGCTATCATCATGGATTTTCTCTTGATGAAAAGACCCGTTCTCGATAAAATTTCAAAAGTCAATGTGATCGAGATGGAAGTTGCACCTGAGGATCAAGCGGTTGTTGAGCAAATAAAATGGATATTAGATACGGAAATTCGTCCCTCTGTAGCCAAAGATGGTGGCGATATCATATTTTACGGTTATAAGGATGGATGTGTTTATTTAAGAATGCAGGGATCCTGTCAGGGATGTCCCTCTTCAGCAATGACTTTGAAACATGGGGTGGAAGTGATTCTGCAGCGATATCTTTCTGAGGTTATTACTGTGGAGCAAGTAAGAATTTAATTTTATTTGCTAAAGAAAATATTAAAGAGATCTACGTCTCGAATCAATTCGGATGAATGAATTGGAAAAAAGAAATGGATGAAAAATCTTCCTTGCCTATGGAATGTCTGGATCGTCTTTTTAATTTGGCACGGACTCCCAGGTCTTGGTTAAATAGGGATGTGGAATCTTCCGTCTTGTATCAGCTTTATGATTTGGTAAAAATGGGTCCAACTTCTGCAAATTGCCAGCCGGCTCGGTTTACTTTTCTTAGTCATCCAGTAAGTAAGGAAAAATTGAGACCCGCTCTTACAGACGGGAATATTGATCTGGCACTATCCGCTCCTGTTATTGTTATTGTAGCATATGATCCAATATTTTATGAAAAATTACCGATTTTATATCCAACGGTTGAATTGAGATCATGGTATGCGGGAGACATGCCATTTGCTGAAGAGACGGCTTTGCGCAATTCTACTTTGCAGGGAGGATATATGATTGTTGCAGCTCGCTCATTGGGGCTTGATGTTGCTCCCCTATCGGGTTTTGACAATACAATGGTGGATCGACTGTTTTTTGAAGAACAGGGTTGGCATTCCAATTTTTTGATATGTTTGGGATACGGGAATAAGGAAAATATTGGGGAACGAAATGAAAGGCTTGCGTTTGAGGAAGCCTGCTTAATGTTGTAAATCTATGAAAAACGATAAAACAATTTTAGTCATTAATGGTGCCTCTGCATCTGAGCAGGCACCTAATTTTATTTCTGTTGTTGTTAAGGATCAAATATATAGGTTGGAATGTGAAAAAAAATCCTTTGAACGAGGTGCCCCAGAAAGATTTCCAATCTATTTCAATGAATTTGTACGGAACGGTTATTTAGTCGCTAATAAGATTGATCTTATTTCTATTATTATTGGACCTGGATCTTTTACAGGATTGAGGGCTTCCATTGCATTCTCATTGGGATTGCAAACAGGGTTACATTGTCCGGTTGTCCCTTTACGCCGTGGTGAGGCGATTTTTCCATATATCGAAAAAGACTATTCTGGTAAATTAGTTTGGCATATGACCCTGGCCCGAAGAAATAGGGTATTTATTGAAACCAATCAAAAATCTGAAATAAAAGCTTTCGATTTTGTTGATATACCCTGGCCGGAAGAAGAAGTTATTTTGTCAGGTGAAGCGTTTCCAATTATAGAACCTCTTATTCCAACAAAAGTCAATTGGCGCAAATCCTCTATAAATGAGGCGGATGCCGTTATGATGGCCAAGATTGCGGATCATTATGATCAGGGTGATAAAGTTACGAATAAACTCTATCCTTTATATATAGATCCTCCCAAAGCGAGTTTACCTGCTGGTGGACTGCGAAAAGCACCAAAATAAAAATGCCGAGAGAATGAAGTGATGCCAATACAATTTATTACAGAGGGAAATGGTTTAGAATATCCATTGGCATTATTACATCAATCCGCTTTTCCAGAACATGAATATTGGAAACCTGAAGATTTCAAAACACTGATGGCTTTACCTACACATTCTGCATGTGTCTATATGGATAAAGAAAATGTAATGCTGGGTTTTCTATTTTACTCCAAAATTATTGATGAAGCAGAAATAGTTACTTTTGCTGTTTCCCCCCCCTTTCAGGGAAGAGGGATAGGCAAGGCCATTCTTGAGCAATTTATAAAAAAAATGAAAATGGAAAACATCAGATCAGTTTTTTTAGAAGTTGCTGAAGATAATAAAAAGGCATATCAGCTTTATTGTAATTATAATTTTGAAGTTCAAACAAAAAGGGTTGATTATTATGGTAAAAATAAGAATGCTTATCTTATGCTGAAGTCTTTGTCCTAGAACGACTCTTGGTAAATAGAGAAATATATCTTTTTTAATGATTTGAATTAAGTTATAAATAGTTTGAAGAAAGCTATCTTTTGAAGTTATAATTTTTGTTGAAAATTGACTTGGCAATTGTCCGTATTCCAGTTAGGGCGCATATAGGCTTCTTTGTAATAATTGAATGAATTGTATGACACGTGAAAAAATGAATAATTTATCTCATATAGAACGGTTATGTATTAAGAAAGGTCTGAAAATGACCGGGCAGCGACGTGTTATTGCCCATGTTCTTTCGCATGCCCATGATCATCCCGATGTTGAAGAGTTATATCGACGGGCCTCAAAATTGGATAATAATATCTCTGTAGCCACGGTCTATCGTACTGTTCGTTTGTTGGAAGAAAAGGGTATTCTGGAAAAACATGATTTTGGTGGGGGACGTGCCCGTTATGAAGTGACTGAACAGGGAACGCATTATCATTTAATCGATGTTGATACTGGAAAAGTGATTGAATTTGAAGATCCTGAGCATATCAAGATGATTGAGATCATGGCGAAAAAATTAGGGTTCGAACTGGTTCAGCATCGGTTGGAACTGTTTGGGCGCCGTATTAAGACAGAACAAGATTCGTAATTTTTACAAGATATATATATAAATTATTTTGGTTTATGATTTATATAGAAAGAAAATATGCATAGGGAAAAGAGAAGCTGTTCTTTATCAACTTTAGAATTGAGAAGAGATAAATTTGTTGAATTACGTTCAGGTAGCCTAGGAGTCAGGTTGGCCGAGACAGAATCGGAAAAGGATGCAGCCCGAGCTTTACGTTATCGAGTGTTTTATGAAGAGATGGGAGCGATTCCTAACGAGAATATTCGTAATCTTAAAAGAGATTTTGATGAATATGATGAATTTTCAGATTATTTACTGGTAATTGACTATAATAAAATATCTGATCATGAGCGGGTCGTGGGAACCTATCGATTAATTCGAAAGGAAAATGCCGACAAGGCGGGTGGTTTTTACAGTCGTGCAGAATATGATCTTTCCGTATTACAGGAATATCCTGGCAATCTTTTGGAGGTCGGTCGCTCTTGTGTCCATCCGCAATATCGTAATCGATCCGCAATGCAGTTATTGTGGGAGGGAATTGCTGCCTATATTTTTTATTATCGAATAGATATCTTATTTGGTTGTGCCAGTTTCCCGGGAACAGACCCCGATCAATATGCCGAAATCTTAACCTATCTTTATCAAACTCAATTGGCACCCCCAGCTTTGTTAGTCAAGGCTTTGCCAGAGCGTCGTGTGGAAATGTTGCGTGTCGATCCGCATCATTTGGATCATTTTCGTTGCCGATTGGAACTTCCTCCTTTAATTAAGGGTTATTTAAGACTGGGAGGATATGTTGGGGATGGTGCTGTTATCGATCAGCAATTTAATACCACGGATGTTGCAATAATTCTTAAAACTGAACTCATTGCAGATAAATACTATCGTCATTATGAACGTCGTTTGAGAGACGCATTGGAATTTTGAATTATTCATGAAGTTTGAAAATTTATAAACTATTTTATAAAGTTATTTCATATATTAAGAAAATGGATTTTCATTTGGATAAATGGCATGACTTAAAAGGATGGCAAGGAGTATTGTATCTCACAGGTTTGGGAGGAATATCTGCCTTGGCTTTTCCACCCACCTATTTTATATTTATTTTATTTTTTTCATTTCCGTTACTTCTGCATTCAATTGATCGTTCCAAAAATTGGAAATGTGCCCTGATGAAAGGGTACTGGTTTGGTTTTGGTTTGCATACAATCGGATTATCGTGGCTTGTAAATGCTATACTGATACGGGCACAGGACTTTTGGTGGCTTGTTCCAATTGTATCTCCATTATGTGCGATATTACTTGCATTATGGACGGGTTTGCCTACGCTTTTCTATTATTGGATAAAGCCTTCAAAAAAATTGAAAATTTTTGTTTTCGCTGGTTTATGGTCCGTTTGTGATATGTCCAGAGCGGTGATGTTGCCGCCTAATTGGTGGAATCCTGTTTTGACAGGTTTTCCATGGAATCCTTTGGCCAGTACCTGGGAGATCCCTGGCAGGATAGGGGATATTTTTATCCAGACCGTTTCCCTTATTGGGGTGGATGGATTGACATTGATAACGGTTATTCTCGTCTTGCTTCCATTATATGGAAAAAAAGGATGGATGATTATCGCTGGAACTATTTGTGGTTTGGCTTTGTTTGGTTTTTACCGTTTGGCAGAAAAACCGCCTATTACAGATAATAATACACCTATTGTTGCCTTAATTCAGGGAAATATAGCTGAAGATGACAAGATAGCGAATACAGATCCTCGCCGAATTTTCCAGAAATACATGCAACTTACTTCGGATGCGATTGTTCAGGCGGTAACCTTGCGTCAAGAATTGGGGCAGTTTGAAAGACCTATTATTTATACCTGGCCTGAAAGCTCTTTTCCAGGGAGTATTCAATATGATGACGCAGCGAGAAAAGTTATGATGCAAAATAATCCAGATGCCTCTTTCGGTATTATAGGAGCCATCACCCAGCAAGAATCAAATGTTCTTTACAATAGTTTGGTAGTTTTAAGGCAACCGGATGGAGCGATTGATCATGTATATAATAAAGTGAAATTGGTACCTTTTGGTGAATCCCAACCTTGGTATATTCCATTTCATGTTGTACCTGGACAGGTTTTAACACCAGGTGAGGGAAATGTCACATTGAATTTATCAAGAGTAAGTTCTTTTGCACCATTAATATGTTATGAAGTTATTTTTTCGGGACAGATTCTTGATTATAAAAATAGACCAAAATGGATATTGAATTTAACAAATGATGCGTGGTATGGAAATTCTGCCGGTCCTAGGCAACATCTTGCTGCGGCAAGATTGCGTGCCGTGGAGGAAGGAATTCCAGTTGTGCGTGTAGCAAATACGGGAATATCAGCAGTTTATGATTCTTATGGAAGAAAAATAAGCCAGATTGACTGGGGCGTCAAAGGAGTAAGGGCGGTTGCGTTACCAGGAGCTTTGTCCTTTACGTTGTTTTCGTTGGGACATCGTTTTATTCCTTTTTGTTTGTCACTTATTTGTATTTTTACAGGAGTAGCAGGCAAATTCCTCTCGAGGGGGGAAATAATTAACTAAAGGGCTAAAGAACAAGGTTGTATGGATGGAGAATATTCGTTTAAAGTTGAATTGGTTTAAATTCAACGTTTTTTTACCAAATATACAATCTTTTAAATGGTTATACGCTCCTAAAAAAGAAGCCATTTTTTTCTCATTGCGAACAATCATTGCCTCTTTTCTTGCTTTGGCAATTTCCTTATGGATGGAAATGGACAGCCCCAAATGGGCTGTTATGACAGTATGGATTATTTCTCAAACCTCTCGGGGAGAGACGATAACCAAATCAAAATGGCGTATTGTGGGAACCATAGTCGGAGTTGTTGTTTCGGTTTTGATTGTTGCCGCATTCCCTCAGCAACCATTTTTATTTGAAATATGTCTGGCTTGCTGGATAGGGGGCTGCTGTTTTTTTGCAAGCCTAATCCGTAGCTCTAGTTCCTATAGCGTTGTCTTGGCAGGATATACCTGTACAATTATCGCTTTTACAGCAAGTTCTGATCCTGAAAATGTGTTTATGCTGGCAATGTCCAGGGGCACTTATATTATTTTAGCTGTATTGTGTCAGGATTTAGTTGAACGTATTTTTGCTTATAATCAGGAGAAACAAGCTCGATCTAATATTGAGAAGAATATGTTAATGGCCATAACAGGAGCCCTTAATGTTATCAAGGATGTTTTTAATGGTGATTATCAGGCTGTCTACCGGGTAAGGGAAACCTTTTCTGCTATTGCTGCAACAAGAAATACCCTAGAATTCAGAAAAGCTGAAATGACTGGTAACGATCATATGATTGACCATGTTCATGCCACTTTGTTTTCTGTAGTCATTGTTTTGACTAGATTAATGAATCTAGTGCTTTACATGCGGGAATTCAAAGAGGCAGGAAATGACTTCCATAGTATTTTTTCGCAAGTTCATACTTATGTTCAATCTCTGATTCAATTTATAAATAAGAATATGGATTTTAGAGCGCATATGCAAAAGCTTGCCGATCTTCGTTGGGAATGTCGACAGATTATTGCCAATCATATTTTTCATGATACGGCTTTAAACTATTCAGATCGTGAATCTATTGAAAAACAGTCTTTTCTACATCAAAGAATTTTATATCGGGCTTTAAGTGAATTATTGGGCGAGTTGGAAGTGGTTTTAAGGGAATACAGAATGGTTCACAATCCTCCCCTGCATGACCGTTTTACATTTAGAATGCCTCCACTGCTTAATTTCAGATTAGCCTGGTCGAATGGATTGCGTGTTTTTTTGGTGGTGATTTTGTGTTGTCTGATTTGGGAAGTTACTGCCTGGCCTAATTTTACAAATGCTCTCGGATTTTCCTGTATGATTTGTGGCCGCCTATGCCTTTTTGAAAATAGTTATAAATTTTCATTGGATTTTCTAAAAGGCACAGTTTTGGCCATGATTGTCAGTGGTATTATGAATGTTACTTTAATTGCGTCAGCAAATACGATTGAGTTGCTCTGTATCGCTTTTTTCATTCCAGCTTTTATCGGGGGATTGGCGATTTATAATTTGCCAACCCGTGGTATAGGGATGAGTTTCACAATCTTTTTATCATTGATGCTGGTTGTTGATAATCAGGATAAAATGAACGAACTGACTTTTTTCAATACGGCTTTTGCCACTGTGGCAGTGGCAGCGATTGCTATTTTTTCATTCCGATATATCGCACCATATTCACCAATTCAGGTGCGAAAATCAATTCGTCAAAGAATGATAAAAGATATTCATACCCTGCCAGTATTATTGACCATTCCTCCGGCAAGAAAATGGCTTGCGGTAACGACGGACTGGTTTGTTTCATTGATGAGGCAGTTTGACCCCACTAAGGAGCTAACACTGATTAGACGGTATAATCAAGGTGCATTGGCGGTAATGGTTATCGGGATTAATATTATTGAAATGAGAAAAATGATCATTCATGACATTTTACCTGAGGATGTCAAAAATCAATTGCGTGTTGTTATTAGAAGAATAAGTCATTTTAAAGGAGGGCATCATGTCAGGACTGTCTTGATCATTAAAAGTGCTATTCGACGTTTACAGTACAGGGAAAGTCATGAAAAGAACCTTGCACAAAGACTTGAAATCGGTACGGCAATTGCATGTTTAATACCAATACATTATGCATTGGAAAAAAATCTTACATTTTTCAATTTATCATACAGTGATAATTAATGTGCCCCTGTTATGATTAATAATTTTAATTATTGAATAGAGTAAATAAAATTATTTGAATGGTATAATTTATGTTTATTGTTTCCAATCTTTTATTTTTAATGATTATTACCATAATTTTACTGTTTTACAGTTATGTTGTCGGATATCCATTTGCCAGAAAAGTAAATAAATACGGATCTTTTGAATTATCTTTCCCTTTGGGTATCGCTATTTTGGGAGTAACTGCATTATGGATCAATAATTTATTTAATATTGGAACATTTCAGGCCGCTATAATATTTTTATTTCCTCTTGTTTTGACGTTTTGGATCAATAAACCGAGTATTGAGTGTTATAAAAAAGGTTTTTCTGACAAACCGATTATTATTTTACCTCTGATTTTGTCATTTATAGCAGTATCAGGTGTTTTTATCAAAATAAATGGATCTGATGTTGGGATTTCTACACCCTTATTTGACCATATTAAAATAGCCTTGGTTAATTCAATTGTTAGGGATGGCTTTCCTATAATAAATCCTTTCTGTATTGATCCATCTGCAGGGGAATTATTTCATTATTATTATCTTTTTTATTTATTGTCAGCAAATATTGTTGTATTTTTCCATTGTTCAGGTTTAAATGCCGATATTATTCTTGCTTTTATTTCTGCATTTATTTCTATATTTACTTGTTTCTATTTATTAAGTGAATTATTTTCGAAATCTATTAATAAAAAAAAAGGTCAATACTTATTTTGTTTCTTTTTATTTTCTGGTTCGATTGTTCCTTTTGTCGATTTATTGACTGGTTATGAACTTTTTAAAATTCTATCAAATGTTCATCCCCTAGAATCATGGATTGTTCAAGCCGCTTGGGTGCCACAACATCTCTTGGCTGCATCATGTTCAATTCTGGCCTTATTTTTAATTGGCGCAAGAAATTTAAATAATAAAATAATTTTATTTTCAATTATTATTTTGGTTGGTGCCGGATTCAGCTTTTCGGTATGGGTTGGGGGGCTTACATTTGCCGTAACATCATTAATGATTTTTGTTGAACAAATAGTTGGGAAAAAAAATAAAAAAAATGTGTTAATTAACTGGTTATGGCTGGTTCTGGGGTCTTTTATAATCATTTTACCGATTATGTATAATGTCATTACCGTCCCTGTAAGGGAATCCGGTTTTCCAATACGTATATTTATATATAATTCATCAGTTTATAAACAGTTTATAGATTTTATTTTCTTTTTCACTGGGGCAATGATTTTATGGTTTCCGGTAATAATAATTGGATTATATTGTTTGATATTTGAGATTTTATTAAAAAGAATAAAGATTGATCCATCTTTTAGGGTAATATTATCTATCTGTTTAGGGTCAATTTTTGTTTCTTTATTCATTCACAGTAGTATATATAATGACGATTTGGGTTGGCGTGCAATTTTATTATTTGTTTTGACAGGAACAACGATTGTCACTTTTTATGTCAATGAATATTGTTCCAGTTTCAAAAAAGCAATTTTTATATTTATTGCTCTAATTGGTATTATTGAACCATTAAATTTCAGTAAAATGTTGATATTCGGTGCGGATTATTATAGACCCAGACCAAGTTTAAAAGAATTAAACAAAATAACTCACCAAACCCATAAACAGGACAGATTACTAGTTAATATTCATCAAAACGAGACTTTTGAACCATGGGGGGGCAATCTATTGCCACCTGTAATGGTTAACAGAAAATTTTGTTTTCAAAATATTAGCTATGTCAAAACTTTTGGGCCTAACTGGGGTGACAAGGTTGAATTGATGGATCATGCGATCAGACAGTTTTATAACGGTAAGGCCAATGATAAGGATCTGGCCTTGATTAAACAGTTTCAGTGTAATGCAATAATTGTTACACGTTATGATCCGGTTTGGAGCTATATGCCTTATACAGATTTAACCAGTGTTTATTCTGATAAAAATTTGAGAATTTATAATTTTAATCGGTGAGGGAATATTTTTAAAGTTAAATCATGATGTATTTTTCCTATCATAACAAAGTCAAGTAAATGTTATCATGGCGTTTATGAATATTTAATTGATGCTATTTGTCCTGATCTCTGATATATCCCTTTTCTAAAGCTGTATATTGAAGATCAGGCATTCAGATGCGTCTTAGCGATTTTACATTACCGTCATTTAGCTGGTTATTTGCCCCACAAAAAACAGCCTTGATATTTGCGCTTAGAACCATCATTGCCTCTTATATTGTATTGGTCATTGCCCTATGGATGGAATTGGATAGTCCGCGTTGGGCAATTATGGCCGTATGGATCGTAGCCCAGAATTCATCCCGTGGGGAAATCCTTTCCAAAGCTTATTGGATCATTACCGGAAATGTCATTGGTATTATCATGGCATTGGTTATTGCAGGCTGTTTTCCACAACAGCCTTTTATTTTTGAAATTTCAGTTGCCATTTGGGTATCATTTTGTTGCTGGATTGGCAGTTGCACAAGAAATTTCAGGGCTCTGGGTATGGTGATGGCAGGATATAGTTGTGCCATTGTTTTATATGGTGCCGTTGATAATTTAAATAATGTTTTCATGCTCGCAATGGCAAGGGGAAGTTATTTTATTTTGGGCATACTCGCAGAAAATTTTACCGCTCGCCTATTTGATCTCAATTTGCATCATCAGGCCCATAGAAAATTGACAGAGGATTTACAATTGTCAATTGAAGAGGCTGTTAAATCCGTTATTAATATGATGAACGGAGATGATTGGGCGGTTCAACGATCAGATCAATTTTTGGCATCCGTTATTTCATTAAATAATAATATTGAGTTTCGTGAAAAGGAGATGCAGGGTACAGGTCATACAGGGGATCATGCCAGGGCTGTATTATCTTCAGTTTTGAGTTTGATTATCAAAGCTTCGGGTTTATCCATTTTAATGAAACAGACAGAAGGGAAAAATTTACAATTTTCAAGCATTTTACCCCTTACACAAATCTATTTGCAGGAACTGCTAAATCATCTTAAGTCGGGTGTTTCCATTGATGCATCCTTAAAAGCTTTGAATTCACTAAGATGGGAATGCCGACAACGTATTGCTGATAGTTTTTACCGTGTACTAAAAGAAAAAAAAATTTCGGATGATGAATATGCAGAAAAAACTTTAAATGATCGTATATTATATCAAGGTTTACGTGAAATTTTGGCAGAATTAGAAGTTACTCTGAAAGAATTTGCTAAAAGTCGAGATATGACCTTGAAAGACCATTTTCGTTTTATTGTCAAAAATAGTTATGATTTCAAAAGGGCTTGGAGAAATGCGATCAGGGCTTTTGTGGCAATAACATTTGGTTGTATTGCCTGGGAAATTACTGGTTGGAGCTACGGTCCGCTTTTTCTTGCATTTTTATGTATGGGATGTGCACGGTTCTGTATATTTGAGAATGCTTCGCTTGCCTGTAAGGGTTGGTTCAAGGGGGCGTGTTGGGCTATATTTGGCGGATTTATTTATAATTTTCTTTTCTTGCCTATCATTACGAGTATAGAGGTTCTCTATTTTGTGCTTTTGATCCCGTTCATGATCGGGGGGTTAGCAATGGCGGTGCCAAAATATGCTGCGATCGCTTCGGCATGCATGTTTTTTTTCTGTTATATGATTGGATTTACTAATGTTGGTAGAATGGATGAAATAACCTTTTTTAATGATTCAATGGCCATTTTCATGAGTGGATTATTCGCCTTTACCGCATATCGGTTGGTTTTTCCTTACCAACCTCGTAAATTGAGGTTTCAGTTAAGACAGAAATTGCTGCATGGTATGCATCATTTGGCGAATGCTATTGTTGTTCCATTACCTAGAGAGTGGATTAGTTATGTAATTGAAGCTTTTGTCGTGTTAATGCGTCAGCTTGATGAGGACCGAAATACGACACTGGTGCAAACCTATCGTCATGGAACGATGGCCGTGACATTGATTGGTGTCAATATCATTCGGTTGAGAGCGATGGCTGCCCATGACATCATGACGGAAGATATTAAAAATATTCTAAAAGTTGTTTTAAGACGTATTGCGAAATTTGATGGCCGTCATGCCAAATATGGTCCACATGCAAGAACTGTTGTGATTGCCCATCGTGCCATTTCTAGGTTTCGGGAAAGGGAAAGTCATGAAAAAAATCTGGCAATCCGTATAGAAATCAGTGCCGCTATTTCTTCCCTAATAATTATTTCATATGCCTTGGACAAAAATGGATCTTTCTTACGGTTGTAGCTATTGAACATTATCAAATTGCCAGTAATCCCTTTTCATTTTTCAAAAAAAAGAATAGTTTGGAAACTGTCATCATATTTATGTGATTAAAAAATAAAAAGGTTTTTGTGATTAGGTGATCGGATCCGCCAATGTGCCGTGGTATAAAAAATATTCATGGTCCAGAAAAAATTTCTTAGAAAATTACCGTTGGATTTATGCCCCAGGCTGGTCAGCATTTATTTTTGCCCTTAGAACTACCATTGCTTCTTTTTTGGCATTGGCAATCGCTTTGTGGCTAGAATTGGATAGTCCAAAATGGGCTCCCATGACAGTTTGGGTTTGTGCAAGGAACACATCACGTGGGGAAACGATATCAAAGGCATATTGGCGTGGTGTTGGAACCGTTTTTGGAGCTATTGCTGCTGTTGTTTTTGTTGCGGTTTTTCCTCAACAGCCATGGTTATTTAACATTACAGTTGCCTCGTTTGTCGCCCTTTGTGTTTGGTGTGGAACATGCATGCAGAGTTTCAAGGCGTATGCCATGGTTTTATCAGGTTATACCTGTGCGATAATTGCCTTTAGTTCCATAAACGATCCACATGGAACATTTATGATGGCAATGGCCAGAACCACTTATATTCTTCTCGGGGTTTGGTGTGATAGTTTCGTGGGTCGTTTTTTTGATGTTAATATCGATAAAAATGCTCGGACCCAATTAAACAATAATCTTAAATTTGCAATCTGTGAAACGATTCAGTCTGTTGTCAATATGCTGTCAAAAGATGAAAAGATGGTTCTGCATTCACAGGAATTGCTGACTTCGGTTATAAGTTTTGATAATTCAATTGAATTCAGGCAGATTGAAATGAATGGTAATGATCATACAGGGGATCATGCACATGCGGCTTTATTTTCAGTGACAGCTGTTTTGGCGCGAAGTATGGGTCTATCCATACGAATGCAGCATTTCAAGAATGTAACAGCTGACTTTGCCAGTATCATTCCCAATGTTCAGGAATGTTTAAAAAGAATTTTAGATTCCATTGAAAATGATCATGATTTTAATTTGGACCAATCTTATTTGAATAAACTGAGATGGGAATGTCGACAGCATATTACAGATAGTTTTTACAAGAAAATTGATACTGAAACTCCCGATAAGGGGGCAAAACAGAGGGAAATTGTTTTTAACGACCGTATTCTTTTTCGTAAGTTAAGTGAATTACTGGGTGAGATAGAAGTTACTTTAGAGGAATATCATAAAAGCAGTCATCCTATTAAAAATGATCATTTTAAGTTTCATGTTTCTGCACCTTTAAATTTTGATCTGGCTTGGAAAAATGGTTTGCGAACTTTTGTTGCAATGATATCTGCCAGTTTGATGTGGTATATGACAGGCTGGAATATGGGGGGAACCATGGTCTCCCTGACTGGAATGGGATGTGCACGTTTCTGTTTGTTTGAAAATCCTGCCCAAGTTACTTTTGGATGGTTTAAAGGTACATTTTGGGCTTTATTGGCAGGAAGTGTTTTGACGCTTTATCTCATTCCACCGTTGGGAAATTTCGAATCTCTTTGTATGGCACTTTTTATTCCTACAATGTTGGGTGGATTGGGAATTGCCAATTTGAAAACGCTTCCTGTATCCGCTTCCTATGCCGCATATTTACCCTATATGTTGCAGCTGGATAACCAGGTCAGGTTGAATGAATCAACATTTTTCAATAATTCCCTAGCTTTGCTAATGGGGATATTTTTCGCGATTGCTTCTTTCCGAATAATATACCCCTATAGTCCTCTTAAAACCCGTTTGCATTTACGGCAAATGCTATTGAAAAAAATGCACGCACTCGCTTCTGTATCTTTTTATAAAAGAAGTCCCCGGATATGGCTTTTTCAAACAGCCGCTTTGTTGGTTAATATGGTACGACAGTTGAGTGGTGAGTCCAATACAAAATTGATTCATGCATATAGCCAGGGTACTGTGGCAGTGATGATGATCGGATTGAATATACTTCGTTTGCACTCCATGATCGATCATGATGTTGTGACTGAAGATATAAAGATCTTATTGAGAATTGTTTTAAGACGTATCTCCAAATATAGCGGTAAATATGGTCGGACAGTCGCGGTTTGTCATGCGGTTGTAAAAAGATTGAGAGAGCGTGAAAAAAGTGAAAAAAATCTCGCCCTTCGTATGGAGATTATTGCCGCCGTATCTTGTTTGACTGTCATTGCTGATTCCTTAGATAAAAACAAGGCTTTTCTGGATGTAACCCATCCTTTCCTGCTAAAAGAGGATAGTGTCATATAAAAGACTTGTAATTAATTAAAAAATTGATAAAAATCATTTTGTTATAAATCACCGGGGTGTCCGTTAGGGGCTGAGAATAAACCCGTAGAACCTGATCTGGGTCATGCCAGCGAAGGGAGGAACTTAATGCGATCAATTTTATTTGCTTTTGTACGTTATCTTTTACTGTTAATACCTATTTTGGGGAAGTTTCCCTCTATTCAGGCAAAAGATATTCATATCACTCAATCTCAACCAGAAACTCATTCGATAACGCGACAGGAAATGCAGTCTGATCCTGGTGAGCAGATTATAGTCAAGGGAACTTTCCGTGGTTATCCTTCTGCCAATGGATATATTGGTAAGCAAGCTGGTGGGGGATTGATTAGACCAGAAGATTCCGTTCGATCCCTTAGTACCGTTTCTTCGGATTTTATTCATAAACAGGCACCCACGTCCAATGTTTACAATCTTATAAGTCTATTGCCAGGTGCAAATGTGTCGGGATCGGACCCTTTCGGACTTGCCACACAAACGGACATGACGGTAAGGGGAATGACTTCTGATTCTATAGGATATGTTCTAGAGGGAATGCCCTTAAATGATGTGTCCGATGGCGGTGGCTATTTGAATCAGTTTGTTGATATGGAAAATCTTGAATCGGTAGGTTTAAGTCAGGGAAGCCCCGATCTTGACAGTCCTGTTTTTAATGCTGCCGGTGGCATTGTCAACATCAAGTTTCGTGAACCATCTGATCATCTGGGTGGAATGACCCAGTTTTCATATGGTTCTTATCATACGGGTAAGATTTTTGCCCGTATGGATACCGGAAAAATTGGCAAAACGGGTATTAAGGGTTTTATTTCCTATTCTTATACGGATGGGGACAATTGGCGTGGAGCCGGATATGACCATCGTCAACATGTTGATTTTAAATTTACCAAAGAATGGGGGAGTGACAATCGGGTTTCATTGCTTGGTAACTGGAACCGCTCTTTGATGAGCAGCTATTATACGCCCACTAAGCATGAATGGAAAATGAACGGAATAAAAAACGGTAATAATTATTCAGGCACATGGTATCATAATGGAATAGACAATAGTAATTACTGGAAATTATATCAGCAAACCTTTCAGCAAATTTATCTTGCAACTCCTGGACAATTCACGCTGACAGATAAATTGCAATTTACAGTAACTCCCTATTTTCAATATGGTTATGGAAATACGCCATATGGAGCTATGCTTTCCGATCGTGGATTATGGCAGGGTACTCTTCCTGTGGAAGGGAGCATTTCCATTCCAGGGGCTGTTGACGGTCAGGGAATGGTTATGGGAGATTGGTTCCAGCGAACTTATCGTTCAGGTTTTACTCCAGAATTACATTTAAGATTAAAACATCATCATTTATACTTGGGATATTGGTATGATTATTCAGACAACTTGATAAATGAACCTTTTACGCCAGTATCAGAAAATGGCAAACCATGGGACTTGTGGGGGGGGAAAGGCAAGACGATCCGTTTACCAGACGGTCAACCACTTTATGCAAGGGATACAAGTATAATTACGCAAGTAAATGCGGTATTTATCGGGGATCGCATGAATTTTCTTCATAACAAATTGCATATTGATGTGGGATTTAAGCAAGTTATGCTATCACAGGCTGGATATAATCGCATTCCAGGACCTCAATATCGTACCGGTAACAATGTTGCCAAACCATTGCCCAGAATTGGCATGGTTTATCAATTTACAAAGGAACATCAGCTTTTTGTCAGCGCAAGTACAAATTTTTCTGTTCCCCATCAATCAACGTTGTTTGATACCTATGATCCAAATTCTGGAACATTGACAAAGAAGGGGACAAATTATTTGAAAACAGAATATTCTATCGAGGAAGAGATTGGCTATCGCTATAATGGTCCACGATTGGTTGGTTCCGTTACATTTTTTAACTATAATTATACCAATCGCATGATCAAAACAGTTTTACGACAAAACAATGCCTGGATAGGATCTTCAATTAATGCGGGTGGACAGACCTCACGTGGAATAGATGCTGAATTAGGATTGAAACCCTGGCATCATTTTAGTCCCTATATATCAGGGGAGTATTTAAATGCAACCATGGATAATGATTTTAAAACACGTGGAGATTATTTGCCTACCAGGGGAAAAAAAGCGGTAAGAAGTCCATCCTGGCAGTTTGCAATAGGGCTAACCTATGATGATGGACATTTTTTTGCCAATGGAAATATGAAAATGGTAGGCAAGCAATATGCCACCTTCATGAATGATGAAGCAATGGGTTCTTATGCAACTGGCAATCTTGCACTTGGATACCGTTTTGATTCTATTTCTTTTGCAAAATATCCAGAAATCAGGCTTAATTTTATAAATATAACTGATCAAAAACATCTGTCAGGAATAGGTACTCCAACATCGAATGCTCATAATACGGTTGGAAAAAATGGGACTGTAATCAAGGGTTCATCACCTTATTATAACATTGGTGGAGGATTTGCCACAATGTTAACGCTAACGTCCGCTTTATGAAAGTCAGGATGATGATGAGAATTTCAAGAATATTTATCTTTTTTGCGATTTTGTGTTCCATTTCCCAGGTAAAGGCAGAGGATAAAGTCACCGTAATTTTGGACTGGTTTCTCAATGCAAGTCATGAATCTTTGCTGGCTGCTCAATATAGTGGAGCTTTCAAACGTTACAATCTCCAGGTTGAGATGATCTCACCCGCTGATCCTGGTACACCACCAAGATTGGTAGCTGCGGGACAGGCAGATATTGCGATCTCCTATCCTATTCAATTGGGTATGATGATTGACCATCATATTCCGTTAATACGAATTGGATCTCTTTTAAATCAGCCCTTAAATACATTGATTACCTCGCGGAATATCAAGACCTTACAGGATTTAAAAGGAAAAAAAATCGGTGTTTCCGTTGCCGGGGATGATCATACGATTTTGAAAACAATGTTGGAAAAGACAAACGTTCAGTTATCCGATGTACAGATCATCAACGTTAATTTTCAGCTAGAACAGGCATTAATGACTGGGGCAGTTGACGCAGTTATCGGTGCATCACGGAACTATGAAGTGATTGATCTTGAACAGAAGCATTATCAATTCAATATTTATAATCCAGAAGATTATGGTGTTCCAATTTATGATGAAATGATTTTTGTAACTCGTCCTGAACTTGTAAAAGATTCACGAATTATCCGTTTCATGCAGGCCTTAAAAGAGGGGAATGTATATTTGAAAAGCCATTCTCTAGAAGTGTTTAACAAGACAATTAAAGATCATCCTGAATTGAATACGCCCTTAAATAAAACCGCTTGGAATGTGACCCTAAATTTATTACCGACAGATCCAGTTATCTATGATAAAGCAAAATATCAACAATTTCTTGATTTTTTGTGGAATAAAAAGGTTATCAAGCATCCTGTACAAATTTCATCATTTACAGCTTATTGATAAATGGTAATAATCTTAATAATTTTTTAAATATATTGAAAGTAACATGGAAGTCAAATAATATCAAAATTATAATAAAATTTATTTAAGTTCGAAATTTTAGAAAGATTATTATGCAGGGTCAATTACTAAATTATATAGTGCAAGATAATAAAGGCTATATTGTTGGAGATAATGGTCAACGTTACCAATTTTCTGGAAATGAATGGAAAGAAAATCGTATTCCAACAAAAGGGGAGCGTCTAGATTTTGAGGTTGATGCCTCAGGACAAGCTAAATCAGTTTTCTTCGCTCTTGATAGTCAGAATGGTTCAAGTCATGAACAAAATAGTGATCAATTCGATCCAAACATGCATGAATTATATCAAACAGAGTCAACTTATAATATGTTTCAATGGTTCTGGAAATGCTTAAGAAATCTTTTTAATTTTTCTGGAAGGGCAAGAAGAAAAGAATATTGGTTTTATATGTTGATTTTGTTTTTATTAACTATTTTTACTAATGTTTTTGTACTTCTGGTTGTTGGTTTTATGGTTGGAAATCTTGATGACTATACAATGAGCATATTGACAAATATTACAAGTTCATTACTAGTCATTGTTTTTATAATCCCCTCATTCGCAGTAACCGTTCGACGTATGCATGATATAAATCATTCGGGTTGGTGGCTTCTAATAAGTTTTGTTCCCATTATTGGTTCAATATTATTTTTAATATGGATGTTGAAAAATACCAAATTTGAAAGAAACAAATGGGGATCACCTGCTAAATCCAGATAGATGATAATTTTTATGAAATTCGTATAATCATTAAATTTGGTATAGAATTTGAAATTCATATACTATTACGGTTAAAATCCGTAATAGTATAATTTAAAAAATAAAGGTTAACAATAAATCCTGACATGTAATATAATACTAAATTTTTTGTTATTTCTACCTTAATAATTCATAAAATTTATCAGATCTTTGCAAATAACTTGAACATGTTTGATATAATGAATGGAATTATTCTTGATTTAACTATTCATTAATTAATTTAGATATTTGAACCATTAGGATTTTCAATAGGAACAAGAAAACAAATATGCTTGTTCCAAAGCACCAACACCAATATCAAGACACTTACTTTTGGCTGGATAATAATTTTCTTACCATTTTTTTTCAGAAATTGGTAACATTGGTCATTATTTTCTATACAAGAATTTATATTTTTTGAAAAGCAATATTAAAGTTGTCTGCCTTGGTTTAAAATTATCATAAAAAATATTAATCGTCTCTAGCGAAAGATTTAATAGATTTCTGTTAATGTTAAATTTTAAAACATTAAAACAAAAAAAAGACATTAACACTTTATAGTATTATATATTTCTTTAATAACATATAACTAATAACATCATATAATGAACTAATATTATCCAAATAAACCAAGCCCTCTAGCACTTAAAAAATCTTTAGGAAAACCTCTTTTAATCCCTAAATCCTTATTCATCCTCTTTCTTGCTTCTGGACCAATATTTCTTGTTGTGTTTGACCTTCTATCTCCAGGAATAATTCCTTGTTAGATAGCATCTCTATCTCTACCGTAAATATCGATATAATTTGGATGACAATCTTTAAGGAAATAACTTAACGTTGGATGTTTTTTAGTATCTGCAAGATGAACTGTTCTCTCATTAATAACGATTATTTTTTCTAAAAATAATTTTATTTAAAAAAACATCATTTTCATATCCCTCTGGAATATGCATTGCCCAATGAACATGGAAATGATACTCATCAATATCATCACAACTTTCTCCATTAATACAGTTCTCAAAAACTTAAGCAAAAGTGGGTTCAATAGCTTCTTTATGTTTGGATGAAAATAATAACCATCGAGTAAGTTGCCTTTTAAGCCTAAGAAAAGCATCATTAGTCTGTAATGATAAAATATCTGCCTCACTAAAATTAATCGTAATAAAATGATTTAAAGGTAAGCGAATATATTTTGCAACCTCAGCTATATAATAAAAGGTTTGGGCACTCTTCTTACCAATATAAGCGGTAGTCTTCATATAAATTATATTTTTTTATCATAATAATTTTCATTAATTTCCTTTCAAATGCATAAAATCACACAAACTAAATACAAAACGAGTGTAAACGCATGGATCTGGTCAATTTATTTATTTAATTAATTATTCGGGTAATGTTTTAATCTTTATAGCCATAATACTGAACGCTGATAATCGTCTGTTCAGTAAAAAATCAAACCAAATTTATGGCTGATTAATATTTATGTATTATATCGATAAAATATATAAAAATAAATAATTTATTAAAAATAAATGATAGAAAATTACTTAACAAATTCATTATTTATGGTAATAGTTACGATTTGTATTTATAGAATATAGTCTATAATTTAATTAACTTTATAAAGTACTATTTAATAAAATTAATCTATAAATACCCATTTTATTAGTCATAGATTTGCCCTAGAATATTGTTAAATACTTTTCTTGTTAAAATTACCTACAGGAAAATATTATCACACATCAGAGATGCTTTCTGAAGGCTTTATGTGCGTGTTTGAAAAATCAAGGAAAAATCAATAAATAAAACCCTCTCATTATGAATGAGGTTTTTTATTAGTTGTAAGTAGAATGTTACTTATAATATAAATTATTGATATATATCATGGAGGATTAATAATATGCAGATAGCAAAAATATTTCAAAATGGAAGAAGTCAAGCTGTTAGACTGTCTGAAGAATTCCGGTTTAATGAAGATGAAGTCATCGTAAAAGCATTTGGAAATGGTGTATTGTTATCACCAAATATAATCCGTGGCTATTAATGCAGGAAGCTGTCAATGAGTTTGAAAGGGATTTCCAATTAATAAGAGAACCTCAAGAAGATCAAACTCGTGAGGATTTAAAGTGATTTATTTACTAGATACCAATATTTGTATTTATATTATTATTAATAATAAGCCACCTTATGTCTTTGAGAAGTTTAGGAAGTTTCAATTAGGACAGTTTGGAATTTCCAGTATTACGGCTTCAGAGCTAGCTTTTGGTGTTGAGAAATCTGGATCACAAAGAAATAAACAGGCTTTTAATAAGTTTTTAGTACCTTTAGAGATATTTCCTTATGATGAGCAATTTATTGGATATTACGCCGAATTAAGACATCAGTTAGAATCAAAAGGAAAAATTATCGTGAGTTTGGATATGTTAATTGCTGCTCATGCTCTAGCATTGAATGTAATGTTGGTTACCAATAATGTGAAAGAGTTTAAAAGAGTAAAAGGTTTAACTGTAGAAAACTGTATATGATTATTCCAAACGGATAAATTAAATTACAATATTCTTAATAAGTTAATATTTTAAACACAAAATTAATTTTCATTATATATGGTTATAAAAATGTCTTCTATACAAAATGGTTCTGATACGACATTAGCAAGTTTTATCTGGAAAAATGCTGATGATCTTTGGGGAGATTTCTCTCACACAGAGTTTGGAAGGATCATTTTACCATTAACCGTATTAAGACGGTTAGAATGTGTTTTAGAACCCACAAAAGACGCTGTTCTTAACAGTTATGACCAATTTAAAGATCAAGGGTTAAATATGGATGATATTTTAACAAATGTCAGTGGCAATCCATTTTTTAATCTTTCTAATTATAATCTTTCTAATTTGGGGGGAACCAATACTAAAGCCAATCTGGAGGATTATATTGCTAAATTCTCTGATAATGTTCGTATCATCTTTGAACAATTTGATTTTTCAACAACCATTAATAAACTATCAAAACAAAATTTACTTTTTCGTATTTGCAATAATTTCGCGGCAATAGACTTGCATCCAAATGTTGTTTCTGATCGCACGATGAGTAATGTCTACGAACATTTGATCGCAAGATTTGGTGCCGAAGTCGGAACTGGGTCAGAAGATTTTATGACCCCTCGTGATATTGTCCATCTAGCAGCAACGTTACTGTTGGATCCTGACAATGAATTGTTTGAGCAAAAACAGGGATTAATTCGCACTATTTATGACCAAACCTGTGGAACAGGTGGGTTTTTAACAGATATGATGAATTATGTAGAAGGTTATAAGGATCGTTATGAGGTTGCTCCTGTATTAATTCCTTATGGTCAAGAGATACAACCAGAAACCCATGCTGTGGCACTTGGATCAATGTTATTAAAAAAACTTGAGACTGATCCCAGTCGTGACCTGTCAAAAAACATTAAATTAGGAAGCACGTTAAGTAACGATCAATTCTCGGGACAGCATTTTCATTATCAATGTTCTAACCCTCCTTTTGGAATGAGCTGGGCAAAAGATGCCAATCTTGTTCAACAAGAGCATGATGAAAAAGGATTATTAGGTCGTTTTGGTGCAGGATTGCCTAAAATCAGCGATGGTTCGATGCTATTCCTACAAAACCTTATTTCTAAGTTGGAATTACCCAATAATGGTGGGGGAAGAGGGGCAATTGTTTTATCTGGGTCACCTTTATTTAATGGGGGTGCAGGTTCTGGTGAATCAGAAATAAGACGCTTTATTTTAGAGAATGATTTATTAGAAGCAATCATTGCCTTGCCTACGAATATTTTCTTTAGAACAGGAATTGGCACCTATATTTGGTTAATCTCAAACCGCAAATCTGAACAACGTAAAGGAAAAGTTCAACTGATTGATGCCACCAATATGGGGGCTTCTATGCGTAAGAATGAGGGGAATAAGAATAAATTTATTGATCAAAATGCAATTGATGATATTACAAGGATTTATGCTGACTTTGAAGAAAGTCCTGTCAGCAAGATTTTTGATTATACTGATTTTGGGTATCGTAAGGTCAAGGTTCTAAGACCCTTACGTATTGATTTACAATTTGATAAGGAAAAACTTGCATTATTTAAAGAAAGTAAAGATTACGGAAAACTTTCTGATGAGGATCAAAAACAACTTTCCGCTTATATTGAACAACAATTTGGTCAAAGTAAAGATTACCTTTGGTTTGAGAATGAGTTTTTAAAGAAGATCCCCGTCAAGAAAGTCAATAAAGGGCTTAAAAACGCTTTGATTGCTGCTTTTGGTGTAAAAAATCCTGAGGCTGAGATCATAGAAATTAACAATATTGTGCAAATGGATAATGATTTAACAGATTATGAAAATATTCCATTAAAACAAGATATCCAAGCCTATATGGAAAAAGAAGTGTTACCCCATGCACCCGATGCTGTGATTGATACAAGCTATATTGATAGCAAGGATAATCAAGTGGGCGTAGTGGGTTATGAGATCAACTTTAATCGTTATTTCTATGTGTTTGAACAACCAAGACATCCCAATGACATCATGGCTGAAATTAAAGAGCTTTCGACAGAAGTGGCAAAACTGTTGGGAAAGATTTAATGGCACAATTCAAAGCCTATCCAAAATATAAAGATAGTGGTGTCGAATGGTTGGGCGAAGTGCCTGAGCATTGGAAAATATCTAATATTAAAAGAAGCACATATTTAAAAGGACGTGTTGGTTGGAAAGGATTAACTTCTAATGAATTTGAGGTTAATTCTTTTGCGTATCTAGTAACAGGTACAGATTTTAAACAAAAATATGTAAATTGGTCTAGTTGTTATCAAATAAATGAAAGTCGTTATGAAGATGACCCTTATATTCAATTAAAAAATGGGGATTTACTAATGACAAAAGATGGAACTATTGGGAAATTAGCAATAGTAAAAAATCTTAATAAATCAGCATGTTTGAATAGTGGAATTTTTTTAATAAGGCCTGAAAAATATTATTTAACAGAATTTATGTATTGGGTCTTAAACAGTAATGCCTTTAATCTTTTTTTTGTAATGAATACTATAGGATCTACAATACTTCATTTATATCAAAATGTATTTGAAAGGTTTGTTTTTTCATATCCAAACTTTAAAGAGCAAGAAAGAATAGTTTCTTACCTTAACCTAGAAACAGCCAAGATTGATGCCTTGATTGCCAAGCAAGAGAAGTTAATTGAACTATTGGAAGAACAGCGTAAATCTGTTATTTCTCATGCCGTGACTAAAGGGCTAGATCCTAATGCACCCATGAAAAATAGTGGTATAGAGTGGCTAGGAGAAGTACCCGAGCATTGGGAGGAACGAAAAATAAAGTTTGTTTCTAAATTGATCAATAAAAAAACATCTAATAAAATCAATCCTGTTGCGTTAGAGAATATTGAAGGTTGGACGAGTAAATTTATCGAGACAGAGCTTGGTTACGAAGGTGATGCCGTTTGCTTTAAAGAAAATGATATTTTATTTGGTAAATTAAGACCTTATTTAGCTAAAGTATTTTTAGCGCACAATAATGGTGAGGCAGTTGGTGATATATATGTTTTAAGACCTAATAGTCTAATTGTTCCTGAATTTCTTAAATTTTTAATGATTTCAAATAAATTTATTGATTATGTTAATAGCTCAACTAATGGAACAAAAATGCCTAGAGCAAATTGGGATTTTATTGGTTCAATTATTTTCTTTTTACCTCAAATAGATGAACAGCTCTCCATTGTTAACGAAATATTTTTAAAGAATGAGCAAATAGAAATTACTATTATCAAACAAAAACGTTTAATCGAGAAATTAAAGGAATATCGTGCTTCAGTTATTTCTCATGCGGTAACAGGTAAAATTGATGTAAGGGAGTTGGTGGCATGAGTATGTTCTCAGATCAAGATCATTACGAAAAACATCTTGAAAGCTATATTGTCAATAAACTGCAAGCAAATGGTTGGGTTGTTGGTCAAAGCAATCACTATCATATGGAGTATGCACTTTATCCAGAGGATTTATTTGCATGGATCAAAGCAAGCCAACCCCAAAAATGGCAAAAACTATCTGACTTAAATGGTGTAAATACTGAAAAGGTCATTTTAGATCGTTTGGATACAGAGTTAAATGCAAAAGGCACAATGAAAGTTTTTCGTGAGGGATTTAAGATTGCAGGGGCAGGAACCATTGACATCAGCGAAAGTGCCCCTGAGGATCAGCGTAACCAAACCGTAATTGATAAATACCAGGCCAATATTTTGCGGGTTGTGCCACAGTTAAAATACCATCCCTCAAAAGATTCAGGAATTTTAGATCTTGTTTTCTTTATTAACGGCTTACCAATGGCAACGGTTGAGATTAAAACAGAGTTTAATCAAACCATAGAGGATGCGATTTGGCAGTACAAGAATGATCGTCAGCCCATTGATCCCAAAACAAAACGTAAAGAACCGTTACTTACCAAAGGACGCGGCGCAATTGTTCATTTTGCTTTAACAGAATCTTTAATCTTTATGACCACAGAATTATGTGGAGAAAGCACATTTTTCTTACCTTTTAATAGAGGTAATCATGGTCATGCAGGCAACCAACCAGCAATGACGGATAAAGGTGAAGATTATCCCATCGCTTATTTCTGGGATTATATTCTCAAAAGGGACTATTGGTTAAGTATATTTCATCATTTTGTTTACATTGAAACGAAGAATAAAGTTGATTTATTTAATAATTGGAAAAAGCAGGAACGGTTAATTTTTCCTCGGTATCATCAGTTTGATGCGGTCAATAAAATAATTGCTGATATTAAACAAAATGGTGTTGGATTAAACTATTTATGTGAGCATAGTGCAGGTTCTGGGAAAACTTCAACAATATCTTGGTTATGTCATTCGCTTATTCGTCTGCGTGAAAAGAATGGAACCCCTTTTTATAATTCAGTGATTGTTGTTACTGATAGAACAGTTCTTGATAATCAATTACAAGAGGCTATTCAACAAATTGACCATCAATATGGCTTAATTGCAGCAATTAATCGAGACAGTAAAGAACAGGCAGGAAAGTCTAAAAGCAAACAGCTTGAAGAAGCGTTATTATCAGATAAACCGATTATTATTGTCACTATCCAAACTTTCCCCCACGTTATGGAAGCCATTTTAACAAACACAAGTTTGAGTGATCGTAACTATGGCATTGTGATTGATGAAGCGCATACCTCACAAACAGGGGCAACCGCATCAAAATTACAAGCAACGCTTGCCCTTAAATCTGAAAAGGATATGGAATCTTTAACGATTGAAGAATTATTAGAGAAAATCCAACAATCCAGAGTGCAATCTAAATCTATTAGTCATTTTGCATTTACAGCAACGCCCAAACATTCTACCAAAATGTTATTTGGTCGCACTAAAAATGGTCAGCCAGCAACAGACACAAATCTTCCTCAATCATTTCATTTATATACACAGCGTCAAGCTATTGAAGAAGGGTTTATCTTAGACGTACTAAAAGGATATGTTTCTTATCAAACAGCATATCGACTAGGAGGGGATGCCATTGATGATGATAAACGTATTGATAGTAAAGCTGCAAAAAAAGCCCTTGCAAAATGGATGAGCTTACATGCGACGAATGTAACGCAAAAAGTAAAATTTATCATTGAACATTTTCATAATAATGTTGCAAATCTATTAAATGGGCAAGCAAAAGCAATGATTGTGACAAGCTCACGTCCAGCAGCAGCACGGTATAAACTCGCTTTAGATAAATATATCCAAGATAATCCAGAATATAGTCAATATCATGTGTTGGTTGCGTTTTCTGGTAGTTTAACAGGAAAGCAAATTAGTCATGATGATGATGGGGAAGTGCAAGGTGGAGAAATTTTTAATATAGGGGAAGATGCAGAATTTACAGAAGCAAGTATGAATCTCAATATTCCTAATTCAGATTTAAGAGTTACTTTTGATCGTCCTGAATATCGCTTGATGGTTGTTGCAAATAAATTTCAAACAGGCTTTGATCAACCAAAACTCTGTGCCATGTATCTTGATAAGAAAATTGCAAATGAAGTTGAGGTGGTTCAGACTTTATCCCGTTTAAATCGCACAACAACAGGTAAGGATCAAATCTATATCATAGATTTTGTTAATGATGCTGAGTGGATAGAAAAGTGTTTTAAAAAATATGATAGTGGGGCAGAAATACTTAATATCCAAGATCCAAATATTGTTTACACAATTAAGGATCACTTGGATGAGGTTAATCTTTATACCAAAGACGATCTAGAAAAATTTAAAATTGCACGGTTTAAAACAATAAAAGATATTAATAACAATAATTTTTCTGCCATTAAACATCCTGATTTATTTAAATCGACAGATCATATTGTACGTTTATATAATGAAAGACTGAAAAAACTTAAAGAAGATATAGCTTTTTTAAGGGATGAGTTTGACAATGCTGTTAAAGAGGGCAATAAGGATAGTGCTGATAAAGCGGAGTTCGAACGAAAATCATTAGATGTAGAGTTGCAAAAGTTAACAGATTTCAAAAGTAACTTAGGTAAATTTGGACGTATTTATACTTACGTTGCTCAGTTAATTGATTTTGGTGATCCTGCATTAGAAAACTTTGCAGCCTTTAGTAAATTAGTTGCTAAACGTTTAAATGGTCTTGGAGTGCAAGAGGTTGATATCTCAGGATTAGTGTTAACAGGGTATGGTATTTTTAAAAATACAAAAGAAGATCCTACGGAAGATGAAAAAGATCAATCTTCACCATTGGTGCCGATCATATCGAATAACAATAAAGAAAAGCAACCTTCAAATCTGATATACCTGAAAGAAATTATAGATAAAATTTCTGCTATTTTTGGAGATATATCAACAAGCGCAGAGCATATTATTTTTATCAACCATTTAATCTCTATTGTGCGTAAAGATAGTGTTGTAATGGCTCAAATTAAAAATAATAGCGAAGAGACAGCATTAAAAGGTAATTTACAAACCTCTGTAAAGAATGCTGTTTTTACAGCATTTATATCTCATCAACAAGCTGCCTCATTATTGTTAAAAGATAAACAGGCTATGAGTGATTTTACCAAGTTATTATATTCATTATTGAAAGATGATAAAAACTTAAATCTAAAAGATTTAAATATATTATAAAACAAAGTCACAATTTTATAATTAATTGACGATGCTATAAATCCATCGTCTTATTTATTGTTGATAAAACAATATTATGTATCATAATAGTGCCCTTTACATTGGATGATCTGACATTGATTATCAATAATTTGATACACTAGTCTATGTTTATCATTAATACGACAGCTCCAATATCCTGATAAATTATTCTTGAGAGCTTCTGGCTTTTCTATGTCTTTATATAGATGACGAAGTATATCTTTTAAAAGCTCATTAATTTTTTTAGTGATTTTCTTATCTTGAGTTTGCCAATCAATATATTCATTCCAACTTTGTGTCGTAAAAGCAAAATTTATTTTTCATAGCCTGTAAACCTTTTAATGATTTTTGAATAAGCTTACCTTTATTTAATTGTTGCATTGAATCCATCAAAGCTATTTTATTATGTGTCATATAAAATGGATCTAACTCAGGTTTAAAAGGTAATCTATGATTATGAACTATTTGCTTTAAAAACACTCTGACCGCTGTTGTAAAATCCATCCCTAAATCTTGTGCGATTTGTTGGGTTTGGTTTCTAAAATCATCATCTATTTAAATTTGTAAATTAGCCATTTTTATGTGCATGATAATTTCTTTTAAAGAACGTCTACTTAATTAAAAATAGGATTTAGTTTATAAACTATTTAATTAAACGAGTTTACGTAAATTCTTCATATCGTATAAGTTTTTAGATAACTCTCACTTACTATTTAATTGAGTATTGGTTGTTCCATAGACTTTTTTATCTTCACGTTTTCCCACGGCAATAACTAAAATTACTATTTCTGGTTATGTCGCAAATTTAGAGTATGGATTTTAATCTGTTATAGATATGAATTAAATATTCATGTTTAAGAACGATTTATGTCTATTGAATTAATAAGGAAGTTTATATTAAGATCTAAAGATGATTTTAAAGACCGTCATTTTAATAGGTTGATGAGACTTATATTAAAGTAAAAGGTCAGTGAAAGTATCTATACAGAGCTATTGATAAAGATGGCACTGCGATTGACTTTTTGCTAACTGCCAAGAGAATATATCAAAGCAGCTCAGCGTTTCTTTAGAAAAGCCTTTAAAGAAGATGGTCTGTTCGCTCCAACCCATATAGGCACAGATAAAGCATTAACTTTTCCAAAAACCATACAAATCATGAAGAATAAGAATATACTCCCTGATCACTGCTTTCATGAAACAAAGAAATCCTGACAACAGGGAATAGAAAATGATCATTTCAGATTAAAGAGGGTTATCCTAAAAAATGGGTTTTTCAGTCTTTCCATACGGCAAGAAAAACGCTCAGAGGATATGAGGCCATTCTCTGGATAAAAAAAGAATTGGGCTTTAAAGGAAAATGGATAATCAATGAACAAATAAATTTCATTCAAAATATGTTCGGATTAAATAATAAGATACCTGTCTAAGTCAGATCACTTTACGGATATCTACACCTTAAAATATTATTGGCGATAAAAATCTCTTGAATTAGGGATTATATTAGAAGGCAGCGATAAAACTGCCTTAGGAATTTTGATTAATGAGTTAAACTATGATGATAGGATAATTTTGCCATAGCACAGGAAACAAGACGACTATCCAAACTGCTGGCACGACTGGTTAAAATGATTGGGGCCTTCGCACCTAGTACTATTCCAGCACTGTCTGCCTGTCCAATGAATGATAGAGATTTGAAAAAAATGTTTCCTGCCTCTAGATTGGGAACAACCAGAATTTGGGCTTTTCCAGTTACGGGTGTATCAAGACCTTTCATCGCCGCTGCCTCAGGGCTGATGGCATTATCTAATGCAAGCGGTCCATCAAGAATACCATTAACAATTTGTTTTCGATCTGCCATTTTGCACAAGGCTGCGGCTTCAAGAGTAGAACTAATATCTGGATTTACCATTTCTATGGCTGAAAGAATTGCAACCTTGGGAACGCCATATCCTAAAGCATGATGCAGATCTATGGCATTTTGAATAATATGCATTTTAGTGACAAGATCCGGGGCAATATTAATGGCGGCATCTGTAATCATGTAAGGGGTATGCCAATTGGGACCATCCATTAGGAAAACATGGGTAATGCGTTTACCTGTTCTTAAACCGGCCTCTTTATTGATTACAGCTTTCAAGAGAATGTCCGTATGCAGACTGCCTTTCATCAATAAATGCGCTTTTTGCTCGCGAATTAATTTTACACTATGTGTGGCGGCCTCAGATTCTGAAGATGCCTCAATAATTTGATGGTTTTTCAGATCCAATCTATATTGTTCGGCGATAAGCTTGATTTGTTTTTTGGGACCAATAAAAATTGGGGTGAGTAAACCAAGTTTAAAGGCTTCAAGTCCTGATTCGATAGCGGTTGCTTCGCATGGATAACATACAGCACAATAAGGTGGGGATTTATCCTTTGCTTTTTCAATAATTTTTTGATGATGGTTATACATGGATCAATTTTTTCCTTTCTTTTTTATTTGTATGTGCCCCCCCAATCGTGACAGTGCGTTTTGCAGGGGACCAGGCGGTAATATCGGAATTTCTACAGGTTCCACCAAAGATGAATGATTTATAGATTTTGTCAAAGGGTAAGTGTTGTATCGTTGGTAAACAAATTTTAAACGAGCCACAATTTTCTGGCCAAAATAAAGATTGATTTTTTCAATAAGACGTTCAGAAAAATATTGAAGTTCGGTTGCTGTTGTATTAGAACATGCAATGGTTAACGTCCCGTTGGCTAAGTGACGTGGAGATGTTCTATTGCCGTATATAGGGCCGATAATATCGACCCAATTAATGCTGATCTGACTGTGGGCAAGGGATTTTTGGCGAAAAGCCTGTTTCGTAAGGCTATGAACAGTACCGCCAATTTGACTCATTGTAAAGGTGCGCCTGTCAGGATGTCGAGAATTCTGTTCTTTTGAAGTTTGTGATAAATTGCGTTTTTTTTGGTTTTGTTTGGGAATATTTGTCATTTTATGTCAAAACAGGGTTTTTGTGCGCAGTCATTATTAGAATGGTATGATCATAATCGGCGAGATCTTCCTTGGCGAGCAAAAAAAGATGAAAAACCAAATCCTTATTATGTGCTGTTAAGTGAAATTATGCTTCAGCAAACACAAGTTGCAACGGTTATTCCATATTTTTACCGTTTTATAGAACATTTTCCAACTATTAATATTCTGGCAGATGCAGATCGTGATACGGTCATGTCACTATGGACTGGACTGGGATATTATAGTCGAGCCAGGAATTTGCACCGTTGTGCTCAGGAAATTATGCGTAAAAATGGCGAGGTTCCTGATACGGTCAAGGAACTAAAGGCTTTATCAGGTGTTGGAAATTACACAGCGGCAGCGATAGCGTCAATTGCCTATAATGTTCCTGTAGTGCCAATTGATGGTAATGTCGAACGTCTGACAGCACGTTTATTTACTATTGACGCAGAGTTACCAAAAGCAAAAAAATATCTTGATGAAAAAGCTGGTCATTTAAATGATGATCTTATAGCTAAACAAAGAGCCGGTGATTTTTCCCAAGCGTTATTTGATGTGGGAGCAACAATTTGCAAACCAAAAAAACCTTCCTGTTTATCATGCCCTTTGTCTAGACAATGTTTGGGATATAAAAAGGGAATAGCTGAAACATTGCCAAGAAAGGTTGTAAAATCTTCAAGACCTGTAAGATATGGAATTGCTTTTTTTATTCAGGATCGGGAAGGCAGGATTTTATTTAGGAAACGTCCAGCAAAGGGATTGCTGGGCGGAACCTTGGAATTGCCAGGCACTCAATGGGATTTAAAGCCAATATCACTGGATAATGCAAAAGAAAGCGTTGGGGTGAAAGGATTATTTGAGGACAAAGGTTGTATTAAACATGTTTTTACACATTTTGTGCTTAAATTAAGACTTTATAAAAGAATAGAAAAAATTGATTTATCGTTTAGAAATCGAGATGAGTTATGGTATGATTTCGATGACATACAATTTCTTCCATTTTCTTCATTGATGAAAAAACTTGTTCAACTGGGCTTTGATTGATACATAAATACAGGTGGTTTTAAATATGCAAACTGTCGTAAGCCCGAAAAAAATTGGGATTTTATTGGTTAATCTGGGAACACCGGAAGCAGCGTCTTATGGCGCAATACGACGTTATTTATCAGAGTTTCTCTCGGATCGACGTGTTATAGAAATGAATCCTTTGATTTGGCAACCTATTTTACAGGGGATCATTCTAACAGTTCGACCATTCCGGATTGTAAAACCTTACCGAATGATTTGGGATAACCAAGAAAATAAAAGTCCATTAAGTGTGATTACAGAACGTCAAATTCAAAAGTTGCAATCACGGTTCAAGAACAAACCTGTATTAATTGATTGGGCAATGTCATATGGAAAACCATCCATTGAGCAAAAAATCAGTCATTTCTTAAAAAAACAATTTTATCATTTATTTCTCTTGCCCTTATACCCGCAATACAGTGCGACAACCACGGCAAGTGTCAATGATAAGCTATTTAGAATTTTGCAGAAATATCGCAAACAACCTGCAATACGCACGATGTTTTCGTTTGCGGATCATCCGGTTTATATTCAAGCTTTATATAAACAAATTGAAACGACCTTAAACTCATTATCCGAACAACCCGAACGTATAATTTTATCTTTTCATGGTCTGCCGCAAACCTATGTCGATAGAGGAGACCCCTATGAACAGGAATGTCAAAAGACCGCCACGGCATTGCGAAAAATGATGAATAAAGATGAGCGATATATGCCGTTGGTTTATCAGTCTCGTTTTGGGCCCGGCAAGTGGCTAGAACCTAATATCACTGATGTTATTAAAAAACTTGTCACGGAAGGTGTAAGAAATATAGCGGTTATGGCGCCTGGTTTTATAACAGATTGTCTTGAGACAATTGAAGAAATCGGTCATCAATATAAAGCTTTATTTTTAAAAGAAGGAGGTAAAAAATTCATTTATATTCCCTGTCTAAACGATGAGGAAATAGGAATTGATATGCTTGAGGGCTTGATTAATGAAGAATTGCGGGGGTGGATTTAAATATCTGATTATTTTGATGAAATATTGAAATAAATGATTTTAGCTTAAGGAATGAGAAAGATTATGCAAAATATATATAGAATACACAATAAATTTTATTATTTGTTTATTATAGGTTTCAGTTTTATTTTACCATCAACAAATGTTTCGGCTTTGGTTGAGCATCAGAAAACCCCTATAAAAACTATTTCTTCAATTGTATCTCACCCTGACAAATCAGATAACGACAATCCTGTTATAGATTCAATTTTATTAACCGGAAATAAAAAAATAAGTTCTGAAAAATTATTACATGTTATTCCACTTCATCAAAGAAGTAATGTAAATGAAACAAAAATGATGCAATCAATGTTTAAAATTGCGAAAGAATATAAAAAAGCAAATATAAAAGTAACAATAACCCCAATTATTGGTAAGGTTATTAATAATCATACATCTATTCAATTTGATATTCACGAAAAATAATATTAAAATTGATTGAATTCATTTGTATCTTGGGAAATTCGTTCTTCAACTGTTTTTTTGGTTTTTAATGTGGAGCCGATAATTTTCAATATAAATAAAATCAACAGGCCAATGATAATGTCAATAATAATCATAGTGCCAAAAATACCCATAATCTTCCTCCTTTAAAAATTCTAATTCATTATATGTTGAAATGGTTTGATTGTTAATGCCTTATTTATATTTAACAATGGCTATCTGTATTGAAATTATTGCGACAAGCAGTTTAAAAGCATCAAATGGTTTTACAAATTTGGGATTTACGATTGTTTCCCTGATAGGATATGCCATATCATTTTATTCATTATCGATTGCATTAAGGATCATCCCTGTTGGAATAGCCTATGCAATTTGGTCTGGGGTGGGAACAGTAGGAATTTGCATGATTGGATGGGTGATTTACCAACAAAAATTAACTATGACTTCAATTATGGGAATATTATTTATAATTATAGGAGTTTTGATTATTAATTTAGGACAAAATTCTCATTAGGAATTAATTGGAAGCGTTGATCCCATTTAATGATTATAGAATAAACGCCCCAATTTATTTTATCGGCTTGGTGGAGCCATAAAAGAAGGTTCTATATTTTTCTTAATATGTTTGGCAAGAATTTCATCAAGTTTTTTATAGTCCTCTTTTGTCAATTGCCAGCCCAAGGCATCTTGAACACCATTTATCTGTTGGGGTTTTCTGGCTCCCCAAAGTGCAATATTGCCTTTATAACGATCAATGACCCAGCGAACAGCCAAGGCTAGCAAACTTTTATTGTAGTTTTTTTGTGCATATTCTTCCAAATCTCTAGTCGCTGCCAAATAATGTTCGAAAAGGGGTGGTTGAAATTTAGGATCAGATTTTCTCAAATCATCCCCCGTGAATTTAGTGTCTTTGTTCATTTTTCCACTTAACAAGCCACGGCAAATTGAACCGTAACAAAGGGTGGCTAATTTATGTTTTTCTGCGCAAGGAAGAATATCATTCTCGATACTTCTTTCGAACATGTTATATGGAGGTTGAATAGCGGCCAAATCGGCATATTGGCTGAATTCTTCAATTTGTTTGGTTGAAAAATTGCTGACACCGATTGCTTTGATCTTGCCCTCTTTTCTCAATTTTTCCATAGCCTGTGCCGTTTCCTTAATCGGGGTTTTATCATCTGGCCAATGAATTTGATAAAGGTCAATATAGTCTGTATTCAGTCTGCGTAAAGAATCCTCAATTTCTTTTTGAATACGTTTTGGGCTGGAATCTCTAAACATTTTACCAGAATTATCCCAATTTAATCCGACTTTAGTGGCCAATACAATATTATCTCTTTTCCCTTTTAAGGCTTTACCTACGACTTCTTCTGCATGGCCAAAACCATAAACTGGCGCTGTATCAATCATATTGATACCATTGTCTAGTGCTGCATGAATGGTTTTGATAGCATTGTCGTCATCGGGTCCTCCCCATGATGATCCGCCGATTGCCCATGTTCCTAGAGCAATTCGAACGATTGTTTTATCAATATTGTGGATTTTGATTGTGTCATGTTGATTAGTCATGATCCCTCCTTATAAGACTTAAATATTAATATCAATAATAAGTTTATCATGATTTATATTTTGCGCGTAATTATTATTTAAATATTAGTAGTAAAGATATTAATATTTAATTTTTCATTAATCCATATAAATGAATATTTAGTAATAATAGTAGTAAATAAAATTTTTATTTGTGTTTCTACAGTTTTATTATTGAATCATTCAATGGGGGGCAGTTCTTCATCTGATTTCAGTTTCGGAGTACTGGCATCCATAATGGCTAGTATTGCAGCTGTCAGAGGTGAAGCAAGGATCAGTCCTGGCATGCCTAAAATTGTACCAAAAACAGTTTGAGATAAGATAGTGACAGCAGGAGGCATTTTTACAGTATGTTTTTGGATAAGAGGTGATAAGACATTTCCTTCTAAAAACTGGATGATACAATATAAGATTATGACTAATATACCTTCTTTATTCCCTTGAGAAAAACCAATCAAAACAGCAGGAACAGCCCCTATGATTGCTCCAATATAAGGGATAAAATTCGCCATGCCGGCAACAAAACCCAATGCAAGGGCCAGGGGTACCCCAATAATGCTTAAACCAATGAAAGAGCAAATCCCGACGACTAGCATGTCCAGAGATTGTCCAGCTGTCCAGGACCATAAGGCATGTCCGCCAACCATTAATAACTTACGGATTTTTGGACGTTGACGACCTGGGAAAAGACGGAGTAGGCCATTACCGTATAAATTTGGTGAGGCAGCAAAATATAAACCCGCTATGAATACAACAAATATGGTGCCAAGAACCCCAAATACAGATGTAATGAAACCGGTCATTGAACCTGCAATTCTAGAGCCAAGGGTAAAATGAGCATTACTATTATTAGAACCCCCGCCAATAGAATTGGGAAGATAATTCATAATCATGTCTCCCAAGGGATTATTATGCAAACGATCCCTGAAAGTCCCGACTTGAGTTCCAAGAGCATGTTTTAATTTGATAATTTGTTCATTAATCTGCGGTCCGCTGGTTAGGATGACTGCACTAATAATGCCAACAATTAAAATTAAAACTATGGTCAGAGCTAGCCAGTGGGGAAGATGTGTATGTTTGCGAACGATCGTTGCAAGTCCCTTCAGAATTATGGCGGTTAGTGTTGCCGCAAAAATAATCATCATCAAATCGCCAATAAGCCAGATTGCTATAACCCCTACGGTCAGCAAGATGACAATTTGAAGAAGAGAATAGAGCTGTTCCTGTTGGGTTGGTTGTTCTGAATTAGAATTAGGAGACATTTTATTATATATTTATAATATTATGAATATGATCCATCATGCGATGATTGTTGTGATAATTCAATAGTTAAATAATATCATGTTGAGTTTTTAGAAAGAATTTTCACGCATGCTTTGTTCATAATGGCTGACTGTCTCTTCCACTGATCCGTCAGCGTATATTTCTCCAGCCTTTAGCCATATTACACGGGTACACCATTGCCTGATGATTGGCATGGAATGTGTTGTTAAAACAACAATTTCTGCCTTATTGATTATATTTTCCAATCGTTGTCTTGCCTTACCCTGAAAATTGTTATCTCCAGCCATGAACCATTCATCCATTAGCAAAATATCTGGGGTTACAGATGTTGCCAGACCAAAGCTTAATCGCATCATCATACCTGCAGAATATGTCTTGATTGGCAAATCAAGAAATTCATGCAATTGTGCGAATTCCTCAACATCTTTTTCCAGGGCTTTGATCTGCTCATTATTGTATTTAAGACGTTTACCCCTTAAATAAATATTTTCTCTACCAGAGAGAATACGGTTCATGCCTGCATTTGTATCCAATAAAGATTCTATTATACCGTTAGTAATGATTTTTCCAGAATTGGGTTCGTATATTCCAGTGATTGCACGAAGCAGGGTTGATTTTCCTGCCCCGTTGTGGCCGATCAATCCAACACGCTCTCCCGCTTTTATTGATAGATTGATATTTCGCAATGCTTGAACTGTTATACGGTTAGCATTGTCAACCAGAATATCAGCACCTGTTTTCTGGTTTAAGGATTGTTGTTTAGAGATGAACTTTCCTGCCTTAGCAAATAATGTTTTTTTTAAGGAACGATGATTGCTATGATAAAGAGGGAATTGTAATGAAAGTTCCTCTAATTTTATAAAACTTGATTGAGTCATTGATTGGATTTTATAACGCTCTTACATTACGAACAGTTTTTTTTAAAAATTCTATATTGATATTATCTTTTAGCATGTCAATAAAGCAGTAGTTGATATTGTTTGTGGAGGCTATTAAAAAAGGCCAGCATGATATGCTGGATTTATTTTTGTTAAAAGAGGTCAATTCCAATAAGGTTGTGTCTTTTTGACAGAAATATAGATTAATCAGTTCAGGACAATGTGGGGCTATGATAAATTCAGCCTGTGAAAAAAGTGCGATTTGTGATTCCCAGTCCATATTCTCTAAATGGATAATGGGTAAATTCAATTCATTACAAGTCTGGGTCAAGATTGATTGAAAATGATCAGAAAAACAGGGTTGATTTTTCTGGTTCGTTGCAATCAAGAAATTTGTGGGAAGGTCATTTTTATATCGGGAATTTTTGTTAATGAAATTGAAGATTCTTCTAGTGTCATGAAAATTGAAATAATCGTAAGGATAATGACTGTTTGGATGGAATAATGCTAGTTTTTTCGCTTTATATATACCGTCCTTCAAAAATATTGTACGAGAGTTTAGCTTAGCTTTTTCTAATGTGTTATCATATAATTCACGAGATATTAAATTACCAATGAATATATTATTGTTTCTATATTCAGGAATGGCAATTTTCATTGTTGTAGGTGTATATAAATTTGCCAGATAAGATTTTGACAGACAATATCCCATCCAGTGGTCGTATTGCATCCATTTGGGATCAAAAGCGAGAAAAATTTCTTCTAATAATTGTGCATCATTCAAATCAATCTTTATTTGATCTAAAGACTGATTTTTACAAAAATGAAGAGTTTCATCAATTAATTGTAAATCATTTGTTATAACTACACCATCGAATCCCTCTTGAACAATAAAATAAGCATTTTCAAGAATTGATAAAAAAAGATTTCCTTCAGGGATATAAGTTAGAATATCATTTAAATTGTTATTGTGCGGATCAATCTCAAATCCTAAATCATTTAAATTTTGCCCTTCGTAAGCCGGGATCAAGGGATGACGCAAACGTTTTGAATGATTAACTGAGCTTTTCAATACGCCAGGCGGGCGAAAAGTAAAAATAGAACAATTTTCCTTAATATTCATGGTTCAATCGCTTTGTATATCTTATAAATAAATAGTTTAAATTTTATATCCAAAAAGCCAGCCTTGTTCTCGACCGTATAAACATTATCCAAGCAAGTTCCCATAATACCAAACTATAAGCTAAAGCACTTAGATAAACAGAAATGGTAGGGATTTCTCCCAGAATAGGTCCCTTAATAATCTGCATCGTGCTGTATATTGGATTAAGCAAAAGTAATGATTGAAAATTATGAATCTGAGATGGCATCCACATGATCGGGGTAATATAATATACGATTTGTATCAGACTGTTGATTATTTGTGGAATGTCCCGAAAACGTGCACAAATACTTCCCAGCAAAATACTGATGGCGAGACTATTGATAATCCAAATAATAAATCCTGGTATGGATAATAAAATAATCGTTCCAGGCCATTTATGATAATAAATAAATACAAGAAAAGGAGTAATGCAGTTTAAAAAGGTAATCAGGAAATTCCTGATAACGGTACGGATTGCTTGCAAGAAGAAGGGAAGTTTTAATGAGTGGATGAAAGTATCTGTTTGTAGAAAACATTGACATGCATCAACAATCATACTGGCAATACCATTTTGCCAAAAAATTAGGGAAAAAGAAAGATAAGGTAGGTAGGTTTCCGTATGGATTTTAAACAGGGAACCGTAAATGAGACCAATTGCCAACATCATCGTCGCTGATGAGAATGTCATCCATATAGGCCCTAAAAGGGAACCCTTATAACGTAATTTGATATCTAGCCATGCCATTGAATAAGCCAGTTTCCACAATTTTAAACTTTCTTTGATATCGATCCAACATTGTAAATGTCGATAATAAAAATTCTGATTACTGGTTCGTATTTGCGTGGACATTTTAAAGATTAGACATCAATTCTTGTTGAAATAAAATAATTAGTCATGGTTTATCACAAAGAATAAAATATACACAAATCATTCTTCAAAAAATGACGGGGATTTTTTATTCTTATACTTTTAATAATAAGTTTTCTTACTCTATTGTAAAGAAATGCTTTATAATGTACACCTTAGATAGAATTCTTAAAGTGTTTATCTGATTCGTACAAGTCTTTGCAATCCGAACAGCTTCGTAAGATAACACTGAAAAAAAATGGATTTATTTGGAAATAAATTCTTTATGGAATGTAGATAAGGGTAAGGTATAATGAAGCGATCAGAAGATTTTACAGGATCTGGCGGAAAACTCAAATCTGGTTCAATGAAGTTTATTATTTCCAGACAAAACGAAAAACAACTTCATGATAAATCTCTTTATTTATCCCTGGTTCGTTTTGGTGTGCTCGGATGTATTGTTGGAATGTTGGCTGCATGTACAAACAATGCACCCCGTCAGCAACAAATACCTATTGCTCAGGAAGTTGCGCATTATAAAGCGAATGCCCGTTCTTACTATACTCCACCAGGGCCTCCAGAGGATCCATGGGGGCCATATATTCAGGAGGCATCTGCTCGGTTTGATGTGCCGGAAATATGGATTCGGGCAGTTATGCAGCAGGAGTCTGGTGGAAGTTTATATCATAATGGGCAACTGGTAACTTCTGGTCCCGGTGCGATGGGGTTGATGCAGTTAATGCCCCCAACATATGATGAAATGAAAATTGCTTATAATCTAGGGGATGATGCTTATGATCCTCATGATAATATCATGGCTGGAACGGCATATATTCGTCAAATGTATGATATTTATGGCTCTCCAGGTTTTTTGGCTGCATATAATGGGGGGCCTGGCAGATTGGATGATTTCTTAACACATAATCGTACATTACCTTTGGAAACCCGACGGTATGTTGCCTCAATTGGCCCTCAAATTCAGGGTATAAAACCAAACCGACAATCGCAAGCTGATTTGATGGTAGAGGGTCATGAAAATGGTATGGGTGTCAATGCAGTTCAATATGCTACGGCAACGCAACCCGGATTTCAAAGAATGGCATTGTCGCCTCAAGCTCAAGCAGTGCAGAATGCATGGCAAAATCGCCAGACAACAGAAACGCTTAATCAGGCCAGTCTTAATGGGACAAGCTCTGCAACAACTGATAGTTTGAACAGGCAAAGTTTACAAGGGGCAGGCTCAGCAGCGATACAAGTTGCTATGACATCACCACTGCCTTCACAGCCTGCTGTATCAACCTATCCAGTTAAATGGAAGAATTTTGACACTCATCCAGTTGCTTCTTCAACTGCACCATCAGTCGTTACGCGTCAAGATGTTAAATCAGCATGGCTGGCTAGGGGATATCAATCAACCCAGGCACCAGCAATGCAATCGCGTCCAATGCCTGTTCAGGTTGCATCAGCTCCGGCAGCTTTGCCATCAAGATCAGAACGGAAACAATATTATAGACCCATTTCCTACCAATTTCCAGCTGCAGAGGCTTCTGTAAATTATAATCGTAAAAGAGGTATGAATTTAACTAAAAAAGAAAATATGTCGTCATTATCAGGAAACTGGGGAATTCAGGTCGGAGCTTTTGCTTCATCAAGTCAGGCGAAAAATGCTATTGGTATTGCAAAAAATCGAGCTTCTCTTTTTTCAGGTAAACAACAGGTACAAGTCGTTCAAAAAGGTAAAAGCAAGATATATCGCGCTAGGGTGACAGGGTTAAGTCTAAATGCCGCCCAGATGGCCTGTAAAAAACTAACTGCTTGCATCATGGTAAAACCATCCAATAGTTAATGATTCTAAAATTTAATTCATTAGCTAATATTAAAAGCGTGCCAAATAATTATATGTTTAGTTCGCTTTTATTAAAAATTAAATTTTGAATACCTGCAATTTGGGTTCAGTTATTGTCCGAAAATATTGAAGGTCTGTTGCAATCTTCCGGTTCAACTGTTCTACTGCAATTCATGATCAGTATGGATTATGCATAATTGTTCTTTCAATTGCAATGGCATCAGCTTGGATATATAACTAACAGCAATAGTTGTAATGTCCGCCTGTTGTTTTATTTCTTTTTCAAAAAGAAATCTGAAAATATGGTTCGGAGGGGTTCTACAGATCAAGGTCAAGATTGCAGATGAAACGTGAATAACAGCAAAGCCTGGTTTTTCCAATCCCTTACAGAACAAGATGGATTTTTCCCGATTTTATCCGCTTTTGATTTAATCAGTATCGGAAATTTGCCCAAAAAGGAATGTTGGTAGAAATCTCTTTCTTGCGACTTAAAAAATCTCTAAAGGGAAACTCATGTGGTTAAATGAGTTTTTTTATATTAATCTGATCTGAGATTAGATAGTGGAGAAAGAAAATCATGTAGTAATATTCATTAACCATATGAATTTCAATGTCATCCAAACTGATTATTTTTTCGTTTCTATTAATTAATAAAATCCAGATTTAGTTTTTTGAATGCCCTTGATAGTCGTTACCGTTGGCACAGGAGAAATCATAAAAAATGGCTGAAGGAAAAGTGGTTTTCCAGCCATATGGGTCAGAGGGAAGAATAGGATGCATATCTTTGATTACGGGTTTTTCATGGAATATGAGTTGAAACTTTTCAACCGGCATAGGCCAGTTGAATGGCGACTGACATTGATGATTAACGTTGTATATAGAAATCAAGTTCATTTTTAGCTTGTTTTGCTTTTTCAGGCCATAATTCGACACAATGAGGAGAAGTTTGTCTTTTAAGTGAAACAGCTGTTGCCTTGATAATTAAAAAACCAGTTCCAGATTTAATATACTGCCAATATGAACAAGATACCAATCTGTTTTTTTCAACATCGGCACTATATTGGCATAATGAGGGTATGATAATACGGTTTTCCAGAGATAGGAAACCGATCGTTTATGGTACAAAAAAGTGAATCAATAATCTATTACTATTATTACACAATATTGTAATCGTTAAAAATCAGTTATCCTGATTAACAGAATGTAAAGAGTTCCTCTTTGGGGAAACGTGATTTAGGTTGTTTGGCGTTATAATCAGTTTCATCATGATAACCCAAAGTAATGACAAGAATACTTGTAAACCCTTTTTCTTTTAGGTGGAATTCTTTGTCTATAATATCTGCATCAAATCCTTCAATGGGACTGGCATCTATATTTGCTAACGAGGCACCTAGTAATAAGTTTCCAAGAGCAATATAACCTTGTTTTGCTGTCCAATTGGGAAGATCCTTTAGAATTTTTTTATGCAGATTCATATATCCGATGTAAAGATTGATAAATTCTTCCTTGTTTAAATTTGGGTTATGACGGCCATCCTTAATTTCTTGTTCAATAATTTTGCGAATATAGGCTTCATCCATATCTGTTTTTGAACAAATAACAATTGTATGTGAAGCACGGTCAACCTTGTGTTTATTATAAAGGAATTCTTCCCTTACCATTGATGAGGCAACGCGCTTAATACCATTTTCCGTGGAAGCGACAATGAAGTGATAAGGTTGTGAATTAATTGAAGTAGGTGTGTAGCGTAAAAGGTCAACTAACTGATTTATAATATGATCAGGAATTTTTTTTGTTGGATCATATCTTTTAGCGGTAAAGCGACGGAGTGCAAGTTTTTCGATATCCATGATTATCCTTACGTTAATAATTCATAATAAAATTATATACATGTAAAAAATGTATAATAAATTAATATATGTCCATAATCGTAAAATGAATGCAAACAGAGATCAACCTTAAAATGGTCGGTTTATATTACGATTATTATAAAAGTGATAAAGAATTATATAGTTACAGCCCGTATAATGATAGATATACATGCAATTCAATTTTTTAATTATTAATTAATTTACAACTTTAGGCTTGTATTGAGTGTTTCATGAAATGTTTTATTAATATATAAATTTGCACCAAAAAAATTAATTTATCAATTTAAACATGTCATTTTTTAAAGTGTATTTTTTCAAATTTTTTGTGTTCATTTATGAGATTCAACAACATTTTAATTCTTCATAGTAAATAGATGAATAACTTGAAGATTAGGCAGTGTATTTAGATAGGATTTTACGGTTATTTTGTACAGTGGTATTATCTCAAAATATTTTATTAAATTTTAATAAGATATCAGTCAAAAAGGTTTTGACATTTTATTTTACTAAACAGAATTGATAGCGTAATAATCAGCAAGGTAAATAAATTTATCGAGGTTAGAGAGGAAAGATGCGATAATTTTATAGGAATGGGGCCTGTAGTAACAGATTGAGGTCCATAGGTTAAAAGTGTAAGGGCATAAAAATCAATAGTGAGAATATAAATTGTCCAAGCAATAATACTGCTAAACAAGATACCATAAATGATACGGTTAAATTTTAACATGCTCCTTCCTCCTTTCACAGAATACGGTTTTTACATTCGTAATATTCCATTATTTCAAGTAGATTTACCATTATATTGAAAATTATAAAAAAAATCAATTTAATAAAGTGGTTATATCAATTAATTTTGATTTATTAACGTTATGGATTTTGTTTTTTTAGTAAAAAAGCAAGAATTATTTTTGCCGTTTTTTCTGGCGAATTAAGTTTATCTTTATCTTCCGCAGGAAAAAAGGATTGTCTCAATAAGGTTTTGGTTGGCGGAGGGGTAATGGTTTGAACATGAACTGTAGAGATATCCTTTATTTCTTCTTTCCAACAATTTATAAGATTTTGAATAGCTGCCTGAACAGAGGTGACTGATCCCCAAAATGCACCGGGTTTCGTTATCCCCTGAAGAAAAAGAGCTTGAGAATTTGGTGTGGCGCATAACAAGGGGGACAAAGTTCGAACAAGTTTCATACAGCTTGTAAGATTGATGGAAATATTTTTTGACCAGTCTTGATCCGTTATTTGGTCAACAGGTGTAAGTGGCGTGTAATGAAAGGCTGCATGAATGAAAATATCAAGTCGATGGAATTGCTGGGCAATGGAAGGGCCAATATTATCAATTGTTGTATCGAATGGATTTTTGGGTTGCAAATCAAATGGAAATAAGGTGGCCTTACCACCTTTTTGGCGGATTATATTATCTGTCTGTATTAATCCTCCCTGCGTTCTTGCGCTGAGAACGCAGTGTGCACCAGCCTTGGCCAATGCTATGGCACAAGCCTGACCTATGCCACGACTTGCACCAGTAATGAAAGCCACCTTTTTTTTAAAAGGGAGATTAACTAAGGATGACATGACAGTTTCATTATTTATTTTGTGTTAGGTTCATGTCATGATCTGTAAGTTGAATAGGATAGTCTCCTGTAAAACATGCATCACAATATTGCGGCTTTTCGTTATTTCTTTCCTTTTCTTCCAGAGCTTTGTATAATCCATTGCATGAAATGAATCCCAGTGAATCTGCCCCAATCAATTTGCACATTTCATCAATATCATGTGTGTGTGCCAGTAGTTTTTCTTTTGATGGAGTATCAATTCCGTAATAACAGGAAAACCGTGTGGGGGGAGAGGCAATACGCAGATGAACTTCGGCTGCTCCTGCAGCTCTGACCATTTCAACGATTTTTTTGGATGTTGTTCCACGGACGATGGAATCATCAATTAAAATGACGCGTTTGTCTTTTAAGATTGAACCGTTTGTGGAGTGTTTGAGTTTTACTCCAAGATTACGGATTTGATCAGTCGGTTCAATAAAAGTCCTTCCTATATAATGACTACGGATTATGCCTAACTCAAATGGAATATTGCTGGCTTTTGCATAGCCGAGCGCAGCAGGCACACCGGAATCGGGAACAGGAACAACAATATCTGCCTCAACGGGATTTTCAAGCGCGAGTTCGGCTCCAATTTTTTGACGTGCTATATATACGGATTTATTTTCAATAATGGAATCGGGACGGGCAAAATAAACATATTCGAAAATGCAAAAGCGATGAGAAATATTATGAAAAGGTTTAATGGAACAGATACCCTCATCATTAATGATGATGACTTCACCAGGCTCGATATCACGGACAAATTCCGCGCCCATGCTGGAAAGTGCACAGGTTTCACTGGCAACAACCCAGCATTCTTTTTCCTTATTCTGGTTGAGTTTGCCGAGTATCAGGGGACGAACACCTAACGGATCACGAGCGGCAATTAACATATCCTTGGAAAGGGCCACCAGAGAATATGCACCCTGAACCTGTTTTAAGGCATCAATAAAGCGGTCAATAACATTGCTGTACAGGGAAATGGCAATCAAATGGATAAAGACTTCGCTGTCTGTACTGGATTGAAATAGGCATCCTCTGCGTACCAGGGATTGTCTAAGGAGTTGTGCATTGGTAAGATTTCCATTATGGGCAACAGCAAATCCACCAAATTCAAAATCACCATATAAAGGTTGTACATTACGAAGTTGCGTGGCACCTGTTGTAGCATAGCGATTGTGACCAATCGCAATTCCACCTGGTAATTTGGCGATAACCTGGGGATCGGCAAATACTTCACCGACCAGCCCCAAACCACGATGAATATGAAAATTTCCATCGTAAGTAACAATACCTGTCGCTTCCTGACCTCTATGTTGTAAGGCATGTAATCCCAATGCAGTCAATGATGCGGCATCCTGTGTTGTCCAGACGCCTACCACGCCACATTCCTCATGAAATTTATCATCTTCATGATCTGGGGATGTATGTATTGTTGAATAGGATATTGATTCGCTAGATTTATTCATCGCAATTCCGAAAATAAATGAATAGATAAGGGTTTTATGAGTTAAAAATGGCCATGTTTATTGTGAGGGAGCAATTGAGGAATACCCCCCCTCTGGTTGAACAGCAGAAGGCTCATCATTATGCGATTGATCTGTCGAAGAGGATTGATGAGATATTCCATTATGTAATCCAGTTCCGTCAGGTATTGATACTCTTGGTGTCTTTGTTTGGGGGACAACAACATCCCGTTGCATTGAGCTTGGGAGAAGATTATTAATCAGGACAGCTCCCTGATATATATAGGGAACCATTTGACTTTCTTGAAGAGGTTCAGGCCATTGTGCGGCAGGAAAAATTATTCCGCCAATCAGATAGAGAATGGCCAACCCTGCATATCCCTTAACCCCACCACATATTGCACCAAGCAACCTGTCCAGACGACCCAAAAGGGAGATTCGTGCAGAATTTTGACCGACAACGGCATTTGCCAGCGCATTAATGACAATACAGGTCAAGGCAAATATAACAATAAAGGAGGCAATATTTGCCAAATTTTCAGAGTTTACGTAAGGCGATAGCTTGGGGGCAAGATCGGGATACCAGCGATTGGCCAAGCTGGCTGCGATAACCCATCCAAATAGACCTATACATTCACGAGTAAACCCTCGCGTAAGACCGGATAAGGCACCAAGGATAATTACACCAAGACAAACAAGATCAATCCAGTTCATAGAATTAAGCACTTGATTAACTTATTCCCTTTAATAAGATTATAAAGCGGTATTAGTAAATAAACAATTCATTTACCGCAATGGGTAAATAAAAAATATTTTTATAATTTTTAATTACAAAAAACAAATAACTGTAAATTGTTTGATAGTCATCGATCTCATTCATGAAGATGGTTGAACTATATCATAAATAGAAATTATTTTTCAGAGTTTTTCAATCACGGGTTAATATATTATCTTCACGTTGTAAAATCTTGATTGGATCATTGTCGTAATTTTCTGTATCCTCTTCAGGTTGCAGACGGCTGGGTAATAGCATTCCATTCTGATCCAGAACAGGGTAGGCGGCTGAAGCTACAACATGAGTGTTTGTACGTTTTAAATCACGGGCCAATTCAATCATGAATGAACCATACTGAATCTGGTTTTTTTTATTGTCTGTGCTTTGCCGAAGATTTTCATAATAGATAGCGATAACTTTGCTTTCAATTTCACGGAATATATCCTTCTCTTCGGCAAGTTTACGGGCAATATTCTCGTCTTCATTAATCAGCAAGGTTGCTGTTGTATGCAGATTTTTATGGATGCGTCGCATCATTTTTTGCAATGGATCCATCATGGGTTTTGGTAAAATGATTCTTTGTTTAACCATTTTCTGTACGGTTGAAAGAACATTCCTGTCCAGGACATCACCCGCATTGGCAATTTGTGTACAGAAGGTTAGGATTTTTTCCACCTGATTCAATTCATTTTGATTCAAAGCTTCGGGATCCAAACCGGTGACGTAACTTTGTATTGAGTTTGTTAATTTATCTAGCGTATTATCAAAACGTCGTGCGGCGCTGGCAATTTGAGGTGTTTGATTTTTAAAACTATCGTCAACACCATTCAGCATTTTTTCCAAAATATCACATAAACGCAATGATTCCCGGGTTGCATTGCCAAGGGCAAGAATAGGTGATTGAATGACGGATTTATCAAGATAGACCGGTTTTGAGGGATCCTGAACAGTTTCCTCTTTTGTGCGTGGAAATATTTTTTTTAGTAAATTGGCGTAGGGGGTTAGGAAAGGCAAGAATAGAAGTGCCGTTGCAATATTAAATAATGTGTGAAAATTGGCGATAGATCGGTTGATATCAGGATAGTAATATGTGAACCAATGGGTGAGTGGATGAATAAAGATAAAGACAATGGCCGCACCGATAACACGGTTTATTAAATTTCCCATAGGTAAACGTTTGGCAATCACGTTTTTTCCTGTTCCCTCTATCACGGGATTGAGAGCGGTACCGATATTGGCGCCCAAAACCATGATAAAGGCTGTTTCAGCAGGTATGACATTGTGAGAGGCGAAGGACGCTATTAGCAATACAACCGCCACGGAAGAATGCATAATCCAGGTCAGGATCATTGATAATAAAATTGTAATAAAAGGCATATCTGTAATGTTGCCCAATACTGTACGAAGCGCTGGTTGGTTGGTATAGGGATGAAGGATTACCAGAAATTGATGTAGGGAGATCAGAATCAGGCCTAATCCGATGAAGACGCGTCCAAAATCACGGATATGATTAAGACCCCGGCGAAACATGATGACGCCTATCAAAACAAAAAGGGGTGCGATACGGGACACGTCAAATGATAATAGCTGGACAATTAGGGTGGTTCCAACATTTGCCCCCAGCATAACCGCCAATGCAGAAGGTAGTCCGATTACCCCATTGGCGGCAAATCCAGTGATCATAAGTCCCGTTGCAGTTGAGGATTGCAAGATTGCAGTGATACCTGCACCTGCGATAAAAGATTGGAATCTGTTTCGTAACATGGTTGACAGGAAATGATTTAACCGTGCGCCAAACGCTCGTTGCACACCGGTTTGAACCATATGAACACCCCATAAAAGCAGGGCGACACTACCAGCAAGATCAATTACAGTAACAAAATTCAAGAAATATCCTCTTTTAAAGTTTTAAGTTATTGAAGTTAGAAGAAAAAAGTTTTTTAAATAAAAAAAGTTATAAATTAAAATTATATAAATAATTGAAAAATTCCTTGTCAAAAGGTGAATATAGCATAATTTTACGCGCTTGAAATTAAACTTTCCAATTTAATTCTCGAAACTGTCGGATTTAAATTTTGGAAATATTACTGGTATCGGTTTTCGTTAATTGGGATATTTTGATAATATATTGATTTTTTTGATATTTTTCAGGAAGAAAATTGCTTTTTCATCATTTATATCATAAATTGAAACAATTACTATTTCCATATAAAGGAGAATATAAATATGTCAGTATCGGATCATGATTATATCAATTTTTCACAAGATGATGAATTGAATTATATTTTAAAAAAATATCATAAATCTCAAACGCATGAAAATCGGGTTGAATTGAAAAAACTTGGTCAAGCCTATAAGGATGAAACAAGGTCAAAAATGCTAAAACATGTTGAGTTTTATCCTTATCTAGAAAAACACTTAGATAAATTAAGATAAACTGGGGTTGAGGATGATAAGGGATTATATGTTTTAAAAAAATTGTGGTAAGGGATTAATTTTTAAATAGTAAAAGGTGATAAAGCCATCACTATGTTATTGTTATGTAAATTATAAATTATTCTAACCTTATCACAATGTTATTGAATATAAATATAAGATTTAAATTAATTATTTATTATTGTGAATTGAATAATTGATTATATTTTTTAATAAATACCGTTTTGCTAATTTTAAATTTTATTATGGAATGATTTATAACGGAAAACTATCAATAATTTGGTTTTTGGTGTTTTCGAGTTTATCAAAATAGCTTAAATCAAGTTGTCTTAACGGAATATGATTTAAATTTTTGAATAAAACGGGGTTATAAAAATTTATTTCTGTACGATGTATGCCTGCGAAATAATCAAAGAATTTCCATTTTCCGCCATCATGCAATTTATTATCCCACAACCAAATATTTGGGATATGATAGCTGTCTGCAATTACAAGTCCATGTAAACTGCTGGATGCAATATATTTGCAGGATTTTAGCTGGTCAATAAAAACGTTAATATCAGGATCGGTGATATCAATAAAAAGAGTATTGGGTGTATTTTGTAATATTTGCTCTACCCAACTCTTTTTATATTGACTGTGATGAACAATAAGACCCCAGTCATATTTTTTTTCTTTGTTGGGGTTATATATACGGTCACATATTAATCCAGGATCCCCATAAGGTAATTTACATTTATGTGAAGTTAAGGATTCATGGGTCAATGGTCCACGTAATAAAGAAATCTTGAATAATTCAGTAGGTAATGAGGAAGGTGAAAGAGTTCCGCTCCCCCATACAGGATAAATTCTGTTTCTTGGTGTTGCCCAGTTTAAAATGCTGCCTATTCCGATTAAGTCTGTGTTTTTTAAATTGGTTCTACATATTATTTTTTTACTTAAATATCCAATAATATATAAATTTAGTTCATCACCTATATTTGTGAACTGTTTGTTGCGCCACCAATACAGATTAACAGAATTGTTCATTTTTTTGTTAATCAAAGTGTTGAATTGGTTTATATCAAATTTTATTTTATGTGCTTTTTGAAGCTTGAATTTCTTCCATTGTTTATTTTTTAGTTGTACAGTTTGAAATAATGTTTGATGATGATGTGTTGTAATGGGAATATTATAATAATAACAGTTTAATCGTCGGGAAATAAAAGAGTAATTTCCGGGAAATTGATGTTTTATAATAACATGATCAAACAGGTCTTTTTTATCATGGATGAATCCTGTTTTCATATCAGTTGTGGACAAATAAACAGGGTGGTGATTGTTTTTTTTCTGAACCATATAGAGGTGATGGTTTAGATAGCATAAAGAAGATTCTTCTTCAGTTCTGCAGATTATAAAATTTTTAAGTGACATAGTTAAAAAAGTTTTTAACCTAATTTAAATTTTGTCACCTAAATTAAATGTGAATGTTTATTGCGTCAATGAAATTCATATTTTTATTGTCATACAATAAAATATTTTGCTTTAGGATGAAAAATTACCAAAGCTGACGTTGACTGCTCTGGATGCAATTGCCATTCTTCAGATAGGGAGATTCCAATCTGCTTTGCGTCAAGAAGATTCAATATATATTTTTGATCCTCAAGATTAGGGCAAGCGGGATAGCCAAAGGAATATCTGGACCCGCGGTAATTTTGCATCAACAGCTTGTTCATATCAGGATCATCTTCACTACTGAAACCTAGCTCTGCCCTCATTCGTTGATGCGTATATTCAGCCATTGCCTCGGTTATTTCAACAGATAAACCATGCAAATATAAATAATCCTGGTAATGGTTTTCTTCAAACCAGATTCTGGCTGTGTCTGAAGCTTTTTGACCTACAGTGACAATTTGCAAGCCAATTACGTCACGAATGGGATCATTATAATCCCGGATATAGTCAGTGATGCAAATGCGTTGATTGCCAGGCTGTCTTGGAAGGGTAAATCGGCACAATTCGGTTTTCCCATCCCTATCGAAGAGGATTAGGTCCTCAGCGCTCGCAGCGGCTTTCCAGTAACCATAAACGGCTTGTGGTTGAAGGATTTTTTTCTGCTCACATTGTTGGATCAATTTATATAGGATTGGTCGTAAATTTGTTTTCGCATCTTGCAGGAATTCTTCCAGCGTTTTTCCCTGCTTTTTCATTCCCCACTGCAATTGATATAAAGAACGTTCGTTTAGGAAGGGTAAAACAGCTTTTAAACTGGTTTCTAACTTTCGCGCTCCCCAAAATGGTGGATTGAGGGGAGGTTCGTGAGAAGTCATTTTATTTCTTCGCAAGGATGATTCTTTCATGGAAAAAGGAGCTACAATGGTTTTTTCCTTTTTTTCGGGACGTTTGGGTTTTTTATTTTTGATTTTTTGGGCAGCAAGATAATTATCTAAATCACCATGGGTTAATTGTTCCATAAGTGTCAAACCATCAAAGGCATCCCTGGCATAGGCAACCATTCCGTTATTTCTTTTATAGATTTCCGCACAATCTTCTTCAACGTAGGCACGTGTTAAAGCTGCTCCTCCGAGTAGGACAGGTATGCTGAGGCCTTGTTGCGCCATTTCTTCAAGGTTTTCTTTCATGATAACAGTTGATTTGACCAATAATCCAGACATGCCGATCGCGTCAGCATTATGTTCCTTTGCTGCCTTAATCATGTCTGCTACAGGTACTTTAATGCCTAGATTGACAACCTTGAAACCGTTGTTGCTTAAAATGATATCGACAAGATTTTTGCCAATATCATGTACATCCCCTTTCACCGTTGCCAAGATCATCGTACCCTTGGTTTCATTATTTTTCTTTTCCATAAAAGGTTCAAGAAAGGATACGGCTGCCTTCATTGTTTCGGCAGATTGCAAGACAAAAGGAAGCTGCATTTTCCCAGATCCAAATAATTCACCTACCGTTTTCATGCCATTAAGTAAAAGGGAATTGATTATTTCAAGGGGGGCATAGGTTTCCATCGCCTTTTTTAAATCATCCTCCAAACCTTTGCGATTTCCATCTACAATTCGGTTACGCAATTGTTCTTCAATGGTGGTAGCGACAGCGCGAGTTGCCACTTGTGTGGCTTTACGATCGGCAAAAATTTCTAAAACTTTTTTGAGTGGGTCATAATCATCAGTTCTTCGATCAAAAATCAAATCTTCAATGACTTTAACTTCATCTTTGTCCAAAAGGTGCATGGGGCGTATTTTAGAAACATGAACAATGGCAGCTGTCATTCCCATTTTCTGGGCATGATAAAGAAAAACAGAATTCAAAACTGCTCTGGCGGCTGGATTAAGTCCGAATGATATATTGGATAATCCGAGCACAATTTGAATGTCAGGAAATTCATCGTGGATGGCTTTGATCCCTTGTAAGGTCCATAAACCCAGTTTACGGTCATCTTCTACTCCGGTGGCAATAGTAAAGGTAAGAGGGTCAATCATCAAATCGGAGTGAGGCAGGCCATATTTGTTACAGGCAAAATCAACTAATCGACGGGTTATTCGTAATTTGTCTTCAGGTGTTCGTGCCATTCCTTGTTCATCAATGGTTAATGCAACAACAGCGGCACCAAATTTACGGGCCAGTTTTAAACGATGAGCCGCTATTTCTTCACCATCCTCAAAATTGATTGAATTAATGATGGGTTTTCCACCATGAAGTTTAAGACAAGTTTCAATCACTTCCGAACTAGTAGAATCTATAACGAGAGGAACATTGATAGATGACGTGAAGCGAGGAATAATTTCCTTCATATCCTTTTTCTCATCATGACCTACAAAGGCCATACAAACATCCAGGGCATTTGATCCTTCTTTAAGTTGCTCACGACCGATTGTAACGCATCCATCCCAATCTTGTTGATCCTGTAAATCACGCCATTTCTTAGAGCCATTGGCATTACAGCGTTCCCCAATCGAAAACAGACTATTTTCCTGTCTTAAAGGTGTGGGGGTAAAAAGACTTGAAACCGAGGGAATCCATATTGAACTTCTGGGTATACAGGCTGGTCGGTCTGTGAAGCATCCCCCCAAAGCCGCTTCGTTTTTGAGCATCTGATCAAATGCAGCAATATGATTAGGATTAGTTCCACAGCAACCACCGATCATATTTATTTTCTGTTCTTTTATATATCGGGACATCCAAACGGCCATTTCTTCTGGAGAGAGTGGATAGTGCGTTTTACCGTTGACGAGTTCTGGCAATCCTGCGTTAGGTTGCATTGAAATTAAATGCGGCCAGTATTGAGATAGCCATTTGATACCCTCGGCCATTTCCCGAGGACCTGTTCCGCAATTCATTCCCATCATTTGAACATCCAACGCTTCAATGACGGTCGCTGCGGCAGCGATATCACTTCCAACAAGAAGGGTGCCTGTTGTCTCAATGGTTACTTGTACAAAGATTGGTAAAAAAATATCAGCTTCTTTTAATGCTATCTTGGTTGCGTTTACAGCAGCCTTGATTTGAAGTGGATCTTGGCATGTTTCAATTAAAAAAGCGTGAACACCTCCTTCAATCAAACCTCTACATTGCTCTGTAATAGCGTCTTCAAGTGAATCATAATCAATATTTCCCAAGGAGGGTAGTCTAGTCCCGGGTCCGATTGATCCAAGAATATATCTATTTTTTTTATCAGCAAATGAATTTGCGGCTTCATTGGCAATTTCAGCGGCACGTTTGTTGATTTCTCTTGTTTGGTCCTGAAGGTCAAATTCGGATAGGGTGATGGAAGATCCTCCGAAAGAATTTGTTTCCACCATATCTGCACCTGCTGAAAAATAGCGTTTATGAATATCCCTAATCAAATCGGGTCTAGATAAATTAAGGATTTCTGTACAGTTTTCCTTTCCCCAAAAATCTTTGTTAATATCGAGATCAAGTGCTTGAATGATAGATCCCATTCCTCCATCACATAAAAGAATCTGTTCATGAAGTTGATTCAAAAGCTGACTTTGTTTGGACATAGAAAACCTTGATGTTAGCATTTTTTATTTATTAAAATCAGGATACTCAATTGAAATATCTACCATAATTTTAATAAAATGAAATTTATTAAATAAATAAAAAAAAAGAATAAGAGGTCCATTTCGCATTTTAATTATTTGAATTAATTTTGATACTCCAAGTCCGGTTTGAAGATATGTGAAAAGAATGATAGGGTAAAACTCATTATAGTATTTATTGCATATTCAGCATGAAAAGAATTGAATTATTAAAATGATAATGATATTTTGGCAGAAAAATTGCAAAGCATTAATTGATATAGTTAATTAAGGAAATGATTTTATTGTTTATTTTAATGGTCAAATGAATTTATGATAATGAAGACTGCATATTAAAAAAAGCTGTCCTTATTAAAAATTTGTAAAATATTTTGTTAATTTAATTGATAAAGGATGATCGGTGGATCAACCAGATAAGGGCTCCATACAGTCAGGAGCAGGGCAAAGCAATAATCAAGGGAAAACGCAGAAGCTTTCCCCAATGATGATTCGTTTACGGGCAACAATGGCAGCTGCAAAATATCATGGGGTTGATCTTGATATACGTGATTTTGCAGCTGAGCCTGGTGAAGACTCTCCATCCCCGGCAACCTTGGCACGCTGGCTGAATAGTCAGGGGCTGATTGCTAAAGGGATGCGTTTGAAATGGCGATATTTGATACGCTTGTACAATTCACCTCCCATAGTACTAATGTTTAAGGATGGTTCCGCAGGATTGATGGTGGGTGTCAATCCTGAAAAAAGGATTGTTTTTTTAAGAGATCCGTTGAAGGGAGAGGGTGAACCTCCTATTCCTGTTGAAGAAGTCCGTTTAAGGCAGGCATGGACAGGTGATATTCTTCTTGTAAAGCAAAATAAAAACCTGTCTGAAAGTGAAGATAAGCTTGATTTTAAATGGCTTTTCAAAATGGTATTGCGTGAACGTGCCTCCTTGCGTGATATTTCAATAAGTTCGATGATAATCAGCGTTTTGCAAATTTTTCCTGCTTTTATAGTGATGCAGGTTGTAAATCGGGTGGTTGCTTTTCAATCAATGGCGACACTGGTATCGATTAGTGGATTGTTGATTGTCTTAAGTTTTTATGAAATTTTAATTAGTTATGCCAGACGAGAGATTACCAACGTTATGGCAACACGTTTGGATGCTCGTATTTCAATTCATACCTATAATCGTTTGCTTTCTTTACCGTTGGAATTTTTTGAACGACAACAGACTGGTCGTTTGATCGGAAAGGTTTCTCAGATATATCAGGTGCGAGATTTTATCACGGGCCGTTTAATGACAACTTTTCTGGATTTGTTTACATTAGTTGTTATTTTACCATTCTTATTTTACATTAGTGTTATTTTAGCATGGCTGACCGTTGTTGCAGCAGGTTTAATAGGTTTAATTGTGGTTATTTTTATTAAACCCTTAACATATTATTATAGTAACCGTATTGAAGCGGAAATGACACGTGGATCAGCAATGTATGAAACCGTTGCGGGTATACGAACTGTTAAAACTTTAGCTTTGGAACCTTCCCGTCGTCGTGAATGGGATAATATTGTTGCTGAGGTTTGTAAATGGCGGTTATCAACAACGCGTATGCAAAATTGGCCTGAAACATTGGTTATGCCGTTGGATTTCTTTATCAATCGAGGGATTATTCTTATTGGTGCCTTTATTTGTATAACCAATCCAACAGCGGGAGTTGATGCCGGTGCAATTGTCGCTTTTATGATGCTGGGAGGTCGTGTCGCGGCTCCTCTCGTTGGATTGGCTAAATTAATGACCGTAATAACAGAAGTAGAAACCTCATTATTTCAAGCGGGGGAAATATTAAATAATCCAACGGAAACAAAAGCGTTGACTACAGGATTAAGACCAAAGATTATTGGTGCGCTATCCTTTGAAAATATTAATTTTACATATCCCGGGGGAAGTAGTCGGGCGTTAAAGGATTTAAATTTTTCAATTCCAGCAGGTACGATGTTGGGTTTGGTAGGACGAAGTGGATCCGGTAAATCCACTATAACGCGTCTTTTACAAGGCGTTAGCCGAAATTATGAAGGTTTTCTAAGGCTGGATGGTGTAGATTTGCGTGAAATCAATCTTACCCATTTAAGACGCTCTTTTGGTGTTGTTTTACAGGATAATTTTTTGTTTCGTGGAACAATTAGGGATAATATTACCGCTGGACGTCCCGGATTGACAATGGAAAAGGTTATCTGGGCAGCACGAATGGCTGGCGCTGAAGAATTTATCGAACGTATGCCCGCTGGATATGACACTTTTATCGAAGAGGGTTCAACGAATATTTCAGGAGGACAAAGGCAACGTCTTGCAATTGCAAGAGCTGTTATTCTAGACCCAAAACTAATGATTCTAGATGAGGCAACATCCGCTCTTGATCCTGAAAGTGAAGCATTGGTTAATGCCAATTTGGAGCGAATTGCCAAGGGAAGAACGATGGTTATTGTTTCACATCGATTATCATCATTAGTTAATTGTGATCAAATACTGGTTATGGATCAGGGTGAAATGCAGGCAATTGGAACACATGAACAATTGTTAGAAACCTGCGAAATTTATCGTACTTTATGGTTGCAGCAAAATCGACATGTTGATGAGAGAAAGCATTCAAAAAAGAATGAAGCCCAGAACCCTGTAATTACGGAAGGAACATAAAATGGTGGATGATAATCATAAAAATCAGTTGCCAGGAAATGTGAATTCTGAAAATAACAATGAAAAGTCTAATATTTCTAATGAATTGACAGATACTATTGAAAAAAAAATAAAAAAAACTTCAGAAAAAAAAGATGTTTCATTGACTGATGAACAGACAAGTATACCAGAAGGATATTTGCCTGCAGCAGATAACGAGACAGAATCTCAAGCTGATATGCCGATAGCTTTACTAGAGTTTACTTCACCTACTGCAGCTATTATCAATATGCCGCCAACGGCTTCTGCCCAGTATATTACTTGGGTTATTGGAGCTTTGGCGCTTTTTTCCATTATCGCGTTATGTGTGTTTCCACTTGACAAAGTGGTTTCAGCTCAAGGTCGACTGGTTTCAGTGGATCCACCTTTGTTAATTCAACCAATGGAAGAGAGTATTATTAAATCAATTGATGTTAAAGAGGGGGATTTTGTAACGAAAGGACAGGTTTTGGCTCATTTGGATCCGACAATTCAACAGGCCGATATTGATAATCAACGTTTACAAGTTGAAAGTGGACAGGCTGAATTTGACCGTTTGCAGGCCGAAGCTGCTAATAAAAACTATACAGTGGACCCATCTAATCCTTATTCGGTAGAACAGGGGAATAGTTTTATAAAAAGAAAACTTGAGTATGATGCGAAAGTTGATGGTTTCAACCAGAAAATCAACGAACAATCGTTTCAACTTAAAAACTTTCTCGCAACTACTGCTGTATTGAAAGGGAGATTACAAGTTGCATCTGATATTCATTTGATGCGGAAAAAATTGCAGGAACAACAAGTGGGAAGTCGCTTATCAACTTTGGGTTCGCAAGATACTTTAATGGATGTTGAGGATAAATTAATAACGGCACAACAATCAGCGAATGCCACGCAAAAGAAAATAGCATCTTTATTGGCTGATAAACAGGCCTACATTGAAAGTTGGAAGGGTGAAGTTTATAAGAATCTAACTTTAATTCAAAGACAACTGGCAAAAGATAAGGGAGAGTATGAAAAGGCAAAACTTCGTCGTAAAAAAGTCTTGATGAGGGCCGAACAGGATGCAATCGTACTATCAATTTCAAAAGGTTCTGTTGGTTCTATACTAAATTCTGGAATGCCGTTTATGACTCTAGTGCCTGTCGGTACAGGTTTGGAGGTTGAAGCTGCTGTACAAGATGCGGATGTTGGATATATGAAGTTGGGTGATAAAGCGATTATAAAATTTGATACTTTTCCCTATACGCAATATGGTGGAGCGGAAGCAGTTGTAACAAATGTTAGTGCCGATGTCTTTCAGCCTGGTGATACAGGTCAGGATATGAGTAATCGTCGGGGTGCAGCACCTTTACAATTTCGAGAAAAACCTTTTTATCGTGTAAGATTGAAAATCAATAAATACACTTTGCACAGTATACCGAATTTTTTTCATCCAACCCCTGGACTTACTGTTACAGCTGATGTTCATGTTGGTAAAAGAACAGCGGCTCAGTATTTAATGAATGGTATTGTACCTAAGTTAACAGAAGGAATGCGTGATCCACAGTAATGTAAAACATAAGGTGAAATTGAATTGGGAAATTTATGATGCGTGTTTTTTTTAATCCCTTGAATAAAGTCAGAAAAAAGAAAATTCAAAAACTTTTGAATAAAGGGAAAAAACATTATGAAAGAAAAGAATATGTTTCAGCATATAATTGTTTTTCACAGGGCGCATCTTTAAAATCCCCTGAAGCTCAATATTACCTGGCTTTATGTTATTTAAATGGACATGGAGTTGCTTTTAGCCTGCAAGAAGCGTCTTTATGGTTTGAAAGTGCGGCATCAGCTGGCTATAATGACGCTGAATATATGCTTGCATTATTATATATGCGTGGACTTCCCGAACTTAATGCAGTAACGGGACATGATATATTTACCCTAAAACAGGCTAAAGTTTCCGATGACTTAAAAACCGATTATGAAAAAGCTCGTTATTGGGCTCAAAAAGTAGCTGAAAATGGGTCTGCTGATGGTCAGGCCCTCTATGCTTACCTCTTATCAGAAATCACATCTGAACAAAATCAATTTGATGAAATAATAAAATGGTATGATAAGTCAATTTCCCAAGGTTCACCGCAAGGTTATATGGGGAAAGGATTATTTTTATTAAAAATTAGCAAAACCCAGGATGATTTTTCCAAAGCGGCTGCATTATTGCAAGTTGCAGCTGAAAATGGACTTGGTACGGCGATTTATACCTTGGCTATTATGTATGAAACTGGAAAGGGGGTTGAAATTAATCATGAATATGCTGTTCAGTTGTATAAACAGGCTGCGGAATTGGGTATCCGACAGGCGCAAGCATTATATGGCATTGCCTTACGAAAAGGAAATGGGGTTGAGCGGAATTTCGTTGAAGCTGAAACTTGGTTAAGACGTGCTGCCGTAGGTGGGGATGTAGAGGCTGCTTCGGTATTGGCCGATATGCTGGCATCAGGTAATAAGGATATACCACCTAATTATACTGAGGCTATAAAATGGTATCAGTTTGCGTTTTTAGAAAAACAGCATGTTGGTGCCGCTTTTGCCTTGGGATATTTATATTTTAATGGTTTAGGAGTTGTTAAGGCTGTAGATAAGGCAATCGATCTTTATAAATTTGCTGCTGATAAAGGATATTTGCCAGCGTTAGATATTCTTGCCGAAATCGCTCTTACAAATTCTCAATATATTTCTGTAGAAGAAGTCGTCGATAATTATTTGCGTCCCCAAGCGGAAAAAGGCAACAAGAAAATTATGTTAAAATTAGCGATGGCATTGACAAACAATAAAAATTCTGAAGTTGATTTAAACAAAGAAAAAGAAGCAAAAAAGTGGTTGCAAATCTGTTGTGATGAAGATGCAGAAGCTCAATATTGGTATGGGCGCATGTTGTTGCAGGGAGTTGCTGGGGAAAAAAATCTTAAAGAAGCTTGTAAATGGATCAAGTCTTCAGCGGAGCATGGGATAGTCAAAGCGCAATTATTATGGGCTTCCCTTTTGTCGGAAGGGAAAACGGAAGATGGAAAAATTCATATTCAGGAAGCTTTAGAATTTTTTAAAAAGGCTGCTGAAAAAGGTGATGCATCGGGCATGTTTTCATTGGGTGCAATTTATGGGGGTGGAAATCATTTAAGGGAAAATAGGCAGGAAGCTCAAAAATGGTTTGAAAAAGCTGCTGAATTGGGTCATTCAAAAGCTCAGCTGATGTTGGGACGTTATTTATATGACGGTTTAGCGGGAAATAAAGATATAGCTAAAGCGCGTTATTGGTTTGAAAAAGCAAAAGATAATGGGGAAAAAGAAGCAGGGTTGGTATTGAATGCACTAGATGAGGAAATAAATCAGCAAGATTTGAAACCTGTTAAAAATAAACAAGTGGAAGTGGCTCCTGGTTTGTTTATATTTCAAGACACATAGCTAATTTATATTTAATTGCTTAATTGTGAGGCGTTGTGTCAGGAAAAAATAAAGCACAATTAGTGGTTTACGCTAGAAAAAAAGCAGAAGGGCTCGAAAAACTAAGAAAGAATGCACAGATTGCATATTCAAAAGCCCAAGAAGCTAAGCAAAATGGACAAATTGAGATTGCACTTCAATGGATGTGTAGAGCGCATCATTTAACACGAGGCAATCCGAACATTATCTTTGATTTGGCAGTTTTAAATCTAAAAACTGGTAATTTAGAGGGTGCCCATGATTTATTGCAGCCTTTATTGAAGCAATATGATTTCTATGAAGGCTGGATAGCACAAGCAGTTATTTATTCTTCTCGCAAATCCTCAAAACAATTAATTGAAATTCTGAATTATTTTCTTTCTCATTACAGTCCATCCCCGGAAACATGGTTATTAACTATTAATCTCTTGAAACAGGTTTCAAATATTGTCGGCTGTTGTTGTATCAAGGGCTCATTAAATGAAATATGGATAGATTCATTTAATGATTATCCAGTCAGTATTTATTTGGATAATCAATTATTTATTAAAACAAATCAGCCAAAAATTATCCTGCCCTCAGGATGGCAGAAAAAATATAAAAAATTACGTATTGAACAAGATGGTGTTCCTTTTGTAGGCAGTCCTGTTGATTTGGAGTCAATTAATCTAACAATTGGGTTTGTAGAAGTTAAGAATGAAACATTAATCGGGTGGGTTTGGTGTCCAGCCGAGCCCAGTCGAATACCTTTGATCACTATAAAAGATTATAAGGGAAAGATTTATCGTCAATTTCAACCCAAGGATGATATTGAGGTTGTTACTCTTGAAACACCTTTATTACAGGCAAAATCTTTTAGAATTCCCATCCATGATTTTTCTGCCGGAATGTATTCTGTTCAAGATGAGTTTTTGCGTCATTTAATTGGTAGTCCTTTGGATCCTAGCTTGGAATTCAGGGCAAAAACTTTTTTAATCCATATGCAAACCCCTGCATATCATAAGAAAAATATTAAAATTTCAAATGTAGCTCATTTTTTTCCTGTTCAAGCAGTTTATAAAGGATATGACCCAGTAATAGATAAAAAATCATCAGAGGGCATAGTTATTGTCATACCTGTTTATAAGGGAAAACAGATAACATTGGATGCACTTCAGAGCGTATTGAATAGTGTACCGGAAAATGTAAAGATTCAATTGGTTAATGATGCTTCTCCTGATAAGGAACTGGTTGTTTCATTAAAGAAATTCATAGATGACCAGCAAGTTTTTTGCATTAATCATAAGGTAAATAAGGGTTTTCCCACTGCTGTTAACAGTGGTATGAAGGCTTGGCCTGGATACGATATTATCTTGTTAAATAGTGATACCTTTGTAGGAGGGAAATGGACCGAAACGCTTTGTCGGGCCGCTTATCAGGAAGAAAATATTGGAACGGTAACTCCTTTTTCAAATGATGCGGGTATTTATTCTTATCCTTATCACGATAAGAAAAATTTGATGCCTGATAATCAAACAATTTTTCATTTTTCAAAAATATTTAAAAAAATAAACGAGCATCAATTAATAGAGATACCTACGGCACATGGTTTTTGCATGTTTATCCGACATGACTGTCTGGCGCAAACAGGATTGTTTCGTGAGGATTTATTTGCCCAGGGATATGGTGAGGAAAATGATTTTTGCATGCGTGCACGGCATTTGGGTTGGAAACATGTTTTGGCAGCTGATTGTTTTATAGGACATAAAGGGGGTGTTTCATTTGCGTATGCAAAAAAACTATTAGGGAAAAGAAATACGGAAATTCTCAATCGGCTTTATCCAGGATATGATGAAATGGTACAGGATTTCATACGTGATGATCCGTTATTGCCATTCCGTCGAAATATTGATCTATATAGAATTCAAATCCTGCTTGATGCTCAAAAGAAACGTCATGAGAAGTATCAATTTGTTTTACTGGTCACGCATCAATTTGGTGGAGGGGTGGAAAGGGCGGTTCAAGAAAGAACAGATATTTTACGTTCCCAGGGCTTTATTCCAGTATTGATCAGACCGACAATTTTGGGGGATGGATGTCAGATTGAAATTCAATTCAAATCAAAAAGAAATTTGGAAAAAGAAATAAACCTGATTTTTCCCAATCTAATTTTTTATTTTCCTCATGAATTAGAAAAATGCCTAATTTTTCTACAATTTCTTTCTGTAGATTCGTGTGAAATACATCATTTGAAAAAACATCATAAATTGATGACAGATTTATTACTTAAAATAAATAAACCTTATGATGTATATATTCATGACTATCTGATTTTTTGTCCGAGAACCGTTTTGTTAAATGAAACCATGCATTATTGTGGCGATCCGAATGATTTGCAGATTTGTCAAAATTGTGTAAATAGTTTGTGGAAGGAAGAAAAAAGCCCTAATTTCATTGATATGGAAAAATGGTGGCATGATTCATGGAAGGAATTAAAACAGGCAAGGGCTGTTTATGTGCCTTCCAATGATGCATTTGAACGTGTTTCAAAACATTTTCCAGAATTGGGACAGTTGGCGTTAAAATTTCTGGAAGACGATCGTCCTGATCTCACTATGAAACAATTAACATTCTTTTCTCAAAAACCCTGCCAGTTGAATGGAAAGATCAAAGCTAGAGATAATAGTTCAAATCGTTTCCGTATTTGCTTAATAGGTGCGATTGGAGTGGAAAAAGGGTTTGATGTCATTCTTGCCTTACTTCAAGATGCTGATAAGCGTGATTTGCCGATTGAGTTTGTATTGGTTGGTCGTTCCGTGGATGATGATTTGCTAATGCGTTCCGGTCGCATATTTGTAACAGGAGAATATAAGGAGGAAGAGGCAGTTTCCATGGTGCGGGAACAAGAGGCTGATCTTGCATTTTTCCCGTCAATTTGTCCGGAAACCTGGTGTTATTCACTAAGCATTGCTTGGCGGGCTGGATTGAGGACAATAAGTTACGATATTGGTGCTATTGCTGAAAGAATTAAGCGAACTGGACGAGGAAATGTCATTTCGTTAAATTTATCTATTGCCAAACAGAATGATTTTTTATTAAAAGAATGTAAATATGTTGGTCATTAAATAAAAATTAAAATTTGTTTTGAGAAATTATTAATTTTTTATTAGTTTTAATAAAATATTATTTAGTTATTTTAACTTTGCTATACTTAGCCATCTTTTAAAAAGGAAATATATTAATGTCAAAGTCTGATGATCAATCAAATAATAATCAGTATCAACAACGAATTATTGATTTAAATGTAAATGGTCATTTAATGAGTTTGGACACTGGATTATATTGTATTTATCATGTTGCCAATCAAATTCCGGCTGATGAATTTGGTTTGCCCGGCCTGCGTATTTCTGTTCCTCCCTTCAAACAGAATGCTACAGTTGAGATCAAGACTTTTGAAAATGATGGGTGGCTAGGCGCTGAAAAAAATGCTGTTCTAGTACGTATTTCGGGAGATGCTGGTTTGGTTCTTGTAACAGTTTATCGGAATCCATCAAATAATTATCCCGCACCTCAATTACAGGTTATTCGACTTAATGATGCTTCTGAAAATGATAATTCAAATAATTTGACAAATGGATTGGGCAATCAAAATTCGGGTATCAATGAAAAAATAGCCAGACAGTCAAAGCGTGCGGTCGCTCAACAACAGAATGAAATTGAAAAAGAAGGCAAAATGCGTGTTGTCGCCCATGTTCAACGTCTTGGTGACGTTAGTGTCGAACTTGGAGATTGGATTGGTATTCCAGACAGTAAAACATGGATTGAAGGATTCGGTTTGTCATTAGATGATCGTATACAGCCAGAAGATATTGAATATCAGGCTGTATTGGGAAAAGGGTGGTTTTCTCCCTGGTATAAGGGTAATGAATTTTGTGGAAGTAGAGGAATGTCACTTCCCTTGTGCGGTTTGCGTGTTAGATTGAATGGTGATGCCGCGAAAAAATATACCTTATCCGTGAAAGCAACCTTTATAGATGGAACTAAATTAGGTCCTGTCGATGATGATACCATTCTTTCATCGGAAACCATTGCGCCTCTAGAGGCATTTAGCCTGGATTTGATTGATCATGACAAGGGAAAAAATAGCAAGGAAGTCCCTGAAACTCATGTTAGTTCTAGCAATGTGAAGAGTATAAAACCAAGAACTAATATCAAGGTTAAAAATGCTAAACATAAATCTTCATCTAATCAGAAAAAAACTGAAAGCTGATTTTAACCAATATTGATTACAAAAATTAATTATGTTTAATTAATAATTATTGAATTAGCTCGTTAAAATTGTGAAATATTTATTCATACATCAAAATTTCCCCGGTCAGTATTTACATATAATAAAATATCTTGCGGGAAAGCCTGATAATGAAATTGTTTTTGTCAGTCAAGTGACGAGGCGAACAATTGGGGGAATTCGGAATGTCTTTTACGGTAAAATTGATCCCGTAAATGAATTGCACTCTTCCTTGAACGAATTGCATCAGGCCGTTAAAAGAGGAGAGGAAGTTTACCAAACTCTTAAAAAATTAAAACAGCTAGGTTTTGTCCCTGATATCATTATTGGTCATCAGGGATGGGGGGAGATGTTGAATGTTCAGGATATTTATCCTGATGTTCCAATATTGAAATATTGTGAGTTCTATTATCATTCAGATGGATTGGATGTTAAATTTGATCCGGAATTTTTATCTGATGAACTGCTTCCGTCACGGGTCAGAATCAAGAATACCATTAATTTAATCTCTGCGAATAATCCAGGTTGGGGACAGACCCCTACGTTGTTTCAGTGGAAAACCTATCCTGAATGGGCGCGTGGACAAATTACAGTGTTGAGAGAAGGGGTTGATTTAAAGATTTGCAGTCCTGATGCAGATATATATAATCATACAATGAAATTCGAGGATTTCATCATCCACCCCAAAGATAAATTGGTCACCTATGTTGCCCGTGGATTGGAACCCTATCGAGGGTTTCATATTCTTATGCGCTCCTTACCCAAAATTTTAAAAGAACGTCCAGACGCAAAAATCGTTATAGTTGGTGGGGATCAAGTCAGTTATGGTGCTGCGCTTCCCGGTAAATTGACCTGGAAACACTATTTTCTTCAACAGTTGGGTAATCAGCTGGATCCCACTAGAATTTATTTTGCCGGGCTTTTGTCTTATCCCGTTTTTTGCAAACTTTTAAAACGGTCAGATGCGCATGTGTATATGACCTATCCTTTTGTTTTATCGTGGTCTTTACGAGAAGCGATGGCGATGGGTTGTCCGATTATTGCAAGTGATACTGACCCAGTCAAAGAATTTATTGTTCATCAGAAAACTGGAATTCTGACACCTTTTTTTGATAAAGAAAAACTTGCTGATAATGTTTTGGAGGTTCTAGAAAATAAGGATCTTTCAAGTAAAATCAGACATTTTTCTCGGGAAGAGGCTGAACGATCTCTTTCAATGGATATTTATTTAAATAATTATAATACATTAATCGATGATCTTATAAATCATCGAACGCCAGATCTAAGTCTGGGTAAATCCCCTGCCATGATTGGAGAGGAGCTGTAGATCATATTCGTAAAAGGGAATTTAAATACGTTAAATTATTGTATATTACAATTTTTTTTAAATTAAGTTATATTAAAATTGTATTTTATTGAAAAATACTGATATATACGTTTTTTGCCAAATTCTCTGATTTATAATAAGGAAAAACCTTATGGATTTTGATCGCATCAGCCGTCGTAAATTTACGCGTTCCTTTCTAATGGCTTCTGGTGCCGCTTTTATCGCCGGTCGTTGTGGAAATCAGGCCTTCGCTGAAGAGCAATCTCAAACTGGAGATAGTCATTTTCCTAATTTGGGAACAATGCAAAAACTTCAGGGTGCCGCAAGAAAAATAACACTTGCTTGGAGTGCGGATTCAATATGTACGGTTGCCTTTCCAGTTGCACAAGCCAAGGGTTTTTTTAGTAAATATAATCTGGATGTAAATTTTATTGATTTTGCAGGATCTGTCGACCAAATGCTGGAAACAATGTCGACAGGTAAGGCTGATGGTGCGTCAGGTATGGCCCTGCGTTGGTTGAAACCTTTACAGCAGGGATTTGATGTTAAACTTGTTGCGGGGTTACATTCTGGCTGTTTGCATTTATTGGCTTCTGGTACAAGTTCCATAAAGAATCTGGCAGATCTGAAAGGTAAGACAATCGGTGTTGGAGATATTGGTGGACCAGCAAAAAATTTTTTCAGCATGCGTTTCAGGGAAATCGGGATAGATCCTGAAAAAGACGTAAATTGGCGTCAGTTTCCATCTGACATTCTACCTTTGGCTATAAAACGTCAGGCGGTCCAGGCTGCAGGACTGGATGATCCCTTGGCTTATTTACTTAAGCAGGAACATCATCTTGTCACTATAGATTCCAATATGTCAGGTGAATGGGCAAAAATCGCCTGCTGTGTTGTCGGTTTAAGAGGGTCACTGATAAGAAAAGATCCATTGGTAGGTAAGGCACTTACTCAGGCAATTCTGGAAGCAGGTCAATGGGTGCATCATAATAAGGAAGAGGCGGCTGAAATTTTTAAACCCTATGCGCCCAAGGCAACTGTTGGGCAGTTAACTGAAATTCTTGAATCAGAAGGAACTCATCAACAGGTTATTGGCAGCAATCTCCGGCAAAATGTATCTTTTTATGCACAGCAATTAAAACAAATAGGTGTTTTTCCTCTTTCTCTCGATATAAATGCGTATGCCGATAAAGTTACCGAGGACATTTTTGCTTTATGATTCAAAAAGTAAAAATGGCATATTGGCCGCAATTGGCAGCTTTTATAATGTGGTTTGGGACTGCTTTTCTTACCTATTTTATCAAAAATGCTGATGATTTTCCCAGAACAACTGAATTTGCCTGTCTATGTATCATTATAGCGTTTTTTTGTATAGTAACGCTTCCATTTAATAAAGTTAGATATTATGGACCATGGTTGCTGGCTCTGGCTCTTATTACAGGAGGATGGGAAATTGTACAGGCAAAGTGGTTATTACTGCCGCGTCCTTTTTTTGGTGCACCACAGGAATTGTTGGATGTATTCATAACAGATTGGTATCGTCTACTGGATTCCCTGTTACATTCCCTAACGTTGCTGTTGGGGGGATATATTTTTGGTTGTCTTATTGGCTTTTTAATCGGGATAGGAATGGGATGGTCTTTACGTTTTGGCTATTGGGCCCATCCTGTATTGAGGTTTTTTGGACCTTTGCCACCTGTAGCTTTTTTACCTTTACTTTTTGCCGTTATACCATCCAGTTGGTTGGCGGGTGAACTGTTAATGGCATTTGCCGCCGCTTTTCCTGTTGCAGTATTGACATGGTCAGGAATCGCAGGGGTCAATCCGGGATATTATGATGTTGCCCGAACGATGGGGGCAAGCTCATCCTTCTTGATTCGTCATGTTGCCATTCCTGCGGCTTTACCTTTTGTTTTTGTAGGGATGTTCATGGCTTTGGGTTCCTGTTTCTATATGCTTGTCGTAGCGGAAATGCTGGGGGTAAAAGCAGGCCTCGGGTTCTATATGCAATGGGCGCAGGGATGGGCTGCCTATCCAAATATGTATGCGGCTTTAATCATCATGGCGGTAATGTGCACAAGCTTCATGACCCTACTTTTTAAAATTAGGAATCGTTTACTGCGTTGGCAAAAAGAAAGTATTAAATGGTAGGGATGTATGGCAGAAAAACAAAGGATTGACATCACACATTTAAGTCATGGTTATAGTCTGGATAATGATGATTTGCCGGTATTGGATGATATTAATCTGACAATTGAACCACAGGAATTTGTTGTCATACTGGGCCCATCAGGATGTGGTAAATCAACATTGTTACGAATGATAGCGGGGCTTGAGCAACCTTTGAATGGATTGATTCAGGCAAATGGACAGGAAATTTCTGAGGCAGATCCATCAAGAGTGGTTGTTTTTCAGGATCCGACCCTATATCCATGGTTGACAGTCTGGGATAATGTCAATTTGGGTTTCAAAATCCGTAAGGTAAAGAACGATCATGCCGTTCAACTGATGCTTGAACTGATCGGGTTGAATAGTTTTAAAAATGCCTACCCTCGACAATTATCGGGTGGCATGGCACAAAGGGTGGCGTTGGCCAGAGCCTTGGTTAATGATCCAGGCATTCTTATTTTGGATGAACCACTGGGAAAATTGGACAGCCTGACTCGCATTACAATGCAAAAAGAGTTGGTTCATTTATGGCAACAAAGAAAATTCACGGCAATTATGGTAACCCATGATATTGAGGAGGCATTGTTACTGGCAACGCGCATTATTGTCATGCGGCATCGTCCAGCGCATATCATAGGTGAATTTCGGCTCAATATGGATTATCCAAGGCATAGAGACTCGGAAGAACTGATTAAAATTCGTAAAGATATTTTTCATCTTTTGGGTCATCAATCAGATTGGTAAAAATTAGATCTACCAGCATATTTAAACGTTCAACTTTTATTTAAAGAAATAGGATGAATTATAAAAATCATTATTAATCTTTGATGATTTTTATAATAAACTAGGAGCAATTTTAAGCTCCTAGTTTATCTGATAAGCTATATATTTATTTTTTATATTTTTTAATTGCGGTTTCAATTAATTCACAAGCTTTTGCCTTATTGTCCCAGCCTTGGATTTTAACCCATTTACCCTTTTCCAAATCTTTATAATGGGTAAAGAAATGTTCGATTTCTTGGCGGGTAATTTCTGGAAGCTCTGAAACTTCATGAATTTTCGAGTATAGAGGATGAATTTTATTGTGTGGAACACAGATCACTTTTTCATCCATGCCTGATTCATCCTCCATTTTTAAAACACCGATTGGACGGGCACGAATAACACAACCTGGAACCACCGCTTCCGGAATCAAAACCAGCATATCAATAGGGTCACCATCAGCTGCAAGGGTGTTGGGAATAAATCCATAAGCAGCAGGATAAGCCATGGGGGTAAAGACAATACGGTCAACAAAAACAGCACCGCTTTCTTTGTCAATTTCATATTTTACTTTTGAACCCTTGGGAATTTCAATAACAACATTAATATCATTAGGCACGTCTTTGCCCGGTGCAATCTTAGAAAGATCCATAATCATGTTCCATTATTATTTAAAACAGGAATACTAACGAATTGCCGTTGATTTATCAATATATTGAAACGGGTTAAATTTCTAAACAGGGATGACCTGATAGTTATATCTGGACTTTATCCTAACATTTTGGAAAAATTATAAAAATATATCTTAAAACTTTTGATAATATCAGGATTATGGATAAATGAAATTGAATGGAATGGGTAATAATCAAAGTTTTTTTCAGATAAACGTAAAGAAAACGCTTGCAAAAATGATTGTTTTGCGGCAAATATGAGCTGCGTCAACGCGCCTGTAGCTCAATTGGTTAGAGCCGACCGCTCATAACGGCCTGGTTGCAGGTTCGAGTCCTGCCAGGCGCAGACGCTTTTTATCCAGCCTGAGGGCAATAAAAGATAACGGTGATTGTCTCAGGTTCTTCCCCCTAAATATTTAATACTAGATAGATGATATAAGGAGCTTCTTAACGATGGCTGGGCCTCAATATGTATATGTGATGAAAGATTTGACAAAGGCTTATCCCGGTGGTCGTGAAGTGTTTAAAGGCATAACTTTGTCTTTTCTGCCTGGGGTAAAGATTGGTGTTCTTGGGGTCAATGGTGCGGGTAAATCAACTCTATTACGCATTATGGCAGGCAAGGATAAGGAATTTGGCGGGGAAGCCTGGGCAGCTGATGGAATCAGGGTTGGATATTTAGAACAAGAACCGCAGCTGGATGAAACTAAAACGGTTGGTGAAAATGTTGCCGAAGGTTTTGGCCCTTTAAAAAAGGCTGTTGATCGGTTTAACGAAATTTCAATGAAATTTGCCGAGCCGATGGATGATGACACCATGAATGCCTTGTTGGCAGAACAGGCTGATCTGCAAGAAAAAATTGATGCCGGTAATGGTTGGGAACTTGATCGTCAAATTGAAATTGCCCTTGATGCGTTACGTTGTCCACCAGCTGATGCAAGAGTCGATAAATTATCAGGAGGTGAGCGACGTCGTGTCGCCCTGTGTCGTCTGTTGCTGGAAAAACCAGATATTCTTTTATTGGATGAGCCGACAAATCATCTTGATGCGGAAAGTGTTGCATGGTTAGAACAGACATTACGGGAATATGCTGGTACCGTTATTCTGATTACCCATGATCGATACTTCCTGGATAACGTTACGAACTGGATTTTGGAAATTGAGCGTGGCCGTGGTTATCCATTCGAGGGTAATTATTCTTCATGGCTTGAACAAAAGCGCAAACGTCTGGCTCAGGAAGAAAAAGAGGAAAGTGCACGTCAACGGGCCCTGGCTGCAGAACAGCAATGGATCAATTCCTCACCAAAGGCACGTCAGGCGAAAAGCCAGGCCCGTATTGCAAAATATGAGGAAATGCTTTCTCAAAGCCAGGAAAAGGCAACAGGTGTTGCGGATATTTATATTTCTCCTGGCCCCCGTTTAGGTAATGTTGTTATTGAAGCGGATAATCTCAGCAAAGGATTTGGTGACCGTTTATTAATTGATAAATTGAACTTCAAATTGCCTCCTGGAGGGATTGTAGGAGTAATCGGTCCAAATGGTGCGGGTAAATCAACCCTGTTCAAAATGATTATAGGTGCTGTTAAACCTGATGAAGGTGAGATACGTATTGGTGATACGGTAAAGTTGGGATATGTTGACCAGTCCCGTCATGAATTGGATCCCAATAAAACCGTATGGGAAGAAATTTCCGGTGGGACGGATGTCCTTTATCTGGGTAAGCGTGCAATTCCTTCGAGAGCCTATGTTGGAACATTTAATTTCAAGGGATCGGATCAGCAGAAAAAGGTTGGTGTTCTATCCGGTGGTGAACGAAACCGTGTTCATCTTGCCAAAATGTTAAAACAGGAAAGCAATGTAATCCTGCTGGACGAACCAACCAATGATCTTGATCTCGATACTTTGCGTGTTCTTGAGGAAGCTTTGGAGGAATTCCCCGGTTGCGCTGTGGTCATTAGCCATGACCGATGGTTTCTGGATCGTCTTGCAACTCATATCCTTGCATTTGAAGGGGATAGCCATGTCGAATGGTTTGAAGGCAATTTTGAAGCGTATGAAGAGGATAAGCGACGGCGTCTGGGCCCTGATGCAACAGAACCTAGTCGTATCAAATATCGTCCAATTTCACGATAATTTCGGTTATTATTGATTTAAATTGAAAAAGCCCATATGATTTTTGTCATGATGGGCTTTTTATGTAAGTTTTGATATCTGTGAACTGGTTGGATTTAAGAACTTCACGTTTGATTTTATCGCCGGTAAATTGGCAGGATATGCCGGATATTTTGGCTTTAAAAACGGATGTTTTGACCTTTAGTAGTATGTTGGGTGGTGTTCGAACTTCATGGCAAGTGCAAAAGGAAATGGCTGAGGATATTCTTTATTGGGGATCTCATAGGATTGGCATATATACTGTTCGCAAGCATATTCAAAATAGAACAGGTCAATTTTTGGGAATAACAGGGATACATTTGCGCAATGATAACCGTGGGCATGCATTGAGATTTGCACTATGGGGATGGGCGCAAGGGAAAGGATATGCCCGTGAGGCAGCATTTGCTGTATTGTCGGCCGCCCATGAGCGTGGGTATCAACGGATAGTGGCGGTTACCAAAGAAAGAAATATAGCATCTCGTCGTATTCTTGGAAGTATTGGCATGAATGTTGAGGAGCAATTCGTGCGTCATGGATACAAGATGCTAACTTATGTCAGTGTATTATCGTAGAGAGAATGACTGTATAGTCCGACCAAAATTTCAAATGATGTAATGTATATTGTAATTTTTATGCAGACATGAAAAATCCAGAATACGGACAAAAATTTTTTTTTCAGTTAAAGGCACATCCGTATTCCAGATTTCAGGTTTTTTAAAGAATTATATTTATGAATAAATTATGCTGTTACTTTTTTTGGATTGGAACCTTTGGCACCGTAATATAGAATAAATGCGTAACAAATCAGGGTTAGAAAGAATGCATGCTGAATTCCAATGGCATCGCTTAGCATTCCCTGAATGAACGGTACGACTGCACCACCAACAATAGCCATAACTAACAAACTCGATGCCTGTTCTGTTAGAGGGCCCATTTCTGCAATACCAAGTGAGAATATGGTTGGGAACATTATAGAGTTGAACAACCCAATCGCCACGATGGAATAAACTGCAACATACCCTGTGCTAAACATGGTTGTCAATAAAAGACAGAGATTGATAATTGCACACCAACTTAGCATTTTACTTGGCGAACTTTTGACCATCACGGCTGATCCAACAATCCTGCCAACCATGGTGCCTCCCCAGAATAAAGTAACATATTGTGCAGCTTGCTGTTCAGACATTCTGCCTATTTCTGGCAGGGTCAGATAATTTATCATAAAACTGCCCAATGCGACTTCGGCACCAACATAACAGAAGATTCCTATAGCGCCCAAAACTGCATGAGGATGTTTGAACACGTCAGAAAGTTTATATTTTTGTTTCTGTTGGTTTTGATTGTCGTCTTTGTTGGTAGGTAATTTAAAGATTGCTACAAAGCCAGCCAGTAAAACAAGGATAATTCCAAGCACTGCATAAGGAGTTTGAACAGATTTAGCTTGTTCTTTACGATACTGTTCAATTTTAGTATTGGTTGAATCAGAAATATGTTGTTTGAGCTGTGTGAGATTTTCCTGATCAATTGGTTGCAATTTCAGGGTTGAAAAGCTTTCAAGAGCTTCAACCAAGGACCCGGTTGGAATTTGATCAATTTGTTCAGCGGTGAAATGACTTAATAAGCTTAATTTTTTTTCAGTTGGTATATTGTTTAGTGTTGTTCCAATTAATTCGGGTGAAAATTTTTGTAATTCTTGTTGGATTAGGGAATCCGGAAGCTTTTCGTATACATAAGGAGGTATGTTTTTCAAAGCATAAGCAACATTTTCATTGGAGGCCTTTGCAAAAATTGCCTCTATATCATTTGTTGGATTATTTTCAAGAGTTGAAATTAACTGGATGGTCTGTGGATCGGATGCAATCCTGTTGGGTATTGTATAAGCGGCACCGGTTAAGATTAGAATACTGCCAAGATAAGGAGCAACAGTCGTCCCAAGGGCATTCAAGGCCTGGGCCATGTTAAGGCGGCTAGAACTTGTTTTTTGTGGCCCTAAAAGTGTGACATAAGGATTGGCTGAAACTTGCAGGATGGTAATGCCGGTTGCCAAAATAAATAGGGCAAGAAGGAAAAAGTAGTAATTCGCAATTGTTGCTGCTGGCCAGAATAAAAATGTTCCAATGGCGGCAATAATCAATCCGGTAATGATTCCTTTTTTATAGCCAAGCCTGGATACAATTTTGCCTCCTGGAACAGACATTAAAAAATATGCTCCAAAAAACGTGAATTGCACCAGCATCGCTTGTGTGTAATTAAGGTTAAAGACGGTTTTGAGATGTGGAATTAAAATGTTGTTTAGACAGGTTAAGAAACCCCACATGAAAAACACGATTGAAATAACACTTAAGGCAATAGGGTAATTGGTAAATTTATTGTCTTGAGTTGTTATGGTTGACGCTTCATTTGAAGAATGACTCATAAACTTAATTCCCTTGTTATTTAGGGTTATATTTTATATCAAGATGGTTTCTTTTTTAAGGTAAATATAGAAAGGCAATATTTATTTAACAAGAACTCATAAATTATAGCAAAGCATAAAAAGTGTCTGTTAAAAAGGTTTTTTTTTAATTAAACCGTAAAAAATGCCACGGAATTCTTAATCTTGAATTGTTATTTGATGATCCATTTATTTTTTTGCGAATTACGCTTTTCCCAACCTTTTTCTTCAAGCTCTGGTTTATCCCGGATCGTTTGTGGATATCCAACACAGAGGTAAGCGATAAATTCAAGGGTTTCCGGTATTTCAAGAATCTGATGTATATCCTTTGGTGTTATGATGGAAACCCATCCAACGCCTATACCATAGGCTCTGGCAGCTAACCAGAAGCTATATATGGCCATAACAGTTGAGTAAGCGGTGGTTTGCGGCATTGTCTTGCGTCCTAGGCCTTTGCCCTGATCGGGATTGCGTTCGGAAAAAACAGCAATATGATGTGGAGCGTCATCCATTCCGGATAGTTTTAAAGAATTGTAAAGTTTTTGTTTATCGGAACTGTAATCACGGCTTGCCTGTAAATTATTTTTTTTAAAAACATTATAGATTTTCTGTCGCAATTCGGGCCTGTTAATTTTGATAAAGTACCAGGGTTCACTCAATCCAACAGAAGGTGCCTTACATGCAAAAGACAATAATTGATTCATTATTTCGTCAGGTATAGGATCTGGTTTAAAATGCCTGACATCCCTTCGCCAAGTGAACAGCTGTTCAAGCTCATTTATAAAATGATCTGAAAAACGCTCTTTAGTCATGATTACTGGCAGGATAATTATTATGCCATCATAAAATATTTTATGATGGTCAATTTAATTTAGGAATGGTTTTGAAGTTGGCGTTTTAAGGCTGCAATCAAAGCGGATACATCATTTTGATGACGTGCAATAAAAGATGTGTAATCTCCTCTTTGAGTTACGGCAAGTGACGCATTTTCACCAATAATATCAACAACCATTGGGGAGCCATTTTTAATTTCAATAATCCACTGAATGACGACATCTGGCTGTTTTGGACGTTTCAAGGTAGTCTGAATGGATTTTTTGTTTCCCTCTGTTGACGTAATTTCGCCAATGGTAAATGAAACCCCTTTATATTCTCCAAGCCGATTGGTAATTGAATTAACGAGTACCTGATGAAAAAGCTGGGTATATTCTTGTTGCTGGTCTGAAGTGGCGACCCTCCAAAAACGCCCCAGACAGAATTTCGCGATACCATCGACATCAACATATTTATTCAAAATAGGCAGAAATTTTTCTTTTTGTTCAGTCTTCGAATAATCTGCATTTACAATGGCAACCATTTCATTCCCGGTGGATCGCAGCCACTCTTTCAACTGATTGTCGGAATAGGTGGCTTCTGAAGCATGAACTTGGGTTATAAGAGGGAAAATCGCTTGTTTTGAAACAACGTTCCCAGCAAGGAGAATACCGCTAATCGCAAGTGCAGGAAAAAAGATTTTACAGGGATGAATTTTCAAAATATAGCTCCTAAATTATTTAACATACCATGCAGGGACAGTTGCTCTATGATCCTCGATAAGTGCTTTGATTTCAGCATCTTGCTGTTGTTGATAGGCACTTCGGATGGTTGCGTAAGGATCCAAAGAATCCTGTTGCAATTGATTCATTGCATCAAGATAATCAGCCCTCGAACTTATTACACCTAAAATATTATATGCCCAGTTAAAAGTTATCAAGCCATATCCTCTGGGGACATAATTCCATGGTGACAGACCAACCGCAATGATGGATCCCCCACCTTCACGTAGAGAGGTTGGTCCCATGAAGGGAACGAATAGATAGGGACCTGATTTTACGCCCCAACTGGCCAGAGTCATACCGGGGGTGGTGTCATGATGTTTATATCCAGCCATTTCGGCTACATCTATTAATCCTCCAATTCCGGCCACCATGTTTATACACCAACGGGCAAAAGCATCTCCAGCGCGTCTTGATTTACCTGCCCCGACATCTGAGAAAAAGACAACGGGTTCATCCATGGTGCGTATCATATTGCTGAGTGATTTCCGGACCACTTTTGGCACCGCCCATACATACGCTTTGGCTACAGGTTTCAGCGTATATTTATCCATTTTTATTGTAAAATTGTACATTTTACGATTGGTTGGCTCATATTTGTCATTATTATGTTTATATTCAGCCAAGGCTTCAGGATCTTTTGGTGGCGGATTACTGCATCCATTCAGAAAAATGCCAAGACAGCCCAGAAAAGTTAAGCAAGGTAATAAAAAATTCTTTTTTTTCAGTTCGGATGATTTTGGAAAATTAAAGAAAGAAAATGGGGTGAAATTCATGGCAACCTTTGTTAACTTTTAATTCGTTATAACAATTTTAAATTTTGATCATACAATTTAAATGAATTAAATAAATAATCATAACAATTTAGGCAATAACAATTCAGAACATAGCAGATTCATCATTAAACAACAGAAAAAAGAATTTGTATTAATTAAAATTGAGACATGAAAGATCTGATTGTGATAATAAAACAACAAATAACGAAAGATCTTTTATGTTATGCTCATGTCTCAAAATTAAGAATCTGATCCAAACGATTATATAGAAAATTGTTGAAATTAAATTCCACGATTATGTTTAATATAATCCCATGCAGCATTAATTTTTACGATTTTTTGGTTTGCCTTTTCAATTTCCTGTGGATTTCCCCCTTTTGCTGCAATAAGGTCAGGATGATAGATGCGAACAAGTTCACGCCAACGGTTGCGGATAGTTTCGGTATCCGTTTTAGGATCAACCCCAAGTATTACGTATGCATCAGGTTCGTCAGAAACAGAACGGGGACTGCCTCCTTGGGCTGCATAATCCCATACTCGTTCTGAGAGACCGAATATATGCTGGATATGTCGCAAATATTTTTCTTCAAGCGGATGAAGAGGTTCCGATTTTTTTAAATCAGAACGGGCCAGCATATATAGAAGGATAAAAACATTTTCAAGTTTGCCTTTTTCCTCTTGGAAATTGTGTTTAAGAATTTTTGCAAATTTTGGATAATCATCAACTCTTGAACGGGCCCGATCAAAAAGCATACCTATTTGCTTTTCTTGCTGTGGTGGAATATGAAGATGATGTTTAAAATAATCAACCTCACTTCGGTTGACCGGACCATCACATTTGGCAAGCTTGGCAGATAAAATGATGAGACATAATGCCATAACTTGCTCTTTTTTACCGGCATTTGAGGCCATTTGCACAGCAATATAGGTGCTGGCACCCACAAGATCGGGAGAGATCTTATGTTTCCATTGTTCAACCCATCCTCCCAAAGGTGGATTTAACAGCTTGTTTTTATCTGCAGCATGACCAATGGCAGCACCTAGTAATGCTCCAAGAGGACCACTTGTTGCGAAGCCGGCGATTGTTCCAAAAATTTTTCCAAAAACAGGCATTGAATTAATATAATAGAATTAAACTCGCTTCATTCTATTATTCTTTTGTTAAAAGGCAAATTTATTTTAAAAGTTTTCGTGGCATATATTATCTGTAATATGAGGGATAATCTTTTTATTTAATTACAGTCAATGATTTTTATTGAAAAAAAGTTGGAAAAATCAAATAACTATATTTTTTTTAATATAAAATGTAACGCTGTTAATCTTAGCATAGAGGATAGCGGATGATTTGCACACCGTTTTGCATCAATTTCAGTAATCAAATGAAGCAGGGTAAGATTTTTTGATACCGCCATTTGATCTAGAATATCCCAAAAGTCCTGTTCCAGAGCGATGCTTGTGCGATGGCCAGAAATTTGAAAACTGCGTTTTTTTAAATAATGTCGTGACATGATTTTTGATTGGCTTGCAATTATATGGATATCATAAATTGATCAAATGCCCATTGGGCTGTTTCCTTGATAATAGCATTATCATGATTTTTCCAATTTATTATTAGTGGTAAAAGATTTTCTATATTTGAATTACCTGCCGCAATCAGGATATTCCTGATAAATCGTAAATGACCAATACGCTTTACAGGAGATCCAGTGAAAAAACTTCTGAAATCTTCCTCATTGAATTGAAGAAATTTTGCAAGTGGGGGTAAAACAAGTTCGGTTCGAGCCTGTAACTTGATGTGACGACTTTGACTGGCGAAACTATTCCATGGACAGACAGCCAGACAATCATCACAACCGTAAATTCGATTTTGCATAGCCTTACGAAATTCGATGGGGATACTGCCGGCATATTCTATAGTGAGATATGAAATACAGCGTTTTGCATCCAGTTTAAAAGGCTCGGGGAAAGCCTGAGTTGGACAGGAAACCAAGCATTTTTTACAGGAACCACAATGTGATTTGCTTGCAGGTAAAGGGGGAATATGAAGAGTGGTCAATATCTCACCTAAAAAAAGCCAACTGCCAAATTGACGGGAAACCAGATTTGTATGTTTTCCCTGCCAACCTAAACCTGCCTTTTGCGCGAGAGGTTTTTCCATGATAGGTGCCGTATCGACAAAAACTTTAACCTGTTCATTATTTGAATAATATTTTGTCTCTTTTAATATAAATTGGGCTAAATGTTTCAGCCATCCCTTGATTATATCATGATAGTCCCGATTACGGGCGTAAACAGATATATTAGCACATTCAGGATGTTTAAGATTTTCCAGGGGATTTTCCCGGGGGCCATAATTTACTCCCAAGACAATTGCCGTTTTCACTTCTGGCCATAAATGGTGGGGACTGGAACGATAATATAGACGATCTTCCAACCACTGCATGGTTCCATGCCGTTTGAGAGAAATAAACTCCTTAAGTAAAACCGCTTTTTCTGGTGGTAGAGATGCTTCACAAATGCCACATTGATCAAATCCCAATTCAATCGCTTTTTTTTGAATAAGTTTGGAAAAATTTTTAGGTAGCATGAAGATATGAATATATAACTATCATCAATTGTAATTCAGATTATTTATTTATAGAATAGGTTTGTATATTCAAACAAGTTTTCTTTAAGTGTAGAAAACATTCTTAAAATGAAAAATATCAAGAGACATGATTTTTATTGTCACATAAATAAATATAGAAATAGGTCATGATTATATAGTTTTATTTGCAATTGACCTAATTATTTAAAAATTGTAACGTCATCATTAAAGAACAAATAATAAGTTGTTGTTTTAAGAAAAGTAATAATTCAAATAAAAATTCAGTTTATCAATTAAACAATTGTACGGTTTTTTTTAAATCATAAACTTTATAAGTATTCAATTAAGATCACGTAAAGGGGCAAGTAAAAATGCAGAAAAAACGTATTGTTGTATTAGGAGGTGGAATTGCGGGAATGGAATTCGTGACCCGATTATCCTCTTTATTGAAATCTGAACAATATGAATTAATGTTAATTGATAAAAGCGAATATCATATTTGGAAACCGATGCTGCATACATTTGCTGCAGGAAGTGCGAAACCCAATGAACAGGGGATTAACTTTCTTACACAGGCCAAACGTGATGGTTATATCTTTAATCCGGGAAATGTTTCAAAAATTGACTTGAAACAGAGAAAAATCACTTTAGACGCATTATATGACAAAACCAACAAAGAAATACTTCCGGAACGGAATATTGAATTTGATTACTTGGTTATTTCAATGGGCAGTAAAACCAATGATTTTAATACTAAAGGTGTAAAAGAATATGCCTATCCAATTGATGATCTGGATCATGCCCTTGATTTTTACAATGATTTAAGGAATTTTATAATACAAGCTGCAATTTTGAAGGAAAAGCATCATGTTGTCATTGTTGGGGCCGGAGCGACTGGAGTTGAGTTAAGCGGTGAAATTATCTATCAGCTTAAACAGTCTTCACAGTATGTTGGGTATGATTTTACCGATTATTTGCATTTGACAGTTGTGCAATCAGGGGATCAGATTTTACCCACTTTTGAGAAAGAAATTGGTAATGCTGTCAAAGTGACCATGAATAAAATTGGCATAAATACTTTGTTATCAGCGCGCGTAAAGGAAGTAACCAAGGATCACGTATATCTTGAAAATGGTGCTGTAATTCCTGCAGATCAGGTTGCTTGGACAACCGGAATAAAAGGTGATAATTTATTGCAGGAAATTGATGGTGTCGAATATTCCAAACGATCCCAGATTGTTGTGACCCCACGATTACAAGTCATTGGGTTTCCCTATGTATTTGCAATGGGAGATTGCTCTTCTGTTCAGGATAACTCTTTACCACCAACCTCGCAAGTGGCTACGCAACAGGCCTACTATTTAAGTCGTAATTTTTTAAAACTGATTCAAGATCCTGCTTCGGTCAACCCTTTTGATTATAAAGATTATGGTTCACTTGTCAGTGTTGGACGTTATCAATCTTTTGGTGTTTTTGGTCATCATATTGCAATAAGAGGGTGGGTTGCCAAAATTGCACATTTATATTTGTATCGCTCACATCAAATCAGAATATTGGGTTTGAGACGAGCAATCAGCGCAATTTTGGCAGATAAATTCAGAAAGCTGTCAATATAGTTAGGCTCGATAAAAGGTTTTGGGTTTGCTTGTTTGTATTAAGAGCATAAATAAATCATACATCCACCACAGCCAGACAATTCCGCAAAAAACATAACCTATCAGGACTATTTTTGTAACTAATCCTAAAACCATAAGGAAAGCCATCAGGATACCGGTAAAAAATTTGTTGATATAGAGACGATGCACCCCGAAGAAGCCCAAAAAAAACCAAAGGATCATAGCGATTACAAATGACCGGTTACTAACATTTAAATTGGTTACCAGACTTATTAATCTTTTACATTCCTTTAAAGTTAAATTGTTTTTGAACATTGATGATTAGCTTCCATTAAAAATTAATGATCAATGTATTATATAATTCAAATATCTTGATTTTAAATGTATTGGGATATGGGAATGTAGTATTAACTGTTTGTTTAAAATATAAATAAATTATTGATTTATATTAGATCAATGTTCATTATTTTTGAACATTGATTGTAAATAATATGTAACAAACTTTGAATCATTCAAGAAACTATTCTATTCTTCATAAAAAGCGCAAAGTTTGTTTCCATCAGGATCACGAAGATAAGCCAGATATTTATTTGTTCCTTTGCGTAAACCTGGAGGGTCCTCAATTGACACACCACCATTGGCTATTCCTGCGGCATGGAATTGATTGACCTGTTCGGGAGAGTTCATTTGAAATCCGATAGTTCCACCATTGGAATAAGTTGCAGCCTGTCCGTTGATTGGCTTGCAAATAATCAGTTTTTGACCATCCTTCGCATAAAAAGGACGCCCCTTTTTATCAAATCCTGAATCGGAAAGATTCATAACCTTGAAAATAGAATCATAGAATTTCTTTGCTTTTTCTACATTGTTGGTGCCGACGCAGATGTGACTGAATAACATGTTTATTTCCTTATAAAATTACTTGATTTGTATAAATAGGTTAGAATTGATATTGCCTTTTCACAATGAATTTTTTAATCTTTTGATTGTTTTTGAAGAAAAATGAGAGAAATTAAATCGTATCTCTCCTTGAGACCCTCCAAATTCTTCACCCTTTGCAATAATTATTTTTTGTTTTAACCATTCCTGTAAAAGGGTGGACAATTCCTTGTTTTTGTCTGGAGGACATTTTGAATAGAGATAAAGTCCACCTTTTGGAGGTTGAATTTGAAACAGAGATTGGTAATTTTGATCCAACCAATGACATAGATTCTTTGCTTTTTTCGAAAGTTTTTTCTGTAGAAAATTGAAATGATTATCCATTTGATGGGTTAAATAATACTGGGCAAGTAATTGTGGTAAAACACTTATTCCACCCTCGATTTGACGTCTAACATTGGCAAGCTGATGGATAATGGGACGAGGGGCTATAATCCAACCAACACGGATTGCTTTACCAATATATTTAGATAAAGAACCAAGATATATAACCTGTTTGTATTTGTCATACATTTTGATGGATCTACAATCGGTATTCTCATCAAACGAAAGTAGGCTATATGCATCATCTTCAATAAGAGGAATTTGATTATCATGACAAAGCCGTAGGATTTCTTTTTTACGAAAAGATGAAAGGATTGAACCGGTTGGATTTTGAAAAACTGGATTTAAAAAAATCATTTTTACGGGATGTTTACGAATCAATTTCTGGAGTATTTCTGGGTTCACCCCATTTTGATCCAGTGCAGCAGGATGAACACGTAAACCGGAAGCTTGAAAAATGGGAAGTCGGAAAAAAGAGGAAGGGGTTTCTATCGCAATATGATCGCCTGGCCCTAACAAGGTTTGAGTCAATAAAAAAAGGGCCTGCTGAGTTCCAGTTGTAATCAGAATTTCGGATAGGTCAACTGATATACCTATACGTTTTTTCATATGATATTGAACGGCCTGGCGAAAGGAATAAAGACCTAGAAGAGTAGTTTCATCATCTTGTTCTAACGATAGAACATGTTGCCAGGGTAAATCGGTAGGATCAATTTTTGGTAAAAGGGAAGGTGCAAGATCACCAGTTGCCATATCATTAAGGTTGATATGCTTTTCCTGAGCCTTTTTACGTAATTCTTGTATATGAATTTGATAGGGATCTCGCTGATATTGGGTATATACCGATTTGACAGGATACCAATTCATTGATGGATAAAGATTTATTTCATGTTTGAGCGGATTTACATATGATCCACTGCCTATTTTTCGAATTAATAATTTTCGATCTGTCAATTCGTTCAATGCACGGATAACAGTTGAACGATTGATGTTCAGGAGATGGCTCAACTGCCTTTCAGAAGGCAATCGTTCACCAGGACCCAGGGTACCATTTATAATGGCTTGCTGAATAAGATGAATAAGTTGTTGATATAACGGTTTATTGGAAGAGGAAGACAAAGTCCACATGATGATCAAACCCTGAATACAGAGACATGATATAATATTAATATTTTTTTTACTATATTATTTTTTTATTATCATTATGGAATTATTTCCATTGCTGGATATTATCAAGCTAGGTTTTTGGTTATAAAATATATTCCTTTCAAAATTGCCGATTGTATTTGTTGTAAAGGTATCGAACGATCTTTCTATTATCCCTTCTACAAACGGGAAACTTTTTGTCAAATTTATAATTCCAGTTGATCCGACATTGGTTATTAGTCATGGCACTTTTTAAGTGAGGATTATATATAAATTGGATGGGTTTGAATCATACCAATTGGATGTTTTAATTCCCTGAATGTTTATGCATGATAATCTTAATTTAAACCGGAGAATATATTAATGAATAAAAAAGTAGGATCTGAAAGAGTAAAACGTGGTATGGCCCAAATGCAAAAGGGTGGGGTCATTATGGATGTTGTGAATGCAGAACAGGCAAAGGTAGCAGAAGCAGCGGGTGCAGTTGCCGTGATGGCTCTGGAACGGGTTCCTTCTGATATCCGTGCTGCTGGAGGGGTGGCTCGTATGGCTGATCCAACTATTGTTGAGGCTGTTATGAAAGCGGTGACTATTCCTGTAATGGCAAAAGCCCGGATTGGTCACATTGCCGAAGCTCGCGTACTTGAAGCGATGGGTGTTGATTATATTGATGAAAGCGAGGTTCTTACACCTGCTGATGATGAATATCATTTGCTGAAAAGTGAATATACAGTGCCTTTTGTGTGTGGATGCCGTGATTTAGGTGAAGCATTGCGCCGTATCGGAGAGGGTGCCTCTATGTTAAGGACCAAGGGGGAACCGGGCACAGGTAATATTGTTGAAGCTGTACGTCATATGCGCAAGGTTCAGTTACAAATTCATCATGTAATGGGATTGAAAGACGATGAATTGATGGTATATGCACGTGATCTTGGCGCACCTTATGAATTGGTTAAACAGGTTAAACAACTTGGCAAATTACCTGTTGTAAATTTTGCTGCGGGTGGTGTGGCAACACCTGCGGATGCGGCCTTGATGATGTCATTGGGTGCTGATGGCGTTTTTGTTGGATCCGGTATATTCAAATCAGAAAATCCCGAAAAATTTGCCCGTGCAATTGTTCAGGCCACAACTCATTATGAAGATTACAGATTGATTGCCGAATTATCCAAAGGGTTGGGTGTGCCAATGAAGGGTATTGAAATGAGCAAATTATCAGTGGATGAACGAATGCAAGAACGGTCCCACTAGGTTTTGGGAAGGGGGAAATTTGAATTTCCCCTTTATAGGAATTTTTATAATGTTGATTAAAAAGGTATATATGAATTATAATGCATAAAAAAATTGGGGTTCTTGCGTTACAAGGAGCAGTGAGTGAGCATATTGCCCAGTTGCAGGGATTGGGTGCTTTGGGAATTGAGATCAAAACAGCAGAAGACCTTAAACTGGTAAAGGGATTGATTATACCTGGTGGTGAATCAACAGCAATTAGCCGTTTGATACAAGAAGTTGGACTTTATGAACCAATACGTGATTTTGCAAGAAAAAATCCGGTTTTTGGTACTTGTGCAGGCTTAATTTTGTGTGGTTCCTCTATTACAGATGGTGGAGAGAAATTAAAACCTTTAAATTTGATCGACATTGCCGTAACACGTAATGGTTTCGGTCGTCAGATTGACAGTTTTGAAGTTGATTTGGATATAAGAAGTATAGGAAAAAATATTCCTTCCGTTTTTATTCGCGCCCCCTATATTGCTTCAGTTGGTGAAGATGTAAATGTCCTGGCGGAATATGATAAAAAAATCGTTATGGCGGAACAGTGCAATATTCTAGTTTGTTCTTTTCATCCCGAATTGACAGAAAACAATCAGGTTATGGATTATTTTATATCCAAGATTGACAGTTGATGAAATTTATAAGCTAATCGTTCCTTTGTTTTCTTTCCAATGAACAAAAAAGCCAGCATGGTATAGTGATTGCTGGTTTTTTTATTTGCAAAAAGATAATTTTTAAATAAAACGTTTCACTTATTTATCATTTTAAATTTTAATAAAATAGTTTATTTATTTGAAATATTTATATTAAGGTATTTGATAATGAAAATTAAAAACGTTCAAATCAGGAATTTCAAGCGTTTTACTGACTTGAAAATTGAGGGGATTCCAGAAACTGCTAAAATGGTTGTTTTGGTAGGGCCGAATGGTTGTGGAAAATCATCAGTGTTTGAGGCATTTAATTATTGGCAGTCATCGAATTTTTCACAAAAAATTCATCAAATGAATAGTTCAGCTCAAAAAGAGTATTTTCTTAAACAGAGGGCAATGATAGAACAGATAGATAATCATTCTGAATATTATCTTGATATATGTAAAATTGAAATATATTTACACCAAAATGGTAATAAATCGAAATTTTATTTTAGGACAGCATACCGTAACGACCCTGGTTTTTCCGTTAATACTCTTGAAGCTAGTGGTGGCAATAATACTTTGGCATTTATTGAAAATGACCAACGTGTTATGTTGAATTACCAAAAAATCATAAAAAGAACAATTGATAGGTTATATGAAGAAGACAATGACAGTAAAACAATCAAAAAATTAAGAGAAGAACTAATTGGTAAACTTCAACAATCAGTGCAAAATGTATTTAGTGATTTGATATTAAACAACATTAAATCACCATTAGAAGAGGGTACCTTTTACTTCAAAAAAGGAATTGTAGATCATTATAATTATAAAAACCTGTCCAGTGGGGAAAAAGCCGCCTTTGATTTATTATTAGACCTAATTATTAATCTTGATGAATATCAAGGTGCTTTATTTCTTATTGACGAGCCTGAAGTGCATATTCATACCAATTTACAGGGTAAAGTGATTGAAGAGATGTATAATCTTATTAAAGGTGAAGGGCAATTATGGATTACGACACATTCACTTGGTGTCATGATGAAGGCTAAAGAACTTTCCCTTAAAGATCCAGGCAGTGTCGCTTTTCTTAATTTTGACCAGCATGACTTTGATCAAGCGGTTACGTTAAGGCCTTCGCCGATTGATCGGGTGGTATGGCAGAAATTCATGTCGGTTGCTTTGGATGGTTTGGAAACAAAATTGGCTCCCGAAATTATTGTCATGTGTGAAGGGAGTTTAGAGGGTAAAAAACGTTTTAATTTTGATGAGGAAATGATCACATTACCTTTATGAGAGATACGATGTGTCCCCTTATTACTCCTGATACTAAACTTTATAAAGAAATGGAGCGGGATATTATTGAACCTATTTTGGAATGTGCTTCATCTAAACAATAATTTTGTCTTCAAGGGGTATCAAGACAAAGCTTTAAGCAATATTTTTAGTTTATATTATTGAAGTTATAATCAATTCCATTCATCCAGTTTCCAATCGCCTTTATTCCAGTCATTATGCAATTCTGTCGCTTTTTCTTCTAAATTTTGATCCAAGATAGCCTGATGTATAGTTCGCATTAGCCTTTGGTAATAGGCAAGATTATGCCAGGTTAGCAACATTGCTCCAAGGATTTCCTTGCTGCGGAAAAGATGATGGATATAGGCACGACTGTGTTTTGAACAGGCGAGGCAATCACATTCTGGATCAATAGGTCGCCGATCATGAATGTGACAGGCGTTTTTCATATTAAGTGTTCCACGGCTTGTATAGGCACGACCGGTTCTTCCCGCTCTTGTTGGCATGACACAATCGAACATGTCAATCCCCCGCATAACTGATCCCAACATATCCTGTGGCGTTCCCACACCCATTAGATAACGAGGTTTGTCTGATGGAAGATAGGGAATAGTTACATCAAGGGTTTCAAACATTTGTTCTTGGGGTTCACCAACAGCAAGTCCGCCAATTGCATAACCTTCAAATCCTATTTTGTTTAATGCCTCCGCGCTTTCAATCCTTAAATCGGGTTCAATACCTCCCTGAACAATGCCGAATTGAGCATAACCAGGTCTTGTCTTGAAGCGTTTTCTTGATCGTTCCGCCCAACGCATCGACATACGCATTGAGTTGGCAATGGTATCATGACTGGCTGGAAGTGCAGGACATTCATCAAAACACATGGTTATGGTGGCATCAAGCAGATATTGAATATCCGTCGAGGATTCTGGTGTCAATTTATATGTGGATCCGTCAATATGAGAACGAAAGGTAACACCTTCCTCGTTCAGTTTACGTAAGGCCCCCAGAGACATAACCTGAAACCCGCCAGAATCTGTCAAAATAGGTCCAGACCAATCCATAAATTTGTGTAATCCACCCAGTTCATGAATCAGTTCCGCCCCTGGACGAAGCATCAGATGATAGGTGTTTCCCAATACTATTCCCGCTCCGGTTGAACGGACAGCATCCATGGTCATGGCTTTGACTGTTCCCACTGTTCCTACAGGCATGAAGGTTGGCGTGATTACGTCGCCATGAGCGGTATGTAATATTCCCGCACGGGCTTTATGATCTTGAGCTTGTTGTGTCCAATGGAATTTTAACGATGTCATGATTGGTGTGTCAAATTATAAAAGGTCAATTTATTGATGTTATATAAATTTATTCTATGAAAAGGAAGATTAAAAAATTATCTAATTATCATGGATATTGAAAATTTATCATAATCTGGGGGATAGTGATCATTAATAAAATGATAAATAAAGTGATTATATTCTTTGAAATTCTTACAAGTTTTCGAAAAACCTGAATATTTTAACATTATAATTGATAAATATTGTATTTAGAGATAGGTATTTAATATAGTTAATATTCACTCAGTAATAAATCAAAGTATTGCAGAAGATATGGTTGTTGTTGGTTCTATCCAGAAAAAACAGAATCAGTTTCTTAATTTCTCCCAGAAAAATCCCTATGATAATTTATCTTGCATGAAACCTGAAAATGTTTCATTTATTTAAAATGACAGGGTTGTTATAACTCAAGAAATTAAAATACTTTGTTTATTATAAAAATTCTTTTTCAATAATACATGCATCCCCGTAAGAATAAAAACGATAATTGTTTCGAATAGCATGTTCATAGGCTTGACGCATTTTTTCTGTTCCACCAAAAGCGCAAACCAGCATAAATAATGTGGATCTGGGTAAATGAAAATTAGTCATCAAGATATCGATGGATCTGAATTGATGACCCGGACGTATAAAAATGGATGTTTCCTGTTGAAAAGGGTGAAATATTCCTTGTCGATCAATTGCACTTTCCAATAATCGCAAGGTTGTTGTTCCCACCGCGATAATACGTCTTTTTTCAACTTTAGCTTGATTCAATCGTTCAGCGTTTTCTGGACTGAGCACGCCATATTCTGCATGCATATGGTGGTCATTGATGTTCTCACTTCGCACTGGTAAAAATGTTCCAGCACCCACATGTAGAGTAAGGGCCAGCCGTTCAACACCTTTATGATCAAGCTGGGTTAATAATTCTTCTGTAAAATGCAATCCGGCTGTAGGAGCGGCAACTGCACCAGGATTTTGTGAAAATATTGTGTAATAATCCAGCTCATCCCTTCCAGTTGGTCCATTGGGACGACGAATATAGGGAGGTAGCGCCAATTGACCAGATGTATTAAGCCATTTATCAAATTCATTACCCTCAAGATTAAAACGGATAAACGCACCACCACCTGTTTCAAGTTTTACCACTGTGGCAAAACATTTTTTATCTGGAAAATCAAGGCGGTCTTGTTTCTTTAAACGTTTACTGTTTTTGATCAATACATGCCAAGTACCATCTCCCATCGGTCGATCAAGTGTAATGCCAATGTGAGCCATACCCCTTTGTGCGAATAATTTGGCGGGAATGACCTTTGTATCATTGGCAATCAAGATATCACCTTTTTGAAAATAACAGGGTAAATCCCGTATTGTTTTATCCTGAAATTTTCCCGATTTTGATGGAATGTAAAGAAGTTTGGCAGCCTCTCTGGGACGGGCCGGATGCTGGGCAATGCAATGTTCAGGAAGCTTGAAATCAAAATCTGCAGTAAGATCAGTCATGGATTATTATGGTTGGGCCATTAAAAAATGTTGAGAATATACATTTATTAAATGTATATATCGGTTAGAAAGATCAAGAGATAAGAATTATTGGTTCTCTTGGCAAGTGTACAAACGAACTGTATCGTCTTCATAACGTATATCATTTAATGTTTTTTCTTCAGTTAAAATACGGCATCCTGTCACATCGGGATTATCTTTTGCTCCAACGCGATAATAAGCCAATGAATTCTTTACTGGTTTCCCTTGTTTAATCGTATCATTATTAAAATTACCCATAACCATAAAGGATAATCTTTCCGCCTGTGTTATCTCATGTGGCGTGAAAATGGCGCTGGTTAGAGGGAAAGCGTTTTTTTGTAATTGATCGTAATAGGCAGGTAACTTATTTTTCGAAAATTGATGCAAGGTAATCATATTATAGATTAATGCAATGATTGCTAATAATAAGGTTAGTAATTTTGTATAATAATTAACATCACGCCCAATTAAAATGGCACTGATGATACAGATCAAAATTATATGGGTATAACTGTAATGGGCCAGTCTTGTTTTGGCGAGACTGAAGATCAGAAAACTTGACAGGATTGCAGAAAGAATAATTAAAATATCATATGAAAACATTTTCCATTTTCTAAATGAAAAAGAATAAATCAAGGCGAAAATGAAAATTATGGTGATCAGACTAAAATGATCCACAAGCTGATTAAAAAAATACCAGATGGAATGGTAATGACCTGTAATACGGTCAGAGGCTCTGGCTATAAGGTCATAGCGGTACATTTCCTTGATAAAATCGAACTTGTCATAGGGATAACGTAATGCTAGCCAGATTAAAATAGGTGAAAAAAAAACGATTATGGGAAAGGTAAATGATTTTATTGAAAGCTGTTTGTTTTTGAATAAATAACCGTAAGCAATAAAATAGGGAATAGCCATAAAAAGAGCATGCCAGCTTTTTGTTAAAAAAGCCAAGGCAGAAAAAAAAGCCGCAAGTGTAATATGTCGGGTATCATTTTTACTTGCTAGGGCGATTACAACCATAACTTGACAAAATATATAAAAAGCATCCGCGTCTCCAGAACGGAAACCGTGGGTTTTGATTATCAGGGATGCAGTAAATATTAGGGATAAAAAAAGAATGGAGCTGATTATATTATATTTTTTATATGTGTAATAACAGACAATACTGCAAAGCAGTATTGTTGAGACTATTGAAAATAATCGTACCGTTAAAATGGATTTCCCAAATAAAGAAATGATAATACAAGTTGGTAAAAAGCTGAGTATGGGCTTTAAATTCCACATATCAGTTTTATTCATCCATGTGTTGATAATCCAGTTTTTATTGATATTCATTTCAATTGAACTGACTGCATGACGGCTTTCGTCCCAGCTATCGAAATGGGTAAGATTTATGTGATAGAAAAGGGTGCAATAGAAAACTGCAAGAAGTATAAACAATAGAATAATAAAAAAATTTTTTCTTGTTAATAAAAACATAATTATTCAGTCATCATTATAAAAAGCGGGGTTTTATTCATAATCAATTATTTCGTTAGAAAATATAGGGTTTGAATGAGCGTTAAAATGTTAATTTATAAATTTTTACAAGAAAATAAAGATATTTCGTTCTGATCATGTTTATTTTTTAATTCTGTTACTTTTTCAGTTATGGGATGACATCGATTGATATCGGAATTGTCGTTGCCTAGATCCCGATAAAAAACCAGTGCTTTTGATATGGGTTTTCCATATTTGATTTTATCATAATTGAAATTGCCAAATACCATGATGGCTAAACGTTCATTCTGTTCTATATGTTGTGGTACATATAAGGTATTATATTTTGGATAGGCATTTTTTTGTAGTTGATAATAATAGTCTGGCAAATGTATTGAAGAGATTTTATGTAGATTGGTAAATGCAAAAATAAATGCTATAAAACTTAGAATAATAATAAAATATCGGGTATATTTATTAATGTCTCGACCAATCAAAATACTTGTGACCAGACAGATTAATATAATATGCGTATAGCCATAATGGTAAAGTTTTGTTTTAGCCATACTGTAAATCAGCAGACTACTCAAAATGGCTGATAAATAAATGATGATATCATAAGTTAAAAAATGTTTTTTTCTATATTTGTAACTATAAAATATGGAAAATATAAATGTTAAAAAAATGAGGCCAAAATTATTGAATAAAATTTTTATAAAATAATTCCAGCCATGAATATGATTTTCAATCATATGGGAGGAGCGTTTTATTAAATCATAACGCACCATTTCTTTGATAAAAGCAAAACCATCATATTGATAACGTATGCCAAGCCATATTAATATGGGCAAACTAAAACAAATGACAGGATATAAAATAGCTTTTATATTGAACCGATGGCTTTTAATTAGATAACCATAGGAAATTAAAAAGGGTAAGCCCAGGAAAAGAGCATGCCAACTTTTTGCTAGAAAAGCTAACGATGAAAAAAAAGCGGCCAGAGTAATATGAAAATGATCATACTTTGTTGCTAATGATAATGTTGCGGTAATTTGACAAAGGATAAAAAATGAATCAATGTCGCCGCTTCTGAAAGCATGGTTACGAATTAAAAGTGAGGTTGTAAATAGAAGTGAAATAAAAAGAATGGCTGTGTAAATATTATATTTTTTAATTGTATAATAACAGACAAGATTACATAAAAATATTGCACATAAAAGAGAAAAAAGACGGATTGCTAGAATTGATTTGCCAAAAAGTAAAATCATTAGACAAGTTGGCAAAAAACTTAAAATAGGTTTTAAATTCCACATGTCGGGTTGGCCAGCCCAACTGTTTATAATATAATTATGATTGTAGATCATTTCCAAAGCACTGACGCCGTGTCGGCTCTCATCAGAACTGGCAAAAGGGATTTGGTTGATATGAAAGAATAGAATAAAAATAAATAAACCCATTAAGGCTATTAATAAAATATTCCAAAAATTCTTTATGATTATTAACATGTTTAAAATATTTATAAATTAAAAATAATTTTTTTATATTAAAATGATTGGGAGTCAATGAATATTATACAATAAAATTTTATATAATAATAAATTTATAATGAATATAAAGACTTGCAGTTTATTTGTTATTGTAAAGGAATATAATTTAAATATTTAAATTATATTAGAAACTACGAAGCATGATAGTAGGATTAATAGTCTAATCAACTATGATATTTTTTATAATCTGGAAAATCTATTAGCCTCATAAATCGCTTTATGTTGTAATTAATCTATCTTTAACAAAAGTTGTATTTTAACTGTTAAAAAAATGATTAATATTTTTTATAGCACAATACGGTTTATTACCAATTAAGCTTTTGGTTTTGTTAAACTATTTATCATTTGATATTATATTATAAAATTTAATCGGTCTTTTTTCTAAAAGCATCTAAACTTATAACCTGTGATTTCTCTTTCGATGCGTTACTTTCCTTAGAAGGTTTAGCATCTTTTAATTCTTCCATATTATTTGTAACTGTACGGAGTGTTTGAACAGGTGTCTTTTCTTCAGATTGAATCACGGTTAGACTAGAGGGAATAGGCTGAAAATTAAATGCTAGATTAACAAACGGATCTGCAAACCCAATAACAGATTCAAACGGAATAACCAATATACTTCCAACGCCACCAAATGATAGCCCAACAGACATTTGCTGTTTAATTCTGTTGATTTTCAGATCCCAAAACTGATGTTGTAAAACAATCGTCATTTCTTCTGGATATTTTTCTTTAAGTTGGGGTGGAATAATCACATCAGGATAGTCGGTTTTAAATTGGATATAGAAATTATGGCTCCCAGGCAGTCCATCTTTTGCAACTGATTCCAGAGCTTTTAACATGACCTCACGATAGGCAGCTTCAATCCATTCATTATATGGTAAAAGGGAAGGAGGGTTTTCGTTAGAACCTGAATTATCTGAATTGGTCATTGTCTAAACTTTAACTATAAAATCAATAATCTAAAGTGAAGGGTTTCTGTTGCCCGGCACCCTTCAAGCCGCGCTTGTCACATTGGCTTATTAGGCCGCGATAGCGTGTGCCTCGAAATTATCGTTGGCATTTGTAAAAAACAGTCCGATAACGGTGGTACAATACCGAGCAAAAAATATATCTTTACTACGCGTGTCGATCCTGTTTCGTCCCCATAAGCTTTATGGTGGAGACGCCGGGTACCGCCCCCGGGTCCACTACGCCTATTTCATATACCGTTTATTGCCATAGTTGGGTAAACCAACAATTTTAATATAATAATATTTCACTAATAAAAAAAGGGGAAATTAATTTTTTTTGATCCAAATTAAATTTCTGGGTCACCGTAATTAATTTCCAATTGTTTTTACTTATTATTTCTTTATAATTTTCCGTAATAATCTTAACAGGAAATAAGCGATGAAAAAATCAGTAATCTTTGGAACAACCGCAGCCATTCTTGTACTAGGTTCAAGTCTTGGAGGTGGATATATCTATCTTCAGCATCAGCTACACAATCGTCTTGATGCGGGAATTAAAATGTTGGAGCAATCCTTTCCGGGTTCTTCTATTGTTTATGATCGCAGTGTAACCAATGTATTCACACGTAGTGCCATTTTGGAAAAAGTGAAGATCAAAGGCCAGTCTGGGCAATTATATACAATGGATAAATTGAATATCAAATCTGGTTCACGTAATGGATTGATGAGCGCTACAATTGATAATTTTGAAACAAAAATTGATAGTGACTTGATGATGAATAACGGGCAGATTCACGTTGATCATATTGATTTAAACAATTTTGTTCCCAGAAAGGATTTGCTTGACATCGATGCATCTGGAAAAATCAAGAGTGTTTATTTTTCAAAGGCAAAATTTGATTTATTAAATCTGAAGAATATTACAATGAAATTATCTTCTGGATCTGAAAAGATAGCAATAGCTCAATATCAAATCAAAAATTATGGATTAGATCGAAAATCCGACCAAACTTTGAATGATTTCCGTTATTATGATAAAGTTAACAATCGGGACAATTATTTCAATATTCAATCACTTCAGATTAAGGATTTGAGTTTTGCTAAATTTTTCCAAAATATTGAAAATGGAAAAACATTTGAATTTGCAAGTGACGAACCTAAACTTTTTCATATTAAAAATGTCGAATTAAAAATTGATGCTGCACGATACCAGCTTGGTGACATGCAAATTTCGACAGAAAAAGATGGAAAAAACCGTTTGTTTAGAGGTAATAAATTCGATAACTTACAATTACAAACCGATAGTGATCCAAGATTGTACGCTTTAAAGCAATATGGTTATGATCAACTAAATATGTTCGGGAATTTGTCCGCGCAGTATCATTATGATCTGCAAGAATGGAATCTTGAACCGTTCCAGATTGGTGCAAAAAATATTGGGAATGTAAAAATTAATGCTCGTGTAAAAGGTCCGGAAAAACCATCAGCAAATAATGAAATGGCAATGATAAATGATTATAAGATTGTATCCTTTACAATGCATTTTCGTGATGATGGATTAATACAACATTTGGCTGATCTTAAAAGCCGTGAAAAGAATGAATCCGTTGATCAGATTAAGCAAGAATGGATTGAGGATTTACAGAAACCCGATAGAGATTTTCCGGAATTGTCTAAACAAGCTGGAAATGCTGTCATTGATGTTATTCATCATCCGGATCATGAGCTTACAATTGAGGTTAATCCGGATAAACCTTATTCATTTTTAGATCTAACTTCATATAATGCCAGTCAGATAATTGATCATTTGAATATTAAGGTTCATAGTGATTCTAAGCATTAATAATGGATTTTATAAAATAAATTCATGAATTTATTCGGCTGGATTGAATAAACTTACATAAATTACATTTTCAAGATGTGCAAAATGAATAAATTGAAAAAAGTATTTTTCTCTCTATTTGTTTTGCTTTTTATTTATTATAGGACTGAATTTATATAATATACGTTATGGGGAGGCTCCGTTCATATTAGAATACACGCATAATGCCCTGACACGGATTGCAGGAAAAAAGGGCATTATTCATATTCCAAGGCGTTTGTCCTTAAAGTTTTCCAAATGGTCATTTTCGAGAATATAAATGTGACGCTTGAAGATGTTAGTCATTTAAATGTTAAGAAAATAGGGATTTCAAATAACGGTTTCTGGGAAACTTCAATATAGAAAACCGTTTTAAACAAAGTTCATGTGAACTTTGATATTGGCAGAATAAATGCTGAAAATTGGCGGATTAAATCTTTATCCCATCAGCTAAGCGGGATAGATTATTTTTACAAGACCAGAGTATCGGAAAAGTCAGGGTATCAAATTCATATTAACTATTTGAGAACAAAGGGTATGGGAAACGGTACAAGAATTATTTTGGGAAGTATAGCCAATTTTTTATATAAAACAGGCTATCATTCAATTACGGCTGATTTTTCATATGATGATAATCAGTCATTTTTTACTAATGAAGCCCGCTATATATTTCGGAAAAAATTTTGTCCACATTGATCTGTCCTGTTTATCGGGTTTGAATTTAAAGCCGCAAAATTTTGATATGGATATTTTATATAATCGATTAATTTTAAAATCCGGAGAACTATTTATTATAGATCCCGGTTTAAAAGAGCAATTCCTAAGGGAGAGAGAATACAAATCTAATCTTTCCAGAACGGATATGATCGATAAAATTTATTAATCTTGAATCTTCCCAACAGGGAAAAAATTTTACTCTTGATTATCATTTTTGTCAGAGTTTGCCAAAATCTTTAGGGATCCACATAATGAAATGAAAAATATCAGCTGATTTTGGACAGGGTGTGAAAGTTAATGATTTGTTTAAAAGCAGTTTTCTTGATTTTTTTTAAATAGCTAACGAGGGGAATATGCAAATCATGACTGTTAAAAACCATTAAAATCATATATTTTAGGAAAATAGTTTTATACTGGTTTATAAATAATTTCTTAGTCGTACTTAAAATGAGTAAATAGATTATTATGGCACTTACAGAAGAACAACAGGCAGATATTAAAGCGCAGTCAAGTCAGCAACTTTATACAAAACGGCCAATTTCACCAGGTTTGGAAGAAATGCTTTATCAAGCTTTTCCTGTACTGGATCATGGATTTGTCAGGGTTGTCGATTATATGGGTAATGATTCTGCAATTGTTCAGGCAGCCCGAGTTTCATATGGAACCGGTACAAAAAAAGTATCGGAAGACCGTGGTTTGATTCGATATTTAATGCGTCATTATCACACAACCCCTTTTGAAATGTGTGAAATTAAGTTTCATGTTAAATTACCAATTTTTGTAGCACGACAATGGATTCGTCATCGTACGGCCAGCGTAAATGAATATTCGGCCCGATATTCAATAATGGATAGAGAATTCTATATTCCCGAACCTCGCGTATTGGCAATGCAAAGTAAGGTTAATCATCAAGGTCGTGGAGAAGTTCTTTCTGCTGACCAATCAGAGGCAGTTTTATCGCTTTTACGTAATGATGCGCAAAAATGCTATGATGATTATGAAAAAATGCTTCGTACTCCTGAAGAAAATGGTTTTGGGCTGGCTCGTGAGCTTGCCAGAATGAACTTGACCTTGAACAGTTATAGTCAATGGTACTGGAAGGTTAACTTACATAATTTATTTCATTTCTTGCAGCTAAGAATTGACTCGCATGCACAATATGAAATCCGTGTTTATGCCGAAGTAATGCTGAAAACGGTTCGGGCATGGGTTCCTCTGGCTTGTGAGGCATTTGAAGATTATCGCAAAGGGGCTGTAACATTTTCCTCGACCATGATGAATGTTATTGGCAAGTTGTTAAATGGACAATCTGTTGATCAAGCTGACAGTGGATTAAGCAAACGTGAATGGACAGAAATGATGCAGATTCTGGATCATTACAAATCCTAGAGTTAATGTGTATATAAAATCTCTTGGAAAGATTGAAAATGGAAAAACTTTTATATGTTGCTGGTATTATCATTTTATTTATCGGCATTGTTGCAGCGATGTGGTTTCTTCCTTTTGGACGTAATCTGGATGCGGATAATCAGTATCTACATGAGACTTTTTATACAAAGAAAAAATGAACTATGCTAAATATTTGATTATAAATATGAAAGTAGTTGAAAATTTCATTATGGATTATAAAGATAAAAAGAATCTTCATGTCGATGAATATGAGTATGAATTACCTGGTAAATCTGTCCATTCGTCATCTGAATCAATGGGAGAAAGTTTTTTTACCCAACCTTCAAATCTTGATTCTGACATTAAACCTCTAGATCCAAATCAAAAAATCGAATTTGCCACTTTACGCCCTTGGTATATTGCCTGTACTTTCGTTTTGGTTTTGGGGTTGATTTTTGAATTTGGAATTTTAGGAAAAAACGGAAAGCAGGGACCTTTATGTCGGTATATGCCAAAAAATAAGGTTTGTTATGTTTTGGCAGGTCCTGGATCTTCTTTAGAGAAATAGATTCGGGGTGACAAGGTTTTTAGGAATTTTTGCTATTTGCAAGTCCTGTTTTACAAATGGCGGGATAAATTAAATCTGCAATAGCATGGTAGGCTTGACTTTCTGGGCCATCAGGTTGTTGAACGGTTATGGGAATTCCCTCATCTGATGCCGTACGGATCGCAGGTAAAATAGGTATTTCCCCCAAAAAAGGTATATTCAAAGCTTTGGCTTCTTTTTTAACACCATCCTGTCCAAATATATAGGTTTTTTCCTGACAACGAGGGCAAAGAAAATAAGACATATTTTCAATGATACCCAATATAGGGGTTCGCGTTTTCTGAAAAAGAGAAATACCTCTTTTGGCATCCAATAAAGCAATATCCTGAGGTGTGGAAACCATTATCGCACCATCTAATTTAATGGATTGGCCAAGGGTAATTTGAACATCACCCGTTCCAGGAGGCATATCAATCAACATGATATCCAACTCTCCCCATTTTACGTCTGACAACAGTTGTTTGACCGCCCCCATTACCATGGGTCCCCGCCATATAACCGCTTGATTCGTGGGAACCAGCATGCCAATGGAAATTGCTGAAATACCCCATGCCGTCATTGGGATCAGTTTGTGGTCTCTTACTTCTACCTTGCCTTTTAGATCAAGCATATGTGGAATGGAAGGGCCATAGATATCAGCGTCCATGATGCCAACCTTTAATCCTTTTTGAGACAAGGCAATCGCAAGATTGACAGTTGTTGAGGATTTTCCAACACCTCCTTTTCCTGAAGCGATTGCAATGACACATTTAACCGAATTGAGAGTTTCAATGGGTTTGGCATTTTTTATATTATTTGCTTTTATTGAAGTTGTATCTGATTTGGTATGACCGGTTTGTTTGGGTGGGAATACCAAGCGTTTTGATATGGTTGGATCATGTAAGCCGGAAGAAATGGCATTCATAAAAACACGGGCTTGTTCCACATCTTTAAGCTGACTTAAATGGTGTTCGATTTTTGCCCGTAATGGTTCCACTTGAGCGGGATCGACATTGGGGACTTTTAACGTTATATGTATTTTTTGGTTTTCAATATGAAGCGTTTCAATCAAATCAGTGTCTAGCAGCCGAATATGGGGAGACCATGGAAGCGTAAAATCTTTCAAAGCCTCTTTGACTTTTTGCCGGTTAATTGAAATAGGGTTATTCATGTAAAACCTTGAAGAAACAATCATTAAAAAATGTAATTATCAAGTTTATTTTAAAAAGTATATAACAGATTTGTAAAGTTGTAATGAAGCTCTGAAACTAATTTTCTTCATTTTATTTAGAAAGAAAATGTAGAATAAATTGGAAAGAATCGTTAAGGAATAAAGTTCTGATCAAACAGCAAAAAAAATCAAAAAGGGATCATCGTATCGATGCTTTGCGTGGATTGGCGCTGATCATGATGTATATTGACCATATTCCTGAAAATCTTCTAAATCGTTTTACTATGCGGAATGTAGGGTTTGCCGATGCAGCAGAAATTTTCGTATTATTAGCTGGATATGCTTCCTGGCTTGCATATGGAAGAAGGATTCCGCTTGACGGGTTTTGGAAAATTTGTAAAAGGATTTTTGCACGTTGCTGGAAAATTTATCTTTTTCAGATAGGTTTGGTATTAATTACATTATTCAGCATCTATCAGTGGCGTCGGGTATGGATACTGCCAGTTGATTTTTTAGAGCCTGAATTGGCACATGGTCACAGTATCTTAAGAGTATTCTGGCGGTTGTTACTTCTGGATGCATTGCCAAGTAATCTGAATATTTTGCCACTCTATATCATTTTACTCGCCTTTTTTCCCATCCTTTATTTAATCATGAAATATCGTTGGTGGTTGGCGTTGGGAATAAGTTTTTTGCTATGGAGTTGGGTTAATCTTGATCCATGGTTCAATTTTCCTAACTGGCTCGATCCTGATGGTTGGTTTTTTAACCCTTTAGCATGGCAGTTTTTATTCACGCTTGGGGTTTATGGTTCTATTCTTGCAGGTAAGCATGAAGGTGATTTTCCATATTTTATATGGTTACAGGGACTTGCTATCGCTTATTTAATCTTTTCTTTCCTAGAAGCGTTTCCATGGGGATATTGGGGATTACCCGATTTGAGATTGATAGAACTACATACTCCTGCAAAGGCTTATCTTTCACCATTGCGATTGATGGACGTTATCGCAATATTTTATCTTGTTCAATCTTCAAAATGGACCAAACATTTTTCCGAAAATAAAATTGGGCAGCTTTTGGCTTTATATGGTCGACATTCGCTGGAGGTTTTTTCCTTGAGTACGGTTTTTGATCTATGGGGGCGTTTGATGTTCGCTAGCTGGGGACAATCAGTATTTTTGCAGCTAGGTATAAATTGTATCGCAATATATATTCTTTATCTCCTGTCTTTATATCTTGATAAAAAAAGACAACGATTAAGAACTATCAATCTAAGATCCCAATAATATTATTAAAGTTCAATAATTTCAAAAATCAGGATTTATTCAGAAATAAGCTTATCATGAATTCATGTCTAAGATGTTAGAATTTTAAAACAGTGTAACCATAAAATCATGATTTTAGATAGATTTATATTTATTTTAATGAATTTTATGGTTAAATTAATTCAGTTATTTGATCTCTACATGATTTTTAGAAAAGAGATAAGTTTGCGCATGAAGTAACCTGTAATAATGCTGTTATTATTTTTAATGAATAAAGAATAAGTATGTCAAAAAATCTTTTTCAAGGGGATTTGACACGTTGTTTGATCCTTACCATGGGGATATTCGGTTTTGTTTCAACTCATCGGTTGCAAGCTCAACCTGCTGTTAATTTACCTTTTATAGGTCGTTTAACTTGGCTAGATAAATTTAGTTCTCGATGTTCTTCTGGTAGTTTTGCAAATGTTGCCGAAAAATTATTGCCGACGGTGGTTAATATCTCAACCAGTCGAGTTCTTAAACCGGGGCAGCATGACGATGAAGATGATGACAATACGGAGGATACCGCTTCTGATCCAGATTCCCCTTTCGAAAAATTCTTTCAAAACTATATGAATGGCAAGAGTGGTCCTGATGACGGTATGGATCATCTTCAGGCGTTGGGTTCTGGTTTCATTATTGATTCATCAGGTCTTATCGTTACAAATTATCATGTTATTAAAGATGCCGACCAGATTTTGATAACTTTACAGGATAATCGGACGGTTAAAGCGGTATTGAAGGGATATGACGAAAGAACAGATATTGCCTTACTTAAGATTAATGTGAAAGAACCATTAACCATTGCGCATTTTGGCAATAGTGATTATTCAAGGATAGGTGACTGGGTTTTGGCAATTGGTAACCCATATGGTTTATCTGGAACCGTGACATTCGGTATTATTTCATCAAGGGGAAGGGATATAGAACAGGGGCCATATGACGATTTTATTCAGACAGATGCCCCAATCAACAAGGGAAATTCCGGAGGTCCCTTATTTAACATCAAAGGAGAGGTCATAGGCATTAATACAGCTATTTTTTCACCTTCTGGAGGGTCAATAGGCATTGCTTTCGCCATACCTGCCAATGAGGCAAGGGATATTATCAATCAGCTTCGTGTAAACGGCAAGGTGACTCGTGGATGGATTGGTGTTCGTATTCAGGAAATTAATGAAAGTATAGCGAGTAGCCTGAATGTAAAGCCGTTTCAGGGAGCCTTGGTCGTAAAAATTGAGAAGGGTAGCCCTGCTGATAAAGCTGGATTAAAATCTGGCGATATCATAGAAAAAATAAATAGCCAGGTTGTTACAGCCCACACAATGCCAAGGATGGTTGCTGCCGCTCCCATTCATTCACAAATTAATTTAACAGTTATAAGACGGGGAAAAGTTGTTGATTTACCCATAGAGATACAAAATCTTGAAGAAAATGAGGAAAGTAAGGAGAGTGATATTCAGGATGAAAAGGCAAGGGTATTAGTAATTAAAGATCTGAATATTACGGTCAGTACGATAACGAATTTACTAAGACAGAAATATAATCTGGCAGAAAAACAGCAGGGCGTTGTAGTGACCACCGTACATCATAAAGAGAAAAATTTGATGCAGCGTTTAAAGCCTGGAGATGTAATTGTGGGAACAAATACTAAAACTGTAAATGATGTTGATATGCTTCAACAGGCAATCACAAGTGCAAAAAAAGAAAACAGAAATCCCACTTCAATGCTTTTACTGGTTCAAAGCGGTTCCGTTATGCATTGGGTTGCAGTCCCGTTCGTTTCCGAAAGAAACAAAAGCGATCATAAACGATAATTCTGATCATGAATTCCAAGATTTACGGTTAATCGAGCAAGGTATAAATGAGGTTTGGAATTAAAAGGCTGAATTTATATCCCGCTGTTATTCAAAGTGTTCGGTTATTATTATCTGTAGCAACAGCAAGTCTACTTGCACATCTATGTAAATTGAACGAACCTTATTGGGCTTTAATTACAGCTGTTATCGTGACGCAAAGTCGTATCGCTCAAACTCTTCAGACCAGTCGTGATCAAATTATTGGTTCTCTGATTGGTGGAATTGCAGGGATCATAGCCATTGCCTTGCAGATTTATTGTGGCTGGTCACCGATTATAGTATTTACAATCGTAATGATTCCGATGGTTATGTTCGTTTCATGGCGTCCCACCATGAGGCTTGGAGTTGTGACACTTGCAGTCGTTTTTCTATTCCCTTCACCCGGAGGGATTTTTGAAAGACCTTTTGATCGTATCTTTTCTATTGTTGTAGGTGTGTTGGCCTCTTTATTGGTTAGTTATTGTATATTGAGACCTCAGGCTAGATATCATGCCTTTTTACATGCCAAGGAAGCTTTTAGTAAATTATATAAATTATTACACGCTGTATTGATTGAAGGAATTTCATGGGATGCTGTTGAAGCCAAAAATGATGAAATCATTACAGAACTTCGCGAATTGGCCAGTGATATAGATGAAGCACGTAAAGAACGGCCTACCTGTGTTTTGGAAGAAACGGATCCTGTGCTTGTGCAATTATTTCCAATTTTGCGACGTTTGCAAAGTGATAGTATTTTCGTGGCAAGAGCAATGGAGGCTTATGGTCAAAAATTACATCCCAATACCGAAAAAGCCCTGGAACATGCTTTAAAAGAAATATTTTATTTTTTTAAGATTCAGTCTTTAAGACAGGCCAACGGCAAACATAAAAAATTGCCGAATGCCTGTGATATTCATGTTGATTTTGATTCCTTGTTAAATCCACTGCTGGAAGAGGCTAAAAAATCTTGCCCTTCCATCATTCAATTTACATTAAAGGCGCTTTGTAATGATTTTTGCAGAGGTCATGATATCTTTTCCTCATGAAATGCTTTTAACGATATTATTTTGGTTTCTTATAGTTTGAGATTTCATCATCGCTTAATGTTCTTGCTTCATTGGCAAGCATTATTGGTATGCCATCCCTAATTGGATAAGCCAGACCTGCATTGCAACTGATCAGTTCATCAGCATCACGATCATAAATAAGAGGGCCTTTTGTCACAGGACAGACAAGGATTGAAAGCAGTTTTGGATCAATGGGAGGGGTATTTTGAGACATTTGTTTATCCTTTAATGAATTAGATAAATTCTATTGGCAATCGGGCTTAAGAAAATAATAAGGTTGATAATTGACGACGGCCCTGCAACGTGGCTGGATCGTCAAATCCCCAAGATTCAAAAAAACGTAACAATTGTTTTTTTGCCGCTTCATCATTCCAGCTTTTGTCTCTTTTCATAATTTCAAGCAATTCATGTGCGGCTTCATTTTTTTTTCCGGCTCCATTTAAAGCGGTAGCCAGTTCATAGCGAGCCTGATAATTATCTGGATCCGATTTGATTTTATCCATTAATGCCTGTGTATCCCCAGTGTTTTTTTCACCTTCCAGAGCAAGGTCAATGGCAGATTTCGCACCTATAATTTCGGCATGATCCTGTATGGATTCCGGAACTTGTTCAAGACTTTCCTGTGCCGCTTCTGGTCCTGCACTGGCAAGAATTGATCGTATCAACCCGCCCCATGCTTCCGGTTTTTCGGGTTCCAGTTCAAGGGCTTGGGAAAAAACACCCATTGCCTCATCGAATTTTTTGTCATGCAACAATGTTTGTCCCTGTTCAATTAAATCCGTGCTGGGCATTGCACTTCCAGCGGTTTTTAATAATTGACTGACAAATTGTTGAATTGCACTTTCAGCTTGCACTCCTTGAAATAAATCAACTATTTGCCCCTGCCAAAAAGCAGCAACCAGAGGGATAGACTGAATGGGAAGGCCGATCTGCATCAACTGTTGGACAAGGGCTTGATTCGCGTCTATGTCGATTTTTACAAGTTTCACGCGTCCTTGGGTGACATTTGCAATTTTTTCCAATAATGGTGTAAGTTGTTTGCAAGGGTTGCACCAATTCGCCCAAAAATCAACTAAAACAGGAATTTTTTGGCTGGCTTCAACGACTTCCTGAACAAAGTTATTTTGATTACCTTCAATAATACTCGTTTTGGAAGAAGAAGCCGAGGAAATGGCTGTTCCATGTTCAGTCAAAAGTTGACCTTTTGCAGGTTGGGACGGAGAGTTAAAAAGCGCCATAAATCATATCCTGTTTCATTTAAATGAAAAATTTGATTCTCATATGTTTAACAATTTCTAGATATTAGAATTGGTTTTTGTATATATTATAGTGGATGAGAGACAGGAAATAAAAATAATTTTTAATTTTTGTTTTTTCCGCTTGCATCTTTAATGGAAATATCATAAAAGGCTTTTACGTTCATCAGAGCGGGCGTAGCTCAGGGGTAGAGCACAACCTTGCCAAGGTTGGGGTCGTGGGTTCGAATCCCATCGCCCGCTCCAATTAATAATTTATTAAGTTAAATCTTACTGAATATAAATTAATTTTTTAATCAAATAATCATTATATTTTCTATAGAGTACAAAAGAGATTATATGAAATTAGTTCATATATTGTGATTAAATGTATAAATGATCGAGAATAAGATATTATCGTCATAGCTTGATGTTTAATTTGAATATTTCAACTAAATATAGTTCGTAATAAATTCAAAAGGTTATATGATTTTTTATTTCAAAAATAATTCATATAAACTGAAAATTTCCATTATTGATTTTTCTTGGAATTTATTATTTGAATTTCTATCAGAAAAAATTGTCTTTATATTGTGCAATAGGTTCGCAGTAATTATGTATCAATCATTATTTTTTTAATGGACTAGATAAAGATTGAAGAGTAATTGTGAAAAAAAAGTTATTGGTTTTACTTTTTATTTTATTGGGATTTGGAATTTGTGTTCAAGCGCAAATTCCATGTCAAAATAAGTTTTTATATGGAAAACCGCCAGTTATTGAATGGCCGATAAAAACAGTCTGCTTCAAAGATTATGCCGCTTCTTTTTCAGATATAACTTTGGGGAATATTTATTCAGCTGAATTTTTGACAAAAAATCAGGTAATGGCCAGTAAGAATATGAAAAGATATGGTAAATTTGATAATCGTGATCCTGTTGTCAGGGATTACAGAGGATCAGGTTTTGATCGTGGTCATATGACGCCTAGTGGGGATATGCCTGATTATCAATCTCAGTTACAGACTTTTATCTCCAGTAATATTGTACCTCAGACAAAGCAGCTGAATAGTGGAAAATGGAACTGGATTGAACATAATGTAAGGAAAATGGCAATATCCTATGATCAGTTATATGTTATAACGGGTTCTTATTTTCAGGAACCGGTCAAAAGAATCGGTTATGACGGAGTATGGGTTCCTTATGCAGTCTGGAAAGCGGTTTATATTCCGTCCTTAAAAAAGGCTGGGGTTTATTTTTGTAAAAATTCACATAGGCCTGTATGTTATCGCATGAGTATAGCTTTTTTCATTTACAAAACCGGGATCGATCCTTTTCCAGCGTTATCCAATGATATCAAGGAAAATAAATTTCCCTTGCCTAAACCTGTTCGTCCAAGGGTTAAGTAATATTTTTTATATTTTGAAGACAAGAATTGAATTTAATATGGAATACTGTTTCTGACCTTTTTGAATAGTTAATGAGAATTTTATTGTATTATGCTTTTTATCAGCATATTTTTCATACACTTATGTGTATTGGTAGTACCGGGCCCTGATTTTCTATTAAATTCAAGAACAGGGTTAACAGGCAATAAAAAAGCTGTCATTCAAGTTGTAACGGGTACAACATTGGGGGCAATTATCTGGGCTTTGTTCTCGTTGTTGGGATTGCACCTTATTTTTCAATATTACCCTTTTTTACGAGAATTAGTTTTATTTGGCGGGTTAGTTTATTTATTTTATCTGGCATTTCAGATTTACAGATCGGCTGATTTACCATTGCCGGCAGAGCACGGCATTGGTCATTCATATTTTTTTACCGGATTGTTTACCAATTTAACCAACCCGAAAGCTTTACTTTATTTTTCAAGTATTTTTTCAATTATTCATTTTGGGTTAAATCCTTCCAATGTTTTTTTTTATTTTTATTATGATAACGCTTGAAACCCTGATCCGGTTTCTTTTTGTAGGATTGGCTTTTTCACATTCCGGGATACAGGCCTTTTATCAAATCTATAAGTCCAGGATAGATAGATTATCAGCATGTGTTTTTATAATGTTTGCATGCTCAATTATATTTAAATTATTTGTAAAATAAATTATCCTTATTATGTATAATTAAGTTGGTATTAAACTATTTAGTATATTCCATGCTTGTGAATATTTGAAAATAGGAACACATAATCAGAGGATTTGTGATGTTAACGATTATTCAATCTCCGTCAAAATATATCCAAGGTGCTGGTGCACTTGAAAAAGTTGGTAAATATGCCTTGATGCTGGCCAATAGTTATTTGGTTGTCGCTGATAGTTTTGTAATGAATTTGACACAAGCCACATTGGAAAAAAGTTTCCAGATTTCCTCGGTGCAGGCATATTTTGAAATTTTTAGGGGAGAGTGTTGTAAAAAAGAGATTAATCGTTTAGGGGAAATTCTAAAGAGACACGGTTGCAAAGGGGTTGTCGGTGTTGGTGGCGGGAAAGCCCTTGATACAGCGAAAGCCATTGCGTTTTATAATAAGGTTCCGGTTATAATTGTGCCGACAGCTGCATCGAATGATGCGCCAACCAGCGCTTTATCTGTAATTTATACCGAAGATGGCGCTTTTGAGGAATATTTGATGTATCCTTCCAATCCTGATATGGTAATTATGGATAGCACAATTGTTGCCAATGCACCCCTTCGTTTATTGATTTCAGGAATGGGAGATGCATTATCTACCTATTTTGAAGCCAGAGCCTGTTATGAGGCAAGAGCTGTCTCCATGGCAGGGGGGCAATCAACATTGGCAGCCTTGAATTTGGCCAGGTTGTGTTATGAAACCTTGTTGGAGGAAGGGTTGAAGGCGAAAGCGGCTGTCGAGGCTGGAGTTGCTATAAAAGCTGTCGACCACATTATCGAGGCGAATACGTATTTAAGTGGTATCGGATTTGAAAGTTCTGGCCTGGCAGGGGCACATGCAATTCATAATGGATTAACCGTTCTTGAAGAATGTCACTCCATGTTACACGGTGAAAAAGTTGCATTCGGTACTTTAGCCCAGCTTGTACTTGAAAATGCGAAACAGGAAGAATTGGAAACCGTTCTTGATTTTTGTGTACAAATAGGTTTACCGGTTACGCTTGACCAAATTGGTATACAGGATAATGATGATCTTAAGGGAAAAATAATGAAAGTGGCAAAGGCAAGTTGTGCAAAAGATGACACTATACACAACATGCCTTTCGAAGTTACTGAAGATCAGGTTTATGCCGCTATTATGGCTGCTGATAGAATTGGTCATAAATGGTTAAAAAACTATAATATTGTTTTGTAGCTGCATTCAATCATACGCAATTTCGTGAGATTGTGTATGATATTTTGTTAATTATTCTGTATTAGATTGAAAATCAATTTTTCTTAAATTAGAAAGCGTCCTAAAATTACATTCCTTGACATGATAAATCATACAGGCTTCATTTTCATGTGGATTTTTTAGGGATTGTCCATCCTGATCAAAGGATATCCTGCATTTTTTGTAGCTGATAATTAATTTATTTTTCTTGAGTGCAAAAGGATCAACGAAACCTGTTATCTCAATTTTGCAGCTTGGAGTGTTATAATGAATCATGCCATAAGCCGGATAGTATGGCATATAACCTACAGCCGCATAATTACCCTGAGTTCTGTTTTCATAGAGGATCAGATTAACGGGATCCTTTTCGACAGTTTGTTCTGTAATGGATTGTGAGGAATGAGATGGATTCATTGCTATTGTGGGTAAAGATAAAATAATGCAGATAAATGTATATGCATATTTTATTTTTGATATCAAGGATAAGGATTTCATTTGGGTTGACCCTTTTCTTCGGATTTGCTTGAAGAAATATTCTCTTTAATCGTTATCGGATAAATACGGTTTACTATTGGCAATGTTTCAAAAGAGCAAAAATCCCCATGCCATGTACTACAAGGAATTGTCTCACTAAGTATTTTCAATTGATGGTTTTTTGTAATTTGCATAGATATTTTGCAATAGGGATCTTCTTTGGCAGTGAATTCTAGTTTTGATGGATCATGATGGTTGAGTACCGTATTTCCATGGGTATTGGCCTGACAGGTAGGAGAATTGTAGGCTATTAAAGTTGCTCCAGGATGGATGGGATCTAAGGCTATAACATAATTTTTGCTTATGCCGACATGGCTTTCGAAAATTTCTATTTGTGGTAAGATTCTAGACGATTTATTTAATGGACCGATTTTAACACTGGATTTTGTATTTACAGATCTTGCATATGTCAAATTCGATAGAACAGTCAAAGAGATTATTAGAGACAGGATTGTATACGATAAAAATTTTATCAATCTAAAACTCCACATTTGGGTTTTAATAAAAATTATTCTAAATGAAGGTTTAGGATAAGCGTAATCTTGTTCTGATTTCAAGCTTGTAAAAAAATTAAAGCTTACGAATCAAATTGTGAAAATTAGGATGCCATATTTATAATAATAATGGCATTTATTTTAAATCAGTTCATTTCATAAAAAAGTTGTTGAATAGTATCTAATTCATTAATCTTGTTTGCCAAGATAAGTTGTAACAAAATTCTGGCTTTTTGCGGGTTTAAATCAGCTGCGGCTATAAATTTGTTGGCATCATCATTAACTTCAACATTACGATTGACAAATCCGCTTCCCGTTCTGCTGGATCGAACAACAATAACACCCTTGCTGGCGACCTCTTTCAATGCTTGTATTGCCTGGGTTGATGTATTTCCATCACCAACGCCAGCAAGGATTATGCCTTTTGCACCTCTTTTGACCGCATCATGAATCAGATCTCCATCCATCTGGATATGAGAATAAATAATTTCAACACGCGGAAAAGGGGCTTTCTCAGGTATGGCGTAAATATATTTCCTTGCATTACTGGACGTAAGGTAAAAATATACATGATCATTATTGATAATGCCGATTGGCCCTGTATTGGGGGATTGAAAAGTTTGGAGGCTGGTTGTATGGCTTTTTTGAACAGAATGTGCATCATAAATCATGTCATTCATTACAATCATGACAGGTTGGTGATAAGCCTCGGGGCGTGTAGCCAATTTAACAGCATTGACAAGATTGGATGCACCATCTGAACTGATAAAATTGGTCGGGCGCATTGCACCCGTCAAAATAATTGGTTTTTTCGAATTTATAAGTTTATCAAGAAAAAACGCGGTTTCTTCCATGGTATCAGTGCCATGGGTAATGACAATTCCTGATATTGAAGGATTATTTTCAGCAGCCTGAACTTTTTTGGCCAATTTTAATAAAATTGTATCAGACATATCCTGAGAACCGATTTGCGCCACGGGATCAACATGAATTTTTGCCATGTTTTGTAAATCAGGTATGGAAGCGACAAGATCTTCTCCTTTGGTGTTACCTGCTTTATATTCGAGTTTGTCTGTTGTTGCTGATCCTGCGATGGTTCCTCCGGTAGTTAGTACAAGAACCTGTTTTTTTTCAGGCCTGATAACACGATCTATATCATTCATCGGTTTATCTTTCTCAGTTTTTGCATAAGAAGGGGGAAAGTAAAATCAGACTTAATTCTATGGGGATAATTAAAAACTGAAAGAGGGGTCTAGTTAAAATATTCATTATATCAGAATTAATTTTATATAATTTAATTATATTGATTGATCCAGGTTACTACCCTACCCATATTCAATATACTATTTTTCTATTAATTAAAAATATTATTGTTAATATGCTCTAATAAAGAGACAAGGTACAGGTTAAAATGGTTTTGAGTGTGTTCAAAAAAGGCTGTAAACGGTTCATGATGCCTTATTTTTCACAGTGGAAGATGACAATTTTACCTGTTTTGCAAAAGGGATATAAAACAGATTTTATACAGGTAACTGAAAATTGTGACATTACCTGTTTAATTGATCTATCTTACGCCCTGCATCCACAATCATTCATTAATACGATAGAATTTGAATGTGGAGATCCTACGATAAATCTGAATGAATTCTTGATTTCAAAACGTAAATTTTCAGTCAATATTTCCGGAGGAAAAATAAATACGAAATCGACGATTGCATTTAAAATCATTACTGATACAGGATTAGAGCAAATTTTTACGGTTTTACTGGATGTTATTGGTCAAAATAAAACAGTTTATAATCAAAGGCATGGTTTAAGAAAACCTGAATTATGGGTTATTAACAGCGATCCAGATCAACATTATAAACAGGAATTTGGATTGTCCTGGATTGAAGGTGATTTATTATTAAATCTTAAAACACACAATCTCTGGCAATATGACCCTAAAATTAATTCAAAATGGTTTAAGATTTTTACAATGCAGGGGGTCGTTAAGCCGGTTCCAATTGAATATAACCTTTTTGACAAATCTTATTTATCGCAAATTGAAAAATCATCAAGACCTGATATAAAAAGGAATTCATTGTGTAATGAGAATATTGATGTCAAGTCCATTCATACAGATGCATTTATATCTGGGAATCCTATAGGAAAAGGGATTTCTGTCGTTACAGAAGGAATGATTGCCGGACAAAGTCTTTATATTGGAACAACAAGAATAAAACCTAAAAATATTTATCTTGGTTGTAACGGGGTTGTTTCGACTAAACATCTTTCAGCAGATTTTTTGCAACTCGCATTCTTTTCCATTAAAGAACTACCAAATTATGTTCCAATAGGCACATTAATATTATGCCATGATTATCCAGGTTATTCTTCACCAGTTTTACTTTGCTCCATCAAGGATAAACCGAAAAATTCTGGGGAATGGAATATTGTTAATGATAAAGTCTTGGTAAAAAATAACATATCGGGAAAACCGGATTTAACTGTAGTTTCTTCCAATTTATCATTATTGGATGATGATAAAATTGTAGAGATAAGACCCTCGGTCACAAATATTTCAAATCGGACTGTTAAGCCTGTTCCTTCAGAAAAAAAATCTTTTTCTGCAAATAATCACCATTATATAAGGTTGTCATCTAAAGATTCAATCATACCATATTCAAAGAAAATAGAAAATTCATGGACTAAACTTAAACTGGATAAAATATCCCCTGTTCAAAACATTTCAGATGAATGGCAAAATAAAAATGAATTATGGCAGATTCCTGCAACGGGCTTGTTACAAATAAATGGCTCATTCATATTCAAGGAAGAAAATATGGATTTGTCAGGACCAATCTCTTTTCATGGCGGCGATCAATTGGTTTTAAAAATTGTTAAAACCGATAAAACAATTCGGTTTCAACCTGTTAATCAAATTGAATTTCCCCTGATTCCTTATATCAATGATGTGATGAATACAATTTGTGCCAGTCCAAAGTTAACTTTTTCTAATGCGATTCCTGTAACAAAAGGAGATCAAATAAGTTTTGAAACGGTTTATTTGCATCAGCCTGATACCTTGAAAAACAATCTGGACCTGAAAATTAGTAAAGCTGTTTTCGAGATATACATTTTATAAGTAATTTTATCAGGTTCAAAGTGAAATTAATTGAATAACCATATGATTTTATAGCCTGAAACATATATTCATCAATAAATCTAAATTTGTTTGTATAATATATGACAGTATGACCAAGGAATATGAATCTTATAAATCAATGGGAAGTTATTTAAATAAATATTCAGTTTTGCTAAGGTAGATGAACCAAAAAAGTTTGTTTCAATCTTATCTTTGTTGTCTCTATGAAGTTATGCCGCAAATTTATTTATTTCTAGCTTGATGCATTGAAGAAGATGTCCAAATCCGATAAGCAAGAGTTATATCGTCTGGCACATAAACAACGAGGGGTAGTTTGCTATTGTAGTTTATAAAGGTTAAATTGGTCGTAATTGAAACCTGCTTCTCTTGTTCAATGTTCTGTGGACAGGCCATAAGGGTAGAAGCCGGTTTGCTGATTTTGTCTAATCTGTAAAAATCATATCCCCATCCTTGAATTGTTTGTGTTGTCATATGACCGTGGATTATGACCGTGTTACAGTCTGATTTAATTTTTTTCTGGGGAATCAATTCAACACGTGCATTGTATTCATTGGAAAGGGGTGGTAGTTGAATTACGAATCTTTGATATCCTTTTTCTGCTTTAGGCCATATGGATAGTTGATTTTTACCAAGATTAGCAGAAGCATGATATAGTGGTATTAAATAACACATGGATAAAAGAAGAAGAAATTGTTTTCGAATTAACATTTTTATTTCCTAAATGATAATTTTAGTTTTTAATTATAAGTTATGATAGTAAAATTATTCAACAAGACCTTGTAATTTTATTTTCAAATATAATTTTTAATTAAAGTAAAAGGGATTTAAATATATTAATTTAAATTTTGATAATTTGCAGGGTTGATCATTTGAGGGGTGTTGTTTAATTGCTATGAAACTTTATATCTATGAACATTGTCCTTTTTGTGTCATGACAAAAATGATTTTTGTTTTGAAAAATTATCCCGTCGAAATATCATATTTACTATATGATGACATTCATGGTCCCATGCAAATGGTAGGGCGTAAACAGTTGCCTATATTGGAATATCAGCAAAACCGCTTTATGCCGGAAAGTCGTGATATTATTAACTATATTGATACAACCATAGATAAGCCAAAGATTACGTTGCCTGATAATGAAGAAATTATGGAATGGATCAGTCATGTTCAACGTTTTATTTATCGTTTGACCTATCCTCGTTGGGTAAATGCACCGTTTCCTGAATTTTCCACAGAAGAGGCAAAGAAATATTACCGTAAAAAAAAGGATCCCTCTGGCGGGGGATTTGTTTCTGATCTGGCTGATCCGAGCTTGATCCAGAGAACTCAAAAGGCGATTGATTGTCTGGAACCCTTAATGAAAAATTATTCTTTGTTGGATTTGAAACGGCAGCTATCTTGGAACGACTTTTCACTTTACAGTATGCTTCACTCGCTATCGATTATCAAGGGGATTACCTATGGCGTCAATGTTGATCGATGGCGTAAGAAAGTTTCTGAAACATGTTCCATTCCCTTGAACGACGCTTTTGCAAACTGAATGTGTTTTATGTAACTCTGTGATGAATGACTTGACCGATTATTATTAAAACGGGACTACCTATTTTTTTTTGCATAACCAAATCAGGTAAGGTTTTTAAATTTCCGATAATTACCTGCTGATCGTGAAAGGTACCTTTTTCAATCGCAGCAGCAGGCCATGTTTGTTCCAATCCCTTATCAATTAGTGTTTTACATAAAAGAGGTAAAGAAGAAAGTCCCATATAAATGACCAAGGTTTGGTCTTTAAATATCATGTTCTCCCAAGGTAAGTTAAGTTGATCTGTTTTCTTGGTATGACCGGTTAAAAATAAGCAGGCTTGTGCACATTCACGATGTGTTAGGGGAATTCCGGCATATGCCGCACAACCATTAGAAGCGGAGATGCCGGGTATAATTTTAAATGGAATTCCAGCATGCATTAATGCCTCGGCCTCTTCCCCACCGCGGCCAAATATAAAAGGATCACCACCTTTCAATCGTAAAACACGTTTGCCTTGTCGTGCATATTTGATTAGTGAATCATTTATTTCTTCTTGTTTTAAAGTATGGTGATTTTTTTGTTTTCCTACAAAAAATAATAATGCATCACGACGTATGTAATCTAGGATTTTGGGTGATAATAAATTATCATATAAAATGACATCAGCATTTTGCAGGTGATGAAGTGCTTTTATGGTTAGTAAATCCGGATCACCCGGTCCTGCCCCAACCAGCCATACCTCACCTTTATTTAAAAAAGGTTTTTTTGCAATATTCTTGAGAAAATCAAATGCTTGTTTTTCTTTTTGTTGGCTAATAAGGGAAGTGCCATAGCCATCAATGAATCTTTCCCATAACCGTTGTCGTTCTTGATGGGTTGATAATATTTCCTTGGCCCAATTCCTGTGTTTTCCGATGAATGAAGCTAATGGACCGATGACTTGTCCGAGTAGAGGTTCAATTTTTTGACGTATTCGCCGTCCCAATACAGGAGCGGAACCTCCTGTGGAGATGGCGATCTGCACGGGATCACGATCAATAATCGAAGGAGTGATAAAGGTAGATAATTCCGCATTATCAACAGTGCAGACAGGAATATTTAATTTTTTTGCCCATAGGGAAATATGAGTATTATATTCATGATCGTCAGTCGTGATAAAAATTAAGGTAGCGTCTTTCGCATTTTGAATAAAATCATTTTCGTTTAGTAAAGGGGAACAAAATTTAATCAGTTTTTCTTTTTCATAGGTTTGCAATTCTTTATTAAAGGTTTGCGCATAAACTTCAATTTGTACATTTTTCCTTAATAAAAGCCTGATTTTACGTGCCGCAATTCTACCCCCGCCAATTATCACTATTCGCGTTCCATCTATACGCAAAGTTATTGGAAAATAAGAGGGAACTTCCGAATTTATCAAATTGTCATTCATGGATAGTAGAGAGTAAATAGAGTTTCAACTGAAGAAATTTATCTGACAAAAAGCCTCATATTTATTTAAACAAATAATTTGTAAAAATAAAGAGAAAACAGAAAAAACACGTAAGAAAATAGTTCTTAATTGTTCGGGGTGTATCTTTGCGATGACGTATATGATTTTTTTTATTCATAAATGTGAAAGATATAAATCTCATTTCTTGAGAAGCATATTTTTCTTTTGTAAAAAAAGATTGATGATGATAAATATGAAAACATTATAAATTAAGGTTTGGATGACTATATGAAGACCTATGATAAAGGGGTCAGGCCATTGTAAACAATTAATCTATCCGTAAACAATTCTATCCAACTAAATTGTAGCGTTTCTGAAATAAAGTTAATTTTATGATCAATTTGATGATGCAAGAAACGGATTTTGTCTATAGTGAAAAAAGCCTTGAATATGATCCTACCTAATAATCCACGTTTCAACAAGATCGCTTTTATCTTAGTTTTATTGGGTAGCATAATCTACATTATCCTTCATTTGCGTGAAGATATAATAGGCGTTACCAATCCATCTTTTCTGGCATTTGTATTATTGGCTCTGGCTCTTGTTATTGCTTTGGGTTTTGAATTCATAAACGGTTTTCATGACACAGCCAATGCTGTTGCAACTGTAATTTACAGCAATTCCTTGCCGCCAATTGTAGCTGTTGTCTGGTCAGGTTTATGGAATTTCCTGGGTGTTTTGTGTTCAAGCGGCGCTGTTGCTTTTACAATAGTTTCTCTTTTACCTGTTGAATTAGTTCTCAAGGTTGGAAGTGAAGCTGGATTTTCAATGGTTTTTGCATTACTTCTGGCTGCAGTGATCTGGAATCTGGTAACCTGGTTTTTCGGGATTCCGAATTCTTCATCTCATACTTTAATTGGTTCGATTTTGGGCGTTGGTCTAATGAATCAGTTGCTTATGGGAAATAACAGGGCAAGTGGTGTTGACTGGGGACAGGCTTTGCAGGTTTTCAAGGCTCTTGTATTCAGTCCTTTGGCAGGATTTACGATTGCATTACTGGGAATGTTTCTGTTGAAGAATTTTTTGCCCATCACCTCTTTTTACAAAGTACCTGAAGCAGGAAAGACACCTCCTTGGCCGATCCGTTTATTATTGATTCTTACATGTACCGGTGTAAGCTTTAGTCATGGTTCAAATGATGGGCAAAAGGGTATGGGATTAATCATGCTTATTTTGATAGGAACCGTACCAACCGCATATGCGTTGAATAATGCGGTTTCATCAAAACAAGTCGAGAATTTCATGAATAAAGCGGTAGTTATTGATCAAGTTCTCATGAAATATAATAATAATCCGGATTTACCTACAATTGATCAAAGTCGTCAAATTCTGACAAAAACAATTCAGTCCAGTAAAATTTTTCCCGAAACTATTCCTGCTATTCGTATGATGTTGCAATCCATTCAGCATGATGTAAATAACAAGGAAACTTTTAAGCAAGTCCCTGTTGAATATCAGGCCAATTTAAGAAACGATTTGTATTTGGTTGAACAGAATCTGGTGCATTTTACCAAGGTATCTCCTCTGACATCTTCTCAAAAGGATTTATTTGAAAAATTCGAGAAAGAGATTGTCACGGCAATACAATTCATTCCTCCGTGGGTCAAGGCTGTAATTGCAATTGCCCTAGGTTTGGGAACAATGGTTGGATGGAAAAGAGTGGTTGTTACAGTAGGCAGAAAAATTGGTAAAAATGAAATGAGCTATGGTCAAGGTGCGGTTGCTGAAACTGTCGCAATGACAATGATACAAATGGGAAATCAGTTTCATATGCCTATTAGCACCACTCATGTCGTGACTTCTGCGGTGGCAGGAACTGCACTGGCCAATGGTGATGGTATTCAATGGAGAACAATACGTAATATGGCAATGGCGTGGATTTTAACCTTGCCTGTTTCAATTATGTTATCTGCAGTTCTATTTTGGATATTTTTAAAATTATTTTAGTTTGGAATTTATGTTCAATAAACAAATAAAATTTTTTTGTAAAATGTCTATCCACTACTTGAAATAAATAAAAAATCTGTAAATAATTTGGTAAAATTACGTATCGTTTTTCTATATTTGTATATAGAAAAACGTAAAGATAAAAATCTGTTTATTGTATGTTTTTATTTCATTCAATAACAAACTGTAAGAGCTAACAAATGTATCATTAAATAATCAAACTTGTTTTGTCATATTAGAAAAAAAATCATAACATGCTTTGTTAAAGTTGAGCTGGCTATTCAGGAAACGGAAACGATTAAATATTTGAGTTATTTTTTTATGTATCAAACTAAATCACGCTTCTCCGGAATATAAAGATATTTTTCTTGGATTTGTTAGAATGGATTTATAGCAGTCTGACCATTTATTCTTGAAATTTTTGTTGTATAAAATGCTTTCCTGACAGGGAGCAACATACCAAAGATTATTATTAAGTTCCTCTTCCAGCTGTCCTGGTGACCAATTGGCATGACCAAGGGCTAGTAACGCTTTTGAAGGACCATGCCCTTCTGATAAATCACGTAAGATATCCAGGCTTGTACTCAATTTGATTTGTTTTGTTACATAGACTGATTCCTTACCTTTCCAGTCATTTGTGTGCAGAACCAGACCATGGGCATTTTCAATTGGACCACCCGCTGTAATGGAAAAATTATTTGATGTTGGCATGGTTTTAATTCCAAGCTGATTTAGCAATTCTTTTGGAGTTGGTTTGGCAATATGACGGTTAATGACAATGCCCATTGTACCTTCCTTCGGAGAATATGCACAAATAAAAACAACCGTCTGTGCAAATGCGGGTGAGGTTGTAAAAGGACTTGACATTAGAAAACAGCCTGCCAATCCTTTGGTAAGATCAAGGAAAGAATGTGTCATTTTTCAAAGAAACCAAATATAATAATTTATTTAAAATGAGATGATTCAAATTAAACTATACTATCAGATTTAATGAAATGTAAATGAACAGCTTTTAATGGTCCGTTTCAAAAAAATAATTTATAATTGCGGTAATGTAATTATTATAATTTACTTAGTTTTTTTAATAGTTAGGGGAACGAAAATCATGAGGGGAACGAAAATCATGAGGGGAACGGTACTGGTCACAGGTGCATCGGCTGGATTTGGAATGGCAATAGCCGAAGTATTGGTGCAGGAGGGTTATCAGGTTGTTGCAGCGGCACGTAGGATGAATAAATTGGAATCCCTATCAAGCAAACATCCTGGAAAAATTTTTCCACTTGAAATGGATATGACCAAATCAGAATTGTTTTTGCGTCAATTAGGTAGTTTACCAGCCAAATTTCAGAATATTGATGTTTTGGTCAATAATGCAGGATTGGCACTTGGCGTGGAGCCAATTCCCAATATTGATTTAAAGGATTGGGATCGGATGGTTCAAACAAATATTATCGGGTTAATTCATTTGACTCAGTTGGTTATTAGTGGAATGCTTGAAAGAAAGAGGGGACATATTATTTCCTTGGGCAGTATTGCAGGTACGTATCCATATCGTGGTGGGAATGTTTATGGTGCGACAAAGGCATTTGTTAAACAGTTTATGTTAAATCTTAAAACTGATCTGGTTGGCACTGCATTGAAGGTAACAAATATTGAACCGGGTCTTTGTGGTGGAACCGAATTTAGCGAGGTAAGACTAAAAGATTCTGCTAAAGGTAAAGAAGTTTACAAAGGTACAATTCCCTTAACAGCTATGGATATTGCTGAAACGGTACGTTGGATTTTAAGTCTTCCCTCTCATGTCAATGTTAATCGAATTGAACTTATGCCTGTTTGCCAAGCGCCGGGTGGGGTTGCAGTAGTAAAAATAGGAAATTGATATATCGTAATAATTTATCGTTAACATTAAAGGAGCTTTAAATGTCGGATCAATCAATACGTGAGTTGTTAAGAACAAAATATCGTGTAGAGGATGGAAAAAAATTTCTTATAACGGATTATAATGCGGATGATACTGCCGGATTATCCCTATCTCACAAAGAAGCAAAAAAAGTGCTGAAGAAACGTATTAAACGGTTAAGCTATTTACAAGAGCTGTTATTTGCGAATGGGCATTCAGCTTTATTGGTCGCTTTGCAAGGTATGGATACTTCTGGTAAAGACGGTACGATTAAACATGTCACTTCTGGAATAAATCCGCAGGGCATTACGATAACTTCATTTAAGCAGCCTGGTCCTGTAGAATTGATGCATGATTATTTATGGCGTATTCATATGGCCGTTCCTTCCAGAGGCAAGATTACGATTTTTAATCGAAGTCATTATGAGGAAGTGCTTGTTACCAAGGTTCATCCCTCTATTTTGGCCAATCAAAAACTACCGTTACGGGTACTTAACAATAAAAATTTCTGGTCTGACCGTTATGAAGATATTCGTAATTTCGAAAAATATATTTATCGACAAGGTATTGGAATAGTTAAATGTTTTTTAAATATATCCAAAGAGGAACAGCGCAAGCGTTTATTGGCACGTTTGGAAAATAAAGAAAAACAATGGAAATTTTCCCCCAATGATCCAAAAGAGCGTCAATTTTGGGAAGAATATCAAGGTGCATATCAAGAGGTTATTGTGCAGACAGCGGCACCAAACGCCCCCTGGTTTGTGATTCCTGCCAACAACAAATGGTTTGCACGTTTGGTTGTTGCGGAAATCATGATTGATGAATTGGAAAAACTTCATATTCCAGAACCCAAGCCAAGTCAAGAAGTTCTGGAATCTTTAAATTCACTGAAAGCTGAATTAGGAGGTAAATTTTCTGATAATAAAGTAGGAAAAAAAATCAAAAAGAATAATAAAATCGGTAAAGATAAAAAAATAAAAAATCTAAATAAGTCTAAGGAATAATCTTCAATGATTATTGAAACTCGTTTTTTTTCTTGGCTGTTCATATTGTCCAGCCTCTTTTTTTACTCTTTTCAAAGTCTGGCACAACCTGCTTCTGATAAATGTGATAATGAAAATTTTTTACATATTCAACAAGAGTATGAAAATAATATTGAACATTTAACTTTCAAGGATGTTCCTGTTCATCTTTGTGGTAAGGTGATCACAGTAAGTGATGCACGTTATACCAGAAGTGGCTTACATGGCTATTTTTATCTTTATGTCGGGAAAGGTGTATCCATTAGAATTGTGAATAATCTCGATGAAATGAAAGCTCCAACCTGGCCTTGGGTAAAAATAGGGGATTATGCTGAAGTTGTCGGGCGATATTATTATGATAGCCCAAGACGTCAAGGAGTTGATTGGACGCATAAGGGAGCAAGCAGAAAATGGCCCTATCCAGGTTATGTGATTATAAATGGTATAAAATATTATTAATTCAATTAGAATTTTAAATATAAAAATAAGATTATGCGTTTTGAAACATCATTTTTTGAAATTTTGATGATAAAGTAGAATATATTTTAAACCAGCTCGTTTTTTCTTGATAGAATTGAATTTATTTCTTTTATGCAATTAAGGAATATTTTATTATTTTTTACTACTACATGAACTTTGCCACCTTTTGTTAATGTACCAAACAATATTTCATTAGAGAGGGGTTTGTTAATAAAGTCCTGAATAATACGATGCATAGGGCGTGCTCCATATAATGGATCATATCCATTTTCAACCAGCCAATCCTTTGCCGATTTGGAAATTTCTATAATAATGTTTTTATTTGATAATCTAGTGTTTAGTTCATTAATGAATTTATCAACAATTTGAGCAACGATTGGTTTTGATAAAGGTCTAAAATTAATAATCGCATCGAGACGATTTCTGAATTCTGGTGAAAATTTTTCGTTTACGGCCTCGTTTGCATATCCTGCTTGATGATTTTTTACAAAACCAATTGCTGAACGAGCAAATTCTGTTGCTCCTGTATTGGTGGTCATAATAATGATAATATTTCGAAAATTAATTTCCTTACCATTATGATCTGTTAAAATACCATGATCCATTACCTGTAAAAGAATATTATGTAAATCAGGATGAGCTTTTTCAATTTCATCAAGAAGAAGAATGGCATAGGGATTCTGGTCAATTATATCTGTCAACAATCCACCCTGATCAAAACCGATATAACCGGGTGGTGCACCAATCATTCTTGAAACAGAGTGTTTTTCCATATATTCAGACATGTCGTATCGGATAAGCTTGATGCCAAGATGAATTGAAAGTTGTCGAGCGATTTCTGTTTTTCCAACGCCTGTTGGTCCTGCAAAGAGGTAGTTACCTATTGGTTTTCTTTCGGAACGCAATCCTGCACGGGAAATTCTTATGGCTGAAGCTAATGTCTCAATTGCTTGATCCTGCCCAAAAATAACTTTTTTCAGTTTATTATCAATTTGAGAGAGAACCTTTTTATCACTGGTTGAAACAGTATTTTCAGGAATGCGGGCGATATTAGCAATTGTTTTTTCAATGTCATTGACTGTAATCGTTTTTTTGCGTTTTTTGGCAGGGGAAATGGCCTGTATAGCACCAACCTCATCAATTATGTCTAATGCTTTATCCGGAAATTTACGGTCATGGATATATCTGGCAGATAGGGTAACCGCTGTTTCAAGAGCATCATGAGTGTATTTTACATTGTGATATTTTTCATAATTTTTTTTAAGACCTTTTAAGATGTTGATTGTTTCATCTATCGAAGGTTCGGGAATATCGATTTTTTGAAATCTTCTGACTAAGGCATGATCTTTTTCAATATATTGCCGATATTCCTTATAGGTAGTTGATCCGATACATCTTAAACTGCCTTCGGCGAGTGCTGGTTTTAAAAGGTTTGATGCATCCATGGATCCGTTTGTAGTGGAACCAGCCCCGACTATTGTATGAATTTCATCAATAAAAAGAATGGCATTTTTTTCTTGTTTAATGGATTGAATGAGGGATTTTAAACGTTCCTCAAAATCACCTCTATATCGTGTACCAGCCAATAAAACTCCCATGTCTAATGCATAAATTATAGAATTATGCAATAACTCAGGTGCTGTCTTGTTTACAATCTGTAAGGCCAGACCTTCTATGATAGCGGTTTTTCCTACACCAGGATTTCCAACCAATAACGGATTGTTTTTTGTTCGACGTGCCAATATTTGGATTGCACGCTGAATTTCATATTGCCTTCCAATCAAGGGATCAATACGGTTTTGACGGGCTTTATCGTTTAGATTAACGCAATAAAGTTGTAAGGGATTGGTATTCTTAGAGTTTGAATTTTCTTTTTCAGTATAGGTAAACAGATCATTCAATTGGTTATCGATATCATTCTGAGGTAAAAAATTTGATCCAAAAAAATGGGTGGATTCTGTATTTTTTGTTATACCATGTGCGATAAAATTCAGAATGTCCAATTTTGACAAATTATGCATTTGTAAAAAGTAAACCGCATGACTTTCCTGCTCAGAAAAAAGAGCAATTAAAACATGCACGGCACTAATTTTTTCACTTGGGTCTGAAGAAAGATGGACAGACGCGTTTTGAATGACCCTTTGAAATGCATGCGTGGGTTTGGGGGATGGTTTTTTTTCAGTTACTAGAATATTCAGGTCATTTTTAATAAATGTGAAGATATCTTGACGTAATTTTTCAAGATTTATCTGACAGGCTTCAAAAATTACAATAGCATCGGGATCGCCTGTCAATGCATAGAGCAAATGTTCAAGCGTCATGTATTCATGTTGAAAATTTAAAGCAAACTCAAAAGCTTGTCGTAAGGAATGTTCTAAGTTATCAGATAACATCATTTAAACTTTCAAACTGTGAAATATCGAAAGAGAAATCCTGCATATTCCTTTTATTTATTATATAGTTATTGAAAAGGGTTTATACAGTTAATATTTTGATCAAATCATATTTAATTAAATTTATTCTTTTTCTAATAGGCATTGCAGTGGATATTGATGTTGTTTGGCAAGATTCATAACCTGCATAACTTTTGTTTCAGCAACCTCGTATGTGAATATACCACATATTCCTATTCCATTGTGATGGATTTTTAACATGATTGAAACAGCATTTTCAGTTGTTTTTCTGAATATTGTTTCCAATGTGTAAATGACAAAATTCATGGGAGTGAAATCATCATTGAGCATAAGAACTTTATACAGGGTGGGTTTCTTCAAATTTGTTTTTGTCAGCGTTTTTGTGTTCTTTCTAGAATCATGCTGGTTCTGGTTGGAAGTCATACAATAAAGAGAAAATGATTTACTAAAGGGATTCATTATGATGTATTTGGAGTGCATTTTATAAATTTCATAAAATATTTTGTTAAGGTTCAAATTAAGGAAGAATCTAATTGAATGATTTTGATTTGGACTTGTATGGTTGCAAAATATGGCGTAAATTCAGATGTATATTTTTTATATGAATATAAAGTCCCAAATATATATTCGTAAAGATAGTGGTGTAATTTCTTGTAACGTTTTGTTTAACATGGGGATTTGATTCCAAAATAAACAAAACAATTTAAGAAGTTAATCATTTTTAAAGGTCAAGTAAACGTTTAATGAAAAAGAAGCTGGAAAATTAAAGTGTCCACTTATTGCAATCATATAAAAAAATTGAAACAGTTAAACTTTACCGTAAGTCTTAAGAAAATTATGAGAAAAACGTTTAGGAATTTTTTCTTAGGTTTTTTTACGGCTGTATATTCTTATACACTATTTTATGCGCATTGTGCGCATGCCCAGTATGTAGGAAGAATCAGTTCAATTGTAATGGACGTTAATGGCCGAGTCTTGTCAGAACAAGATGCTGATTTGAAACGGTTTCCAGCCAGTTTGACAAAAATGATGACCTTATATATGGCATTTCGTGCCTTAAATGCCAATGCCATACGATTTGATCAGAGAATTCCTATAACCATTCATGCAGCTTCAATGGAACCTTCCAAATTAGGAGTCCGTCCAGGTTCATATATTACTGTCAGGGAAGCTGTTTTAGGCTTGATTACTAAATCCGCGAATGATGCGGCTAGTGCTCTTGGTGAATTTATTGGAGGTGGAGACGAAGAACGCTTTGCCAAAATGATGACACAACAGGCCAAAGTTTTGGGAATGAATCGGACACGTTTTTATAATGCTTCTGGCCTTCCAAATCCTGGGCAACTAACAACTGCGCGTGATTTGGCAATTTTGGCACAACATTTGATTTCGGATTTTCCTCAATATTATCCTTTGTTCAGAACACCTTACTTTTATTTTCGTGGACGGACAATTCCCAATCACGATCCCTTGTTAAAAGGTTATGCTGGCGCGGATGGGTTAAAAACAGGTTATACAGCTGCGGCAGGGCATAATCTTGTAGGATCAGCCGTTCATGATAATGTCCGTTTGATTGGTGTTGTAATGGGTGCACCAAGTAATGGTTCACGAAATCAATACATGATGAGTGCACTAGATGACGGATTTGCAAAAAGTGGTGTGGCTCCTGTTGCTAGACCGGTTTATCTGGCAAGAACAAATTCCTTGAAAAAACACCCACGTTATAATAAACATCCAAAAGTAATTCTTGTTCGTGCAACCCGTACTACAAGAGGTAAAAAGTCGGTTGAAGTGGCACAGGCCTCGTCACGTACTTCAATTGCAAAAAAACGGGATTCGATTTTTAAGCGTAATATCAAAAAGGCGGCTGTGAGACATCATACCACATCCAGACATAATCGGAAAAAGTAAGACTGGACAGGGATCATAATCCTAGCTAGGTATATAAGAAAAGTTCGTAAATTATACCAAGTTATTTATTATTGGTAATTTGATAAAGTCTTATTGGAGAGTTAGGAATGACAGATCGTCGCATGATGTTTTACACTCACGAGGATTTTGTTGGGTTAAGAGCTGTGGGACGTTTGGCAGCAGAAACACTTGACATGATTACTCCTCATGTTCAGGAAGGTGTTACAACAGACGAACTTAACCAGATTATTCATGATTATACAATTGATAAAGGTGCCATTCCAGCACCACTTAACTATCGTGGTTTTCCAAAATCTTGTTGTATATCTATCAATCATGTAGTTTGTCACGGTATTCCTGGAGATCGTAAATTAAAAAATGGAGATATAGTTAATATCGATGTTACATCTATTCTTGATGGATGGTTTGGTGACAGTAGCCGTATGTATGTCGTTGGCAAGGCCTCACGCTTGGCACAACGATTGATAGATGTAACCTATGAAAGTCTGAAAAGGGCAATAGATATTGTTAAACCCGGGAACACTTTGGGGGATATAGGTTACGTCATTCAGCAATATGCAGAATCACAGCGTTTTTCTGTTGTACGCGATTTTTGTGGTCATGGAATTGGACGCGTTTTTCATCAAGAACCCAATGTATTGCATTATGGAAAAAAGGGGCAGGGACTTGTGCTAAAACCAGGAATGGTTTTCACTATTGAACCTATGTTAAACGCTGGTAAGGCAGACGTTAAAATTCTTGATGATGACTGGACAGCCGTAACGCGTGATCGATCTCTCAGTGCGCAATTTGAACATATGATGGGAGTAACTGAAGATGGATGTGAAGTATTCACCTATTCACCCAAAGGTTGGAATTGTCCTCCTTATATTTGATGATTTTTATCAAAATGGAAATTAATAAATCAAAATTTGATAAAGAGTTATATAAAATGAATATTTGTTTGAAATTCTAATTTAAGACTAATAAATTCATCAAAACAATATAGATGAGAATTTCAAAAACGTTGTAATATTGAGTTATTTAGAATTTTTAAACAGAGTTGAAACTTAATTTCAATCAAGTTTTTTATTTTTGGAAACTCCAAATAATTATTTATTTATAAAATTATTATAAATTAAAGTATTTACCATAGGATAAGAATGCTTTGGTCTTGTATTTAAACAATATCGAGACCAAAAGTTTTAATTAATGTTTTAAAAACGTTCATTAAACTGGCATTATTATAAAATTGACTATCGAGCATTATAAAAGATGTTAATTTGTTTAGTTCAATTAAAATTATAAATAATAAAACAAACGGTTGTCTTATTAAGTCTTTATTTAATTATTATATATAGATATTATAAGTCAATTTATAGTGATTTGAACTTTCAAAAATGAAAGATATAAAATGTCCAATTTCTTTTTTAATGATCGTGCTTCATTAGTGAATGATGCTATTGAAGGTACATTAGTCACAGCTCCCTATAATAATCTTGTGAAACTTGATACTGACCCTTCTATGCGAATTGTGGTTCGTAAAGACTGGGATAAGAAAAAAGTTGCCGTTATTTCGGGGGGGGGATCTGGACATGAGCCTACTCATTTGGGATTTGTCGGTAAAGGGATGTTGACAGCCGCTGTATGTGGCGATTTGTTTGCCTCTCCTTCAGTTGATGCCGTATTGACCGCCATTACAACAGTAACAGGTGAAGCTGGATGTTTATTGGTAATCAAAAATTATACAGGAGATCGTCTAAATTTTGGACTTGCGGCTGAAAAGGCAAAACAGTTAGGCTACAAGGTAGAAGTTGTTATGGTTAAGGATGATATTTCTTTACCTGACAATAAACAGCCACGTGGTATTGCTGGCACTATTTTTGTCCATAAAATGGCCGGTTATGCTGCCGAGACCGGGTATTCTCTTGAGGAAGTTAAAAAATTTGTTGATTATGCAAATAGGCAGATTTTTAGCCTGGGAGTTGCCATGACTGGGTGTGATTTACCCCAGTCCCAAAGTGATGATAAACGAATTCCAGAAGGGTCTATTGAACTGGGTCTTGGTATTCATGGTGAACCAGGCGCCACGACAATTAATACTCAAAATAGTCGTGAAATCATGGATATCATGACGGCAAAAATCAAGGCTTGTATAAATGATTCGGATCGTCTTGCTGTCATGTTGAATAATCTGGGCGGTGTTTCGGTTACAGAAATGGCCATTTTGGCTAAAGAACTTTCATATTCTGCACTTGCTTCAAATATTGACTGGATTGTAGGACCAGACTGGTTTACGACAGCGCTTGACATGAAGGGTTTTTCATTATCAGCCATGGTTTTGGATGACAAGATCGTCAGCGCTTTGACAGCACCTGTTGAAATTACAGGATCTTTTAAGGCTGTTCAACCTGCTAAAATTGTACATATGCCTGTTAATCCTGTTGAAACTAAAGTGCAATTCACACCTTCTGATAATCCAGTTGTGGCACATATTATCGCCGTTGTTACAAAGACATTAATTGATCTTGAAGGAAAATTGAATGATCTGGATGCCAAGGTTGGGGATGGAGATACAGGTTCAACATTTGCTGCAGGGGCAAGAGGTATTGCCGAATTGTTAAATACCAATCAATTACCCCTAAACGATCTGACAAAACTCTGTCTAGTCATTGGTGAAAGACTGGCTGTTGTTATGGGGGGCTCCAGTGGTGTTTTAATGTCGATTTTCTTTACTGCAACAGGTCAAAAAATTGCTGAAGGCTCATCATTTGTTGAAGGTCTTGTATTTGGCTTAAAACAGATGAAACATTATGGTGGGGCTGATCTTGGGGATCGTACGATGATTGATGCGTTACAACCTGCTTTGGAAATATTGCTTAAAGATCAGAACGATTTAAAAGGTGCCGTTCAAGCGGCTGAAAAAGGCGTTGAAAATACGGCAAAAGCAACGAAAGCAAATGCAGGACGTTCATCCTATTTGAACAGTGGTAGTTTGGCGGGAAATCCTGATCCGGGTGCTGTAGCTGTCGCAGGTGTTTTTGCAGCCTTGTCAAAACAGTGTCCAAATAAATAAATTATAAATTATTCTTGAAAAGCTGGCTATGTTATAATAACAAGCTAGCTTTAATTTTTTGATAATGAGAAATCAAATTTTATTGGTCATATACTTCTACTTGATTTAAATGTAATACATTTTCATCATAAAGACTTATTTTGACATACTGGGCGTTAATATTATTCACTCTTATAATTAATGGGTTGCCATCGGCTCCACCAAAAATAATTCCGTCAGGATAATCAGCGACAATTATCCAGTTTTCGTTATCATCAGATACTTCAACTTTTATTTTTGAGGCACGATCTTCAAAGTTTAGACGATTATAAATGATTATGTGTTTAATGTTGATTGTGCGGGGTAATTCCAGTTTCCACCAAGGGTTATATTCTGTTGCAGTATGAAAATTGTAATCTGGACCAATACGTCCATTAACTGCGCCCGCAGCATCTTTGTATATGTCATTGAATTTTGAAAATGCACAAACGGATGATTGTGAAGCTTTACCGCCAAGCGCCCAGTTCACAGCCTCAGGTTTTTTTATCCACCTTTCCTGAAGTGCAATTTCATTGAATTGTTGATAAAAACCCACATTTCCTGTCTTTTTTATTGTATCATGAATATATTGGTAAAAGTCATTGGGCTTAAGATTCTTTAGACCTCTTCTTAATGAAGAACGTGGATTGAAAATTGGATTGATACCATCATGTGTAATGCAACGTTCCACAAAATCTTTGCCTTTGACAGGATGGCATATCGTGCCATGAATGTTAACATATGGATCAAGATAGTAATAACCACTACAAAAATCATATGGTTGTAATTTGCAGAAGTTGCGCAATTCTTCCACAATAGGGTTTTCCATTTCAAAAACAGCTGATGGAATAAATCCCTCACAATATGGCCATATGATGGAATTATCATTATTGTATAGGTGTGAAATCTCCTGTTTTTTCATAAGAAGATGGTCAATTGCCCGGGCGGATAGTGCCAATACCGGTAAAAAACAATATTTAGAATTTTTAAAATAGGGTGTTATCGTATCTTTGAAAACCCAATGATCCGGTATGCTTAAAATGTTGTGGGCAATTAAATCTGTCTGTTTTTTTTCAAGGGATGTTATTAAGGGGTCTAGATTAATATTTATTAAGACATCATTTTCAATCATTATATAATGATTATAGTTAGGCAATGCTTTGCGTAAGGCATATAAAGGATAATCAGCGTTATACCATAAAGTTTTTTGACCGGGAATATTCGGGATATTGAATTCAGAAAAATCAGAGGTATGATCTATTTTAGGAAAATCACCTACATCCAAGATCTCCCTGCTTTCATCAGCAAGAATAACAAAATCAGCTTTGCTAAAAGAACCTTTAAGGCGTCTTGCCATATATTCGATATCATCATTCCAAATATGAGTTCTAAATGCAATAATAACACTCATTGAAAAAACCTTAAAATAAAATATTGAAAGTTAATATATATTTTGTAAGTGTTATTTTGTCTATTTTTATATTAAAAATAAAATTGTGTTATGTTTGTTTATGCAAGATATAAAAAATATTTCTTTAATAGATTTTTTCAGAAATATTTTAATTAAATAATACACGTTCAGGAAGTGATATGAAAAGCGTACTCAAAGAAATAAGACAAAAAAAATATAAATATTCATTAGGTATATTACTCCTTTCAAGTGGTTGTTTTTCTGGGGCAGTTTATGCGCAGGTTGGTAATGGGGTTGATGCCTTAGCATTTGGTGAGGTTGCTCAAGAAACCATGTCTTCAGAACCTGTTGTGGCGTCAAAAGGAATGGTTGTTTCGGCAAGTAATCTTGCTGCAAAAATTGGATCTGAGGTTTTAAAAAATGGCGGAAATGCAGCTGATGCAGCTGTGGCAGTTGCCTATGCAATGGCGGTCACCTATCCTGCCGCTGGAAATTTAGGGGGCGGGGGGTTCCTCACGCTTCGTTTACCAAATGGACAGGCTTATTTTATAGATTTTCGAGAGAAGGCGCCAAAAGCAGCAACTTCCAAAATGTTTGTTGACAGTAATGGAAAGAAAATTCTTAATGCCTCTATATTGGGATGGAAAGCTGTTGCTATTCCGGGAACGGTGGCAGGTATGGAAATGTTGCGTAAACGATGGGGAAGCAAGTCTCGTGCGGAATTAATGGCTCCAGCTATTAAACTTGCGCAAAATGGATATATCCTGACGCAGGAAGATATCGATCTGATGGCGACTTCTTTGTCTGATTTTGCCAAAGATCGCAATGCAGCTAAAATTTTTCTTAAATCAGACGGAAATCCATGGAAAAAAGGGGATATCTTTCGTCAAAAAGATTTGGCAGATACCTTGCAAACTATTTCAAAGCATGGGGAAGATGTTTTCTATCATGGTTCAATTGCAAAAAAAATAGTTGATGCCAGTAAAAAGCATGGTGGAATATTGTCCTTGAAAGATTTTGAAAATTATCATCCACGAATGATGCTGCCATTAACCTGTTCTTATCGAGGTTATCATATTGATACAGCCCCGCCTCCAAGTGGTGGGGGAATAGCTTTGTGCGAAATGTTAAATATTTTATCCGGTTATGATTTACATAAAATGGGTCTTCAGACAGTTCCTGCGGTGGAAAGACAGGTTGAAGCAATGCGTCGGGCCTATTCAGATCGGAGAGATTTGGGGGATCCAGAATTTGTTGATAATCCTGTAAAACACCTGAATGATCCCGATTATGCAGAAAAAATACGCAAAAGCTTGACCTTTAAAAAAGCGGTTAATTCCTCTGATTTGGTTCCAGGAAAGGTTACCGAGGCAACATCGTTGAATAAGAAGGAAAGAAAAGCATTATTATCACATGAAAGGAATGAAACGACGCATTTTTCTGTGATTGACAAGGATGGCATGGCGGTTTCATTAACCTATACGCTTAATGGCTGGTATGGAGCGAGGGTTGTTGCTGGCAATACCGGTATAATTATGAATGACGAAATGGATGATTTTACCACGGTGCCAGGTGAAGCAAATATGTATGGAATAATCGGGGGTAAGGCTAATGAAATTGCCCCGGGGAAAACGCCCTTATCTTCAATGACACCAACAATAGTTTCCAAAGACAATAAGGTCTTTATGGTTATAGGCAGCCCTGGGGGGTCAAGAATTCCCACTATTATTCTTTCTGTAATAACAGGTGTCATTGATTACAAAATGAATATTCAGCAGGCGATTAATCTCCCCCGTATACATGAACAATGGCAGCCTCAGGGAATTCAGCTTGAACATAATGCGTTAAGCGGTCAAGTTCGTAAAATTTTAAAAAGAAAAAACTATCCCTTGGATCTTTACTCTACTTGGGGAATTGCCGAAGGGATTCTTGTTGAACAGGATAAAAACGGTAAGACTGTTTATTATGGCGGGGTGGATTATCGTCATGCTGGCGGGGGAGCTATAGGATATTAATTTTTGATTATTCATATGAAAAATAATTTTTTTGAAAAATCAAAAAAAACACTTGCCAATTTTTTTTAATTTGTAATAGAAAGAAACTGGAAAGCTTGGGTGGACGAACACCTTGTGAACTCGGTCAGGTCCGGAAGGAAGCAGCCATCACGAGTATCGTTTGGGTCATTCAAGCTTTCCCTGGATTTAAGACAAATAAATTAGAATCTCAGGTAATTTAGTGGTATAATCAAAATTCGCAAAAACTGGTTTTATCATATTTTCTGGAATGGTTGTTAATGAAAGATATTCCGGACGAACAATTACCCGCCCCAGATATTGAGCCCGCTGGATTATTTGAATCCTTATCGAGCGATGATTCTGAGACCAAATCCTCATCTGATGAAAAGTCCTATCGTGTCTTGGCACGAAAATATAGACCCCAGGATTTCAAGGATTTGATCGGTCAAGAAACAATGGTACGCACTCTGCGTAATGCTTTTGCAATGGGTAGAGTTGCTCATGCTTTTATGCTTACGGGAGTTAGGGGAGTTGGCAAAACAACAACCGCCCGTATTATCGCGCGTGCATTAAATTGTATAGGGGTTGATGGTCAGGGTGGACCTACGGCAGATCCCTGTGGTGTTTGTCCAAATTGCAAGGCAATTTTGGCAGATCGGCATCCTGATGTATTGGAGATTGATGCAGCTTCTCATACGGGTGTTGATGATGTAAGGGAAATTATAGACGGTTCACGTTTCCGTCCCATTCAGGCCAGGATGAAGGTTTATATCATTGATGAAGTTCATATGTTATCGCGTAATGCGTTTAATGCATTGTTGAAAACACTCGAGGAGCCACCTGACCAGGTTACATTCATTTTTGCGACAACTGAAATTCGCAAGGTTCCCGTAACGGTATTATCACGTTGTCAAAGGTTTGATCTGCGACGTGTCCCGCAGGATCAGCTAAGTCAATTTTTTCAAAAAATTTCAAATCGGGAAAAAGTAAACATATCTGAAGAGGCTATTCATTTGATTGCACGTGCAGCTGATGGATCGGTCCGGGATGGTTTATCCTTGTTAGATCAGGCTATTGCACTTGGCCGTGCCACTATCCCTGATCAGCCAGAAAATGATAAGCGGGATCATGAAATAACGGCTGAAGCTGTTTCAGGCATGTTGGGTTTTGCGGATAAAACCCTAATATTCGATTTACTTGAAGCGGCTATGTCAGGAAAAGCTGATCAGGTTCTAAGCTTGACTGAACAGGCTTATGCAGGCGGCGTTGACCTAGGTGTGTTATTATCCGATCTTCTGGAACTAATTCATCTTCTTTCAAGAATGAAATCATTGCCAAATCTGCGAAATGGTTCTGAATTATCAGAACTTGAACGAAATCGTGGTGGTCATATGGCTTCCATGCTTTCCATACCCGTATTGGGTCGCGCATGGCAAATGCTGCTTAAAGGGATCAAGGAGGTTGATATGGCTCCCAATCGTAAGGCAGCAGCTGAAATGATTTTGATTCGTTTATGTTTTATAGCCGATTTACCCACTCCTGGTGAAATAATCGATCATTTATCCAATTCCCCGGAACAGAAGTCAGACCAATATTCTCATCATTCCTCATTATCATCTTCAGATATGCAATCATCAAAGCCAATGTCATTGGTATCTGTATCAAAAGAGGGTGGCAATTTTCATGGATATGGTAAAACTTATGCCTCAAATTCTTTGATACAACCAAAATCTGAAGTCCTGTCATTACCTAAACAAAATCCCGAGATCGAAAACCCCAAAATTTTATGGAACAGTTGGCGGGAAATCATATCTTTTGTAAAGCAGCAACAGGCTGCAATTTTGCATGCCCATTTACGTAACGCGGTTCATCTGGTTAAATTCGCACCACCAATGATTGAAATAAGAATTGAAGATAGGGCTCCCGCAAATCTGCCCCAACAATTATCAAGATTGTTGAATGAACATTCAGGGTTGCGATGGACAATTGTTCTTTCCCAGCAAAAGGGTGAACCAACCTTGATGGAACAGGAATCTTTACAGGTTCAGGCCGATTTTGACAAAGTTGCATCTGAACCAATCGTAAAAGAAATTATGCGTATATTTCCTGGGGCTGTTGTTAATAAGGTTATCAATCCACATCTTGATGAATATGGTCTATTTCCAGAACACAATTCATTTACAGACAGGGATGAGCAAAGTATGTCAGATCTTGAAACTGAAAAAAATCAGCAATGATAGATGATTTTGACGAATTGACATATAATTAGTCCCAAAATTAAATTTTGAAAGAGAATTGAATGAAAAATTTTGCCAATCTTATGAAACAAGCTTCTCAAATGCAAAGCAAGATGACCGAGATGCAAGAAAAGCTTGCCACCATTACAATTGAGGGTGTTTCAGGGGCCGGTATGGTAACTGTAACATTGGGTGGAAAAGGTGACATGAAATTTATAAAAATCGACCCCAAATTGGCTGATCCAGCTGAAATGGAAATGTTGCAGGATCTTATTGTTGCAGCTTACAGTGATGCACGTAGGCGACTTGATGAAACAACACAGGAGGAAATGCAGAAAGTTACCGGGGGAATAAATCTTCCTGAAGGTTTAAAATTTCCTTTCTAATTGACCAGAAGTTATCTTGTGAATATGGGTAATAAAGGTAATTTTTTGTTTGTTAATTATCTTGGTAAGAAGAGGGTATCGTGGATGGTGGTCCGGAAATTGAACGGCTAATTTCTTTATTTGGTAAATTACCTGGTTTTGGACCACGTTCGGCGCGTCGTGCTGTTTTGTCATTACTAAAACAGCCACATTCCCGTATGATTCCCTTGGCAAACGCGTTAGAACAGGCAGCCAAGATGGTGAAAACCTGTTCTTCTTGTGGTAATTTGGATAGCAGTGACCCATGCCAGATCTGTAATGATTTAAATCGTAATCGTGAATTGATTTGTATCGTTGAGACAGTTGGGGATTTATGGGCACTGGAAAAAACCGGGGCGTTCAGGGGCTATTATCAGGTGTTGGGCGGCACCTTATCCCCCTTGGCTGGGGTAGGGCCAGAGGATTTAAATCTAGCGCCTCTTTTAAAACGGTTGAAGCGCAATGAGGTCAAAGAAATTATTCTTGCACTTGGTGCTACGGTTGAGGGTGTAACAACTATGCATTGGCTATATGATCAATTGTTACCCTGGCATGTAAAAATTACCCGTGTTGGTCAAGGCATTCCAATGGGTGGCTCACTGGAAATTCTTGATGAAGGAACCCTGACAGCGGCTTTGACCGCCAGACGTCCAGCTTAGTTATGCAAATTCGTAATTTTTTACTGCAAAAATCATGTTGTTTATGATAATAAGTTGCATCTTTACAAAATAAAGGAAAGTTCTGTGTCCAATCAAGGGAGATCAACTAATTTTTTCCCAGTTTCTGATTCACTCCCTAAAGTTGCTTTTATTACGGGGGCGACCGTAAGGTTAGGGCGTGAAATTGCTTTAACCTTGGCAAGATTTGGATTTGATATTGTTTTACATGCCCGTAAGCGCACTCAAGAAGCTGAAACATTGATAGAGGAAATTCGGCAGCTTGGGAGAAATGTAATTCTACTGACAGCCGATCTTTCCGATGCTGATCAGGTTAAACGCTTGATTGAACTGGCAGTAGATCAATTGGGATCAATGGGTATTCTGATTAATAATGCAAGTGTATTTGAGCGCGATGAATGGGATAGTGTAACCCTGCAATCCTGGCAAGAACATTTAATGCCCAATTTATGGGCCCCTTTTCAGTTAATTCAGGATTTTGCAAAATTATTACCGAAGCAATCTAGTGGATGTGTTATTAATTTGCTTGATCAACGTGTATGGTCTCTAACACCACATTTTGTCAGTTATACAGTTTCCAAATCCGCATTATGGACATTAACACAAACAATGGCCCTAGCATTGGCACATAAATCAATTCGAGTCAATGCTGTTGGACCCGGTCCAGCAATGGCCCATAAACGTCAAACCGCCGAACAATTTGCCAATCAATGCAAATCTGTTCCGTTGCAGCGTGGCACGTCTGCACAGGAAGTGGCTCGAGCGGTACTAAGCTTGATATGTTTACCCTCTGTGACGGGACAGATGATCGCTTTGGATGGAGGGCAACATTTACAGTGGTCACCGACATTAATGCCAGATAAAAACGAGTAAAACAGGATTTATTTATGAATTTTTCCCTAGTATGGTCAGGGCATTATGACATACCCTTACGTCGTATTTTTATTCGTGACTTAATTTTGATGGCACGTATAGGTGTTTATGATTTTGAACAGGAAAATACTCAACGTATTCAATTGAATATTTCCATTGGAATTCAGGAAGAAAAAGGCGTTGGTCCAGACATTTTATCCCGGACGGTATCCTATGCGGATATTGTTGATGATGTAAAAGACACTGTTCTTCAGACCCATTTTCATTTGGTCGAAACGTTGGCTGAGACCTTGGCTGATCGTATATTGAAGGATGAGAGGATTCAGGTTGTTCGCGTCATGATTGAAAAACTGGATATTATTCCGGAGACAGCTGGGGTCGGCGTTGAAATTGAACGATGGAATAGATAAAGTAAGTTATTAATACCAGAAAATTTGCAAAATACTTTTTTATCTTTAATTGATTAAATACAAATTTATTAAAATTCAAGTTTGTTATGATATCAAATGCGATTTAAATGGAAAGACTGGTTCAATGTATTTATAACCAGAAAAGAGGAATTCATTATGAATTCCTGTATCATTTTTAAGAATCGTTATCGTCGTCGTTATTTTTAATTGCTTCTATTTCAGAGCCGATAGCATCAACATCGTCCTCAAGATCTGAAGCATCCTCAATTACATCATCGACATCAGCATCTGAATTTTCCAGATCATCAGTATCAATCATGGTATCGATTTCTTTTTCTTCGTCCAGATTGCCGCTTCCTTCAATTTGACGATGACGAGGTAGTTCAATGGGTTGTTCAGTGCCACATTTTGGGCATACAGGTAACATTTTGTTTAAATCATAAAAACGAGTCCCACAAGCACAACATGTTCTTTTAATACCCAATTCTAGCTTGACCATTTATGTATCCTGTTCTCTGATCGAAAAAATAAAACATAAATATGGCGAAATGCCAGTTTATTGTCTTATTGTCAAATGATAAAATACGATTTGTTGATTTAAATCAAAAGTTTTTTTGTTTTTATACTCTATTTGTTAAATTGGAAAATAAAATTATGACAGTTACTCACTCAAAACAACCACTTGTTGTTTCTTTTTTACAACAGCCTTTGAAAGGTAAAGTGAATGTTCCAGGTGACAAATCAATCAGCCATCGTGCTCTAATGTTATCGGCTCTGGCAAATGGAGAAACAAAAATCACGGGATTGCTTGAGGGTGAGGATGTTATGCAAACCGCTCAGGTCATGCGTGCTTTGGGAGCAATTATTTATCAAAAGGCACCCGGTGAATGGCACGTTATAGGCAAGGGGGTTGGATATCTGAATGAGCCCGATGATGTTTTGAATATGGGAAATTCCGGAACGTCGGCGCGGTTGTTGAGTGGGATTTTATCAACACATAATATTTTCAGCGTTATGACAGGTGATTGCAGTTTGAGAAAACGCCCCATGAGAAGAGTTATAGAACCCTTGAGCCAGACTGGTGCCCAGTTTATTACGCGCAATGAAGGACGTTTGCCTATGGCGATCAAGGGAGTGGAAAAGGCTAATCCCGTTACATACCGGTTACCTGTTGCGTCTGCCCAGGTAAAATCCGCCATTTTGTTGGCGGGTCTAAATGCTAATGGCATGACAATTGTAGAAGAACCGATTGCAACAAGAGATCATACAGAAAATATGTTGAATCATTTTGGGGTAAAGGTTGATATTAGCACCTTAGCTGAAAAAGGTCGCAAAATCTGTTTGCAAGGCCCAACAAAACTAGTGGCTAAAGATGTTAATGTTCCAGGTGATCCATCCTCTGCTGCATTTTTGATGGTAGCTGGCTTGATTATTTCCGGATCAGAAATACTGATAGAGAATGTCGGGCTTAATCCTTTGAGAACCGGGATAATTGAAGCGTTGAAAATGATGGGAGCAAATTTGCAGATATCTAATAAGCGTAAGGAAGGTGGTGAAATAACGGGTGATATCATTGTTAAAAACACGACATTAAAGGGTGTTGATCTTCCGGCTTCAATTGTCCCATCCATGATAGATGAATTTCCAATTCTATCGGTTGCTGCTGCGTATGCCAAAGGCGAGAGCCGTTTTAGAGGATTGGCAGAATTACGGGTTAAGGAAAGTGATCGGTTTAATAGCATCATAAACATGTTGCGGAAAAATGGTGTTTCTGTTGAATCTCACGGAGATGATATGATTATTGAGGGTACCTTTGGTAATATTCCAGGGGGAGGCGAGGTTGAAACCCATATGGATCATCGATTGGCAATGAGCGCTTCAATCTTGGGATTAGTTGCAAAAAAAATGATAATTATCGATGATATTCGTTTTATACGCACCAGTTTTCCTGGATATTTTGAATTGATGAATTCACTGGGATGTGGATTTCAAATATAAAATATAATTATAACTTAATATAAAGGCTAATAAATATTCATTATGGATAAAAATATAATTATAGCAATCGATGGACCTTCAGGAGTGGGAAAGGGAACATTGGCCAAGTCAGTAGCTGATTATTTTCATTTACCTTATCTTGATACGGGATTGCTTTATCGGGCAGTTGGTAGAAAAATGCTGGATGCAGGTGAAAAACCAGATTCCAAATCTGTCTTGGCTTTTGCTGAAAATCTTCAAGAAAAAGATTGGTTAAGAAATGATCTGCGTATACCTGAAGTGGATAAAGCGGCCAGCCAGGTTGCTGCCAATCCAAAAATCAGAGCCGCTTTATTAAATGTTCAACGCAATTTCGCCATGTTAAGAGGCGGGGTTATGGATGGTCGGGATATTGGAACGGTCATTTTTCCTTCCGCTGATTTTAAATTTTATCTTACGGCCTCACCAAGGATACGGGCAGAAAGACGCTGGTTGCAATTTGCGAATTCTTCAAAAGCGGAAAATAAAGAACAGCAGATTAACAAAATAGAGATGGATTTGAAAACCAGGGATGAAATGGATTCGTCTCGAGAAGTAGCTCCGTTAAAACCTGCAGAGGATGCTATTGTAATTGATACAGATCATTTGACAGCTCTGGAGGTTCTAGAAAAAGTGGTTAATAAAGTAAAAAGACATAATAATTGTTAAAGAGATAAGAAATTTAAATTTATCTTTAATAAATTATTGAAAAAAAAGTAACTTCCTTATATGCTCCCCTCTATTCTTAAAGAATAGAATAAATTATTTTTTCGTTGAAATTGTTTCATGAATTCAATCGTGAAAAAGTCGTATTTTTATAAATAGATTCATTCTATTTTGGAAACGCGCAAATTAAAGTCTGTATATAAAAGGCAATATTTGTCTTTAAATGTGACTGGGATTACAGAAACTCATGGCTGCAGCCACCACACAAACCCCTAATGATCATTTTGGTGGGGAAGATTTTGCTACGCTTTTAGATGAAACCCTTGGACAAGATATTGGGTTCGAAGGCTCCGTTGTTGTAGGTAAAATTGTTCGTTTAACGGATGATTATGCGATCGTTGATGTCGGTTTAAAAAGTGAAGGACGTGTTCCTTTAAAAGAATTCGCACCTGCGGGTGTAAAGGCAGAAGTTAAACCAGGCGATATGGTTGAACTTTATGTGGAACGTTACGAGGATCGTGACGGTTCAATTCTGCTTTCACGTGAAAAGGCACGTCGTGAAGAGGCATGGTCTGCTCTTGAAAAAGCATTTGAAAATAATCAACGCATAAACGGAACCATTTTCGGTCGTGTCAAAGGTGGATTTACTGTTGATTTAGGTGGGGCAATGGCTTTCTTACCTGGATCACAAGTTGATATTCGTCCTATCCGTGACATCAACCCCATGATTGGTGTGGCACAGCCTTTCCAAATTTTGAAAATGGATCGTGCCCGTGGGAATATTGTTGTTTCTCGTCGTGCGGTATTGGAGGAAACACGTGCTGAACAACGCAGCGAGTTGATACAAGGATTAAAAGAGGGCATGATTCTGGATGGTGTCGTAAAGAACATCACGGATTATGGTGCCTTTGTTGATTTGGGTGGTGTTGACGGATTATTGCATGTCACGGATATAGCCTGGAAACGTGTCAATCATCCAGCTGAAGCTTTACAGATTGGTCAGCCGGTACGTGTTCAGGTTATTCGTTTCAATCCTGAAACTCATCGTATTTCATTGGGTATGAAACAGCTTGAAGCTGATCCATGGGAAAATGTCACAACAAAATATCCTGTTGGCTCACGATTTACTGGTCGCGTTACAAACATCACGGATTATGGTGCTTTTGTTGAATTGGAACCTGGAGTCGAGGGGCTTGTTCATATTTCCGAAATGTCTTGGACAAAGAAAAATGTTCATCCCGGCAAAATTGTATCAACATCTCAGGAAGTTGATATTGTTGTATTGGATGTTGACAGTTCAAAACGTCGTATTTCATTAGGTCTTAAACAGGTTCAACCAAATCCTTGGCAACAGTTTGCTGATACACATCAGGTTGGTTCTGAAATTGAAGGTGAAATCCGCAATATCACCGAATTCGGTCTGTTTATCGGTCTATCAGCCGATATTGATGGTATGGTTCATATGTCTGATCTTTCATGGGATGAACCTGGTGAAGTTGCTATTACTCACTTTAAAAAAGGTGACGTTGTTAAAGCAAAAGTACTTGATGTGGATGTTGAAAAAGAACGTATTTCATTGGGTATCAAACAGTTAAGTGAAGATTCTGTTGCAGATGCACTTGCAAAAGTCAACAAGGGCAGTATTGTTACATGTACCATCACCGGTATTCAACAAAATGGTATTGATGTAAGTGTTAATGACATTTTAAGTGGTTTTATACGACGTACCGAACTTTCTCGTGACAAGGCGGAACAACGTCCGGAACGTTTTAACGTCGGTGATCGTGTAGATGCCAAGGTTGTTTCAATTGATAAAAATGCACGTCGTTTAACCTTAACGATTAAAGGACGTGAAGTTGAAGAGGATAAACAGGCTATTTCTGATTATGGGTCTTCAGATAGTGGCGCTTCCTTGGGAGACATTCTTGGAGCAGCTTTCCGACGACGGAACGAAAACGAGCCGGATGTAGAATAGGATTTTTATATTTTTAACTTTTAAAAAACAGGCTTTGTAAAAAGTCTGTTTTTTTTATTGATACAATTTATTCTTTTAATGAAAACTGTTAAAAGATAATTTTTATAATTTTAAAATATAATTCAAATTGGTTGTGATTACGCAATCTTTTGTAGTATATCGTATATAAATTATATTTTTACTAAAATCATAGATTTTGTTACTTTTTCTAATTAATTAAGAATTATTAAGTATTTATCATGGCAGTCATTTACAATACAAATTATACGCATAACTCTAATTCTTACTTAACTCTTGCTGTTTTTTGGGCAGCAAAAAAACTATGGGGGGAAGATAATGTTGTTGTAGTTGATAATATGGATATCTTGTCAGTTGCAGCAAGTGGAGAACATGAAGTTATTATTTGTATTGATGGACAGCGAACTGATTATGAATTGATGAAAAGGCTTAGACCGTGTTTTAAAACCATGATTTTCTGGGCTTTTGAAGATCCCTTCATGTTGGATTTCAATGTTCAGGTAACGACTATTTTTGATTATGTGTTTACAAACGACCCTATTTGCGTGAAGGCCTATCAAACAGAAGCATTTTATTTACCTTTGGCTGCAAGTGATCAAATTCATTATCGTAAAGTGAAAGAAACTGATGCGCTGGATTATGATATATGTTTTGCGGGGACAATGTGGCCAAACCGTGTTGATATTTTGCGTCGTGTTATAATTGCCTTTCCCCAGGCACGGTATAAATTGATTTGTCCTGGAAATGAATATTTGCCACCTTTGCCAGCTGATTTGAGTGAAAGGGTTATACATAGACCTGTAAGTATTGAAGCGTTTACTGATTTTGCCAATGCAAGTAAAGTTACCTTAACAATGTTTCGCAATTATGCCAGTCATGGAGATATAGGGCAGGCAACTGCACCTGGTCCACGTCTATATGAATTGGGTTTGGCTGGTACAGCACAGATTGTGGAATTGCCAGCAGGTATGAATGAGAAATATTTAAAAGAGATTAATGGCGTTGCTATTGCCCATAATACTGAAGAAATCATTAAACAGATCGCAGAGGTGATTGAAAAAAAGAATATCAGAAAGAAAATGGCGATTTCCTCCCAGCAATCTGTAATGAAATCACATTTGTATCAAAATCGTCTGAAAGTTATTGAAGATGTGACTCAGGCGGATTTTTCTTTAAAGAAAAAAGAGAAAAAAATTATTGTTGAATCTCAGTTTAAAAAAAAATTGAAGGTCTTATTTGTCACGCATTCCACTATTCGTGAACAAGTATGGGGTGGCATTGAAGTATATCAGCAGATTATTTCTTTTGGACTAGTAAAAGATGTGGAATTTTATTATTGGCTTCGTCGAAGAGGTGCATGTACGCTAACAGATTCTAATGGTCAAGAATTGGAACGGTTTGACATGCCAGATGTGGGCTGGTTGGATTCCATGAATGATGCCGGGGAAGAAACTGCCTTTTCGAATGTAATTAATCAATATGGATTTGATGTGGTCCACATTCAGCATTTAGGCCATCATACTCTTTCCTTACCGATTATAGCCAAGGCTTGCGGTGTTGGAACGGTTTTTTCTTTTCATGATTTTCTGGCGGTTTGTTCTCATTATAATCTTTTGAATTACGAACAACGTTACTGTCGTATTGAAGAAAATAAAGATGTTGGAACTTGTGATGTTTGCCTTAAAATTTCTGAAAAGCTGGATTTTGGTGTGCAACAGACACGACGTGCATTTGTTGGAAAAGTCATGAAATCCATTGATGCGTTTTTATATGGAACACAACATTCGTTTGATGTGGCAAAATATATTTATCCTGTTGTGGAAAGTAAAAAAAATTATATTCTTGGTATCCCTTCGCCAGACACAACAATACCTTTGATAAAAAAAGAGTTCAAACCCCTGGAAGGCAGAAAACTGAAAGTTGCGACTGTTGGTAATTTTATCCGTTCAAAGGGTGCAGATACGATTTTATCCATATTACAGACTGCCAATCCAAATTTGTATGAATTTCATATTTTTGGATATATGCAGCCTGACTATGAATCTGTCCTAAAAGATTTGAAACTTGATAATATTATATTGCATGGTTCATATGGATTGGGTGAAGTTTCGGCATTGCAGGTAGCAGATGTAGCCCTGATATTGTCAATATGGCCCGAAACATATTGTATATCGCTTTCTGAAGTTTGGCAGAATGGGTTAATTCCCATTGTGACAGATGTTGGTGCGTTAAAAGATCGTGTGCAGGATGGAATTAATGGATTTACGGTTCCCATCGGGGATGTGAATCTGGTTATTGATCGATTGGAACTGATACGTTCGGATGAAATATTGCGTCAGAAGCTTATCAATAACATTTCACCTGATTTATGGGTCAATTCAAAAGATTATGCTGAAAAATTATTGCAAGTTTACGATGAAGTCGTTCCTATAAATATGTTGGGTAACAGCGGGTTGCGATGGGATATAGGGCGACTTCATTATATTCCACATGCATCTTGGAAAGAGCAGGCACCACCTCGTCATATTTTTGATGCGCCCACAAGTAGCAGTCTTTATATCGAGCTTCCACAGGAAATTGAAGATTGGGCAGTTGTACAGGGAGCACATTTTTATATTGATGATATCTGTTATCATATTCTTAATGTCGATGATGACAGCAAATTTAAAGAGGCAGATGAATTCCATATTCGTGGATGGTTTATTTATCCTGATATGTCCAATGCAGGAAATTTGTATACGGTTTTGATTCATCAGGATAGTGATTTGACAATTTTCTTAAAATGCGATCGAGAAAGTCGGGAGGATGTGGCATCTAATTTTGTTAATGCTCCTGTACGAAATGGATTTTCGTGTAAATCAGCATTGAGAGGAAAATGGTGTGAGGGCCGTTTCAGAATTGGCTTGATTAATGTTGTCAATGGAATAGCGGCATTTCAACTGGCTGGTTACGAAATAAAGGTTAACGCCGGAAAAGTTGTTAAAATCTATAATGAATTTCATGATAATCAGGTTATATTAGATGATTTTCTGCGTATTACTGAAAAAGATGGTATTATGCGTGGAATAAAATTAAGTGATATTTCTGAAAATAGATTGTTTCATAAAAATTTAGGTAAACTAGAATATTATATTCAAAATTTATCTACGGATGTTAATCCGGAAAATGAAAAAGCAGGGAATTTGCTTAAAATTTCCGGATGGGCCTTTGATCGCACAACAAGTAAGGCAGGGCAGATATATCTTGCCTTTGTTAATGAATCTTTTAAAAACTGTTTTTTTGTTGCCACATCAAGATTTATTCGTCATGAAACAATTTCAGTTTTTCAAAATGTTCCATTAAACAATGGCTTTTACATACAATTGGATTTACAGAAAGGATATTCTCTAAAATTAGAAGGAAAATTTCAAATTTTTCTGATTAATCTCATTCATAATGAATTTTTGGTTGTTCCAGTGAATATTTCTGTGAATTTTAAAAATAACCAGGTCAGTAATATTATGGATGATATAATAAATGAAGATACAATTGATCAATATACGGATTTTTTGAAAAGAAAATTATTTAGGGAGTGATTTTAATTAATAAAAATAATTTCAAATAAATTTTAACTAGCGATAAGTATAATTATTTAAGTAGCTATTTTAATTAAAATATAAGGTGGTAAATTGTGTATGATAGTGAAGAAAAACAACCCAAATGGATGGTTTTCGACTTAGAATGGTATCGTAATCGGTATAAAAGTTTTTCGTTACTGATACAGGATATATATCAAGGCGATGTTTTTGCTTATCATTCAACTAATGGGTATAAGGTTGGAAATTCGCCCAATCCGTATTTTGATGAAAAATGGTATTTGACAAAATATTATGATGTAAAGGAGCTTATAAAAAAAGGGAAATACACTTCTGGATTTGATCATTACTGTAAAATTGGCTTTAAAGATCATTCACCACATTGGTTATTTTCAGAAACATTTTATAAAAAGCATAATCCAGAAATAAATGACCTAATTGGCGAGGGAAAACCTTATATTAATGGTTATGATCATTATTTACGGGTTGGAGATAGATCCTGTCTTAAAGGAAGTTTTTTTTTCAATCCCTGTTTGTATTTATCCCAAAAAGAGAATTTAGACGAAATCACAGAATATGGTCCATATCAATATGTTTTAACAAATGATACGGATGATTTCGATAAATTCAGACTTTCATGGTTTTTTGATCCAAAATGGTATGGAAATACATATTCAAAGGAAACATTAAAAACCACCAATTATCAATACTTGAATCTTCTCCATCATTATCTATCCAATCCAACACCAACATTATTCTCGCCTTTGGAACAATTTTCCGAACAATTTTATCTTGAAAACTATCAGGATTTATCTCCTTCGATTTTGATGGATGGTCATGGACTTTTTCGAAATGGTTATGAACATTTTATTGTATGTGGATGCAAGGAAAAACGAAAACCATTGAAGGATTTTGATTATAATCAATTTTCTGATGAGATATTTGAAAAAATTGCAAAAGACAATCTATATCTGAATATATTTGAATATTGGGTGGCTCAACAGGATTTGCATCTTTTAAATAAATTCATGGAAATCCAAAAAAAATATTCAAACGATAAAGACAAAATCGAAAATAGTTTTAATATACAAAAATCAGTAAAGAATCAAGAGACCGTTGAATCTGGGGATGTTTCAGACTCCATATCTACGCGAAAAAATGAAAAAGGGTTTTCAGTTATCGAGGATAACATTTCTAATATTGAAAAGGAAATAACCTCTTCAGATTATATGCCAATATGGCAGGCTTTTGATGAAAAATGGTATGTTCACAAATATGATCATGTAACTTCAAAAATGAAGGCACTGGAAGTTGATAGTGTTGAAGAATATTATAAAACATTTGGTTGTTTTGAAGGTCATTCCCCCAATCCTTATTTTGATGAGGAATGGTATTTACAGAAATATCCTGATGTAAAACTAATGGTTGATTGCCATCAATTTAGCAGTGGTTTTCAACATTATTGCAAGGAGGGATATCATACCCATGATCCGCATTGGTTATTTTCTGAAAAATATTACAAAAAAGTAAATCCACATTTGACAAATGAGAATTTGGAAAGGAATGGATTTGTTAATGGATATGACCATTTTCTGAAAGTGGGAGATATTGAGGGAAATAGTGGCAGTCTTTTTTTTAACAGTAATTTTTTCATTGGAAAATATCAACAGGCCATTAAGGAAGGGTTATCGCCTTATCAACATTATCTAAAATATTTGGATGAAATTGATGGTAAAATACAGGTATCCTGGTATTTTGATCCAGAATGGTATGCGCAGAATTATCCAGAAATAACAAAGGCAATTTCAGAAGGAACATTCAACAATTATATTCATCATTATCTAGTAAACAGTCAAGCTTTCAATTTCAATCCAAATGCCTGGTTTGATGAATCCTTTTATGATCAAAAATATAAAAGCCAGCTTGAGAATGTTCAAGCGTTCAAAAAATATAGAAATGGATATGCTCATTTTATTTACGAGGGAATACAGCTTTTATGGGATCCCTGTGAAGAAATAAATTTACAGCAATATGCTGCGGATAAAGCTGTAAAACAGGATATTCAAAAGGGACTTTATCCAAATGCCTATATTCGATTGCTAGCTAGCGGAACAAATTATGGGGGACGGAATAAGGATTTACCTGTTTCGTCACAATCTGATAGTTTGCCAATTCAAAAAAATATAGAAAATGACAAGGATGCAGTTGATCAAGCATTATGGGCTAAATTTGATGGGGAATGGTATATAAAAACCTATCCTGACCTAAGTGAAAGAATGAAAAATTGTGGTTTGGATGATGTGGAAATTTATTATAATCAGGTAGGTTCAATTTTAGGTCATTCTCCCAATCCCTACTTTGATGAGGAATGGTATTTACAACGATATCCTGAATTAAGAAAAAATATTGATCGTGGAGCGTTTAAATCAGGTTTTGAGCATTATTGTAATCAGGGTTATTTGACACATGATCCTCACTGGCTTTTTTCAACACATTATTATTTAAAAAATAACGCTGATTTTATTCATGAAGTTATTAATGATTCCCAATATATTAATGCTTATGATCATTATTTGAAAAAAGGGGATGGATTACGTCGTACAGGATCCTTGTTATTCGATCCTTCAATCTATCAACAGGCATGTTATGAACGTGAAGATGTAAAGCGCAGTCAAAATCCTTATAGAAATTTTCTTTATTATCTTAGTGATGTTGAAAAAAATACAAATGTCTCTCTTTATTTTGACACATCATGGTATTTAGAAAAATATCCTGATGTAAAACAAAAAATTGCTGATGGTGAATATCTTTGTGCTCTACATCATTATTGTTTGAATGAAACACCAAAACTATTTAATCCATCTCCATGGTTTGAAGAAGAATTTTACCTAGATCATTATAAGGATATAAATCAAGCCATTGAATCAACAGCAAATTTTAGAAACGGCTATGATCATTTCATACATTATGGTGCGTTAGAACTTCGTTCTCCACGGACCGATATTAATCTACACGAATATTATCTATCAGGGGATATTCGTGATAAGGTTGAAACGGGTATATTCAGGGATGCTTTTGCTGCTTATGTATTTGAACAAAAACTTGATCAGTGGATAAATAAGCAACCTGATGATTCTCATTATCGCTTAACTAATGAAACAAAGGAAAGCAGAACATATTTTAAAAAAAAATCAAGACTTGTTTTACCATCGGTTGTTCATGAAAAGCTTGATTTCTCCTATAAGGGTAAGGCGGATATCTGTGTAATTATGTTGATGCACAATAATCTGACGGTAACATTGACCGCGTTGGCATCCCTTCGCTCTAATTTTAATGGAAATATACAATTGCTTTTGGGTGATAATCACTCGATAGATGACAGTAAATTTATCCAAGGTTGTTTGATCGGTGCTTCCGTAAACCGTTTTCCCTATAATTTTGGCTTTGGTAAAGCATGTAACATATTGATGGAAGACGTTGATGCCCCGATTGTTATCTTTTTGAATAATGACATTAATTTATTGCCGGGAACAATTGATGTACTTTGTAAACGGTTGACTTCAGCAGATAATATTGGTGCAGTCGGAGGTAAAATAATTCATCCAGATGGATTGCTTCAAGAGGCAGGCCAGATTATTTGGCGGGATGGAACAACGACAGGGTATTTGAGGGGAAAAGACCCATTGATTCCTGAGGCGAATTTTGTTCGGGATGTTGATTACTGTTCAGCGGCGATGTTGGCAGTAAAATCAAAAGTGCTGAAGGAATTGAATGGATTTTCCCCTATTTATTATCCAGCCTACTTTGAGGATACGGATTTCTGTGTTCGGATGATAAAGGCGGGATATCGTATTGTATATGATCCCAATGCAGTTGTGGAACATATGGAGTATTGTTCAAGCAATCCGATTATTTCAAGTGGTTTGATAAAGCGAAACCATCGATTATTTGCCAGAGAACATGCGGATTTTTTAAGGTTTCAATCTCCCCGGCATAGTGATAATGTTTTAATTGCGCGACAGAGACGAAATATAAATAAAAGAATTTTATTCATTGAGGATAGGGTTCCTTTAAAACATCTTGGGTCTGGGTATATTCGTTCAAATGACATTATCTTTCAAATGTCTGAATTAGGGTATGAAGTGACGGTTTATCCTATAAATTACTTTTATCCCCATGTTTATCAGATTTATTCAAGCATGCCTGATACGGTTGAGGTGTTGTTCAATCATACAGTTGAACATCTTCGTGATTTCTTTAAGGAAAGAGCGGGATATTATGATTTGGTCTGGATAGGAAGAACTCATAATTTAAATAGAATATTGCCTATGATGGGTGAAGCTAGCCGTTATTTACCCCAGGAAATAATCCTTGATACAGAGGTTGTTGCGACACCCCGGACACGATTGCAGGCAAAGCTATTGGAAAAGGAAATAGACGAAAATTTTCAACAGGCTCTGGAGGAGGAGTTATCCTGTGCAAAACATTGTCAAGAAATTGTAGCCGTTAATGAAATTGATGCAAATTATATTAGACAGGCAGGATTTAACAATGTCGATATCCTCGGACACAGTATCAACATACGCAAATCACAAAAGGAATGGAAAGAGCGCAAAAATATTCTTTTTGTTGGCGCTTTGCATGATGATCAGGCACCTAATTATGACAGTTTGAAATGGTTTATAACTTCTGTGATGCCGATTTTGATTGATAAAATGGGATCGGATTTTACTTTTTCAATTGCAGGCTATGTAAATCCTTCTGTTGATATATCCGCCTTGATTAATTATCCTGATATAGATTTTTTGGGAATGGTGCCAGATTTGTCCAGTTTATATGATGATCATCGTGTCTATATCGCACCAACGAGATTTGCGGGTGGCATTCCCTATAAGTTACATGAAGCTGCATCCTATGGAATTCCTATCGTGGCGTCAAATTTATTGGTGGAACAACTGGGATGGCAAGATGAAAGGGATATTCTTGCAGCCTCCACGGATAATCCGGAATTTTTTGCCTCGCAAATTATTAGGTTGTACCAGACGGAGGAATTATGGAATCAACTGCGTCAAAATGCCCTTGATCGTATTGCTCGCGAATGCAATCGTGAACGGTTTAAGGAGCAGTTGCAGTCAATTTTATCAAAAGTTATTTTACACAGGTGTTAAAAGGTTCATATGGCTATAAAATCAAAAAATAAATTTCAAAAAACTAAAAATGAAAAAGTAATGGTATGCAGTGGTGGACGTTATGAATCGCAGGCCAATGCGCAGATCCGTGAAGCCATTATATCAGGTTGGGAAAGTGTTTTTGGTGAAGGTAATGTAATTTCCACGAATATTGCAGGAGCCGCGGCTGCAATTGAGTATATAAAACCTAAGATTGTTTTTTCAATTGGATCATATTTGCCGGAAAGCACCTATTTTGGAGAAGTATGTCACAGGGCAAAAAAATTCGGTGCGATCACCATTTTTTGGGCGACAGAAGATCCATATGAACAAGATGCCAATTACAGAATTATTGACGATTTCGATGTAATATTTTCCTGTGATCGTTGGGGAACGAATTTTTATAATCATCCACATACCCATTTTTTACCTTTGGCAGCTTGTGAAAAGTTGCATTACCGTCCCATTGACGAAACCATTGAAAAAACGGTTGATGTCATGTTTTGTGGTGTTGCATTTGGTAGCCGCAAGGATGTCATGCGCAGCATAAAACCAGCCCTGACAAATCTAAAAGTAAAAATTATCGGCCCGGGTTGGGGTGAATTCGGGATTGGCTTTTCAGATGCCAGGATAGAGAAAGATCAGTTAATTGAGTTATATCAGCGCTCGAAAATTGTTCTTAATTTGGGTCGTAGCCTTCATTTTGAAAATAAACGGTATATGATTATGCCTTCAAACCCTGGACCAAGAACGTTCGAGGCATCTGCTGCAGGTGCTATGCAGCTTTTTCATGAAGATAATTATGCAATTCATGATTTTTATGAACGGGATGAGGTTCCGGTTTTTTCAACACGTTATGATTTTCAACAACAACTTGATAAATATTTGAATGATCCAGATTTATTATTGGAAACGGCTAAAAAAGCACAGGCACGCACTCTGCGGAATCATCTTTATAATAACCGAATTCAGACCGTTATGGAAATTTTGAAAAATGATGGATTTCTAGATTAGATTATATTTTAGAAAAATTATTTGATATCATTTATTTAAGACAGGAAAAAAATTTTAAATATGCGGGGATTTATACTCAATTTTATCATTCAGACTAATACAGGGTATATCTCAGGCGATGATGGGCAGCGTTACGAATTTAGTGGCGATGAATGGAAGGAAAATATCGTCCCTCAAAAAGGGACCTGTGTTGATTTTCAAGTCAATCAACTCGGTAGGGCTGTTGCAGTTTTTATATTAATTGATGATAAAAATGTTCATTTTATGAATAAAATTCAATCACGGACCCAATATGAACAAAAACTTGAAAACGAAAAAAACTATACGATCATAGGATGGTTTAGTAAATGCATCAGAAATTATGTTAATTTTGAAGGAAGGGCCAGAAGAACAGAATTTTGGTCGTTTCAAATTTGTTACTGGGCCGTTTTTTTTATTGGACTACTCATAATTGGCCTGTTATTTTCTGCTACCATTGTTCAAATGGATACTTCATTCGATGGAATACTAATGTTTGAGGTCTGTCTATATCTATCAATATTCTTGTGGAGTGTATTTAGCATTGTAATGTTTATTCCCATGATTTCCGTTGCGGTCAGACGTCTTCATGATATTAATTTGTCAGGTTTTTGGTTGTTGCTTCATTTCATACCCGTTGGTTCAATTGCTGTTTGGATCATGTTTTGTATTGATACTAAATATGAGGATAATCAATGGGGGCCTCCAGCAAAATTAAAATATAGATAACTGATTTTCATCCCTTTTCTCTAACAGTTTTACAGAAAAAAGATTTTTGTTATCAGTCTGGATAATATAAAATAAAAAAAATATAAAATAATCTATGTTAATAATTTTAACAGTATTGTTTGTAATTCTATAAAAATATTAATTCTATTATTATGGAATTATTTTGGTTGTTTGTATAATTATTTATTATTACAATATAAATACAAATATTGGGATATTCCGGAATATTGACCAGAATATTCAATAATCAGGTGTTTCTGATAATTCGGTGAATGCAAAAAGTCCACCATTTATCTTTACTGAAAAGGGTGCAAACAGATGAACATGTCAGAGAATAACATTGATGTATCTAACCAATATGATAATGAAGAAAATTATACAATCATTGATTGGTTTAATAGATGTATAAAAAATTATTTGACAGTAGAGGGAAGGGCTGGAAGAAAGGAATTCTGGTATTTTCTGCTTATCTTTCTTGCCGTTCTAGTTATAAACACGGTCGTTCTTTTTTATGTTGTATATAATATAGGATCATCATCCCATCCAGTCTTGTCAATTCTTGTATGGGTTATTTATCTTTTTATTTTCTGTTGGCTTTTATTTACGTTTATTCCCCTGATTTCGGTTTCAATCAGGCGTTTGCATGATATTAATCTATCGGGGTGGTGGTTATTGCTATATTTTACCGTCATAGGGGCATTAGCCCTTATTATCATGTTTTGTATTGATAGCAAAACAACGGAAAACAGATGGGGAAAGCCTGCACATAATATAAATCAATAGTGATTACTTGATTATGAAATAATATCTCATTCATTCAAATTTCAGGTTAAAATATTACAAAATCAAAATAAGTGATATTATGAATGAGATAAACTGTGGATAAATTTTCTGACATTTTAGGTGGTGATAATCAGCATATCACTGAATATCTGGATTACTATGTTCTTGATAAAAAAGAGCCAGAATTTGCTGTATTGTTAACTGGTAAATGGGGCATCGGTAAAACATATTATATCGATGCATATTCAGGGACTGATAAATTACAAAATAGCAAAATCATTTTAAATGAAAGTGAATTACCGAAAAAAAAACGAAATTGGTTTATAATATATTTGGTATTTATCTTTCGAAAGTTGGTATCCGTTGGTATAAAATTTGATTATTATCTTGCATTCGAACCTGATCGATTAAATAAAGTATTATCAAGAAAAGTATTATCAAGAAATGAAAAATTAAAAAAATATAATATACGATTGATCAAGATCAGCGTATTCGGTATCAAAACTGTAGAAGAGCTTGAAAGTAGATTGACTAAATCAATTTTTGGTAATTTTAATATTCTATCAGATGTTGCTTCCTTATTGATTAAAAATGCAAATATTTCTAATTTTGCCAACCCTTATTTTTCCTTACTCAAGGCATTTATTCCATTAACAACTTTTCCAGATTTTAAAAAAAAATTGAAATCTATTATTTCATCAGTGAAAAAACATAATCTGGTTTTTATTTTTGATGATTTGGAAAGATCGGATATTCCCTTAAAAGAGTTGCTGGGCTGGATCAATCAAGTTGTAGAGGTTGAAAAAATGAAAGTTATCCTTATAGTCAATGAGGAAAAGCTTTTGATTGAACAATCTGAAATTTCTGGGATTGAGGATAACGAAAAAAACAACAAAGACAGAAACAGGCAACCTGATAATGTAAATCAGGGTAATGTAATTGATCGCAATAAACAGGCTGTAGATCCTGAAATTCTGAAAAAATCTGATTTATATAAAGAATTTAAAGAGAAAGTCATTGGGAAAACTTTCAAAATTCATTTTGATTTTGAAGCTGTAGTGGATTATTTTTTATTTACTGACAAGAATGGCACGGAACCCAACAAATATAAAAAGTTTATCGCACAACGTCATGATTTTATTAAACGGATTTATAAAGATGGTATGATTGCCACACCAAATTTAAGGGGGCTTAAACAGGCCATAGATGATTGTGGATATTTGTTACATAATATCAAAGACGATTATTATCCCCTGGAAAAGGATAATGAATTAAAGGGTGAAGAAAGAGTAGAGAATGAAATAAAAAGAAATTTTATTAATATGTTAATTGAAAATTTTTTCATTTTAAAATTAGTAATTATTGAATGGAAAATAACGGGCAATGATTTATCTAAAAAAATCATGAGGGATATAAATAAAATAATTAATCCACACCATTTTATTAATAGTGATCCACTAGAATTAGAAGAAATTTATGCTAAAAATTATAAACTTCTGGAAATTATGGATAAAAGAAGATTTTTTTTTAATAATTATTTAGAGAGGTTTTTTCTTGGACTTAATTCAATACAAACTACTATATTTGAATGGCATGTATGGATTAATATTCTATTTAGATTAGATTTTACCAATATAGATAAAAACATTAAAAGTTTTTTTGATAAGAATCGTAAGGATTTATTGGATAAATTATTTTTTTATAGATCATTAGATGAAAAAGATTTTCAAAATTTACTTAATGAATTTAGGGTTAATTATTTTTCGTTAGAATATTTGGATTTCCCTATATTTTTTCACTATTTAGGATTAATTATTCATTTTAATGAAAAGAAATTGATTAAGGAAGATATAAATTCAATTAAATGGCTCGCAGTTAATTATATCAGGAAATATTGCAAGACATGGATAATAAATTATGGAAATATTACAAATTTTAATGATTTATATTGGAATAATCCAAAAAATTATAATTTTGCATCGTATGATAATCCTGTTTTTTCTGAAATATTGAAAAAATTTATAAAGTCCAAAGAAGAATGTATTTCTGAATTGTCTAAAGAAGAAGCAAGTGATGAAAAATTAAAAAAAATAATTCAGATGTTAAGGGAAGAGGGAAATAAGGATTTTGATAGTGTAATTTACTTTAATGATAAAAATCTGCAAAAAGAAATTTTTATCAACAATGATTATATTGATGAATTTGTTCAGGCAATAGTAAATTGCAAAAATTCTTTGATATATGATTTTCATCATGCATTATATTTACGGTATAATAGTAACCATTCTTATAATGAGGAAATTATTATTAAAGAAAAATTCTTTTGGCAAGAAGTTGTCGAAAAACTTACAGAATATATAAAAGATTACGATAGTGATAATTCTCTTAGAATCGTTAAAATTGTAAATTTGGAATTGCTGATAAAAGAAATTCAGAAGTTTATAAATAAACCTCAAAAATCTTAGGAATAATAAATTAAAAAGGCAAAAATTTAAATCTGCCTATATAATAAATAACAATAATATATAATTTTATTTCTGGTTAATTGGCCCTTTGGTAATCTGGGCGAGATCATCAATTCTGATCCATGTTTTAAAGGCTTTCCGAATATCGCCGGCACTCATCCGATAATAGATT